>DASRDU010000035.1:0-73762 GCA_035652435.1 Blastocatellia bacterium
GTCACACCAGGCGATGGTCTGTTGCCGTGAGTGAAAATCAACGCCACAATAGATCGGCATGGTGCCTCCTCTCTCTTTCTCTTGCTCACCGCGATTGTAACCCTCGCGGCGAGGGGAGGCATCTGCTTCATCACATCACACTCAAAGCCGGGACAGCAGGTCGTGTCAGCAGCCTGATCGTAAGGGTTGCTGACACGGCCTCGCGAGAATTTCCGCCAATCTGAAAAGGTACAACTCATGAATCGAAATATGTTTTCCACCCTGTCTTCAGCCGTCAGGCTGCTTGTGAGTGTCGTTCTCGCCGCCCTGCTGTTGGCGCCCGCGGGGCAGGCCGCGCCGGCGCCGGGTTCCGTCATCTCGGCGACGGTGATACGGGTCGGCAGCGACTTCCAGATCTCGTGGACAACTTCAGGCGATGTGTCACAGGTGAAGATCATGGAGGGCACGAGCCCCGAGCAGATCGAGAACCACATCGCCGAAGCGAGCGGCATCACGTCTGTGACTGTGACCGGCCTCGATCCGAACCAGCGCCATTACTTCCGCGTCAGGGGCGAAAGTGGTGACGGGGTCATTGCCGCCGAGCGCGGGGTGCCGCGGATCGGGGTTCTCAACTTCCGGGACATTGGCGGCTATTCGACCATTCCCAATCCCGGCGGCCACACCAAAAACGTTCGCTGGGGATTGTTCTTCCGCAGCGGGGGCCCCGGCCCGCAGTCGAATCAGGGCTTTCTCGTGACCCTTGGGGTCAGGACTGTCTTTGATGTCCGGGCCCCGAACGAGATCACGGCTGCGGCCCCGCAGTGGAGCGCCGCCGGGGTGAACGTCATCAGCTCGCCGATCTTCGATCAGGGAGCCGGCGGGATTCCTGATCCGGTCACGCCGCACCTCTGCCTGCCGCAGAACGTCTCGCCCTCCGACCCGGCGCACCATTACTTCGCCTTCGACCCTGTGTGCTTTGCCGATCAGGACGCGTTCTTCGGCCCGCACGGCGAGTTCTTCACGCAGTTCAAGACGGCTGCTTTCCGCGGCTTCGCCTCCGGCGTCGGGCCGCCGGGCGCGAACTTCGGCCCGACGGTCAACGCTGCGTTGCGCACCCTCCTGCTGACGCTCACGGATGCCGACAACCTGCCACTCGTGCTGGCGGACACCGGCGGCGCGGCGCGGACCGGATGGTGCGCGGCTGTCGTCCAGCTGGCGCTCGGCGTGACCGAAGAAGAACTGATGCAGGATTACCTGCTCACCAACCAGTTCCGCGGCCCCATCAATAATGCTCAGCTCAACGCGCTGACCGCTTCGGGCCGCCTCGGCAAGAGCATCTACCTTGAGCCGCAGTTGTTCGAGCGCCCCGAATACCTGCAGGCCGCGCTCGACGAACTGCACCAGCTTTACGGCACGTTCGAGAATTACGCGCACCAGGCGCTGGGGATTACCGACGAGCAGCTCGGGCAGATTCGCGCGAACCTGCTGAAGGGCTGAGAGCAGGGGCGGGCGTCAGCGATGCCGCCCGAAGACGCCCGCCCCGCTCGCATCACCAGAGGGTCACCAATCCCTCACCAAAACCTCATGAGCCCCGGGCGGGCTTCTGCGAATAATGCACACGCCGCACGGATCAACAAACTGACGGGGCGAATAGAAGATCGTCCCGAACGAGGCAGGAATAACAACCAGCTTTCAGAAAAAATGGAGGAACTTTCGTAATGTTTCACAGAGCAGTCAAACCGCTTCTCTCATTAGTCATCAGTTTCGCGCTCGTCGCGACCATCGCCATCGCGGGCCTGGCGGATCAGCCGCCCGTCGGGCAGATCACGCCGCTGGCCAGTGTCCCGGCGGCGCCCGGATTCCCCGAAGGCGTCGTCGTGCATGGCAACTACATCTTTGTGTCGGGGGCGGCCACTTTCGGCACGGCGGGGAAAGGCCCGTCGGCGGTTCAGGTCTTTGACCGCAAGACCGGGTCGCACGTCACAACCATCAGTGTGGCGGGCGAGAATCTGGCCCTTGAGCATGCGCTGAGCAACATCGCCGTGGATGGTGAGGGGCGGATTTACGCGCTCAGTACACAACTCGGCCTGCTCCGTTTCACCCGACAGGGGGACAATTACACTCAGGAAACCTACGGCACGCTGATCCCCGATCTGCCCCGGTGCGCCGACGCCGCGCCCGGCACCCCCTGCTCGCCGACGCAATTCGACTTCCCGCCGATTGGGAATGACATCGTCTTCGACCCGGACGGGTACGCCTACGTGACCGACTCATTCCAGGCAACAGTCTTCCGCTACGCGCCCGGCGGCGGCGCGCCGCAGATCTGGTTCCAGAGTCAGTTGTTCGAGGGCGGCGGCTTCTTCCCGTTCGGCACGAATGGGATTCGACTCGACCCCGGGCGGGGGCACGTTTACATCGCCGTCTCCACATACTCGGGGGCGCCGAACGTCGGGACGATCTACCGGTTGCCGCTCGTCAGCGCGCCCGTCGCGGCGCAGCTCGAAGTCTTCCACGAGTACACGTTCAGTGAAGTGCCGGACCAGCTCGCATTCGACAGCAACGGGAAGCTCTACGTCTCGCTCGCGCTCTCGAACCAGATTTCGGTCCTCGCGCCCGATGGGGCTGAAGTGACCAGATACCAGAGCGCGCCCGGCGACGCGATCCCGCTCGACGCCCCGGCAGGCATCGCCTTCGACAGCCGGAGCAAGTCGCTGCTGATCGTGAACCACGCGCTCTTTACCGCCGACCCGGCGCATTTCGCGGTGCTGCAGATGTACGTCGGCAACCCCGGCAACCCGCTTGAGACGCCCTGAATCAGTTGGCGCGACAGCAGACAATCCAGACCTCACCACCCTGTGGCTGCGCAGTTCAAAACGGGCCGACACGGATTTCGCGTGCCGGCCCGTTTTTCTTTTGTCTCTGAGAGCGGCTGATCCGTTGGTTTTCCTGATCAATTCGTCAGTCTCACCTGATCACCATCCTGAGTTATTCCCCAAATCACGCAGTCCCGACGCCTGCCATGACTTTCCCTGAAAAAATTCGTTGCAGGGCGACTTCTCCCCGGGAGCGCGAGCGTCCCGCTCGCGCTCCCGGGGAGAAGTCGCTCACCGCCCCGAATAATTTACAGGAAGAAAAATTCTCTGCGGCGTGAGGGAATCCGGGAGCGAATCGCACGTTACCAGGTGAGGGCGGAAAATGTTTCCTCCCTCGAAGAGAATAACAACCGCGAAGGAGTGCCATGAAAATCAGAACGAACGTCAGGGCCGGCGTCATTGCCATCAGATAAGGAAGGACGCTGCCCTCGAATTCAGACCACTTCAACAAAGGAGAATCAGACCATGACAATCAGAACGGACATGAAAATGAAATACCTGTCGGCAATATCCGGTTTCGGCAAAGCGCTTTGCTTATCACTCCTGCTGCTGGCGGCGGCGAGCGTCCCGGCGTTCGCGCAGGCCGACGTGTACGGCGCCTGGACGAGCGTCGGCTCGACGGGCACCGTGGATGAGGCCGACGCGGCGAATGTCGGCTTCAACGCCACGCAGGTTTATCTCACCGCGGGCGCGACGAGCGCGACGATTCGCTACAACGTGACCGCGACCAGCAATCTCTTCTTCGGGCTGAACAAGACGCTCGTGGTGCGCGCCTTCAAGCCCAACGCGGACTCGCGGATCATCATCAACCTCCTCAAGCAGGACCTGAACAGCGGGGCCGTCGTGGGGATCGGCGGGATGGACAGCGGCGCGCAAATGGCGTGGATAGCCAGCCCTTCCTTCCAGGTGCGGAGTACGCCATTGCTCGCCAGTCAGTTCGACTTCCTCCGCAATTCCTATTACATCGAAGTGCAGCTCATTCGGACCGCCCCGACCGGCGACCCCCGAGTCTCGATGCTCCAGGTCTTCGGTAATTGAAGGCCGTCACCAGGCGCGCCGCTCCCGGCAGCCACGCGCAGCCGGGATAACGGCCGGGAAGGAGAAAGCACCGAAATGAAGCGCTCGATCTGTATCCTACTTGTCATCACTCTGCTGGCGCCCCTGCAGGCCACTACGGTGGCCCGCACCGCGCCCGCGGCCGATGACCCGGCCGACGCCCTCAAACGGATGGCGGCAGAGATCAGACAACTGCGGCTGGAGGTCATCGAACAGGCCATCGAATTTCAGCAATGGAAACTTACGCATCTGGAACGCGAGATGCTCGCCGTCCGCAGCGAGCAGCAGCGTTTGCGCGAGCTGGAAAGCAGCATTCAGCAACAGCTCGCGGGACTCGCGCCATCCGCCGGCCACGACCCCGGTGCGGAGCAGATGGGCGAGCTGGAGATAGTCAAAGCCACACACACCGAAGACGGTCTCAAGCCCATTCAACTCAAATTACAGGCACTCGCCGAACGGGAAGCCCGGCTGAGCGAGGAGATCAGCCGCGAAAACACGCGCCTGCAGGAACTCCAACAAAAAGCCGGGAAGCTCCGCGCCGGGGATTGAGGCGGCGCTGCCTTTGCCCGCTGGTCAGGAGATCTGTTCGGATCAGTGTGAAACTTCAGTGCGGCTCATCAGGTCACGGACGGCCCGGAGGTAATCTTCAATGGAGACGGGTTTGGTCAGACACAGGTCGGCGCCCATCTCCCCGGCTGAAGGGATGTCTTCCCGGTTGAAGCCGGTCACCACCAGAATCGGAACCGTCCCGAGTCGGTGGTCGCTGCGAAACAGGCTGATCAGCTGCTGGCCATTCATGTCCGGCAGGCGCAGGTCAATGATGACCACGTCAGGCGGCGTCTGACAAGCCAGGCGATATCCTGCCCGGCCATCAGAGGCCGACTGCGTTTCACAGCCTTCGGCCTTCAGCACATATTCCAGCGCCTCACGCGAATACTCATCATCCTCGATGATCAGGATCTGAGGTTTGCGTTCTCGCATCACCCGCGCCCCTTTGATACGACGGGATCCCAGGAATCAGTACCGCGCGCGGCAGCGAGCGTGGCTCCCGTACTGCGACCACTGTCGGAAGCTGCGCTCGCTGCCGCTGACTCGGCACGCCTCTGCTTCGAGCGGAAAGCTCAGATGGCCGTCTTGCGGTGCGCCATCAGCCGGAGCAGCCCGTTGATCGCCATGTGCAGCATCAGGTAAATGACCAGCGCGACCAGATAGGAAAGCCTGAAATGAAAACGCCCGGCCGACGGGTCCGGCAGCAGGTTATTGAAGGGCGCGAGCAGCGGCGCGGAGAGCGCATCAATCAGCTCCCTGAAGGTGTTCCCCTGGCGCGCGCCGAGCAGATCGAAGACGATCTCAAGAGTGATGATGCCGTAAATCAGATAGAAGATGTAATCAACGACCTGCGAGACGCGCGCCAGGCCTCTGGCCCGCTCAATCTCGGTTTCAGTCGTGGCCACTTCCGTGATGGTCTTATCCTTCAGCCGCTCGCCGAGCGCCGCCACGCGGGCCTGATCCTGCCCGTCGAGGCGGTCGGCGTGACGCGCGATCTCCGTCTGCACCTCACTGCCTACTGTCCCCCGGACGGCTTCGTGCTGCATCTGGCGGCGCGATTCATCAATCGCCAGTTTCTCGTCTTCAACCATACCTTCAAATACTCCTTTGTCGAAAATCAGAGTGGGCGCGACCAGCGGCTGCGCGTCAGCAGGCCGAGGATCGCCACGAAGACTGCGGAACCAAGAATTGACCAGATGATCGGGAATGACTGCCCGCCGATTCTGACCGCGAACAGTTCGGGCAACCCGAGCGCGCGCGCGATCCACATCCCCAGCAGCGCGCCAATGAAGCCGATGGCAATCGAAGCCAGACACCCCCCGTGACTGTACCCCGCGATTGACTGGCCGATGGCCCCGCAGATGCCCGCGACCAGTAACAGAATCAGGAATGATTCAATTGACATTGTTGAATCCCCTCTCTCTTTCCACAGAGGGGCGAAGCAAGGCGAGTGCCATTGACCGCAGTGCTGACGGGCTTCAATGACAACAGCTCAATGGGCCGGGAGGCGGCAAAAGATGAAGCCGCTCTGATCTGAAATCAGGGGTGTATCAATCAAGCGTCATAACGCCGTACATCGGGAGGCGTAGATTCTCTGCGATCAGGTGACGGCCGCCCGTTGAGACAGAGTTTTCAGCCTGATTGACCGTGAGGCAGGGTTCGGATAAATTCTTTCCATCAACAACCGGATGGGGAGTTCGGTTGATTGCCGAAGGCTCATGGATTGGACTTGTTGCCCGTTCTCTGAACCGCAAACGCATCGCCACGAACAGGGAAGCCGAATGAGTACAACCAACCCGCTGACACTCGACGACATTAACCAGAAAATCGAACAGGTCCTGCGTGCAGTCAATTCGATTGAGGCATACGTGAAGGCTCAGGATGCGCGAATGGGCCGGATGGAACAGCGGCTGTACGACCCCGACAAGAATCTGGACGCTCACCTGCGCGACGTATTACATGTCAAAGACAGGGTGCGCGAGTTGGAAGAGCAGCGCACGCCACAGAACTGAAATATTCCCCGCCCTCACACGCCAAACACCCTGAACCTGAAACAACTCAGAGTCAGAACGTCTGTCCGAGCCTGACGTGAAACACCCCGTTCGGCTGGCGGATGATCCCGCCCGATTGCGTGACGAATGACGGCGGGTCGAGCAGGAAGCCGTAATCCACCCCGATCGGGCCGAGCGGCGTGTTGATGCGCAGGCCCACGCCGACGGTATTGGTCATCCGGCCGAAGCTGATGTCGCTCACGCGGCGGAAGACGTTGCCGAGATCATAAAACGGGACGAGCCTCAATCGGCGCGTCAGCGGGTAGCGCAACTCGAAGTTGAAGACCGCCATCGCGTCGCCACCGATCGGGACGAGCGTCGGGAGTTCCTTGGCGTCGCGCGGCTCCAGTATGCCCTGCGGCCCGGCCTCCTCGAAGCGGAAGCCGCGCAGCGTGGTCGCGCCGCCGGCGAAGAAACGCTCGCTGATCGGGAGCCGCTCTTCGGGCTCCGTGATCACCCCGTCGCCGTTGCGGTCAACGACGCGGAATGCCTTCGCGAGGCCGATGCGCGCGGAAAAGGCGATGACCGAATTGCCAAGGACGGGCAGCCTGGCGGGGAGCGTCTCGTAGCGCTGGTAGGTGCCGAAGAATTTATTGAATGATTCGTTGCCGCCGAAGACGCGTGCCGCGATGGAATGGTCGGCGCTGATGAGCTGGCCGCGCGTCGCGTTGAGCGCGCTGTCGCGCGTGTCGCGCGAGATCCCGGCCGAAAACAGGCCGAGCCGGATCGCCTGCTCGTTGCGCGTCACTTCGATCTGCGGGATGTTTTGCAGGTTGAAGAGCTTCGCGTTCTCGAAGCTGTAGCGGAACCGCAGCGAAGTCTGTTCGCCGAGTTTGCGCTCGGTCTGAATAAAAGTCGCAAAGCGGTTGATGCCGAACGAGCGGCCCGGCGTGTTCGGCTCAAGGCCCCCGCCGACCAGCCGCCGCCGCACGAACGAGCGCAGGTCGGCGTCGCGGTTGTAGAAGGCCGAAAACGTCGTCGGCCAGTTGTGGCCGAACGGGCGCAGGTCGGTGAAATCGAGCTGCGCGAGCTGCTCGCGCCGGCTGCCGCGCAACTTGAGCGAACCCGAGATGACGCGCCCGAACAGATTCGTGTGCGTCAGCTGCCCCAGCACGCGCGGGCCGTCATCAGTCGAATATCCCAGCCCGTAAACCAGCAGCAGCGGCTTCGCCTCGGTGACGTTGACTGAGACGCGGCGCGCCGTCTCATCGCCGCCCGCGAGCGGTTCCTGGCGGATGTTGACTTCGCGGAACGCGCCGGTCGAATACATGTCGCGCTGCGTGCGGCGAATGAGCTGCGGCGTCAGCACGTCGCCGGGCTTGAAGATGAAGAAGCGGCGGATGGAATCTTCGCGCGAAATCGCTTGGCCGGTGACTTCGATCCGCTGCACCACGGCGCGCTCGCCCTCACTCACATCGTAGACCAGCCGGACGCGGTTGTCGGGCAGATCCACTACCTCCACCTGCGTTTTGGCGTCGAGGTAGCCGCGCTGCATGTAATAGTCCCTGATCTGCTGTGCGCCCGTGCGGATGCTGGTCGGCGAAAAAGCGTCTCCGTTGCTGATCGGCACGGCCTTGCGCAGTTCAGTCGTCGTCGCGATGGAGTTGCCGCGCACCGCCACGTCTTCGACGACCGAGCGCGGGCCTTCCGTCACGTCGAAGACGACGACCAGGTCCTTGCCGTCGGGGCTGACCGCGCGCCGGGTGTCGACGCGGGCCGAGCGGTACCCAAGATCAACCATCTGTTCGCGGATCTGTTCGCGGTCGTTGCGCAGCCGGTCGTTGCTCGTGATGCCGCGCGCGTACCCGCCGACGAAGGGGAGGCTTGAGAGGAAGGGGATTCCGCCCAGCGGGCTGCTCTCCTGCGATTGCAGGCCCTCGATCACGTCGCGCTTGCGGAGTTCCTTCGTCCCCTCAATCCGGATGTCGCTCAGGTTGTAGCGCAGGCCCGGGCTGACGTCGTACAGCACGCGTAGCGACTCCTTCGAGTTCTTATCCGGCACGCTGCAATCGGCCGGCTCGCAGCGCGCACTGACCTCGGCGAAAAAGTACCCTTTCTCCTGCAGGTAGTTCGTCAGGTTGCGTTCGCCCAGCCGGACGAGCGCGCGGCTGTAACCTTCGCGCATGACCGGCAACAGCTCGCGCATGCGATCATTACTCAGCTTGAGTTCGTCGGGCTTGTTGACGTCGACGGCGGCGGGCGGCAGCGGGCGGCGGTTGAAGCGCGGGACGACTACCGCTGTGTTCGATGAAGTGTTGTTGCTCTGGTCGGCGCCGAGCGAGAAACGCTTGCGCCCGCGCACTTCAATCGTGAAGTCGTTGCCGTTCGTCCCCTGCTGCGTCGCGCTGCCCCCCTGGGTGTAGGAGGCAATCGCCGAGAAGCGGTTCGTCAGGCTGTATTCAAAGATCGCCGTCTGATCCTGCTCGGCCGCGAGGTTGGTCGAGTAGGTGAATGTCAGGTTGCGCGCGAGCTGGCGGCCAATCGTCAGCCGCGCCGCCGGGTTCGCGTTGGGCCGCAGGACCGGATCAACCTGAAAGCGGTTGAAGCCGAGCAGCCGTTCGGCCTCGCGCCCGATGGGTTTTGAGATCAGCTCTTCCGAGAGCAGCGAGGCCGCCGAGCCGATGCCGGAACGCACTATCGTGTCGCTGTTGAGCGTGCCCGATTCGGTGCGCCCGGTCGTGATCAGCGAGATGATTTCGGTCCGCGCCAGCTGCGGTTCCGAGCGCAGGGAAACTTCCAGATCGTTGAGCGGGCCGTTGAAGCCGACGAGGACGTGATAGCCGCTGATGTCGCTCTCGGTCGTGAGGTTGAGTTCCGGCTGGACGCCGAAGCCGCCGAACAGTTCAAGCGTCCCGGTCGTGATGTCATAACGGTGATCGCGGAAGGTGATCGTCCCGCCTTCGAGCGTGACGCGCCCGCTCACGTCCGGCTCATTGATCGTGCCGCCAAGGGTGAGCGAGGCCGAAGCCACCGTGTTGGCCTGTTTGTTGCGAATCAGGAACGAGTCGCGCGCCTCGATGTGTACGTCGAGGCCGAGCGGCGGGATGTTGAGAAAGCCGCCGCCACCGCCGGCCGGGCTGCTTCTGAAGCCGCCGAAGTTGAAGCCGCCCCGGCCCCCGGCAGTTTCGGTGAAATCGAAATCGGACGTGTATTCGGCCAGCGGCACGTTGATCGTGCCGCTGAGCGTCTGGCCCTGCTGATTGCCCGCGAGTACGAGCTTCCCGCCGGCGAGGGCGCGCACCCCCTGGTACATCACGTCCACATCGGTCGCCGTGATGTTGAAGTTCCACTCGCTGGGCTGGAGCTGCGCCAGTTTGGCCGCGCCGCTCGCCTCCACCGTGCCGTCGCCCGAGTGGGCGGTGAAGCTTTCCAGCTTCACCTGATCGCCCGCCAGCACGATGCGCCCGGTGCCGTCTTCCAAGGTCACGGGCGAGCTGAGCGAGGTGACGGAAATGTTCTCGAGCCGCGCCTCGCCCGAGAGCTTCGGGTCGCCGAGCGTGCCGCCCGCCCGCGCGTCTATCACGACCGTGCCGCCCACGGAAAGCTCATTGCCCGGGCGGTTGAAGGCCGCGAGGCTGATCGCGCCGCTCAGCGCGAAGTTCATCGCCGAGCCTTCACGCAGCCCGAGCGTGCCGCCGAATCTGAGGTCTGTGCCCTGTGCCGTGATCCGCGTTGATTCGATGTTCAGTTGCGAGTTATTGAGCGCGACCGTGAACGGAGTGGCGATGGTGACCGGGTTGCCTTCGACCTGAAGCGTCACTTCAGTCAGCGACAGATTCCCGCGCAACCCTTCCGCCGTCATCTCGCCCTGCTCGTTGACGAGCGGCCCGCTCAAGCGCAGCGTGCCGGTCACCTGGCCCGTGACCGATGATGCCAGGCCGGGCGCGAAGATCGCGAGGACCGGCCCGAGGTCGAACTTCGCCAGATCGCTTCTGACTTCAATCGGGCGCCCGGGCTTGCGCAATTCGATGCTTGCGGTGAGCGGTTGCTGGTTACCCATCATGCTGGTCGTCAGGTCAAGGTCAATGCGCCCGCCGGGGCTGGTGCGTGCCTTCAGCTTCACCTCGCCCGCGTCCCGGCCGTTGATCGCGACCTGCTGCCCGGCGGCGTCCAGCTCGATTTTGAATTCCTCGGTCTTGTCAATATCGCCGCTGGCCTGGAAAGTCCCGTTGATAGTGCCGGCGAGTTGCACATTTTCAAGCTCGGCCGCGGTGCCGATTTGCGCGAGGCTGAGCTGTTCGGCCTGGCCCTGGACCTGATACTGGCGGCTTTGCAGATCGAGCGTGCCGCTCGCGCTCAGGCGCCCCTGGGGCAGCTGGACGACTACGCGCTCCAGCCGCGCAGTCTTTTCGTCAAAGTTCACATTGGCCGTGACGGCGTTGGCCGGCTGCCCGAGGAAGGTGGCGTTCGCCAGATCAACGTTGACGCTGCCGTGCGGCGCGGCGGGCAGCCCCGTCAGGTGCGCTTCGCCCGAGAGGTCTCCGGCAATCAGTTTCTGTTTGAGGGCGAATCCACCGGCGGCGACCAGTGAGTCAACACTCAGACCCTTGAACGTCGCATCAAGGCGACCCGTCGTGGCCGTCGCCGCGAGTGGGGCGGCGTAATTGATCGTCGCCGTCCCGCCGTTCGTCGCGGTCAGTGTGCCGTTCTCGAATCGGATTTCATCCGGGGAAGAGAAGAGCCGTCCGCCGACGCTGCCGAGAGGTTCATCGTGCAGCAGCAGGCTCGCAACGTTCAGGTCGCCCGCGACAGTCGGTTTGCTGAGCGGGCCGGTGAGAGTGCCTTCAAATTTGAAGTCGCCTAGTATCTGCGGTTCATACTCAGTGATGATCTTCTTCACCGGCTCGAACGCAGCCGCGATGGTTTGTAATTCTTCGGCCTTCGTCGAAGTGACTGTGAAGCTCAGGTTCGAATTGCCGTCAGGCGCGAGGCTGCCGGTCGCGTTGACGGTCGTCGCGTTGGTCTTGAGCGCCAGCTCATCAAAATTGAAGACGCCGCGTTGCGCCCGCGCCACGACGGTGCCGGTCAGTGGGATCGCGCTGGCCGCTTCAGATGTCTGCCCGGTGAACTGGGCGTTGATGTTGCCGCCGAGCAATCGCGCGTTGGTTCCGGGCCAGCTCACGTCGGCGCGGCCTTCGACCGTGCCGGCGAGCGGGGCATTGTTGACGGCGAGGATTGAAAACACCTCGCTGGTTTTGAGCCCCGTGAATTGCGCCTGCAATCGCGAAGCCGCGTTACCCGCCAGCTGCACGGTCAGATTGCCCGTCGCGCGCCCGCCGAGCAGTGAGGTCTTGAAATTATTGAGCGAAACGGCGGACTGCGTGGCGAGCAGCTGCCCGCTCGTCTGCCCGATCTGTATCTTCGCCGCCCTGGCGCTTGCGAGCGCCAGCTGGCCGCGCGTTTCGCTCTTTCCGGCGCCGAATGAAGCATTGATGTTGCGCAGCGTGATTCCGGCGGCCTGCCCCTGCGCCGCATCAA
Organism: Blastocatellia bacterium; assembly: GCA_035652435.1. Classification (GTDB taxonomy): domain Bacteria; phylum Acidobacteriota; class Blastocatellia; order RBC074; family RBC074; genus DASRDU01. The sequence continues at coordinate 11,987 of DASRDU010000035.1, forward strand.
CTCGCGCGACCGTCGCCTGCCCGGCGGCGAGTTGCGTGCGGCCGTCGCGGACGAATCCGTTCACACCTGAGACGACTGCGTTGCTGAGCCTGGCGCCTTTCGCGCTGACACTCGCGGCGCTCGCCCGCGCGGCGGAAAAATTCAGCTGGTCATTCTGCGGCTCGACGCGAACGTCATTCGCCTGCGCCCCACGGAGGATCACCCCGGCGGCGATCAGTTCATCTGATTTCACCTGACCGCTGACGCGATAATGTTTGTCCTGGCCTTCGATGGTGCCGTTGAAATCGGCCACGCCCTTCAGCCCGGCTTCGGGCGCGAACAGATCCAGCGTCTCATCCAGCCTGACCTGCGCCTGCGCCTTAAGCTGATAACCTAGCGCTTCCCAGTTATCGAGCCGCCCCGTGACGGTGGCGTCGGCAGCCGTCGAGTGTAAAACCAGGCGCTCAATCTCCGCGCCGGATTGCAGCAGGTTCCCGGCGAATTCGAGGCTGTTGACGCTTGTGTCGTGGCCCGCGCTCGTGAAGCGGCCCGTGCCGGATGTGAACTGCACGCCGACTTTCGGCGGGTCGCTGCCGCGCTGGGGGCGCACTTCCCCCTTCAGATCGCCGAGTTCTCCCGCGATGTTGTGCTGTTTGTCGCTGAGGTGGAAGGAGCCTCTGGTCAATGCCCCGACGAGGCTCGAGAAATCGAAGGTGATCCGACTCGGGGCGCGGGGCGGCGCCTGATGCAGGCCCGCGAGATTCGATCTGCCCTGCTCGTCGAGTTCAACCCGCGCGTTCAGTCCTTCCACATCGAGCCGCTTGAACACCACTTCGCGGCGCAGGCTGAAAGCACTCTGCTGACGTACTTCGATGACGACGACCGCGCGGTCAATGGTCGCGATCTCTTGCCCGGTCTGCTGGTTGTAAATCTTCACGTCCCGCAGCGTCGCCGTGCGCGGCCCCCAGCCGATCTCGAACCCGCCGACCTGGGCGCGGAGCCCGTATTCCAGCATCGCGGCTTCGATCTCGCGGGCAACGTAGCGGTTGAGCCAGCCCGAGCGGATGTAGTAAACGACAAGCAGGGCCGCGATCAGCAGGATTGACAGCAGGCCAAGGCCGGCAAACAGGAGCAGCCTGCGCCGTGTGAACCGGCGCGCGGGCGGGGTCAGCGAATCTGGTGTTGTACTCATCTCGTGGTGATCCGTTTTATTTCGTGATGATGGAAAAGTAAAGCTCTGAGTGAAATCACTGAGGCAAAGGGGAATTGCCTGCGCTCATAAGGGGGTAATGCATTCTCACAGCAGTGTCAGCGCGAGCGTACGCAGTGCTATCTGCACCAGTGGGCAGAGTGTGCCGATTCCGCCCGCCGCTACGCGGCAAAAAACTGTTGCGAGTGCGTTCCCGGAAGAATGAGTTGACCCTGCTGCGCCCTCAAGGGGGTTATGCCCACACTTCACTCTCTCTCGATATGCTGCGGGTTTTGGGCTGCGCTTCCTTGCAGGCAGCTTCAATCACCGGCTCGTCCCGGTCGTGCCTCCCGATTCTTCAGGCCCGGGAAACTTCCTGTCTTCATCAAGCAGTTCCTGAACGCTCTTGCCGGCGGCCATCGCCCGCTGCGCCAGTTTTGCCGCGCCCATAAAGCCGAGCCGCTCGTTGAGCAGTGCCGCCTGTCCGACCGACCGCTCGGCAAATTCGCGACAGCGTTCGCGGTGCGCGCTCGTGCCGCGAACGCATTTTTCATCGAAGGTGCGCGCGGCGTTCGTCATGACTTCAAGTGATTCGAGTAGTGCGTAGGCAACGTAAGGCATCATGACGTTGAGTTCAAGCTGGCCCGCCTCGCCGCACAACGCAATCGCCGTGTCGTGGCCGATCACGTGGAAGCAGACCATGTTGAGCATCTCGGGAATCGTCGGGTTGACCTTGCCCGGCATGATCGAGGAGCCGGGCTGCACCGCGGGCAGTTCGATCTCATCGAGCCCCGTGTGCGGCCCCGAACTGAGCAGCCTGAGGTCGTTCGCGATCTTGCTGAGTTCAATCGCGAGCGAGCGCAGCGCGCCCGAGAGCGCGACGAAATCGCCGAGGCTCTGCATTGACTGGAAGCGGTTGCGGGCCTCCCTGAGCGCGAGGCCGGTGATCTCGCCGAGCCGCGCCGTCGCGACGCGCGCGTAATCGGGGTGCGTGTTGACGCCCGTTCCGACTGCGGTGCCGCCCAGCGGGATTTCGAGTAGCGGCGCTTCGGCGGCGCGCAACCGCTCGGCGGCGCGGGCGACGTTGTCCGCGTAGCCGCCGAATTCCTGACCGAGCGTCATCGCCGTCGCGTCGTGCAGGTGCGTGCGCCCGGATTTGACCACGTCGGCGAATTCGTCTGCTTTGGCCGTGAGTGAGGCGGTCAGCTCGTCGAGCGCGACGAGGAGCCGGCGCAGCAGCCGGACGGCGGCAGTCCGCATCGCCGTCGGCATGGTGTCGTTGGTGGACTGCGCCTTGTTGACGTGATCGTTCGGGTTCAGGCGCTCGTACTCGCCGCGCCGGCGCCCGAGCATTTCGAGCGCGCGGTTGGCGATCACTTCGTTGACGTTCATGTTGTACGAAGTGCCCGCGCCCGCCTGAAAGACATCGAGGTCGAACTGGTCGTGCCAGCTCCCGGCCAGCAGTTCGTCCGCCGCGCGGATGATCACTTCAGCGATGTCAGGGTCGAGCGTCCCGGTTTGCAGATTGGCTTCGGCGGCGGCTTTTTTGATTTCGACGAAAGCGGTGATGAGCAGCGGGTGGGCGCGCAGGCGGCTGATCTGAAAATTTTCGAGCGCGCGCCTGGTCTGCACACCATACATCGCGTGGGAGGGCACGCGCACTTCGCCGAGCGGATCGCTCTCCAGACGGAACTGTGGCTCCGAATTATTCATTCTGATCGGGACCGAAAACCCGCCGTTCGGCAAACGGGCGGGCCGTTCTCAGAGAAAAGGGGATGGAAGAGGATAGAACATTTCTGTCCATCCTTTCCACCCCGCTGGTTGTCTTTCCGCAAAAAACCGGTTTCAGCGATTGCTCGCCGCGGTCGGCGGTTCGGTATCGGCAATAACGATCTCGACGCGGCGATTCATCTGCCGGCCTTCGGGCGTGTCGTTGGTGGTCACGGGCCGGCTCTTGCCGAACCCACGCACCGCCGTGATGCGGTCGCCCGGCAGGCCCGCTTCACGCAGGTAAGCGTTGACGGAAGCGGCCCGCGCTTCCGAGAGCTTCTGGTTGTAATCGTCGGACCCGACCGAATCGGTGTGGCCTTCGATCTCCATCCGGTAAGTGCCCGGATACGCCAGCAGGACTCCGGTCAGTTTGCTCAGCTTCTCCTTCGCGCCGGGCTTGAGCGTCGCCTTGTTGAAATCAAACAGCACGTCCGAGAGGCTGACGATCAGTCCGCGCGCCTCGCGCCGGGTGTCCAGAATTTCCGAGAGCGAGACCATCAGCCGCTGCATGGCGGCATCGCGGTCGCGCTTCGCCTGCTCGCTTTCGAGCCGGGCGCGTTCGGCTTCGAGCCGGGCGACTTCCTCTCTGGCCTTCGAGCGTTCGGCCTCAGTCTGGGCCTGCTCCGCATTCTGGCGGGCGCGGGCGAGTTCGCTTTCAGACCGGCCCAGGGCGGCGCGATAATCATCGGCCTGTTGTTTGGCCCGCTCGGCCTCACCCCTCGCGCGACTGGCTTCGCTCTGCGCCTGGCCGATGGCCTGGCTGGCCGCCTGGCGTTCAGCCGTCAATCGGGCCTGTTCGGCGCGATCAACCGCGAGCGCGCGGGCTGCTTCGGCCAGCCGCATCACCTCGCGCGCCTCGCCGCTGAACTTTTCTTCCCTCCCGCGATTGGCGGACCAGATCTGTTCGAGCGCCGCGAGTCTTATTTCCGCCTGTCTCAATTCAGGCTCTGCGAAATGTTGCGCCTCGGCCCGCCGGGCGATCTCGACGGCGCGGCGTGCGCCCAGCACGCTCGTCGGCGTGCGGTAATCGGGAGGCAGGGCGGCACTGTCAATGGCGGAAACTGTGAAGAGCGCGCCCGTATCACCGCGGTATTCGATGTTGCTGGCGGTGAAATTGCCCTTCGTATCCTTGCGCAGAATATTTTCGGCGACGATCACCGGGCTCGGGTATTTGACCAGCCCGTACGGCTCGGCAGTGACAATCACGCCGAAAGTCTGATGCGGCGTGGTGACTTCGATTTCGCGCTTGTCGCCGTCGGGCATCGGCAATTCGCCCAGGTTGTCTGCCAGGCCGTCCGGAGTGATCGCCCAGACCACGTAGGTTGTGTAAAACGCCCCGACGCCCTGCGGGTGCGGCAGATCATTGACCCGGAGCTTGATGCGCGTGCGGCCCCCACTGCGTTTGGCTTCCGCACGGCCTGTTACGATTGAATGCAGCCCTGTACCGGCCATATCCACTGTCGAGCTTTTGCCCTCCGGATAAGTGATCGCGAGCGTTGTGCGTTTGGCAAGAATCTCCTGCCTGCCTTGTGCCAGCACTGCTGACCCGCCGGCGAGCAGCAGCAATGCAGTCGTCAGAATCTGATTCTGTAGCTTCATAATACTTCTTCCTCGGAAAATGTAGCGCGGTCTACCGGACCGCCGAATCCCCTGGCGGGAGACGGCCGGTCCCTGGTAAATCGCACTACAGTGGCGCCGTGTTTTTCATGATGAGGGGCGCGGAAAAACTCCCGCCCCGTCAGACCACTGTTCGGCGCCCGCTGACCAGTTGCAGCACCAGCACCACCAGCGCGACGACCAGCAGCAGATGAATCAAACTGCCACCGATGCCGCCGATCAGACCGAGCAGCCACAAAACCATCAGCACTGCCAGAATAGTCCACAACATATCAATCCCTCCTTCTCTAGTGTGCGCGCATGCGCGTTGTTTTTATTCACCAATATCATTGTCCGTTGCGCAAGAATCGTGCCTGAGATCCTCCCCTCATTGAGTGTTGTGATTGTGGACAGTTAATTACTCAACTGCTGATTTGTCCCTGAAAGTATAAGGGTTGGATTGGACGGAAAAGCCGACATACATTTTTACTTGTATGATTTCTGGTCAGCATGTACGGGTTGATTACACCGGCCACGGTGACGAGTGGGTAAGAATGACATCATGAAGATGGCTAAAGGCCGAATAGTGAAGGAGAAAGAAAGCACTTGGCTTTCATCCGGCTATGGCCTGCACCTTGCAATGGAAACAAGCAGTGATGCTTTGGGGCAAAGCACACATGATATGGAGATAGAGGCTGAAAAGAGCCGGGGGATCTGCTTTGGGCAGCGGGTCCCTTCTCCATTTCCGTCAGCAGGAATGGTTGTTAATGGCGTCGGGTGAAGGAAGCTGAAGGCGGACTGCGGACAACTCCCCGCAATCATTCACTCGGTTAAGTCCGACCCGGACTCGGCAAAGGAACATTGTGATGGAGACAACGGAATATAACACTGGACCGGGGTCCAGTCAGGGCATGGGTTATGAGAGAAGTAATAAACAGGACATCGGGCGAGGGCGCGGTAATTCCGCCTTCGATCAGATCAAATCAACCGTGGCCGACAAACTGCACGCGGCGGCGCAGACGATTCATCAGAAGACTGCTGGATCTGCTCGCCCATCTGAATTCTCGGATTTCGGGCACCGGGCCGCAGACTGGCTGGAACGTTCGGCTGACTACGTGAGCGATCTGGAGCCGCAGCGCCTGAAGACCGACCTCGAAAACCAGGTGCGCCGCAACCCGGGGCGCAGCCTGCTGATTGCGGGCGCGGTGGGGCTGGTGCTGGGCCGGGTGATCCGAAGGAGGTAGTCATGCAAGCGCGCAGACAAATGGAGCAAACTCCGCAGATGGCAGCGCAGCGCGAATCCCTGGGCGAACTGATCAGCGATCTGGCCAGTCAGTCGGCCAGCCTCGTGCGCGACGAGGTGTCGCTCGCGAAGCAGGAACTGCGGGAGAAACTCGGGACGTTCAAGGCGGCGGCAATGGTGATCGCATGCGGGGCCGTGACGGCCCTGATCGCGTCGCTCGTCCTGTGCGCTGCGCTCATCCTCGTGCTGTCGCTCTACGTCGAGCCCTGGGCGGCGGCCCTGATTGTGGGTGGCGCCCTGGCCGTCACCGCCGGAGTGATTCTGGCCGTCGGGGTCAGTCATCTGAAACGAACAAACCTCAAACCTGAACAAACGCTGGAAACGCTGGAGGAGAATAAGGAATGGCTGAAAGAGATCACCTGACCGCCGCCGTGCAGTCACCGGCCCCGGCTCAGTCACCCGAACGCAGCGCGGAAGAGATCCGCCATGACATCGCCGCCCGCCGCGAATCAATTACCGACACTGTGGATCGTCTGAGCGACCGTTTTCAGCAGACGTTCGACTGGCGCACTTACGTCGCCGACTACCCGCTGGCCGCATTGGGCGTGGCCGCGGGACTGGGCTTTCTCGTCGCCGGGTTCTTCAGGCCCCGCCCGACGCCCGCCGAGCGGATGAAGCAGGCGTTCGCTGACGGTTTCGAAGACCTGGCCGACCGTTTCCGTCAGCAACTTGACGGCGCCGGTGTACGCCGGCCCGGGGTGAGCCGGACGGTCAAGGCGGCGGCGACCGGGGCAGTCACCAAAGCAGTGACTGATTACCTCAGAAACAGACTGGCCGAAAGCGGCATTGCACGCCCCGTGGCTGATGACTTCGAAGCCTCACAAGCCGCCGGAGCAACTGATTATCAGCGCCACGATTATGAGCAACGGATGTGAGCTTCTCTCCTGAGACGGGAGTTCATCTTCACCAACACAACATTTAATTCAGGGAGGAATCATGGCAGAACCAACCAACAAAGGCACGCAGGAACCTGGCCGTCCGACGACCGGGACAACACCAGGTACCACACAACACAGCCCCGCTACCGGCGGGCAGAGTGGTCATACGGCCGGATCCACTTCAAGTGGGCAGTCCGGGCAGGGGACGAGCGGCAGCGCTACGCGACAGGCTCGTGAGCATTCGCCGGAGCGGAATCGCGAATCCGAAGGGTCTTCCACTATGCAGCAGGCCGCCGACAAGGGCGCGGAGATACTTGATCAGGCGAAGCAGAGTGTGAATGAGGCCTATAACCGGGCGAGCAAAACCGTGAACCAGACTTACGAACAAGCGATGGATTACAGCCGGGACAACCCAGGCAAGGCGACACTGATCGCCTTCGGCGTCGGCATCGGCGTCGGGATTGTGATCGCCGGCGGCTTCACGACCCGCAGCCGCACCAGCCGCCTGGTCCCGCCCGTCATGAATGCGCTTTCGGAGATCGCGTCGGAACTCTTCCGCTGAGCCCGCTCGGGGCAGGGAACTCGAAAGACCGCTCCGGCATGGCAGAAATATAAAGGTGGGAGGCTGCCCGGGAAGCAGTCTCCCGCCCGTTTCAGTTGTGAGAGCGGTCAATCCTGCTCCCGCATCAGGTTCGTTGCCGGAGCGGGGATCAGGCAGGGCTTCGGTGGCGCGTCATCAGACTCTACGAAAGTCGCGCGCTCAAGGCGGCCCGGTCGGCTGAAACTCTGCGAAGGCGGCTGCTGATATCTTTCCTCCTTTACCCGGCAGTCACCACATCAACCAACTGGAGATTTAGTCGCGTGAAAGCCTGCCGCTGCTGCAACGGACAGTTCCAGCGTTCCTGCTCGTCACTCCTGGTTGAGATGTCATCACTGTCGTCCTTCCGGATTCGGTCAACTCCGAAGCCGGCCGGCAGGTCAGCCGCAGCCAACAGCTCGTCAGCATGGTCAATTGCTTCTCGCCGGGTTTTTGAGGCGCCAGTTTATGCTTATTCCTTCTGGCCGGGTGACCGGCACAACTATTACCCCTCGCGCGGTGTCTCGGGAACGATGCCGCCCTGCTGAAAGCGTCGTAAGGAGGTAGCTCATGCCGGGGGCTCCCGCGACAACCATTCTGAATGTGGACGACTATGCCGTCAGCCGTGAGGGCACGAGCGAGTTGTTGCGTCAGGCCGGCTTTGAGGTGGCCGAAGCGGCTACCGGCCAGGATGCCCTGCGGCAGGCGGCGGCGCTCCAGCCGCAACTGGTCCTGCTCGACGTGAAGCTGCCTGACCTGAGCGGCTATGAAGTCTGCCGGCGCCTCAAGGCCGACTCGCTGACGAGTACCATCCCGGTGCTGCTGGTCTCGGGCATTTACGGTGAGGGCGAGGACAAAGTCCGCGGGCTCGAAAGCGGGGCCGACGGCTATCTGGTCAAGCCGGTGCAGAGCGCCGAACTGATCGCCACGATCAGGGCGTTGCTGCGGATGCGCCACGCGGAGGAGCGCTTCCGCAATCTGGTGGACGGCCTTGACGCCATCGTCTGGGAGGCCGACGCCCGGACGTGGCGCTTCACTTTTGTCAGCCAGCGGGCGGAAAAGATACTCGGCTACCCGGTCGAGCGGTGGCTTGAAGAGCCGGATTTCCGGGTCGGGCTGATTCACCCCGATGATCGCGAGCGCACGGTCGCGCTAGGCCGGAGCGTCACCGCCGAGGGCGGCGACCACGAGCTTGAGTACCGCGTCATCGCGGCCGACGGGCGCGTGCGCTGGGTGCGCGATCTGGTTTATGTCGTGCCGGACGCGGGCGGGCCCGCCCGGCTCCTGCGCGGCGTGATGGTGGACGTCACGGAGCGCAAGCTGGCCGAACTCTCGCTGCAGGAGAGCGAGGAACGGTTCCGGCTCATGGCCGATACCGCCCCGGTGATGATCTGGATTTCCGACGCGGACAAGCTCCGCACTTTCTTCAACCAGCCCTGGCTCGATTTCACCGGGCGCGCGATGGCGGAGGAGCTGGGCCTGGGTTGGGCCGAGGGCATCCACCCCGACGATTACCAGCGCTGTCTGGAGATTTATCTCAGTTCCTTCGCCTCCCGGCGCCAGTTCAGTCTGGAATACCGGCTCAGGCGAGCGGACGGCGAGTACCGTTGGCTGCTCGACAGCGGCATCCCGAGGTTCTCGCCCGACGGGAGCTTCGCCGGTTACGTCGGCTCCTGCATTGACATCACCGAACGCCGGCAGGTCGAGGAGGAGCGCGCGCAGCTGCTCAAGCGGGAGCAGGCCGCCCGCCGGCAGGCCGAGGAATCCAGCCGGATTTTACAGCGCCTGCAATCGGTGACCGACATCGCCCTGACGCACCTCTCATTCGAGAGCCTGATGCAGGAGCTGCCCGCCCGCATCCGCGAACTGCTTGGCGCCGACTCGGCGGCCATCCTGCTGCTCAATGGCGACGGGCAGAACCTGAAGGTCCGCGCCGCCGCCGGGCTGGAAGAGGAAGTCGCGGCGGGGCTGCGAATCCCGATCGGGCAGGGCCTCCGCGGCCGGGTCGCGGAAACCCGCATGCCGCTCGTCGTCGAGGATCTCTCGACCGAGGAAGTGACGAGCCAGCCGCTGCGCGAGAAGTTCCAGTCATTCATCGGCGCGCCGCTGCTCATTGATAACCGGGTCATCGGGGTGATTCACGCCAACAGCGTCGAGCGCCGCCGGTTCACCGAAGACGACCTCCGGCTGCTGCAACTGGTTGCCGACCGCGTGGCGCTGGCGATTGAGCATACGCGCCTCTACGAGGCCGAACAGCAGGCGCGCCACCAGGCGGAAGTCGCCAACCGGTTGAAGGATGATTTCCTGGCGACCGTCTCGCACGAGCTGCGCACGCCGCTCAATGCCATCCAGGGCTGGGTGAAGCTGTTGCGTGAAGGCAGGCTCAACGAGGAGGAGGCCGCCCGCGCGCTCGAGACCGTGGAGCGGAGCGCGCGGGCGCAGAACCGGATCATCAGCGACCTGCTCGACGTGTCGCGGATCATCGCCGGCCGGCTGCAGCTCAACCTGCGGCCCATCGAACCGGCGCTCGTCATCGCCGCCGCCGTCGAAGCCGTGCGCCCGGCCGCCGAGGCCAAATCCATCCGCCTCGAAAAGATCCTCGACGAGGGCACCGGGCCGATTTCGGGCGACTCCGACCGGCTGCAGCAGGTCGTCTGGAACCTGCTCTCGAACGCCATCAAGTTCACGCCCAAAGGGGGCCGGGTCGAGGTGCGGTTGGAAAAAAGGATGAAGGATGAAGGCGGAAGGCGGAAGGCGGAGTCAGAGGCTCCCTCTGAAGCATCCTTCATTGAGATCATCGTCAGCGACACCGGGGCGGGGATCAGTCCGGAATTTCTCCCGTTCGTATTTGACCGCTTCCGCCAGGGCGACAGCACGACCCGGCGCAAACAGGGGGGCCTTGGCCTGGGACTCGCGATTGTGCGGCACCTGGCCGAGATGCACGGCGGCACGGTGCGCGCCGAGAGTCCGGGCGTCGGCGCGGGCGCGACCTTCATCGTCAGGCTGCCGCTCGTCCAGCTGCGGGATGCGGAATCCGGGACGCCGAACGATGAGATCGCGGCGCTGGCTGAAGAATCCGCAATCGACAGCCCGCAATCCGCAATCCTTGACGGGCTGCGGGTGCTGGCGGTGGACGATGACCCCGACGCGCGCGATCTGGTCAGGACGATCCTCGAACAGTGCGGGGCGGAAGTGAAGACCGCCGCGTCGGCGCGCGAGGCCCTGGCGTTCTTTACCGAAGACGAAGAGTGGCAGCCGGAGGTGCTGATTTCGGACATCGAGATGCCTGAAGCCGACGGCTATTCGCTGATCCGCGACGTGCGGGCGCTCGAAGCGAGGCGCGGCGGACGCATCCCGGCGGTCGCGCTGACGGCTTACACCCGCGTCGAAGACCGGCTGCGCGCGCTCGCCGCCGGATTTCAGATGCACATCGCCAAGCCCGTCGAGTCGGCGGAACTCCTGACCGTCACGGCCAGCCTGACCGGGCGGCTCACGCGGCAGAAGAGTGCCGGCATCGAGCGGCGGCCGCCCGATCAGGCGGCCGGGAAAGTGTCGGAGATGTGATGGAGTCAGGGAAGCCGCCGTGGGAATCAAACCCTGACCGCGGACGGGTGGATTTGTGAAGGGCGCGAGAGTATAAAGTTGATTGAAGCTCCCGCATCAACTCTGACGGTGCCGGAGCCGATCACACTTCGCCCCCGTACTGAAATAATGAATCTGATGACTGATGTGGCAATACACCAGTGAGGAGTATGCGTCGCGTCCCGGGTCCCGATGTCTTGTGGCGTCCGGCTCCTTGGCGCGCGCTCCCTGGCAACTCCGGAGGTGACAAAGTGCCGAAACCGCAACGAGCGATTCTGTTGATTGACGCTGACGCCGCAAGGCGCGCCCGCTCGTGCCGCGCCTTGCGGCGTGAGCCTGAATGCCGTTACCGGATCAGCGAAGTGGAACTCGGCGGCAAAGGCGTGGAAGCTTATCTCAGACTCAAACCAGACGGCGTCGTACTGGCCGACAACCTGCCGGATCTGAATCCGTCTGAGGTACTGGCCGGAATGCAACGGGCGGGCGCAGTGACTCCGTTGCCCGTGCTGGTGCTGACGAACGCTGTGAATGAGGCGGCTGCGGCACAGTACCTTGCCGCCGGCGCGCAGGCGGTCCGCGTCGGCAGCGAACTGACGCCAGAATGTCTGCGCCGCGCCCTTTATGGTGTGATCGAGAAAGCAGGGATGATGCGCGCGCCGACTGAGCGGTGCCAGGAAGCTGAAGTGCAGATTCGCTTCCTGGCCGGTCTGCTGGCCGCCGTCAGGCAGGCCGTCATCGTCACTGATCCTGATGGCACCATCATTTACTGGAACCCGTTTGCCGAAGAACTCTACGGCTGGCGCGCCGATGAGGTGCTGGGCTGCAACATCATTGAAGTCACCCCGGCTGAAGGCAGGCAGGAGCAGGCGGCTGAGATTATGGCGCGCCTCGCCGCCGGCGAATGCTGGTCGGGTGAATTCGAGGTGCGGCGGCGCGACGGCACGAACTTCCCGGCGCAGGTCACCGATTCGCCGATCTTTGATAACCGGGGGAAGCTCGTCGGCATCATCGGCATCTCAGCGGACATCAGCGAACGCAGGCGGGCGGAAGAAGCGATGAGGCGGAGCGAGGCGAGCCTCCGCGATTTTGTCGAGAACGCTTCGGTCGGACTGCACTGGGTCGGGCCGGATGGGATCATTCTCTGGGCGAATCAGACGGAGATGGATCTGCTCGGCTACCCGCACGACGAATACATCGGCCATCATATCGCCGAATTTCATGCCGACCGGGACACCATCAACGACATCCTCGCGCGCCTCGCGCGCGGCGAAACGCTCTGTGATTACGAAGCGCGGCTGCGTTGCCGGGACGGCTCGATCCGGGACGTGCTGATCAACTCGAACGTGTTGCGGGAAGACGGAAAATTCATTCACACGCGCTGCTTCACCCGTGACATCACCGAACGCAGACAGGCCGAGGCCATCAGGTGGCGGCTGGCGTCCATCATCGAATCCTCGGATGACGCAATCATCGGTAAAACCATGGAGGGCGTCATTACGAACTGGAACCGGGGGGCCGAGCGAATCTTCGGGTATGCCGGGGAAGAGGTCATCGGACGACCAGTCACCATCCTCATCCCGCCTGAGCTGCACGATGAAGAGCAGGAGATTCTGGAGAGACTGAGGCGGGGCGAGCGCATTGAACACTACGAGACGGTGCGGGTGAGAAAGGATGGCCAGCGCATTGACCTTTCTCTGACCGTCTCCCCGATTAAAGATGGTGCCGGCCGGATCATCGGTGTCTCAAAGATCGCCCGCGACATCACCGAACGCCGGCAGTATGAGGCAGCGTTGCGCGAGAGCGAACAGCGCCTCAGGCTGGCGCTCACTGCCGGTCACGCCGGGACGTGGCAGTGGAATATCAGGACGAATGAAATCTTCTGGTCGGCAGAGTATTACGCCCTGTATGGGCTCAGGCCGGACAGCCTCACGCCGTCTTTCGAGAACTGGCTGAAATGGGTTCATCCGGATGATCGCCCGCGCATCCTGGCTCAGGAGCCGAAGCTGGTGAAGGGGTTGGTAAATACCGAACATGAATTCCGGATCGTCCGGCCTGATGTCGGCGTTCGCTGGTTACAGAGTAAAGGGCAGATGCTGTTCGATGCGGCCGGCGAACCGGAGCGGCTGGTCGGCATTACGATTGACATCACCGAGCGCAAGCAGGCTGAACTGGAACTGGAACGGCTGCTCGCCCGCGAGCAGCAGACGCGCGAACAGGCCGAAGCCGCCAGCCGCTCGAAGGACGAATTTCTCGCCGTCGTCTCGCATGAGCTGCGCGCGCCCCTGAACGCCATGCTCGGCTGGGCGAGGATTCTGAAGAAGGGCAACGTTGACCCGGAGACGCAGCGCCACGCCGTCGAAATCATCGAGCGCAGCGCCAACGCGCAGCAGCAGCTGATCGAAGACCTGCTCGACACGGCCCGCATCATCAGCGGCAAACTGCGACTGGAGACGGCGCCGATTAATCTGGAACACGTGGTCATTGCCGCCGTCGAAGTCGTGCGCCACGCCGCCGAGGCTCGGAACATTGACCTGCAACTCTGGCTCAACGGGGCCGACGTGATTACCGGCGACCCGGAACGCCTGCAGCAGGTGATCTGGAATCTGCTCTCGAACGCGATCAAATTCACACCGCCGGGGGGGCGCGTCGAATTGCGGCTGGAGCGGGTTGATCCATATATGCAGATCACCGTCAGCGACACCGGCAAAGGCATCAACCCTGATTTTCTGCCTTACATATTCAACCGCTTCCAGCAATCCGACAGTTCCAGCACGCGGCGGCACGGCGGGCTCGGGCTGGGCCTCGCGCTCGTGCGGCATCTGGTCGAATTGCACGGCGGCACAGTCTCCGCCGACAGTCCGGGTGAAGGGCGGGGCGCAACCTTCACCATCAATCTGCCGTTGCGTGCCATCCGACCGCAGGAGGTTGAAGCGAAACACGTCACCCCGCAGAGCCTCGACCGGCTGGGGTTTGACGACGCTCTGGACCGCGTGTGGGTGTTGCTGGTGGATGACGAACCGGATGCGCGCGAGCTGGTCACGGCGCTGCTCAAACAGAAAGGAGCACGAGTCACGCCCGCGGCCTCCGCCGCCGAGGCGCTGGCTGTGCTGCATGCCGGAGCGTCAGGCGCGCATCCTGACATCCTCGTCTCAGACATCGGCATGCCGGAAGAAGACGGTTACACGTTGATTGAGAAGGTCAGACAGCTCGAGCCGGAAAAGGGGGGCCGGATCCCGGCCGTCGCGCTGACCGCCTACGGCCGCGCGAATGACCGCATCAGGGCGCTCGCCGCCGGCTTCCAGACACACGTTCCAAAACCGGTCGAGCCGACTGAACTGGCGATGGTCATTGCCAGCCTGACGGAACGCGCCGGGAGATGTATGAACGCATAAAGGGGAAGGATGAAGGGTGAGGGATGAAGTGATGAAGGAGAATGCGGGCGCGGCTGGGGATCGCCCTCATCCCTCATCCCTCATCCCTCCGCTTCCCCGCTTAACACTAAAGAAGGAGAGCCATGAACAAGACCAAAGTTCTGGTGATAGATGATGACCCGATGATGCTGGATCTGGCGAGGTATCAGCTTCAGACTCACGGGTACGGAGTCACCACGGCGGAGACGGGAGAGGAAGGCCTGAGACTCTGCGCCGATCAGCACAGCGACATCGTGCTGACGGACCTGCAGCTCCCGGACATTGACGGGATCGAGCTGGTCAGGCAGTTGAAGGAAGCCGTGCCCTCGACCGAAATCATCATGATCACCGGTTACAGTTCCGTCACCGGGGCGATCGAGGCGATCAGGGCCGGCGCCTTTTACTTCATCGAGAAGCCCGTCGAGTTCGACGAGCTGTTCGTCCTGATCGAGAAAGCCCTCGAACGTCACCACCAGGCCGAAGAGATCAGGCAGCTGCGCAGCCGGCTGACCAAACGTGATTCGTATTTCAACATCATCGGCAGCAGCAAGGCGATGCAGAACATCTACGAGACGATTGACAGCGTCGCCGAATCCGACGCCAACATCATGGTCATCGGCGAGTCGGGCACGGGCAAGGAACTGATCGCCAACGCGATCCATTACAAGAGCCACCGCTCCAAAAAGCCGTTCGTCAAAATCAACTGCTCGGCCCTCCCCAAAGAGCTGATCGAATCGGAACTCTTCGGCCACACCAAGGGCGCTTTCACGGGCGCGACGGGCGACAAGATCGGGCTGATCGGCCAGGCGACCGGAGGCAGCCTGCTGCTTGACGAGATCGGCGAGATGCCGGTCGAGCTGCAGCCGAAACTGCTCCGCGTCCTGCAGGAGCGCGTCTATTACCGGCTGGGGAGCGAGAAGGCGCACGAGGCCGACTTCCGCCTGATCTCGGCCACCAACCGCAACCCGCTCGACGCGATGCGCGACGGGCAGCTGCGCGAGGATCTCTTTTACCGCATCAACACGATCGAGGTTCACGTGCCGCCCCTTCGCGACCGCGCCGAGGACGTGCAGCATCTGGCCGAACACTTCCTGCGACTGTACGCCGAAAAATACCAGCGCCCGGTGCGCGCCATCTCGCAGCAGGCCTACGAGCGGATGTTCGCCTATTCGTGGCCGGGCAACGTCCGCGAACTGCAGAACGTCATGGAGCGCGCCGTGCTGCTGTGCAAGGGCGAAGTCATCGAGGAAGACGCCCTGCCCTCCGCACAGAACGCCGTCAGGGTCGCGACGGCTGCCTCCGCGACCGCCTCAGACTCGAGACCCGCAGCCGCGCCCGCCAGTCCGGTGAAAACGGCGGACGCGATGGCCAGCTCGCCGGAATTCACAATCGAGCAGCTGGGCCACCTGATCGTCAGCCGCATGCCCGACCCGAAGAGCGGCGGGCCGCGCGTGGACATCTTCACGCAGCTCGAAGGCGCGATCGTCAGCGCCGCACTCGAACGCACGAGGGGCAACAAACAGGCCGCCGCCAACCTGCTTGGGCTCTACCGCCCGCGCCTCTACAGCATGCTCAGAAAACACAACCTCCACGACACGATCAGGGAGACTGATCACGGCTCGGAAGAACACGAGCCGGAGGCGGAGGCGGCAGATAATGTGACGGCGGAGCCCGAAGCGGCGAGCGGCGGCCCTGAACAGGAACCGGTCGCGGAGGCCCGGGCCGCTTCCGCCGATCAGTCCTCGCCGGGGTCTGACCCCATCGCCCGCCGCCAGGCACAGAGCCCGCCGTTCCGGTAACGGCCGGCCGGCTGGCATCAGGTTAAGAGAGGGTACGGAACAAACGAAAGTAACGAAACACGCGAAAATAAAGACCTCGACATGGAGCGCCGGGGCTTTCGCGTGTTTCGTTACCTTCGTTTGTTCCGTACCCTCTCTTTGTTTTCACGGAGCGCTGACTGTACCGAAGCTGCAGGCCGAGGCGTTTTTCGGGCTCAAGGTCTGCTCGGCGGCCACCGGGTGCCGGGGTTGCGTGAAAGGGTTGAGCGCGCGATTCAGGCGCTCAACTGGCAGGCCGATGTCAGCGCGGCCAACCCGAAGATCGGCAGCCTGCCGCCCGCGTCCGCCGCTGAAATTCGCCGCGCGGCCGATGACCTGAGGGCGAGACTCCAGGCCTGGGAATCCACAGAGAAAGGTCAGGGGCAGCGCCAATGAGGGTAAGGCCTTCGGCTGAAGTCTGGCGGCGATACCGTGTGACGTCAGCTTCGCGCCTCGCCAGCCGCCAGGTGTCTGCCACATTTGTCCGGCCTTATATCAGTGCCTCAGCCTGTGATTTTTCAAAGACCTGTACACAACGGGCCGGCTCTCTTTTCTCCACCACTAAAGATCCAACGACTTCTGCGGGCTGAGACGGTGCCAGGCATCCGGATTGCTTTGTGTGGTTATTGGAAAAACAGACTCTCCGGCTGCATGTGAAAGGGGGCCCTTAAATGAATGAGAGTGTATTTGGCGGGATGACACTGAAAGAACTGGCACTCAGAACCTGGCGCGAAGTCAATGAGGATAACGTCCTCGGCGGGGCCGCCGAGCTGGCTTACTACTTCCTGCTCGCGCTCTTCCCGATGCTGATTTTTCTGACCAGCCTCGTCGGCTTCATCCCCGGCCTGCAGGATCAGATTTTCAACGGCTTGGCGAAAGTGATGCCCCACGACGCGATGAAGATCGTCTCCGACACCCTCCGCGACGTGGTCAGTCACCGGAGTGGTGGTCTGCTCTCCTTCGGCCTCCTCGGCGCGCTGTGGGCGTCGTCGAGCGGGGTGGCCTCGCTGATGGGCACACTCAACACCGCCTATGATGTGAAAGAGACGCGCAGCTTCTTCAGGCAGCGCCTCACTGCCGTGGGGCTGACTATCGTCCTCGCGCTGATTGCCGTCGCCGGAACTGCCCTGATTATGTTCGGCGACAAGCTGAGCGCCTGGCTGACTGACTCCCTCGGCCTCGGGAAGGAGTTCGCGATCATCTGGGGCGCAGCGGATTACATCCTCGCCCTCGGCATACTCTTCCTCGCGCTGGAGCTGATTTACTACTACGCCCCGAACCTCAGACAGGACTGGCGGTGGATCACGCCGGGGGCGGTCTTCGCCGTGGGCGTATTCATTGCCGGGTCGTTGCTCTTTTCGCTCTACCTGCGCTACGCCCCGGACTACAGCGCAACCTACGGAAGCCTCGGCGCCGTCGTCGTGCTGATGCTCTGGCTCTATCTGACTGGATTCATCCTGCTCACCGGGGCCGAAATCAACTCCGAAATCAAGCACGCGGCCGCCCAACCTGCTGCCCGGAAGGCGGAGGGAATCTCCGGCCGGGGAGAGCCGGGGTACGTGTGATTTCAGGGCATCAGTGGCTTTGATTCCTGCGGCCTTCCGGAGTCAGAAACAGGCTAAAAAAGGGTGGCCAGAAACCACCCCGACATCACCCTTCAGGGAGGCCGCAGGGCTGTTGATCTTCACCGGCAAAGCCAGCGTGGCCCGGAACCCGGAGTCCCCGGCCTCGATCAGCGATAACTATAATTGCCGCTCGCGCTGACTCCGGCAACCCATCCCGTTCAATCAATTCTCTGACGATGTAATGGAGGTCAGTCGTCAGCCCGCAGTGATAGAGCATCGGCCTCAGACGCCCGGCCCGGCCACAGCCCCGCATGTTGAGGCGCACCACATTGAACCCCGCGCGCAATGCCTTCTCCGCGGTGCCGACGCTGTAGCGCGCTTCCGACGAAGCTTCCAGGCCGTGCAGCAGAATCAGGCTCGGCCTGACCTTCCTTTCCTCCTGCCAGTGGCAGTGCGCCAGCACGCGCACCTCCGATTCCGTCCTGAACTCCCGCAGCTCGCCGGGCCAGCCGGAGAGGTTGCAGCGGCGCGGGCAGAAAAATCCGAATGCCGTCATCAGGTGGCCGTTGCGCAATGCCGCCGGCGCGTGAAAGGGGCGGTGCGCCAGATGCGCGGCGACCTGCTTCATCAAGCCCGGTGAAATGGTGGATCTCTCCCTCAGTGAGGCACTCATACATCTGGTCGCCCCTTCATCCACGACAGGGTAACAACTTCTGAGGATCTTTTCCGGCCCCCTTCGGCCCCTCATCCCCGGAGCCTGTCTGTGCGGGGCGGATCCCGGACCGGAAAGAGACGGGGGCCGCGGGGCGGGACAAAGATCCACCCCTCCGCCGCCGACTCTTCGCCCTTCAGCCCCGGCTCTCCGTTATTTCATTCAGTGCTGGTGATCGCTTTCAGTTTTCAGACCGGCGTCAATCCAGTCCTGCTTGCCTTCGGCATAATCACGGACGTTCCTGTAGCCCTGCGCCGCCAGTTCACGGGCGGCGTTCTCGGAGGCGTGTCAGGTGGCGCTGCCGCAGTAGACGATGATCTCTTCAGACTTGTCTGGCAACAGTGTCGCCGAGAGTTGCTTCACCTGATCGGGCGGGATGTTGAGCGCGCCCGGCAGATGGGCATGGTGATAAGCCGCCGACGGCAACACCTCCACCAGTTTGAATCGGTCACCGCGATCAATTTTTTGTTTCAGCTCATCGCGTGAGATGGTCGCTGTCATGGCTGCTGCCCCCGGCCAGCCGTCAGTGGCCTTTCTTATGGCCCTTCTGACTGTGTTGTTTCATGACCGTCCGCGCGGCGACTTCTTCCGCGCGCTTGCCGTAACGGCCGGACTTCTCGGCCGACTCCTTGATGTGTTCATACTGGCGCTGCTCCTTGTCGCTCGCGCCGCGGACATGCTTCTTATTCGGCATCTTCAATTCCTCCTCTTCTGAATTGTGTCGCCCCTCCCTACAACTGAGTCATCGTTCGATACGGCCAGTCGTACGGGGGCTGACAAAATGAATCCTGCGCTCTCCGGCTGAATTAATTCAGCCGGGCTCACTCATCAGTAATTGCAAGGAAAGTGCCAGGAGTAGCTGGCACTCAGCTTGCTCTCATCCCAGGTGTGTCGGGCCGCGGGGAGCCTGAGAGAAAGCAAAGGAGATGGTCGTCATGATCAGAGGGGTGATCTTCGATATTGACGGGACGCTGGTGGATTCGGTTGATCTGCACGCGCGCGCGTGGCAGGAGGCATTCAGCCATTTCGGGAAGGAGATCCCATTTGAGGAGGTACGTTCACAGATCGGCAAGGGCGGCGATCAGCTGATGCCGGTCTTCTTCAGCGAAGATGAACTCAAGCGCTTCGGCAAAGAGCTGGATAAATATCGTGGCGGGCTTTTCAAAAGGGAATACCTGCCGCAGGTGCGCGCCTTCCCGCGAGTGCGTGAACTCTTCGAGCGGATTCTGGCCGACGGCAAACGCGTCATGCTGGCATCCTCGGCGAAAGGCGATGAACTCGCGGCATACAAAAAGATCGCCCGCATTAACGACCTGATCGAAGATGAAGCTTCAGCCGACGACGTGAAGCAGTCAAAACCGCATCCCGACATCTTTGAGGCCGCACTCGGGAAGCTCGGAAACATCCGGGCCGGTGAAGCCGTCGCGGTCGGCGACACGCCTTACGACGCCGAAGCAGCAGGGAAGGCCGGAGTGCGCACTATCGGCGTCCTGTGCGGCGGCTTTCCGGAAGACGATCTGCGCAAGGCCGGTTGCATCGCGATCTTTCGCGACCCCGCTGACCTGCTGGCACGTTATGAACATTCGCCGCTCGCGCCGGGTCGAGTCGCGTCGGCGACAAAGCGGACTGCGATGAAATGAGCAGGCCAGTAATGGTGTTCGACACACGGGAAAGTTTGTCGAACATTCCCGGAGGATGATTTTATGAATGGCAACCCGAAACCCCGCCCCGTGCCTGACCCGATGCCGGCGCCGCAACTGCCCAACATCCCTGCCAGCTCGGACGACCCGTTTCAGCCCGACCCGGAGCGTCGGATCCCGCCCCCGGTGCCGCCGGATGCCGAGCCGGTGTTGAGGGGGCAGGGGCGCGGCGCGGGCGGACAAAATCCTGAAGTGGAGCCGCAGCCCGGTAGTTCAACGTCCGACAACCCCGAAGTGAACAGTAGTGGGAGCAACTGAGCGCAGGATGTACATTCGCTGGATCGCCCTGCTCGTGGCGGCGGGGCTGGCGTTGTACGTCTGCTGGCTGATGCTCATGCCCTTTGTCGAAGTGCTGGCGTGGGCGGTGGTGCTGGCGATTATTTTCCACCCGGTTCACCGGCGCATCGCCGCGCGCACCGGGCGCCCGGGCTGGAGCGCGATGCTTTCGACGGCATTGGTCGTGATGGTGATTCTGATTCCGGCGTCACTGATCACGATGGCGATTGCCAGAGAAATATCCGGCGCGGCGCAGAACCTTCAGGGGTGGGTCCATAACCTGCTCGACCCGAATTCACCGGCGGCGAGCCGCGTGCTGCGCTGGCTCGCGCAGTACGTGGACGTCGAAAAACTCAACCCGCACGACTACCTCCGGGAGCGCCTGGGCAGCCTCGGCGGCGCGATTGCCGGGCGGACGCTCGGCCTCATCGGCGGCGTGGCGGGCGCGGTGGTGAAGTTCTTCTTCATCATCTTCACGATGTATTACCTCTTCCGCGATGGCGAGCGGATCAGCGGCGCGCTGCGCGAGGTGATCCCGCTCGAACGCGAGCAGTCGCAGCATATTTTCGACCGCACCCGCGAAGTGATCCACGCCAGCGTTTACGGCGTGCTGGTGATCGCCGCGATTCAGGGCACGCTGGGCGGGCTCGCGTTCCGGGCGCTGGGGCTGCCGTCGCCGCTCGTGTGGGGCGTGGTCATGTTTTTTCTGTCAATGATCCCGCCGGCCGGGTCATTCCTCGTCTGGGTTCCGGCGGCGATCTTTCTGGCCGCGGGCGGGCACTGGGCGAAGGCGCTCATCCTGGCGGCGTGGGGGATGCTCGTGATCAGCACGATTGATAATTTCCTGCGCCCGAAGCTGGTCGGGAAGAAAACCAGACTGCACGAGCTGATGATCTTTTTCTCGGTGCTGGGCGGGTTGCAGGTCTTCGGCGTGCTGGGTCTGATCCTCGGCCCGGTCGTTGTGGCGATCACGCTGGCGCTGCTCGATGTTTCCAGACAAATGGATCGTTCATTCAGATTCACGCCGCCCGAGCCGGCGATGATTGATGACCGGGCCAGGTCGCGTAACGTCCAACCCCGACCTGATGCCCCTTCAGTCATCCCGTATGGCCGGGCGACATCGTCGTAATTCCCGGCTTCACCTTCATCTTCCCTGTCAGAGGCGCCGGAAAAAAAGCCGCGGCCACGCCAATCGCTTCAAAACAAGGACTGGCGTGGCCGCGGCTTTTTCAGCAGGTGATCGGCTGAGCTTATTTGTTCTTCTCGCCAGCGGGGGAGCTGCCCCCTGAGGAGGCAGTCTTTGCGGAGGTCCCGCCCTGCTGCCCGATCAGAAAGGCCAGGTGTTGCTGCAACTCCGTAATGCACTCTTCATCCTGTTTGCGGATCTTCTCGAACGACTGTCTGACCCGGTCATTGCCCTGCGCATCCTTGATGTACTGGTCGTAGGCTTCAAGGCCCTGCGACTTTTCCTGCATGACCGTGATGAGGTCATAAACGAGATTATCCAGCGGATAATGTTTGCCCGATCTGGTTGTATTCTGGCTCATAATTGTGCGCACTCCTTCCGTTAGGTGCCCCGGTATGGGTTGGTGAATGACTGATGCGATGACACTGAACTGTCTTCCCACGAGCCGCCTGTACCCTTGCGGGACAGCGGCCCCGTGGAAAAACAGTTTTGTCCACAATCACTAAGGAAACGAGACCGCACCGGCCTCACCGCTCAGGCTGCAATGCAAATGCCAGAGGCCGGCAGAAAGGGGACTCCTAGATGAGCGACATTTCAATCCCGCGAGGACAATCTGTCACCCCCGGCGTGCCGCCTGTTTCGCACGAGAATGCCCAGGCCCGCCAGCGCATTCAGCAGCATCAGAAAATTGGTCACCACGAAGATCCAGTTCCGGAGCAGCCAGCTGTAGACCGTAAAACCGGTCGAGGCCGCAATCTGGCCGATGAACAGCCACTTCGAGATGCCCTCACTGGTGCGCTCCTGCCACTGCTTGTAAACCTGTTTGCCGATGGTCAGCAGCAGAATTACCGAACTGACCCAGCCGATGGTTTCAGTCATAAGCGCCCGGCCGGCGGGTGTGATGTCGCGCGAAACTCAGCCGCGCTCGCCCTCTTTTCCGGCCCCGCTGCGGGACACAACCCCGGTTGACTGCTGCGCGGATCGCGCCTTCTTCTCCGGCGGATTCGGGTGATCTTCACGTCGCGCCTGAATCTTCTTGTTCTTGTCGCGCCCGTCTTTTTTCTGGCGATCTTTATCTGACATAACTCCTCAAAGATTTCTGCGATCCGGCGGATTGCCTGATCGAATTACCTGCCTTCAAAACAACGCAACCTGTAAGCCAGTGCGGACAGCCCCCGGGTGACTGACGAGCCGGAACAAGGGTTGCAGTCCGGGCGGATATGCCTGCGAAAAATAAAGGCAGAATTCCGGGCTGGATCAGCCTGCCGCTCACGCTCGGCGCATTCGGCGCGCTCGTCTGGCTGGAGTGGCGGCGCCCGCTCAGGCGCTCCGTCGAACCGAAGCTGACGCGCGTGGCGCGCAACCTGGCTGTGGCCGCGGCGGGCGGGGTGGCGCTCGGGCTGGCCGAACGCCCCGTCACGGAGCCGCTCGCGCAGAGAGTGGAGCGAAACAAACTCGGGCTGCTGAAAATAAGATCGCTGCCGCCGTGGGTTGAGTTGCCGCTGGCCGTGGTACTGATGGATTACACGCTTTACCTGTGGCATTACCTGACGCACCGGGTGCCGCTGCTCTGGCGCTTTCACGTCGTGCATCACGCGGACCTCGATCTCGACGTCTCGACGGCGCTGCGCTTTCACTTCGGGGAGCTGCTGCTCTCTGTGCCGTGGCGCGCGGCGCAGGTGCGACTCGTCGGAGTTTCGCCGCTCGCGCTCTCAGCCTGGCAGACGCTGCTGTTCGTCTCCATCATGTTTCACCACTCGAACGTCCGCCTGCCGCTCGCGGTCGAGCGGAGACTCAACCGTTTCATCGTCACGCCGCGCATGCACGGCATTCACCATTCGACGGTGCGCGCCGAGACCGATTCGAACTGGTCGAGCGGGCTGACGCTGTGGGACCGGCTGCACGGCACGCTCAGGCTGGACGTGCCGCAGGGAGAAATTACGATTGGCGTGCCGGCTTACCGCCGCCCGGATGAAGTCACACTCCCACGAATCATCGGCCTGCCTTTCGGCCCGCAACGTCCGGCGTGGCGGCTGGACGCTCCGGCTGAGAAACCAGACACCGAAGTTCAGCGCCGGCAGGAAAGCTGATTAACTGACAGAATTCAGCCGATCACTAAATCGAGGGGGCAGGTCATTACCACCCGGGTCAAATTACCCCTTGCGTCTCTGATCGCCACGGTCCCCCTGGCCAGCTCGGACTTCCTTTTTGGCCTTGCGCCTGACGTCCTGTGCGAGTGAGCGCCCGACGTCATCACTCTCCTCAAACCGTCCGCCCTCATCGCGCCGGACGTACCGCTTATCCTGACCCGTGTTGATAAGCTCACGGTCGCTGCTATGCTGCTTATCAGCCATAATCACTCCCTGGTTGGCAGGGGAAACCCGGGTGGGGGCGCCGAATCCGGTGCCCGCCCCGGTTCCACGGATTGCCACAGTCCTGAGACTTCAGAATGCGAGTCCTACGCACCTCCCCCGGTGCTGCGCTGCCCCTGTGAGAATCTGGAGAGCGCGACGGCGAGCGCCGCGGCGCCGAGGGATTTGACCAGTGTCGGGTGCTGTGCGTAGAAGCTGCTCAGGCGGTCTATCACCGACGGGTCTGTCTGCTCGGCGTGGGCCGCAATCTCCTGCACCACATCCGGGGGAACCTGCTCGGCCTGCTGGGGCGTGACCTCACGCTGCCCGCCGCTCAACTGCCCTGCCAGGGCGCCGGCCCCCTTCTGGGACAGGAACTGCGCCACCAGCGTCGGGCCGAGCGTCGCGATCAGCGTGTTCAGAATGCCCGCGCGCTGATACCCGCTCGACTGCCCGAAGAGCTGCCCCAGCATGTTGCTGAAGGGCGGCGTCTGGTCGGACCGGAAGGCCTCCGCCAGGCCTTCCGCGAGGGCCGAAGGCGGGGCCGCCTGCGCGAACCGATCAAAGTCATCGTACACCGTGTCCGGCGCCTGATTGGGGTTGACTCCCGAGTATTGCCCCAAGAGTCCGCCCAGCTGGTTCATCCAGTTCATCTCCATCCTCCTCTCGTCGAATGTGGCGGCACACACCGCAAATAGAAGCGGTGTGCGCCGCGCACGGCGTTGGTTGCTCGCGCTCAGGCGTTATCGTCGGGCGGGATGACCAGCTGCTGGCCGACCTTGATCTTGTCGGGGTCGTTGAGCTGATCGCGGTTGGCGTAGAAGATGCGCATGAACTCATTCGCATCCCCGTAGAACTGGTGGCTGATCTTCGAGAGCGTGTCGCCCGACTTGACGGTATAGGTCTGACTGCCCTGCGCGGGCGCCCCGCCGGCCGTCGCGGCCTGCGCCTGACTTTGCGACACGCTGATGTCAACCATGACGTCGTTCAGGCCTGGGTCAACCGCCTTGATCTGGTCCCAGACCTTGTTGACGGTGTCATCAGAAGGGGCCGTCCCTTTGATGACGAGCTTGTTGTCCTGGACGTGAAGGTCGGTTAACCGCACCTGCATCTGGTCGAGGCTGTTGAGTACGGTCTGATACTTTTGCCTGAGTTCGTTGAAGCGCTGGTTGGCGTCAGGCTGCTGCTGGGCCTGAGTCGCGCCGCGACCGAACATTCTGTCGAAGAGTCCCATATCTATTTCTCCTCTCGTGAATTCAGATTATTGTTACGACCGGGCCGAATCGGTGACATACCCGGGGCCCGGCCACCCTGACAGACACCGGCCCGGAGGCGTAGAGATTCTCCGGGGCGGTGTTCACTTCAATCGCCGAAATCTGCTGTTTGCCTTACCGGGCGAACGCCTCGCCGCCGGTGACGGCGACGCGGGACGCCTCGGACAGCGGCCGCGCGGCGTCGCGCGGCGGGTTGCCGGTTTCGATCATCGTCTTCATCCGCGCGAGGTCGGCGTCCATCTCATGCTTCGGGTCCGCGCCGAAGGCCGTCGCCACCGCGTGACCGACCACTCCCGCCGGAGGGTTATAGGACATCCTGACGGTCAGGCGCGTGAGGTGGTCATTCTGCGGCTCGAAGCGGACGAGGCCGGCGTTCCTGATGATCGAGTTGCGCTCGCTCTTCCACGCGATCAGTTTGCCGGGGATGTATTCGGTGATGACCGCATCCCACTCCACCGGCACGCCGGCCGGCCCCGAGACGACCCAGTGCGAGCGCCCGTTGCCGATTTCGCGGACTTCGCGCACGTTCGTCATGAAGTGCGGGAAGTTCTCGTAGTTCGTCCAGAACTCGAAGACGCGCTCGACCGGCGCGTTGATGTTGATCGTCTTGTGAATGTCAATCGCCCTGCGCCCGCCGCCCGCGCCGACCATCCTTTTCATCTCGGTGTTGGTGACGCCGCGCAGCATCAGGCCGAAGCCGAGCGTCCCGAGGCCGAAGCCGAGCGCATCGCGTCGGCGCGCGCATACGCCCATTAACGCCCCCCCGGTCAACGTTGTGAGCAGCCGCGCGGCCGGCGACCAGTTGCTCTGCATCAGCTCGAAGCGGTCGCCCGGGCGTTCGCGCCCGCCCTGCAGATCGGGCACGCTGCCCGGCTGGTCATGCGCCTGCAACTGATCATCCACCCCGCGCACGCCCCGCACTTTGGAAACACACGACGCCAGTCCGTCGGCCTCGCGGGCGAGGATGTGGCCGGTCAGTGTCACATGGCCCCGGCTCACCGTGGCCTTGACGGCGTGCGGGTGCGAAACCAGGCGGCCCAGTCTGGATCGCACGCGCGCCTCGATCACGTCGTCGTCCGCGTCATCGCTGCGGAAGACCGAGGTCGTGCGGGCAAACAGCCCGCGCGCGCGGTTGCTCACGTCACGCGAAGTCGTCCCGACGGCGCAACTGCTCTGGTGAATGGTGCGCGCCGCCGCGTCCCGCAATGACGCGCGCCGCCGCCTGCCCCGGTCGGGATCGAGCAGGTACATCAGCCCGGCCCCGGCCCCAAGACTCACGGCCAGCGCGAGCGCGGTATTCGAGTTTTCCTTATTCCAGATCCGGCGCAGCTTGCGGGAGACCATTTTGCGCAAGAACCACATGCCGACAGCCCCTTTGCCCGGAAGCCATTTTCGCTCTCGTTCGTCAAACATATTTCCTCCTGCAAAGTCTAAATGCCTGGCACACCAAAAAGTGAGGCGCGGGTCAGTAGCCCTCCCCCGACGGCCCGGGCTACTGACACAGTCAATCCAGATCATAGTGTGCCGCTCATACAGGACAGGCTGAAGACTCTTCGCGAAGCCTTCAGCGGTGTTTCATTATGATTCGCTGGTTGATCCTGTTTATTGTTACGTAGCAATCTTCAAGCCATGAATGGGTGCCGGGATGAAAGTTAAAGCCAGTGATGAGTTCTCACCAGGCTGCCTCCCGGGTGGCCTGACGGTTGCCTCTGAAAGAGGCCAGAGCAGGAAGGAGTTGAAAGGCCCATGGCGAAAACAAAACCATCAAAGCAGACGAAGCCGCAGACACAGACTGGCCTGCAACATCCCGAAGAGTACAGGTCAGACCTCAACCCGAATGCGGGCGCGGGGCAGAAAATCGGGCCCGCCGGCCCGCACCCTGAGAAGAGCGCGCGGACGGCTTTTGACATCAAGGAACTGCACCGGCGGCTGAAAGACATCCCCGACGCCGAACTGATGCAGCTCCGCGTGCTGCCCGAAGGCACCCGCCTCGAACAGGGCGCGACTTACATTGACCTGAATGATTCACCGCCGACCGAATTCACGGCGACGGCTGAAATGACGGCTGGGCGCGGTAATTACTACGTGCCGAAAACTGAGGTCAATTACCAGCTCTGGAACCGGCTGATCGGCGTCACCAACCCGGAGCGCACGGGCGAGGGGAATGAAGGTGGGAGGATCAAACAGACGTAGTAATCAGGCGAGACAGAAATCGCCCTCCCCCACACAGAGGAGTTGTTATGGCTGACGAAAAAGAGATGCAAGTCTGCGCGAGTGAGACGTGCGACTGCCCGGTGTCGAAGGACGAAGAGTACTGTAGCCCGTCCTGCCGGGCGGCCGGTGAAAGCAACCTTGCGGGGATCACCTGTGAGTGCGGGCACCCGAGCTGTGTCCGCGTTGCAACTGCTGTGAGCTGAAACTTGCAGGCCGCGCGCTTAAAGAAGAATGCTGATCGCAGGGTCAGGACGGACAGGTGTGTCCTGACGAGGAGACCGGATACGAATGCAGATGGCTGTTCGGTCAGGGTTGTGGGGTGTGACATGTTCAAGGGACGACCAATAACCGTTATTCTGTTGACTCTCTGTTGTCTGCTCTCACCGCTCATGGCAATCGCCGGGTCGCATCACAGGCATGCCAGACATCATCACTCTTCATTCAAGCGGAAGGCCGCCCTGGCTGGCGCGGGCCTGGCCGTCGGGCGGGCGGGCGGCCCGGGCGGGAGTCTGGCCTTTGGCGCCGCCAGGCATCGCCGGGAACTGAAAGCCGGTGGCCACGCCAGAAACAAAGCGCTCGTGAAGATCGGTGCGCCGGTGGCCGCGGGCGCGGCTTTCGGTCCGGCGGGCACCGTTGGCTACGAGGGGTTCGCACACAGGCGCTGGATCAGACACCACCTTCTGCCACATCACCACCATCATCACGGGGCCTGATCATCCGGTCGTGATGTCCGGACTCCCGGCGCGCCGAGGCTGCTGCCGGCTTCGTATGCATAGCGGTACAGATCATCGGCCAGCCAATACACCCGCTGCATTCCTTCAATTCACCGCCGATGTATTTTATCCATCCGGAATTCCGTCTGAGATGTTCAGATGGCGGCCTGGAGGCATTTATTGCTTCAATATATATGTGCGACGGTCAGTTTAACGGTCTGCGGCGCGGGCCGCGCGGATGGCATTGTGATTGCTTGATCATTGGCGACCAATCATCTGAGATTCTGGTCAGGCTCAGGTACGGAAACGGGTGCAGTTATTGCACCGCAGGAACTTGTGGGGGAGTAAGTTCCTTTCCGTCGTGAGTGAAGAGGCTGCCTGAGTCAGTTGCCGTCAAGGGGAGGGCGGTAGTTGATTCAGGCAGCCATTTCTGTTTCACCAACGAGTATCAGCAGGGGAGGAATTATGGCAAGGACGGCTTGTAAAATCCTTGGAGTAGTTTTTGTGCTGGTGGGTCTGATTGGGTATGCTGCGCCGAATCTGATGGGCATGCACCTGACGGGCATTCACAACATCATTCACCTGATCAGCGGGGCGCTGGCGCTCTACTTCGGCTTTGCCGCGTCCTACAGCATGGCCCGCACTTTCTGCATCATCTTCGGCGCGGTCTATCTGTTGATCGGGGTGCTGGGGTTCATCGCGCCGGATTCTGTGGCGGCGCTGCTTCAGATGCGCGAGATGCCTGGGATGACCGGCTCGCTCGTCCCCGACAACATAGTGCATATCCTGCTCGGGGCGGTTTTCCTGATCGCCGCTTTTATCCGCGCGACTGATACGACGCCCATTGGCAGCGATCATGGAAATGTCGCCCACGGGTAACCAGGCGCAAGGCCGTGATCTCACCTGTAAGATGACGCTGGTGGGATGAGAGCCGGGATTCAGATAAAGAAGGCGATGCCATTTAACATGGCATCGCCCGGCACGAGAGAAAAACAATTACTATTCGGGCTCGCCCGCTGTTCCTCCTTCTGTCTCACCTCAACAATCAAGGGTCGCGAACAAAGTCTGGTCCTGTCGCCACCTGTTCCTACGTCAATCATTCCCGCGCCAGCGCGAGACAATGGTTGACAGGTAACGAGTGACCGTGCCGACCCCGCCCGCTCAGATGGAATCGCCGTCCGTGGAACTGCGGTTGAGTTCCCAGCGGTGGCGGTCGCGTTTGGCGAGTACCTCGTCGTGCGTGCGCAATTCCTGGTTATCCTGAAACTCCATCCCGACCGCCCGGGCGATCTGATCAACGTTGTCCTGGTCGGGCGTCGCCACGTGCCCGCCCGGCGTCTCTTCGCCCGTTTCTTCGGCCTCCTGCCAGTCGGCATCTACGTCGCCGGCGGTCAGCACGGGGCTGACTGAATGGTACTGCTCAAGCTCCCGCGCCATCTGCCGGGCGCCGATCGCAGCGAGATTCTCTTCGATAATAGTTTCCTGGTCGGGCGCGCCCGGGTCGGAATTTTCAAGCTCTTCACGTTGTCTGTTTCTGTTCATAAAGCCTCCGGCCTTTATTACTCAAGTCATATGCCAGCCGGGGCCGGGGTGCGTAAAAAGCACGAATCAGCGACGAAAAAGGTATAACGGTCGTACGTATTGTCTGATTTCCATCCGGCAGATGACTCCCGCCAAAGCCGCGGCCAGTAACAACGGGCTGGCACCGTGATTGCTCGCGTATCTGCGCCTGTCAGGGGGGGAGTGCGTGAAACAATCGGAGAGAGTCAATGAGAATCGGTGAAATCCGCACGCTGGCGGGGCCGAATGTCTACAGCCATCGCCCCGTTCTTTTGATGCTGCTTGATCTGGAGGGGCTCTCTGAGAAAGAGAGCCGCGAGGTACACGGCTTTAATGAGCGCCTGCGCGGGCTGCTGCCCGGGTTGGCGGAGCATCACTGTTCGCGGGGGAGGCCGGGCGGATTTGTGGAGCGGCTCCACGAAGGCACGTACTTCGGCCACGTCGTCGAACACGTCGCGCTCGAACTGACCCGGCTCGCCGGCATCCCGGTCATTCACGGGAAGACCAGGCAGGCAGGGAAGCGGGGCCGTTACCGCGTGATCGTCGAGTACAAGGCAGAGCAGGGAACAAAGCACCTGTTGCGGATGGCCGTGGAACTGGTCGAAGCGCTCCTGAGAGATGAGCCCTTCCCGCTCGGAGAGAGAATCAGGGAAGCTGAAAAACTCGTCGCGCGCACTGAACCCGGCCCCAGCACAAAGGCCCTGATCGAAGCCGCGGCCGAGCGCGGCATCCCGACCCGGCGGATCGGCGAAGGGAGTCTGGTGCAACTCGGCTATGGGAAACATCGGCGCCTGGTTCAGGCCGCGATGACCAGCCAGACGAGCGCCGTGGCCGTTGATATTGCCTCGGACAAGGAGCTGACAAAGTCACTGCTCAGGGAGGCCGGGATCGCTGTGCCTGAGGGAACGCTGGTCACGTCTGAGGCGGAAGCGGTTGCGGCGGTCGCTGAACTGGGCGCGCCCGTGGCACTCAAGCCTTTCAACGGGTGTCAGGGCAAAGGCGTCTCGCTCAACCTCACTTCCGCGGCGGAAGTCGGCGAGGCGTTCAGGCTCGCCCAGCAATATTCGCCAAAGGCCGTCGTCGAGCAGCAGTTCACGGGCCGCGATTACCGCGTGCTGGTGGTCAATGGAAAGATGATCGCCGCGAGCGAGCGCACGCCCGCGCGCGTGGTCGGTGACGGCGGGCGGACGATTGCAGAGCTGATCGAAATCATCAACCGCAGACCGGAGCGCGGCGACGGGCACGACAGGCCGCTCACCCGGATCGCGATTGATCCGGCGCTGACGGAATTCCTGCGCCGGCATGGTCTCGATCTCAGCTCCGTGCCGCGCGAGGGCGAAACAGTTTACCTGTGCGAGTGCGCCAACCTCTCGACCGGCGGCACGGCGAAAGATGTGACCGAAGCGGTACACCCTGAGGTGACGGCGATGTGCGAACGCGCCGCGCGCCTGGTCGGGCTCGACGTCTGCGGGATTGACCTGATCCTGGACGACATCGCCGGGCCGGTGCGGGACGGCAACGGCATCATCGAAGTCAACGCCGCTCCGGGGCTGCGCATGCACCTTGCGCCGAGCGAAGGCGAAGGCCGCGACGTGGGCCGCGCGATTGTCGAAATGCTCTACCCGAATGGTTCGACCGGCAGAGTCCCGATCATTTCAATCACCGGCACGAACGGCAAGACGACGATCACGCGGATGATCGGCCACACGCTTGCCGCCGCCGGTAATACCGTGGGGATGACGACGACCGACGGGATTTACGTCGGCGGCCGGCGGATTGTGAAAGGCGACATGACCGGGCCGCGTTCGGCGCGCACCGTACTCGCCGACCCGGCGGTTGACGTTGCCGTGCTGGAAACCGCGCGCGGCGGGATCGTGCGCGGCGGGCTGGGTTACGACTGGTCGGACGTTTCGATCATCAGCAACATCCGGCTCGATCACATCGGCCAGGACGGGATCGAATCTCTTGACGACCTGCTCTACATCAAATCGCTCGTGGCCGAGCGGGTGCGCGAGGGCGGGACGCTCATCCTCAATGCTGACGACGAGCGGCTGGCGCAGCTGGTTGAAAACCCGCGCGTCGGCTGGGTGAAAAGGAGTGTCGTGTATTTCTCACTGCACCCGCCGCATGTGCTGATCCGGCGGCACCTCGGCGCGGGCGGCACGGCATACCTGTACCGCGGCGGCTGGATCATCGAAGCGGCGGGCGGGCACGAGACGCGGATCATTCGCGCGGCTGATGTTCCCGTGACCCTGAACGGCGCGGCGGGTTTCCAGATCGCCAACGCGCTCGCGGCTGTGGCGGCGTGTCGCGCCCTCGGCCTCGGTTGTGACGTGATTGCGGCGGCGCTGCAAGGCTTCCGCAGCGAATTGCACAACGAAGGCCGCGCCGGGCTCTACAAGGTCGGCGGGGGGTACGTGCTGGTTGATTACGGTCACAACCCCGACGCGTTCGAGGCCGTCTGCCGCATGGCCGCGCGCTGGGAAGGGCGCACCGTGACCGGCGTCGTCGGCGTGCCCGGTGACAGGAACAACACAGTCATCGAGCAGGCAGGACGGGCCGCGGCGTGCGGCTTCCATCGTATCCTTATCAAGGAAGACAGAGACCTGCGCGGGCGCCGCGGCGGGGAAGTGGCTGAAGTGTTGCGCAGGGCAGTGAAGAGCGAGGCACCGCAGCGCGATTGCCGCGTCGTACATGATGAAGTTGAGGCGCTCAGAACCGCGCTCCGGGAGATCAGCCGGGATGAAGTGGTTGTGGTCTTCTACGAGAAGCTCGAACCGATTCTCGAAGTGCTGCGCGAGTTCGGTGCGGCGCCCGCGGAAACGATTCCCGATGTCGCGCCCCGCATGAAATCTGCTCGCCAGTCCGGAGTCAGGGCAGGGAGGACGGGGCAGCGGTTCGCTTCGCGGTAGATGAAGAGGCGCATTACGCCGGGAGCGCGAGCGGGACACTCGCCTGGTTGCCGGGAAAGCCCGGGCGTATTCCAGGTTGCCCTGAACACAAGCCTGGCGAGCGGGCCGCTCGCGCTCCCGGCGTAATGCGCCTCTTCAAAATAATCTCCAGCCCCACCCAGAGGACTGTTGAGCAGGCATGCTGACGCTGATCGAAAACGGCTCAGTCTTTGCGCCGGAACCACGGGGGCGACGGGCCGTCCTGCTCGTCGGCGACAGGATCGCCAGGGTCGGCGAGGTTGATCGCGACGCGCTCGAAAGGTCGGGCCTCGAACTCGTCGTCATTGACGCGAGCGATTGCGTGGTCACGCCCGGATTCATTGACCCGCACGAGCATCTGATCGGCGGCAGCGGCGAGCGGGGCTTCAGCACGCAGACGCCGGAAATAACGCTCGGCGAAATCGCCGGCGCGGGCATCACCACGGTCGTCGGCTGCCTCGGCGTGGATACGACGACGAAGACTATGCCGGCGCTGCTCGCCAGAGCGAAGGCCCTCGGCGAGGAAGGGCTGACGGCCTTCATCTGGTCGGGCGGTTACAACGTGCCGCCGACGACGCTGACCGGCTCGCTGCGCACTGACATGCTCTTTGTTGAAGAGGTGATCGGCGCGGGCGAGGTCGCGATCTCTGACACGAGGGCGACCGAACCGACTCTCGAAGAACTGGCGAGGCTGGTGAGCGAGGCGCACACGGGCGGGATGCTCAGCCGGAAGGCGGGCGTCACGCATTTTCACGTCGGCGATCACCGCGCGCGCCTGCGACCGCTGCGCGACCTCGTCGAGGCTTACGCCGTCGAGCCCGGGTGGCTCTACCCGACGCACGTCGAGCGCAACCGCGAACTCATGCGCGAGGCGGCGGCCTTCACGCGAACCGGGGCTTTCGTTGACATAGACACGATGGAAGAAGACCTGCCCGAGCAGTTGCGCTTCTTTATTGATGACGGCGGCGACCTCAGGCAGCTGACGGTCTCATCGGACGCGGCGATTTCGAGCCCGCGCACTCTGTCCGGGCAGCTTCGCGCCTGCGTGATCGAGTACAAGCATCCTCTTGAAGAGGTGCTGCCGCTCGTGACGGCCAACACGGCGCGGGCGCTCAGCCTCGAACGCAAAGGCAGGCTCGTGCCGGGTTGTGACGCCGACGTGCTGGTACTCAGGCGCGATTCGCTGGAGCTGGTGGAGGTGATCGCGAGGGGGCAGCGGATGGTCAGCGGCGGCAGACTGATCGTCACGGAAAAGTTTCTCGCCCACAGTAACAGGAGTATTTCGCTTTATGGCAGAAAGCCGTAATGGCCGCCGCGCCGCTGCGGGGAAAGGGCGGAAGGCGGGACAGCAGAAGGATGGAAAGAGGCCGGCCGCCGGGTCAGCGCGGCCCGCCAGAGGCACGCTCATCATCATCGGCGGCAGCGAGGACAAGCGCGAGACGAAAGTGATCCTGCGCGAGGCCGTCCGGCGCATCGGCTCCGGGCGGCTCGTCATCTCGACGCTCGCGAGCGATTACGGCGAAGAGGTGTGGGAACTCTACCGCCGCATCTTCACCGAACTCGGGGTCCGTCAGATCGGGCATCTGGGCATCGAGTATCGCGACGAATCGGAGGGAGACCCGCGACTGGACATCCTCGCGGGCGCGACGGCCATGTTTTTCACGGGCGGCGATCAGCTCAGGATCACCACCAGACTCGGCGGCACGCCGCTCAGTGACCGGATCGAGGAGATATTCAGGCGCGGCGGCGTGATTGCCGGGACTTCGGCGGGCGCATCGGCCCTTGGCGAAATGATGCTGGTCGGCAGCCCCGGCGGGGGGCTGTTCAAAGTCGGCGATATGGTGCAGATGGTCCCGGGTCTCGGGCTGCTCAGGAACGTGATCATTGATCAGCATTTTTCCGAGCGCGGGCGAATCCGGCGGCTGCTCGGTGCCGTCGCGCAGAACCCGCGCATGCTCGGCATCGGGATTGACGAGGACACGGCCATCATCGTGGAGAACGAGGCGGATTTTCAGGTCCTCGGCGCCGGCGCCGTCTACGTGGTTGACGGCCACGATCTGAGCTACACGAATATTTCTGAAGACGCGC
Source organism: Blastocatellia bacterium (assembly GCA_035652435.1). Classification (GTDB taxonomy): domain Bacteria; phylum Acidobacteriota; class Blastocatellia; order RBC074; family RBC074; genus DASRDU01. The sequence continues at coordinate 46,657 of DASRDU010000035.1, forward strand.
TCGGCAGCACGATGTCGGTCTTCGGCGTGAAGCTGCATGTGCTGAGTCAGGGCGACGGCTTCAATCTGAAAACCCGCCAGCCAGCGAGCCTCTCTGCCGACGCCGCAGAGCAGAAGGTCAGGGCGGAAAAAGTCAGTTGAGCCGGCCCGATCAGGCAGGCAAGCGCACAAATTCATCTCCCAGGTGACAGGCCGGGATCTTCAGCGCTCAGGTCACACCGAGGGCGCAACAATCAACTAAAACTGAAGAGGAGAAATCGGATGAAGAAGACAGTGCTTACTTTGTTAACGACAGGAACAATCGCGGGGTCATTATGGCTCGGCGGGTGTGCGAGCAGCGACGATCAGCGCGGGACGGGGGCCTCACCGAGTCCGGCGAATAGTCCGGCTGCCGCCACGACACCAGTCACGTCGCCGACGGAAACGCCGATGATGTCGCCGACAGTATCGCCAACCTTCTCGCCGACGATGTCACCAACCATGTCGCCGCGGACGCGCACCAGCCCGTCGCCTTCGCCGACACGCACTCCGTGAGCGTCCGGGTTCGGCCCGGAAGTTTCGTGCGAGGTCAGAGGGGAGAGAATCGAACTGATCCTCTCCCTTTCGACCTTAGTGTCTCGGATCAGCCCGACATCTTCCTGTAGACTTCAGTCTTCTCCGGCTGGGCCTCGGTCTCGGGCGGCGGGTAATTCCCCTGCGCCTCATTCCCCGGCTGCGCCGAAGAGCCCGACGGCGGATTCACCGCCGGCAATGCGCCACCCGGCTGGGCCCAGGAGACTGACGGCGGATTCGCGGACGGCTCCTCCTCCGTGCGGGCGGAAGAAGTCTGAGGGCTGAAGGCCCGTGCCTCGTTCGCCGGCTGAACCGGAGGCGCTGACGGCTGACTCATCTCCCGCCTCCCTTCGCCGGCGGACCGCCGGCGGTCGTGGTTTGTCTCCAGCTCAATCCGCAGGCGGCGCTGGGCGCCGGGATGAGGCGTGACGACTTCGCCATTCGACTGCGTCAGCACTTCGGTCAGCTCACTGTCGTGGACTGCCTCGGTGGATTTTCGTTTGCGACCCGGATGGGCGCCTTTGACGAAACTGATCGGTTGATTGCAGATTCTGCATTCCATTTGGTTTCTCGGGGGGAGGAAAGGAATTATTACAGGGGACTACTAAGGCGAAAGTAAAAAGGTAAAAGTAAAAAGTAAGCAGGAAGAATTGCTCTGAACAGTCCCCTGCCTCTGGCGCCCGGCGGACTTTTGCCTTTTACCTTTTTACTTTTGCCTTTCTATTTATCTGACGCTCACCTGCTCGCCTAAGACGGTGGCAGCTCTTGCCCTCTGCCGAACTGGCTTCTCCTCGGGCAGGGAGAGGCACAGCACTTTGAGTTGCAACCCTTCGTCCAGCTTCTGTAACAGCACTGTGTGCCCGTTGCTGAAGCAGATCGCGTCGCGGTACTGATAAGGCTCGGCGCTCAACTGGAAGAAGACGACTTCTTCGCTCGGGCCGACCCCGAACTGCTTCTGCAGGCGCGGCGAGATGCCGTCCACCTGGAGCTGTGCGCCCGGCGGGATGCAGACGGCGCAGAGCGCCTTTTCGCTGTCATAATCCATCCACCTGGTCTTCTGATTCAGCCACGCCCTGAACTTCGTCCAGACGCCAGCCCCCGCCGGAACCGAGGTCTGGTATTGCAGACGTTTCAGATCATTCACTGAAGCCAGCCCCTTCGATCCGGTGCGGAACGTGTGAAGGAACAGCTGTTCACCTTCGACGGCAAGCCGGTTTCTGATGCTATGCAACGAGTAATCACACATAGTCTTTCCTCCTTACAAATGACAGACAAGCGCCGGATGAGGGGGCCCGAGGGGGGCCTGAACTCTGACTGCTCTTCGTCTGTGGTACTATCCCTGAAAGCCGATGACGGCCCGATGACAACTCTGAAATTGACAGGTTCCTGTAACAATGGTTTATCTGCCTGTGGTAATGCCGGTCATTTTTACCACCCTGTGGTACTGCCCCAATACAGTCAGAGCGGACAGCAGTCCTTCTTCAATACAGCCGGGAGTCTGAAGGGTGATGCGGATTATCCCGTGCGGCTCTTCATCTCTCAGTAATTAAATATAAGGTGCGCCCGCCCGAACAGCAGCGACGCCCTCGGTCATAGCAACTTTCAGACCTGTCTTCTCGCGGGCGTCATCTCCCCGGCGGACTCCGCCGGTACTGGACTGACTCTTGCTCACACTTCAGGGGCGGGCGGCCATCCGCGTGACCGCCCGGACACCGCTGAACAGAAATGGCACACCTCGGAAAATGGAAAATCACATCGCCTGTCGCCACGCTGCTGGCGTTCTTGCTGACTCTCGCGGCTGGCGGCATCGTCACCCGACCGACACAATCGCCCGAAGGCGGCAGGAATAACGGCAGGGCCCGCCCCGACCCGGCCGAACTGGCCGCCCTCGGGATCACTGTCAATTCAATTGAATCGGCCCGCTCGGATAAATTCACGGGCGGCAGAATCGAGCGGGCCGCGTTCAGGGCCGGCGATCCGCGGATCGCCATCACGGTGGACATCCCCGCCTTTCGCCTCACCCTCTGGCAGGACAGGAAAGAGGTCGCCACTTATCAGATCGGAGTCGGGATGAAGGATTTCCCGCTGCCGGTCGGTGAGCGCGTGGTGAACGTGATCAGCTTCAACCCGAGCTGGATTCCGCCCGACAGCGACTGGGTGTACGGGCGCAGTAATGTCAGGCCCCACGAAGTGATCAAAGCCAGCGACCCGCGCAACCCGCTCGGCAAAATCAAAATCCCGCTCGGTGACAGTTTCCTGATTCACGAGGCCGCCAAACGTTCCGACATCGGCGGCCTCGTCTCGCACGGCTGCGTGCGGATGCTGAGGCGTGACCTCTTCGATCTGGCCGAAAAGATCATCGCCGCCCGCGGCCTGCCCGTCTCCGCGAAGGAACTCAAACTGGCACGCACGACCAGCAGAAGAAAGGACGTGCCGCTTGACGCTCCGCTGCCCGTGGATCTGAATTACGACACGCAGGTGATCGAGGGCGGCGTGCTGCGCCTCTACCCGGACGTTTACGACAACGACACCAACACGGTCGAGAATCTGCGACTGGAGCTGAGGAGCAGCGGCGTGGATGACGCCCGGCTCGATGACCGGACGCTGAAGGAAATGCTCAAACGCGTGAGCCGAAGGTATGCGTTTGTCGTCAGCGTGGCTGACCTCAAAGCCGGGCGCGCCCTCACCGCCGGGCGGAATGTGCCGCTGACGGGTAACGCTCAGAAGAAGCCCGAGCCGCAGACGGCGCGAACGAAGCATCTGTAACACGAACACGCGGCCCGTGTGCAGAAAGTTTCAGGCGACAGGGGCTGGTGACCTGAAAGCGGCGCCTGACGCCCGGCATCGGCAGTGTGGACTGAATGTCGGGGATAAAAGACTGGCTGGTTATTTCGGCGGGATGAGCGGTCTGCCTTCCGTGTAAAACTTGTAGTCTTTGATGAGTACCATCCCGCGCGGCTCCCCCTTCACCTTTTTCCCCGGCCCGTCAGGGTACGTTTTTCCATTGAACTGCAACTCGGCGTAATAGCCTCGCAGGATACCGCCGCCGGCGACGAAGACAATCAGGTTTCGCCACCCGTGCGCGCGGCGCGGGGAGGCGATAATGGGCGGCCGGGATACCTCAATGGTTGAGACCAGCCGATAGCCGCCGCCGTGCCGCGCGAAAATGTGTGTATTGCACCCGCCGGTGCCGCACAGGTGCGGGCCGACCACGTGGACAATTGCTTCGGGCGTGCCGTCTCCGTTCAGATCGAACCAATTGAGAAAATATCTGGCTTCCACTTCATCGTCCGAAAACATCTTACGCGACTCGGCCACAACGTCCGAATACATCTTACGCAGCTCGGCCACGAGGCGCGGGTCAGATCGCGTCTGAGCGGTTGCGCTGACGCAACCAGTGGACAGAGCAAGCAGGATCAGTGCAGCAGGCCAGAGTCTGAGGGCTCGCCAGGTCTTCATAAAGATCATCATCCCTCATCACTGCATTGGCAGTCTTCCCAAGCGACACACTCGCAAGCGTGCGCCCGCGGTATTCAGGCCTTGCCGCCCTGCCTTTTTTCTTCCTTGTCGCGGAGCGATTCTTCGACCGTCTCGCGGTCGCCTTCCGCAGTGCCGGGCGTCCGGCCCGGCTGGTCGGGCAGATTTTTCGCGTTCACCTGTTCTGGCTTTTCACCCCGCCGCGGGCTGTCTTCCTGTGTGTTCTGAGCTGACATATTTTCCCCTCTTCACTCAGGCCGACGGATCAGGGCCTGAGGACTATCTTGATGCACTCGTCCTGCTTGTCCCTGAAAATCTGATAGCCGTATGGGGCATCCTCCAGTGTGAGGCGGTGGGTGATGACGAATGATGGGTCAATCTCACCCTTCTGAATGCGACTGAGCAGCGGAGCCAGGTAGCGATGGACATGCGTTTGCCCCATCCTGAAAGTCAGCCCCTTGGCGAAGGCCGCGCCGAACGGAACCTTGTCGAGGAAGCCGCCGTAGACGCCGGGGACGGAAACCGTGCCGCCTTTGCGGCAGGCATGAATCGCCTGCCGCAGCGCGGTCGGGCGATCCGTCGCCAGATAGACAGCCGCCTTCGCGCGGTCAAGCAGGGCATCGGGCGTGGTGCCGTGCGCTTCGAGCCCGACGGCGTCAATACAGGCGTCGGGGCCGCGCCCGCCGGTCATCTCCTTCAACTGGTCGAAGACGTCGGCTTCGGCGAAGTTGATCGTTTCGGCCTTGCCGGCGGTTTCGGCCAGCCGCAGGCGTTCAGGCACCTCATCAATCGCGATGACGCGCTCGGCGCCGAGCAGCCAGGCGCTTTTGATGGCGAACTGCCCGACGGGGCCGCAGCCCCAGACCGCGACGGTGTCGCCGGGCCGGATCTGGCAGTTCTCCGCCGCCATATAACCCGTCGGGAAAATATCGGAAAGAAAAAGTACCTGCTCATCGCTCATTCCTTCGGGGATTTTGACCGGGCCGACATCGGCGAACGGCACGCGCACGTACTGGGCCTGCCCGCCCGCGTAACCGCCGTAGAGGTGCGAGTAGCCGAACAGGCCCGACCCCGAATAGCCGTACAGCTTTTCCAGCATCCGCGCGTTCGGGTTCGTGTTGTCGCACAGCGCCCAGAGGTCCTTCTGGCAGAAGAAACACCTGCCGCAGGCGATGGTGAAGGGGACGACCACGCGGTCACCCTGCTTCAGCTTTTTGACTTCCTTGCCGACCTCGACGACTTCACCCATGAACTCGTGGCCAAGGATGTCGCCCTTCTCCATCGTCGGGATGTAGCCGTCGTAAAGGTGCAGGTCGGAGCCGCAGATCGCCGACAGCGTGATTTTGATAATGGCGTCGTGCGGGTTGATGATCTTCGGATCAGGCACGCTGATCACCCGCACGTCGTTCTTCCCGTACCAGCAGAGCGCTCTCATTGAATTACCTCCCCGTGAAAACGTAAAAGTAAAAAGTCAGAGGGCCGCAACTGCCCCAATCAACATTGGCCGACCCGGGCGCTGCGGACTTTTGCCTTTTTACTTTTGCCTTCCTGATGTCGCGCTGCGGCCCGAGGGCTGGCCTTCGACCGAAGGGGTCTCGCCCGCTTCCATCACCTGCTTGAAGTGGCGCAGGTCTTCCGCGACCTGCTGCGCGGGCTCTTCGCCGAAGAGTTTCGCGACGAGCGAGCCGAGCGAGCCGGCGGGCGGTTCGTAGTTGAGCGCGACTTTGACTTCGGTGCCGCGCCCATTCGGGGCCCGCTCAAATCGCACGGAGCCGGCGTTGGGGATCTGCGAGTCTTCCAGTGAGCGCCACGCGATCAGTTCATTGGGCTTCTCGTTGATGATCTCGGCGTCCCATTCGACGGTCGTGCCGGCCGGGGCGCTGGCCACCCAGTGTGAGCGCTTCTCGTCAATCACGCGGACAGTTTCGAGGTGGCTCATGACGCGCGGCAGGTTCTCGAAGTTGCGCCAGAAGCGGAAAAGCTCTTCGGGCGGCTTGTTGATGGTCACACTCTTCTCGACCTTGATGCCTTCTCCATGCCGCACGCTCGCGTTCAGGCCCCCCTTCTCGCTCGTGCTGATGCCGAGCGCATGGTAGATGTCGCAATGCCCGGTCACGCCGCGATAGATCAGGCTGCCGCCGGCGAGCGCGAGCAGGATGCCGCCGAAACCGCCGTGCCTGAGGCCGTAGAGCGCGAGCGCGCCGCCGCCAAGGCCCGACACCCAACGCTCGTTTTCACTGATGTTGATCTGACGGTGTCGGCCCATCGGGCCGGCGGGAATTCTGTGGACGATGGTGTGGTGGGATTGCGGATGATCTGCGAGTGATCTTTCGGATGCTGACATGATCATGCTCCTCGAAACCACCCCGGGGGTGGTTTCATCATTTCAGGTCGTCGTTGGCGGCGCCCTGCGACTCCTCTGCAAATGAAGTGCGATCCGGCGGGCCTCGTTCAAGTCTGCCGGATCGCACTTCCGCTGTTGCCAATTAATTTCAGGCGGAAACAGGCAAAAGTGAGCCGCGCAGGCGCGCGCCATGCTTCTTTACCTGTCCCTGCTGGTTTCTTATTTGTTCTTCTGACTGGATCCGGATGACTTCGAGCCCATGCTCTGGCGCGAGCCTTTCCCGCTCTGGCCGCCCTGCGCGCTCTGCCCGCTCTGGCTACTCTGGCTGCTCTTGCGAGGGCCGGATGATTTCTGGCTGCTGCTGCGGCCCGAGCGCTCATTCATCTCGTCCATTTCGTCATCATCTCGTCGGATTGACTCTGCCATATGTGTTACTCCTTGTCTGGTTTCGGGTTGATGTCCGCGGCAGGAAAAACTGTCAGTCAGTTCACTTGCCGATAACTGATTTGACCAGGTTGCGCAACTTCGGTCGTTACCGTCATCTTGTGCAACTGGTATGCCCGCGGCCCCGGGCAACTCGGGCGGGACTGCGGCGCGGACGGGCGGCCCCGCGAAACCCGGGTGACAGGATGTCATACAGCCGGCCTGCACTGATTCATGCCAGCCGGGTTGCAATTCATACAACCGCCGGCTGATCCGACCACAATCGCGTTTATTCCCGGCCGCCCCGCTCAGCCGGGTATGGGGATTGCACATCTTCCGGCAGGCCGCCGCTTCTGTTCATTCATACTGAGTCAGATCACAGGAAAGGAGAGTCATGAACGCTATCGAACTCTTGAAGGAAGATCATCAGGAAGTGATGAGATTTATCGAGGAATTGGAAGGCGCCGACGACGAGGCCGGCACCGACCCGACAGACACCGAAACCTACAATAAACTTGCCCAGGCGCTGAAACTGCACACGCGGATGGAGGAGGAAGTCTTCTACCCCGTGATGGAAGGGTTCAGCGAGACGCGCGAGATGATCAGGGAGGCTTACAAGGAACACGACCAGGTTGATCATCTGCTCGCGCAGTTGTCCACGATGGCACCGAATGAGGAGGAGTTTCAGGACGTGCTGGCCGAACTCCGCGACAGCATCGAACATCACGTCGAGGAGGAGGAAGGCGAACTCTTCCCGAAGGCCGAGGAACTGTGCGGGCAGGAGCGACTCAACGAGATGGCGCGACAGATGGAGAAGATGAAGAACAGCCGCACCGTCGCCGCCACGATGCGCCAGCGGAAGTAACACTCTGTCCGGGGGATCGGGGGCTGATGACAAATCATCAGCCCCCATCTTCATGAGGGGACGTTCAATGGGTTCACAAGCATCCGGATCACAAACATCAGGCGCCGCCGAGGAGAGCGCAATCTCGGGACTCTACGAGCAGGTGCTGGAGTGCTGGAACAGGCGCAACGCCGATGATTTCGCCGCCCTCTTTGACGAGGATGGTTACGTCGTCGGATTCGACGGGAGTCAGATGAACGGGCGGGCGGAGATCGGGTCGGCCATCCGCCGGATCTTTGCCGATCATCAGACGGCCGCTTACGTCGGAAAGGTCAGAGGGGTGCGTTTTCTGACTCCCGAAGTCGCCCTCCTCGGCGCGGTGGCAGGGATGGTGCCGCCAGGGCAGTCAGACCTTAATCCCGCAGTCAACGCGATTCAGACGCTCGTGGCCGTGAAGCGTGATGGCCGGTGGCGCATCGCCCTTTATCAGAATACTCCGGCTCAGTTTCACAGGAGGCCGGAACTGTCCGAGGCCCTGACGGCAGAGCTTCGGCAATTGCTGTAATCAGTTCTTCTGTAACGTGGCTGATGAACAGTGACGGGAAAAGAAGAGCGCGGTCAGCACCGGACTGACCGCGCTCTTCTCATTCAGGCTATAAGCTCCGCCGTCCAAGGCGGGCTCATTTGATTTCAATCTGACGCCGGTTCTCCTGGCGCTGCGGCGCGGGCATGGTGATTTCCAGCACGCCGTCGCGGAAGCTGGCCTGAGCGTTCCCGGCATTCACGCCCTCGGGCAGCGGGATGGTGCGGAAGAAGCTGCCGTAGCTGCGTTCGCTGCGGTAGAAGCCTTCGCGGTCCTCCTTATGTTCCGACCGCCGCTCGCCCTGAATGGTGAGCCCGCCGTCAGTGATTTCAACCTTCACGTCGTCCTTGTTCATGCCGGGCAGGTCGGCGCGGACGTGCAGCTTCCCCTCACGCTCGAACATTTCGACCTGCGGCGACCAGAGAGTCTGCGACGTGCCGCCAGTGCCCCGCGCGGGAAACTGGCCGAAGCGCGTTGAGAGCGCGCCGCGTCCCATCCCGAAATTCTCAAAGATGCGGTCCACCTCTTCGGCGAAACGATTCATCATCAAGAACGGGTCGCCCACCCAGGACGAGATCCCGAACGGCTCGCGGCGAGCCATCGCCGGCGATGAGTCCTGCTGTGATCTGCTGACGGCCTGATTCTGCTGCCCCTGATTCTGCCGTGACGATTCTGATTCCTGCATTTCTTTGGCCTTTGCCATAACGCTACCTCCTTGTCTGGATGAATATTGATGAGGGCGCGCAAGCGGCGCTGACTTCGCGCCACGGCGCGCCGCTGGTGAAAAGACCGTTTGGATGATTCAACCCGTTCGGGCGGGGGTGGAACTGACAGACCTGTGGGCATCATACGCCCGCGCGGGCGCCGAAGAGCGAATAACCCGAGTTAAGGTTATTCGCTCTTCGGCGCCTTCTTTAACTTCGCTCTGTGATCCCCCTGGGCTGATGCCAGACTGACTGCTTATCGTAGTGCCTGACTGCCCGGAGCGCTCGCGCGGATCGTCAATTCAGTTCCGCTGCGCAACTCCAGATCGTCGCGCCCCTGAATGAAGATGGAGCCCGCGCCCGCGCCCGCGCCAACTGCCGCGCCAATCGCCGCGCCTTTACCGCCGCCGGCGATCGCGCCGATGAGCGCGCCGACCGCCGCGCCGATGCCCGCCCGTGTCACCGTGCGGCTGGTCTGGCTGCTGTCTTCCTTGACGCTGCCTTCGTTGTCCACGCGGACGTTGTCACCGTTCGGAGTGCGGACGCTTTCGATGTATCCGGCGAAGTTGTACGTGCGACCGTCGCGCATCCGGATGCGCTCAAAATCGAGCGCCATCTCGGCGCGCCCCGCGATGCGTCCGGATCGCGACACGTCTCTGACGATCCCTTCAATCACGGCGCCGTTATATTGCGACGGCGAACGCACGACCATGCTGAAACGATCACCCGAGTGCGTGTTCTGCGTCGTCATGTCGGTGTCGAGGACGGCCACGAGCTGCGTCCCGTCCGGCACCGAGAATGAACCCCGGGCCGTGTTGCCGAATGAGCCGTCCCTCCGGTCATAGCCGGGGTATCGGTCGCCGCCGGTGTACAGAGGCGGCTGCATCTGCGCCACGTCCGAAGTCCTGTCGTAAATGCTCGTGACGATCACCGGCTGCGACAGGCGCTCGTCATAGATGCGGCGCGTCACCCGCAGCTGCTGCCCGTTGTTGATCGGGTCGAAGGTGACATGGAAATCGCTGCCCCGGTCGCCGGTCGTGCTGACGACGAGCTGATTGCCGGAGAGCGTGGAGCTGACGCGAATCGTGCGCCCTGATGGCATAGTCTCCGTCCGCGTACTCCCGTCGGCCTCGAAGGTCATCTGCGGCGCGCGGGTTGACGCGAGCGTGATCGAGCGCCCGCGCCGGTCAATGGCGATCGTGTCAGGCGACTCCAGCCGTCGCGTGAGCCTCTCGCTGACGCGTTGCTGCTCGTCATATGACAGGCCGCGCGCGGCGCGTTCGACCGCCTGACGCGAATCCTCACTGCTCGAAGTGTTGAGGCGGTAAGTCCCGGTCAGGAGGTTCCCCGAACCATAGCGGCGGTTGTCGTTCGGATAATTCGAGTTGCCCCGGTTGTCATTCGGGTAGGTCGAGTAGCCGCGGTTGTCGGACGAATAACTACTCCCCGGCCAGGTGATGTTGTAGTAGCCCGCCAGCCGCGTCAGGTCGGCTCGCACTACATTCCAGTCGCGGACGGCGCCCGTCGCCGAACGCGACCTTTGCATGAAGCTGTCTATCCGTTCGGCACGGTTCAGGAGATCCTGAAGGCCGCTGGAGATATCACGCCGATACCGGAAATTGTCGCGGAGTTGCGCTGCCGCACTCTGAAACTCGGTGACCGCGGTCCTCATCTCGTCTGACCAGCGTGAACCGTCGCTGCGGCTCGCGTTGAATGATGTATCAAGGCTGCGACGGAACGTGTCGGCCTCCGTCGTCAGCCGGTTGAGTATTTGTCCTGCCTGCCGATCATTCGCCCGTGACGGGTACTGCGACGTGTATTGCGCCGCGGCGCTGAAACCAGCGCCCGTCAAAGTCACGGCGAAGAGGGTCAGCAGAAGGGCCGGGATGTTGGATTTTGTTTTGTAAACCATAATTCACCTCTCTAGCCAGGATTTGCTGCCCTTCATTATTCAGCGGCGCGGTTTCGGCGCACCAGTGGGCAGCGTCACTGGAGGCTGAAAGTTCTGCCCGATTACCAGTTCACTTACTGCTACTGCAAGGCCGGTGCCATTCGCGCACGACGGCCTCCCGCCGCAGAGGCTTTTGGAAGCGAGGAGGGTTGGGAGTGTGTCAGATTGAAGTAATATAAAAATGCGGTGTGCGATGCAGTTGCCCGGTGAGGAGGAGGCCGCCGGCCAAACTTGTGACGGGAAATATTGACACCCGCGGGCAGGCTGCCTTAGCCTCAATGTCGCAACGCGCTTTATCTTTCAATCAAAGCGCCTGCGGACCTTACCTCATTAGAGACGCGACAAGCCGAATCAGTGCCACGAGACGAGAAGGCAGGCGACTGCCGATTGATCTTTATACTGACTGCCGGATAACTCCGTGGACATCCGGCGGCCCACGAAAGGCCAAGGAGAAACAGGCATGACTCCCCTCAAAGCTTTGCTGACTCTGGTTCTCCCACTGATCCTCGTCCCCGCGCTCGCCGCCGCGCAGGCGCAGGACGTGCGCACCCGCACCGCCGGCGATTATTACAACCGCGGCAACGAGCGGCAGAAGCAGCGTGACCTGACGGGCGCGATTGAGGACTACACTTTCGCCATCACCTTCGACCCGCAGTTCGCCCGCGCCTGGAACAACCGCGGCGTGGTGCGGTATCTGATCGGTGAATTCGACGAGGCCATCGCCGACTGCACCAAAGCCATCGAACTCAAGCCCGATTACGCCGAAGCCTGGAACAACCGCGGCACCGCGCGGCTCGACAAGGGCCGGCTCGACGAGGCCATCGCGGACTTCAATCAGGCCATCACGCTCAACCCACGATACACGGTGGCGTACCACAGCCGGGGTAACGCCCGGCAGGCGAAGAAGGAATTCGACGCCGCGATCAGCGATTACGGCCGGGCCATCGAACTCGACTCGCGCTTCGCGGCCGCCTGGGGCAACCGCGGCACCGCGCGCCGCGATAAGGGCGACCTGCGGGGCGCGCACTCCGACCTGGATCAGGCGATCAGACTCAGCCCGCAGCGCGCCGGCTTCTGGGCGCAACGCGGTCTGGTGCGGCTGCTGCTCGGCAGGGACGACGAAGCCGAACGCGACTTCGCCGAGTGCCTCAGACTCGACCCGCGGCTCAAGCCGTCGCTCGACGCGAGCATCAGTCAGACAAGACAGCAGCGCGCGGCGATTCATTGACATTCCTCTATCCGATACTTCGGATGAAGGTCACGTAACAATCCGAAAATCTGAATCGCCGGCCTCACGCGCGTGGCGTGACTGCACTCCGCAGCCGAGCGCCATGTGACGACTCGCCAGCGAGATACCTGTGCCGGCAGCCCGGGCGGCGTCCGACTGGTCTGCCCTTTGCCTTTCTCCGGGTCATCCCCCACATCCAAAACTCTCACTCACCTTCAATCAATCTGAAGAGCGTCGGCCGCCCCGGGTCGCTTCGGCGACGGCGGCGCGGGCTCGGAGTATGTCTGTACGGAGGAAGTAAGATGGCAGCCACAGTCAAGAAGTTAAAGAAGTATGGCGGAGCAGCAGTCATCGTGTTGCTCTTCTTCCTGACCCCGGCCGCGGCCTTCGGCCAGAGCGAGGCCGGTCAGATCACCGGGAAGGTGACTGACACGGCCGGGGCCGCAATCGCCGGGGCGAAAGTCAGCGTCAAGTCGGTGGACACCGGCGGCGTGCGCGATAAGACGACCGACCCCGAGGGGTTTTATACCGTCGCGAGCCTGCAACCGGGCCTCTATGAAATCACGGTGCAGGACCAGGGGTTCGCCAACCGGACGCAGCGCGTGCAGGTGACAATCGGCGCGATCCGGAGGGTGGAAACACAGCTCTCGGTCACGCCCGTGACCGGCGAGGAGAAAGTCCTCGGCGGCGGCGGCGTCGAAGTCAATACGCAGAACACGCAGCTGGCCGACCCGGTCTCGAACCGGCAGCTCCGTGAACTGCCGACCGTCACGCGCGACCCGTATGATCTGATCAGCCTCTCGGGCAACGTAACGGGCACGGGCACCGCTTCGGCCGGCGGCCGGCGCGACCCGGCTTACGCGATCAACGGCCAGCGGCCGACGGCCAATAACGTCCAGCTCGACGGCGGCGAGAACGTCACGAATTACACGACCTCGCTCGGCCAGCGCATCCCGCTCGACGGCGTGCAGGAGATGCAGGTCGTCACGACACGCTCTCGACGGTCGCCCGGCTCGATTACAACTTCAGCGACCGCAGCCAGATTTATGGGCGGTACGCGTTCGAGGATCGTGACTTTTACACGGGCGCCTTCTCCTTCAGCCCGTACAGCGGCTTCGACACGGGCAGCCGCGAGCGCAACCACAACGCGCTCGTGAACTGGACGCAGAGCCTCTCGCCCGCGTGGGCGATGAACGCCAAGGCGAGCTATAACCGCATCAACCTCGCGCGTTCGCTCGGCGCACGGTTCGCGACGCCGCGGCTGTTCATGGGCAACTTCTCGCAGGCGAATATCGGCGGGTTCCTGACGGCGCTGCCGGGCGATCTGCCGTTCGACCCGACGCTCAATTCGCAGTTCACCGGGCCGATCAACCTCTTCCAGGGGTCGCTCGATTTCAGCGGGCCGTGGCGCAACCAGCAGTTCCGCCTGGGCGCCGCCTACTTCTACACCCAGGATAACCGCCGCGTCGGCTCGTTCCAGAACGGACAGTTCATCTTCGGCCCGAGCCTGCCGCAGGCGCTCAACAACCTGCTGCTCGGCCAGGTAAGTACGTTCCAGGTGGCCGTCAATCCGCAGGGCGCGCTGCCGGGCCAGACCGTGGCGCTGCCGCTCGCGCAGCCGGATTTCAGCCGCAGCCTCAGCTCTCACGACTTCTCGCTCTACTTCAGCCACAACTGGCGCGCGCATCCGCGCCTGAACGTGGTCTGGGGGCTGCGGTATGACTTTTATGACACACCCCGCGCCCGCAACGGGCAGGTGCTTTTCAACTTCATCCCCGGCGCGGGGACCGACATCTTTACCCAGGTGCGCAACGGGCAACTGCAATCGGCCGGGAGCCTGAGCGAGGGCAGTCTGTACAAGCGCGACTGGGACAACATCGCCCCGCGCATCGGTCTGGCCTGGGACGTGACCGGCGACGGCCGAACGAGCCTGCGCGCGGGCTACGGCATCACCTACGTCAGCACCTTCAATACCGTCGCTGGCTACTATCAGAGTACGCCGAATTTCGCCATCGTCTCGCTGACGGCGAACACCGGGACGACGGGTGTGATCCCTCTCTCGACCGCGAACTTCGGGCCGCTCGCCGGGACGACCGGGACTGTCACGCTGCCGGGCACGCTCGTCCGCGGGATCGAGAGGAATATTGATACACCGTTCGTCCACTTCTGGAACGTCTCGCTCGAACGCGAGCTGGCCCGCAACACGGTGGCGGCGGTGCGGTACACGGGTTCGGCGGGCCGCGACCTGCTGACGGTTTACAACGTGAACCGGCCGGGCTCGGCGGCGGCATTTGTGGGTGACCCGAACCCGACGGCGAGGCTCAACCCGCAGTTCGGCCCGATCTACTTCCTGAGGAGCGACGGCCGGTCGAATTACAACGCGCTGCTCGTCGAATTGTCGAACAGCACGTGGCAGACCATCGGGCTGCAATTCTCGGCGCGCTACCGTTACGCGAAGGCGAACGACAACGTGCCGGCTTCGCTCGGGAGCAGCTTCGGGAATTTCGGCGGCAGTTTTGCGCCGGGGCTCGTCTCGCCCTTCAACCCCGACTTCGATTACGGCCCGGCGGATTACGACCTGCGGCACCGCTTCATCGGCAGCTTCGACTGGGAAGTGCCGTTCGAGAAGATCGGTGACCGCTTCTTCGGCGGGTCCGGCTCTGCCATCGCGCGGCAGGTCTTCGGCGGCTGGCAGCTGACGGGCATCATCAGCGCCAACCACGGCGCCCCGTTCACGGTCTTCAACTGTGCGGGCGCGGCGACCGCCGAGACGCCGTGTCCCCGCCTCGTGCTGACCGGCGAGATAGATCGGGAGGGCCTCGAAGGGTCGCGACCCGACCCGAGCGTCCCGAATCGTTTCGTCTTCATTGACCCGGCGCAGACGACCGGCGGCGTCATCACACCGGGCAACGTCTTCGGGCCATTCCCGGCGGGGGCGACGGGGCGGAATTTCTTCCGGGGGCCGGGATTCTGGAATGTGGACCTGGGAGTGGGTAAGCGCTTCCGCTTCACGGAAAATTCCAGCGTCCGGTTCCGCGGCGAATTCTTCAACGCCTTCAACCACCCCAATCTGTTCGTCCCGGCCAGCGTGGACGTCGGTTCAAGCAGTTATGTCCCGGCCTTTAAGAGCGGGCGGCGGCAGATTCAACTGGCGATGAAGTTCGTTTTCTGATCTGACCCGATCAGGTGGATAAAGGGGGAGCCGGGGAGGCTCCCCCTTTTTTCGGTCATGAGAATTAGTCGGAAGGGTACAGGAATGATGGAATTGATATCAGTTAGTACAGTCACTGAACTGATTTCATTCGCCGCATTATTTTTCGCTGTCGTTTCTGAGTACGGTCTTCGCCGAGGGCGTTTCAGGCGATCAATTAAGTCTTCAAATCAGGGAATTTTCAGATGTGTCATCAGGAAGTGATAATGTGGCATTCGCGTTGCTCTGTCAGCGTTCACCAGTGATGTCACTTTCTGGTCTGTCTCAGCTACGGAGAAGGGTGAACGGAAGCACCCGGTTGAGCCTGCTCGGGGGTGCAGGTTTGACCCCGTATCCTGTGGCGGAAAAGTCTGCCTGCCTTGCCGGCTGAAGAGGAAAGCAGCCCGGTAAGGCAGGCAGTATTTTTTTCGGGACAGCCCGGTTGTTAGTCATCACACAGGATCAGGTCACATCTCAACCGCAATCCGACCTAAAAGGTGAAATTGAAGTTTAGCTGCACACGCCGGGCCGGCCGTGCCGCCACGGGCAGCCCGAAGAATGGCGAACTCAGATTGCCTACAAAGCCGGCGTAATTCACCCGATTCAGCACGTTGAAAGCGCTCAAGCCCACAGTCGCCGCCGGCCCGTCGTCTTTCTTCGCGCCTTTCTTCGCCTTCCTGAAAAAGAGTTCCTTCGACCAGCGCAGATCGAGTGTCGCCGCGCCCGGCCCCTGCAAGCTGTTGCGACGCACTCTGGCCGGCCGATCGTTGGCAACGGTGTCGCCATTATCATCGCGCCCGGTCGTCAGGCTGTAGGGGCGGCCCGAAGTGAGCGAAACCGTCATCCCCAGAGTGAACCAGTCGCCCGCCTCAATCGCGCCCAGTACGTTGAAACGATGACGTTCGTCAAAATCGGCCCGCGACCATTCTCCCGTCAAATCGTAATTGTTGGCCGGCAGCGAATTGATCCCGCCCGTGTTGTTGTAAGCCCGACCGAGCGTGTATTGAACCGTCCCGTTAAAGAAGCGGCTCAGCCTGCCGCGCAGCATCAGCTCCAGCGCCTGCGCCTGCGAGCGGGCCGACGATTCAATCTGACGCAGCACGACGATAGTCGGATCGGGCCGCTCGATGAACGGCGTCAGCGGGGCGTTGAGATTGCGCGAGCGAAAGAGCTTCGTGCCTCGCGTATTGATGTAGTTGGCGGTCGCCGTCAGAGATTTGCCCAGCTGCCGCTCGACGCCCATGTTGAACTGGAGCGTGTAAGGCGAGCGCAGGTCAGGCGCGAACCGGACGATGCTGGCAGGCAGAGCGGCAAACGAGCCACCGGACGAGAGCGGATCAGGGTAACCCGGATTGGAAATAGTCACCTGCCGCAATCTCTGCCCGTCAAACCGCAGACGGTCACCGATGGGGCCGGCGCCCGTCCGGTCATAAAAAATCCCCGCGCCGCCGCGCAGAACCGTTTTGCGCTGCCTGCCCGGAGCGAAGGCGAATGAGAAGCGCGGCGAGAGGTTGTTATTGTCCGCGAGATAATTCTGCTTGTCATAACGCAGCCCCAGAGCCATCGAGAGATTGGGCCGCACGAGGATGTTATCCTGGACGAACGCACCGAATTCCTTCTGCCAGAAGACCAGGTAGCCTTCGCCCTGATTGATCGAAAACAGGAAGGGCCTGTTGTGAACATAGTCTTCAAGAGTGGAAAAGGTGAACGTCCCGCCAAAGTTTGACCGATCACTCAGGCCCCGCCGGCTGATGTCCGGAATATTCACACCCGTTCTGACAAAATGTCTGCCGTGCGTCCAGGAGAGGATTTCATTCATTTGCACATGGTTTTCCGTCGCGCGGCGGTCGGCCTGGCTGCCGCCGCCGGTGAAGGCATCCGGCACTATGAGTCTCCGGACGCCCGGGCGCACGCCGCGCGTCAGACCGTTATCGCGACCGGCGCGGAAGGTGAATTCGTTGATCAGTTTTGGCGAGATGACCCAGCGGTGGGTGAAAAAGATCTGGTGTTCGTGACTGTTTGAATTGCTGGCCACCTCCGGGAGATTGAACCCGCCGACGCCGCTATTCCCGGTGGAGTCGAAATTGAATTCGTAGCGGATCGAGAAGGTCGTCTTCTCACCCGCCTGATGGTTGACGCGCAGGGATATTTCAGTGTCCCGATTCGGCGTGGCCACGTTCCCGGTCACCGTCCCGGCCGGCGTGCGGGCAAAGACTATCGCCTGTAAATCTTCTTCCTCGCGATTGACGGCGAAAAGAAAAGTGGTTTTTTTGCCGTGGCCGACCGGGCCGCTCAGGTTGCCTTCGTAAATGCGCCGCTGCTCGGGCGGGCGCACGAGCGCGAAGGCGTTCCGCGCGTCGAGCAGGGAATCGCGGAAGGCGAAGTTGAATTCGCCGTGATATTCCGGCGAACCGACTTTGGTGATGACTTCGATCCGTCCGCGGCCCATCCGGGCGAATTCCGCCGAATAAGGGTTCTGATTGATCCGCACTTCCTGAATCTGCGAAGCCGGCACTTTTCTCTTAGACGTTTCCAGCCCGTCGATGTGGTCGTTTGTGCGGCGGAGCCGTCCTGACGGCGAAGGGTGACTCTGGCCCCGGGCACGACTTCGCCGCTCGCGTTGAAGACGGTCCCGGACACTTCGACGAGGCCCGATGCGGTCTGCGCCGCTGCCGCCACGGCGCAGGCCAGAATCAATCCCAGACAAAGTGAGGCGCGCATCGTGATCCTCCCGACCGGGTTGAGACTGGATCAGCCTGATGCCCCGGTCTGACGGGACGGCAGTTAATGCGAAACGAGCTTTGGTGGCGCGGCCACTATACAGGGCTGAGGATGAATAGAAAATAAACGCGACGGGTGGGCGTCGAACTGGTTCAGGCGGGCGGCTGGATTACCTGATAGGGATGGTGAGTAACCCGGAAAGCAGAAAGGGGAGCCTTTGGCTCCCCTTCAAAATCCGCCCGAGGATTATTTGCGCGAGCGAACACCGGCGTTCTGCTGCGCGCCGGTCGCCGGCTGGGCATGTGCCTGATGATCACGGAAGTAGTCGAAGACGTAATCCTTGTAACAGCCGTGGCCGTTCCTGGTGTAGAAGTCGTACTGCTTCATTTCGTCGAAGGCCTGCTCGATTGTCCAGTGGTCAACCTCCATCCGGTAGACCGCAAGCATCGCGCCGGTGCGGTGGCGCCCGCCGGCGCAGTGGACGTAGACCGGCCAGTTGGCCTTGTCATTGACGATCTCAAGGAAGCGCGCCGCAGCGTCGGCCTGCGGGTAGCTTTTTGGTTCGAGCGGCAGGTTGATGTACCGCAGTCCCGCCTGCTCGGCCGATGACCGGGCGTTGCGCTCCGAGTCGCCGCGCAGGTCAACGATGGTCTTCACGCCGAGCGCCGCGAGCTGGCGGTAATTGCCGCCTTTCGGCTGGCCGCCGCGATAGATGTGGTCATTGACCTGGCCGAAATTTTCGATGTCAACCGCGAAGCCGCCCCCTGCGTTTCGCTTATGATCTGAACCGGCAAAGGCCGCCACGGCCATTAAACAGGCCAGTGAAGCGGTTAAGGCTGATTTCAACACGTTATGAAAAAATTCTCTTCTCAATGTCTTGCTCCTCTTCAGAATTGGGGTTCCTGCACACGACCGGCCAGCGGCGACCAGCCTCGATAAATCTCTTTCCGGTTTTCTTCCTTCGTCTTTTGTTATACCGACTGCGAATGAGCCGGCCGGGGTAAATCGGTTATCACAGTAATCAAGCCAGCATTCAGATGATCACCGGGCCGGGATTACTGCCCATCGCCTCCATTAATTTCGATGAGGTCGAACCGCGGGGAAGATTATTTCTTCCCGTACCTGCTGCTGAATTTGAGCGACGCTTTCCCGCCCCTGCTGGTCGTGAAGGCTGAGACTTCGTTGCCATCAACATAGAGCCTGAACCCGGCTGACGGGGCGAGCCGCTCCACGGTGATTTCAAGCTCTTCTTTGGCAAACCCGCCGTCCTTTTTCACCAGTTCGATCTCGGCCTTGCCTTTAGCGTCGGGGTCAACACCCGTGCCGGCCAGTGTGGCGGTGCGCTCAATTTCATTTTTGTGATCGCCGGTCGCCGGGAAGTGGCCGGTCAGGATGACCTTGCCGTCAGCGTCTTTGACCTCGACGAGTCTGGCCTCAGAGAGGTGGTTGAGTCCGGGCGGCAATGCCTGCCTGATTTTTTGTGGGTTGCTGTAGACGACAGCCGCAATAATCAGGGCCGACATGACCAGTAAGAATTTGAAGCCTGCTTTCATACATCTCCTGCGCTGGCTGGTGAAATCACACGACGCATTTCACCAGGCCGGACAATCATCAGGGGGTGACACTGGCCAGCTTAACCGAAGCCAGATAAACAGAAGATGAACGGGCCGGGAGAGTGAGGTTATAAATTGTTCAGGGCGGGGAGCGCCGCGACAAAAGTGCTGCCGGTGGAATCGGAGTGCGCGAGTTCGAGCCGGCCCTCGTGAGCCTCGGCGATCCAGCGCGCAATCGAGAGTCCGAGCCCGGAGCCGCTGCCCCGCCCGTTTTCAGCGCGCGAGCGCGCCTTATCCGCGCGGTAGAATCGCTCAAAGATGTGAGGCTGCGCCTCGACCGGGATGCCGGCACCGGTGTCAGCGACCTTGATCAGATATTTTCCATTCTCTCGTCTGAGGTGAATCCGGACGGCGCCGCCCGGCGGGGTGTGACGGATCGCGTTATCGAGCAGGTTGAGCAGCATCTGTCGCAACAGATCCTCATCGCCGCGGTAGATGACTTCCGCCGACTCCGCGACCTCGACTGCGACGCCCTTGCGCGCAGCCAGCACCGAGGCCGCGCGCACCGTTTCGGCCAGCAGCTCGTCCAGATAGAAGTCGCTCTTTTCAAGTGCGCGGCGTCCCGCGTCTGCGCGGGCGAGCGTGAACATGTCCTCGACAATGCGCGTCAGCCGCCGCGCCTGATCGCCGATCATCGCGAGCGCCTCGCGGTACTCATGCTCGTCACGGTGCGGCTGTTCGAGCGTCACTTCCGCCGCGGTGCGCACGACATGGAGCGGCGTCCGCATCTCGTGCGAGGCGTCGGCCATGAACTGCCGCTGCTGGTCGAACGAGGCCTCAAGGCGTGCGAGCATCTCGTTGAAGGTCGCCGCGAGCCGCCCGAGTTCGTCGCGCGGGTTGGCGACCGGCAGCCGCCCGCTGATGTTCTCACCGCTGATGCGCCGCGCCTGCTCCGACATTGAAACGACCGGGGCCAGACTCTGGCGCGCGAGCAGCCACCCGCCCAGGCCCGCCAGCAGCAATGCCACCGGGACGGCCATGAAAAAGATCTTCTGCACCGCCTCAAGCTCCTCGCTCACGGCTTCGAGCGACTGGCTGGCGACAATCACGTACGTACTATTCCCCGCAGTCATACGCTCGAAAGCGCCCCGCCGGCCGTCGTCTTCGTGGCCGCCGGTTTCAGGCAGGGTGAAGAAGCTGATCTCGCCGGGTGATGATGGAACCGTCTCGGGCAGGCGCGCGGGTGTCTCACCGGCGGCCGTCTTTTCGGCCAGCACCTTCCCTCCGGCGCCGAAGATCGCCACGGACTGGCGCGGGAAGTAGAGTTCTTCGATGGCGCTCGTCGCCGCCTGCTCCGCGCTTTCACCTTCGGTCAGCTCGTGCGGGATCATTCTGGCGATGGCTTCAACCGAAGTCCGCAGGTTTGTGTCCAGACGGGACTCGAGGCTCCGCTTGAGCAGCAGGTAGACGCCCGCGCAGAAGGCCACCAGCACCAGCGCCAGCACGCCCACGTACCACAACGTCAGCCTTGTCCGGACCGCATCGAGCATAACCCCTCAGACGTCGCCGGGTTCTTCCGCCGCGGTCAGCACGTAACCTTCACCGCGCCGCGTGCGCAGCAGCCGTGACGACCAGCCCTCGTCCATCTTGCGGCGGAGGCGCTGGATGTAAACCTCGATCAGATTCGAGAAAGGGTCGAAGGATTCTTCCCAGACGTGTTCGGCGATCTCGGAGCGGGTGACCACCTCACCCCGCCGCCGCGCCAGGTATTCCAGCAGCGCGTATTCGCGGGCCGTCAGCTCGATCTGCCGGCCGGCCCGCCTGACGCTGCGCGCCCGCGTGTCAATGCTCAGGTCGGCGACCTCGATCTTCTCGGGCCGCAGCGCCGGCCCGCGCCGCAGCAGGGCCCGCGCCCGCGCCAGCAACTCATGAAAGTCGAACGGCTTGGTCAGGTAATCATCCGCGCCGGTGTCAAGCCCCGTGATCCGATCCTGCACCGCGTCGCGCGCCGTCAGCATCAGGATCGGCACTACCGAACCCGCATCGCGCAATTCACGGCACACCACAAAGCCGTCCTTACGCGGGAGCAGGAGGTCAAGGATGATCAGGTCGTAGTCGTTGACGCCCGCCTGATATATGGCCGTCTCGCCGTCCGCCGCGACATCCACCGCATAAGTCTGTTCGCGTAATCCCTTCGCCAGCATCCGCGCCGCATCAGGTTCGTCTTCGACCAGCAGGATTCTCATCTCCCCGGTTCCTCCGGAACCAATCATACCCCCGCGTCAAGGATAAATCAGGGCGGATAAACGAAAGATAAATTCATAAAGGCTGAATGGAATGCGGATCAGACTGACGGCGGCGGATTCCGGGCGAATCAAACCCGGCTGAAAATCTGATCTGTCCTGATCCGACACGATCCTTCTGATTCGCGTTCCATTCAAATGTCAGAATTTCTAAGGCACTCGGCTTGCGCATAACCTTTGCCCATAATCTGCGGCGCACTTTCCTGTGGATTGAAGCCGGACAGGTGATTGCGCGACGGACATTTATTGTCTCGCAGATGTGCAGAACCCCAGGGCTGCCGGGTTAAAGGTTATGCCAGTTGCAGAGAGAGTTTATGAGATCGGAGGCGGGCACCCATCCCGAACCGTCGCGGATGAAGAACAGGCCGTGAAGGGCTTTCTCACGTCCTTTCTGGAATGGTTCGGCGATCTGGGGCGGTTCTGCGTGCGGCTCGGGCGGGCCGCGGTGTCGCCGCCTTACGAGTGGAAGGAACTGCTGCGGCAGATGGATGAAATCGGCACGAAGTCGCTGCCGCTGGTGGCGCTCGCCGGGGCGGCCATCGGCGTCGTGCTGGCGCTCCACACACAGGAAAGTCTGGCGCGCTTCGGCGCGAAGTCACTGCTGCCGACAGTCATCTTCCTGTCGCTCGTCAAGGAATCGGGCCCGATCATTACGGCGCTCGTTGTGAGTGGCCGCGTCGGCGCCGGGATCGGCGCGGAACTCGGCTCGATGAAGGTGACCGAGCAGATTGACGCCATCGAAGCGTCGGCCGTTGACCCCTGGAAACTGCTGGTGGCGACGCGGGTACTGGCCGCGACGCTGATGCTCCCGCTGCTGACGATTGTGGCGGATTTCTGCGGGATCATGATGGGCTGGGTGACCAGTCGGCTGGCCGAACCGATGCCTTTCAGGCTTTACATCTACAACGGCTTTGAGAGCCTGATGTTTGATGATCTGTTCCCGGCGACTTTCAAAACGCTGGTCTTCGGCCTGCTGATCGGCCTGATCGGCTGTTTCCAGGGCATGCGCACGAGCGGCGGCACCGAGGGCGTGGGGCGGGCGGCGACCAGTGCCGTCGTACTCTCTTCGCTCTTTGTGATTCTGGCCGATGTGGTGCTGGTGAAACTGATCATCACGATCCTCAAGTAATAAAACGATGGAGAACGGTAACGGCAAACCGGCGGTCGGGATCAGGGCGCTGCGCAAATCATTCGGGCGGCAGAAAGTCCTCGACGGCATTGACCTCGACGTGCGCCGCGGCGAGACGCTGACGGTACTCGGCCGCAGCGGGACCGGCAAAAGCGTGCTGCTGAAACTGATCATCGGATTACAGAAACCGGATGAAGGTTCGATTGAAATCTTTGACAAGGATATTACCGGTCTGCGGCTCGAAGAACTCAACCAGATTCGGAAGAAGATCGGATTCCTGTTCCAGCAGGCGGCGCTCTACGATTCGCTGACGGTGGAAGAGAACGTCGCCTTCCCGCTCCGGCGGCACACTGACAAGAAGGATGACGAAATCCGGGACCGCGTGCGGGGGCTGCTCGAGCGCGTCGGCATGCAAAAAGACCTGAAGAAGATGCCCGCCGATATTTCCGGGGGGATGAAAAAGCGCGTCGGGCTGGCGCGCGCGCTGGCGCTCGACCCGGAAGTCATGCTGCTCGACGAGCCGACGGCCGGTCTCGACCCGATCACGACCGAAGAGATTGACGAGCTGATTGAAGGTTTGCGGCGGGAGCGCGGGATCACTTCGATTGTCGTCACCCACGACATGCAGAGCGTCCGGCGGCTGGCCGACCGCGTCGCGATGCTCAGGGACGGGAACATCGTGGCCGAAGGCACGCTGGACGAGTTAAAGGAGAGCAGAGACCGGTTTGTTGCCGAGTTTCTGCAGAATGAGAATAAACCGCAGAGTCAGACGAAGAGGCATCAGGCATGAGCAGGCCGAAGCGGGCCCGCCCGCTTCGGCTTCGCGGATGATTTGCCGAAGGAGTAGTAATGTCAGGAACTGCGCGATTGGGAGCTTTTATTCTGGGGGCGCTGCTGATTTTCGCCGTGGCAGTTTTCCTTGTCGGCGACCGGCAGTTCGTCTTCAGCCGCACCTACGGGCTCAGGTCTCAATTCGACACCGTGGCCGGACTGGATAGCGGCGCCGTCGTGCGCGCCGGGGGCGTGCGCGTCGGGACGGTCGAAAACATCCGACTGCCACAGAAGCCGGGCGACAAAGTCATCGTCGAGATGAAACTGGAAGAATCAACGCGCCGCCTCATCCGGAAGGATTCGGTCGCTTCAATCAACACCGAAGGCCTGCTCGGCAATAAGTACGTGTCCGTCTCCTTCGGGTCAGAGGGCAGCGAGCAGGTGCGCGACGGGGATACTATCTCCAGCCAGCCGCCGATGGATTTCTCCGACCTCGCCAGAAAAATGAGCCTGGTGGCCGACCAGACCTCCGAAGTCCTGGAGAAGGCCGGGGGGGTGATGGATACGGCCCGCGGCGCGGTGGAAAATGTTGACGAGATGACCGGCAACCTGAAGGTCGTTTCGGCCAGGATCAATCGCGGCGAGGGGACCATCGGTGCGCTGATCAACGACAAGCAGGTTTACCAGTCGCTCGCCGCCGCGACCGAAGACATCCGCGGCACGATGGCGGCGGCCAAAACCGGCGTGGTCTCCTTCCAGGAGAACATGGAGGCGCTCAAACACAACTGGTTTTTCCGGGGCTTTTTCAAGGGCCGTGGCTATTTTGATTCGAGCGAGCTGGCCGAACACGCCATCGCCGAACTGCCCGAACGCCCCGCCCACAAAAAGTTCGTCCTTTCCGACAAAGACCTCTTCGACAAACCGGACAACGCCAAACTGGAGAAGGGCAAGCTGCTCGATCAGGTCGGGAAGTTTCTTGAACAGAATCCATTCAGCCTGGTGGTCATCACCGCTTACACCGGCCAGAAGGGTGATAAGGAAGAGAACCTGACGCTCACTCAGGCGCAGGCGATGGTGGTGCGCGAATACATCGTCAAAAGATTCAAGGTTGATGACTCCCGGATCAAGACAAAGGGGATGGGTGAGCAGACCGGGCCCGATGCGAACGGGAGGATCGAGATTCTGATTTACGCCGACGAGCCGAAGAACGCGGCGCAGAAGTAATGGAGTGGAACCTGCAACTTCAGATCGTCGGGGCAGTCGCTCTGGCGATGCTGCTCGGTGGTCTGATCGGGCTCGAGCGGGAGCTGGCCGACAAGCCCGCCGGGTTGCGCACCCACATGCTGATTGCCGGGGCCGCGGCTTTGTTGACTGGGGGCGGCGATCTGATGCTCCGCTATTTCAGTTCACTGCCGAACAGCAACGCCCTCCACGCTGACCCGCTGCTCATCATCCAGGCCATCGTCACCGGGATCAGCTTTCTCGGGGCCGGGACGATCATCCGCCGCGAAGCGGGTGAACAGATCGAGGGGCTGACGACGGCGGCTTCGATCCTTTTCTCGGCGGCGCTGGGCATCTGCGTCGCGCTGCGCCTGCTGGCGCTGGCCGCCAGTGCCACAATCCTCGCGCTCGTCGTGCTGCGCGGGGTCGCGTCGATTGAAAACTGGGCGAGCCGTCGTCGTGGGAATCACAACCGGAAGGAGTGAGGGGTTCTCTCACCGCCGCAGGAGCCGCAGAACGCAGAGACGGCGCAGAGGTTTCAGTTTTTCTCTGCGTTACCTCCGCGTTCTGCGGCTCCTGCGGCGGTGAACTCCTCTCTCAGACCGAGCCTCATGACCCTGCAATAAATCGTTGCTCGATTTTGGGAACGGCTAATTCCGGTAGCGAACACTTTCATTCGACAACCTGCCTCTACTGCTAAAGCAAAGTTGAATTACCAGTTGATTTAAGCCAACGTCTCACTTCTGGCACGCGTAATGTATAACCAGAGCGGGAATCAGCAGACGGCCTCTTGTGCCCGCCGGGCATCAGGGCAATCGGCGGACTATTCAATTCCACAATCGGGAGAAACATCATGGAGACTCTGTGGCAGGACCTGCGGTACAGCCTGCGCGCGCTCGTCAGAAAGCCCGCCTTCACGCTGGCGACTGTCATCACGCTCGCTCTGGGCATCGGGGCCAATACGGCAATCTTCAGCGTCATCAACGCGCTGCTGCTCCGGTCACTGCCGTACCCCGACGCGGGGCGACTCGTGATGGTGACACTCAATGATCGGGGCGGTCCGATTGGGAATACTTCTTACGCGGATTACACGGATTGGAAGGAGCGCAGCAGGTCGTTCGATCAGCTCTCGGCCATCAGGTCATGGGGCGGGACGCTGACCGGGCAGGGCGAGCCGGAGATGATCGAAGGCATGCGCGTCTCGGCCAGCTACTTCCGCACGCTCGGCATCAGTCCGGCGCTCGGTCGTGACTTCACGGCCGCGGAGGATCGCCCCGACACGAGGTTCGTCGTGATCCTCAGCCACTCGCTCTGGCAGCGGCGCTTCAATGCCGACCCGGCAGTCATCGGCAAGCCGGTCGTGCTGACCGGGAATACATTCACGGTGGTCGGCGTGATGCCGCGAGGGTTTGAGGATTTCCTGGCCGCTAACTTTTACCAGCGCGCCGAAGTGTGGGCGCCGCTCGGTTACAGTCCGGCAGACCCCTGGGCGTGTCGCGGGTGCCAGCACCTCAAGGCCGTCGGGCGCGTCAGGTCTGACGTTTCACTCGATCAGGCGCGGGCCGAGATGAATGCGATCTCTGAAGCCCTCGTGCGCGAACACCCGCAGTCTTACCCGATGCCCGGGATCACTATCACCAGGCTGCAGGATGACTTCGTCGGCGCGCTCCGCCCGGCGCTGTTCGTGCTGCTCGGCGCGGTCGGCTTCGTTTTACTGATCGCGTGCGCGAACGTGGCGAACCTGCTGCTCGTCCGCGGCGCCGCGCGTTCGTCGGAGATGGCCGTGCGCACCGCGCTCGGGGCGGGGCGCGGCCGCATCGTGCGCCAGCTGGTGACGGAGAGCGTGCTGCTCGCGGCGATGGGCGCGGTGATCGGCACCGCGCTCGCGGCATGGGTCGTGGATGCGGTGGTCGCGTTCGGGCCGCGCGGGCTGCCGCGGCTCCAGGATGTCTCGATCGACGGGCGCGTGCTCGCCTTCTCGGCCGGAATCGCCGTGCTGACCGGTCTGATCTTCGGGCTCGTGCCCGCGCTCCATGCGGCGCGCCCGGACATCGCCGGCATGCTGCGCGAGAGCGTGCGCGGCTCGACGCGCGGCGGCGCGAATCGCACGCGG
>DASRDU010000036.1:0-14003 GCA_035652435.1 Blastocatellia bacterium
CAAACAGCTCACCGCCGAACGCTTGGCCTTCTGGGTCAAAGACCCGGAGGCAAAGAAGAAATACATCGAAGCCTTCAACCGCTCTGACTTCGAGGCGATGCTCAATTACTATAAGCGCAATTATCCGCGCGAGCCTTACACTGAGGACACATCACCAGTGATCAAAATCAAAGCGCCTGTGCTGATGATTCATGGGTTGCAGGATACGGCGTTACTGGCCGGAGCTTTGGATAATACGAGGGCATGGCTGGAAAACGATTTCTCGCTCGTGACTGTTCCTGAGGCAGGGCACTTCGTGCAACAAGATGCGTCCGACTTGGTAACCCGCACAATCAAGATGTGGCTCAATCGATGACCTGCCGTTGTCGTCATGTGACATCAGAGCTTGGCGATGCAGAGTCCTGAAACATCTGAACAATCCAATGGCTTTCCTGATCACTTAAACTCTGAAGGAGATTGCTATGAAAAGCCTGCTTCCCTTTTCGTTACTGCTCACGATCTGCCTGCTGGCAAGCCCCGCCTTCGCCCAGCAGGATTTCTCGAAAGTCGAGATCAAAGTCCACAAGGTCGCCGGGAATGTTTACATGCTCGAAGGGGCCGGCGGCAACATCGGAGTTTCGGTCGGCAATGACGGGGTGCTGATCATTGACGATCAGTACGCCCCGCTCTCCGACAAAATTCGCGCCGCGCTCAAAAGCATCAACCCCGGCCCGCTGAAGTTCGTCATCAACACCCACTTTCATGGCGATCACACGGGCGGCAACCCGAATTTCGGCAAGGAAGCCCCGATCATCGCGCACGACAACGTGCGCCGGCGGCTGACGGGCGAACTGCAACCCGACACCGGGAGCGCGCAGCCGATGGCGAAGGAAGGGCTGCCTGTCATCAGCTACGCGCAGTCGGTCTCGGTCCACTTCAACGGTGAGGAACTCAAGGTCATCCACTTCCCCAGAGGCCACACGGATGGCGACAGTGTGATCTTCTTCGCCGGCTCGAACGTCGTCCACATGGGCGACGACTTCTTCGCCGGGAAATTCCCCTTCGTTGACCTGAGCAGCGGCGGCAGCGTCCAGGGGCTCGAGAAAAACATCGCCGAAGTCATCAAACGCCTCCCGGCCGACGTCAAAATCATCCCGGGTCACGGCCCGATCTCATCGCTCGATGACCTGAAGGCCTATCACGCGATGCTGGTCGAAACGATTGACGTTGTGCGCAAACAGATGGCCGCCGGCAAGAGCCTCGATGACATCAGGAAAGGGGGGCTGCCGGACAAGTTCAAGGATTGGGGCACGGGATTCATCAAACCTGACCGGTGGATCGAGACGATTCACAAGAGCCTGTCCGCGAAATAAAGAGATGACCAGGACGCGGATGACACGGATCATACAGACAGTCGCGGATCTGATCCGCCTTAATCCGTGTCATCCGCGTCCTGGTCTTATTCCTTCCCCGAAATCACGCCCCGCTTGTTCCAATCTTCAGCCACTTGAATTACATTGAGGCGACTCTCGGGACTGAGGAACAACTCGTGATCTCACGGCAGATTTCTCGCTACCGGATTATCAGGAAGCTCGGCGCGGGCGGCATGGGCGAGGTCTGGCTCGCCGAAGACTCGCAGCTCGGCCGCCAAGTGGCGCTCAAGCTGCTGCCGCAGGGGGTCACTCAGAACGAGGAGATGCTCCACCGCTTCGAGCGTGAAGCGCGCGCCGCCAGTGCGCTCAACCATCCGAACATCATCACGGTTTATGAAGTCGGTCAGGCCGACGGCGTCCATTTCATCGCGACCGAATACGTTGAGGGCAGGACGCTGCGTCAGCGTCTGGCGACGGGGCCGCTCGGCGTCCGCGAAGCCCTTGGGATCATCGTGCAGGCCGCCGCCGCGCTGACCGCCTCCGACACGGCGGGCCTCACGCACCGCGACCTCAAGCCCGAAAACATCATGCTCCGGCCCGACGGCTACGTGAAGGTGCTGGATTTCGGCCTCGCGAAGCTGGCCGAACGCCCGCCGACGGCGACAGGCACTGAAGACGGCGCGGCGGCGTGCAGCGGCTTCGAGACCGCAGTCGGCATAGTGGTCGGCACGCCCCGCTATATGTCGCCCGAGCAGGCGCGCGGGCAGAAGGTGGATACGCGCAGCGACATCTTCAGCCTGGGCATCGTGCTTTACGAAATGCTCACCGGCTACACTCCGTTCGGCGGCGAAACCAGCGCGGATATTATGGCGGCCATTCTTTACGCCGATCTGCCGCTGCTCGCGCGCCACACGAGCGAACTCGTCCCGGACGACCTCGAACGAGTCATCAGCCGGATGCTGGCCAAAGAACGCGAGGAACGTTATCAGAGCGCGCAGAGCCTCCTCGAAGACCTGAAGCGCGTGCAGGACAGGCTGACCTCCGAAACGAGAATCGAGCGGGCCGATGAGCTGTCCCGAAACAGCGCCCCGGCGCACGGCAGAACCACGTCCATCATCGTGCCCCAGGCGAAGGAAGAGACGCAGATTTATCCCACGCCCCGGCGGCGACGGCGACGCGCGATCAACTCGCTCGCCGTGCTGCCACTCGTCACCACGGGCGGCGATTCCAATGCGGCGTACCTCTCTGACGGCATCACCGAGAGTGTCATCAACAGCCTTTCGCGCCTGCCGAAGCTGCGAGTGATGGCGCGCAGCACGGTCTTCCGCTATCAGGGCAGGATGGTTGACCCGCAGACGGTCGGGCGCGAGCTGAATGTCCGCGCCGTGCTGACGGGCCGGGTGCTGCTGCCCGGAGACCGGATCGTCGTGAGGGCCGAACTCGTGGACGCCGACGACGGCGCGCAGCTCTGGAGCGGGCAGTACAGCCACCCGCTCACCGACGTCTTCGTCGTCGAGGAAGAAATTTCGCGCGAGATTTCCGAGCAGCTCCGGCTCAAGCTGACCGGCGAAGAGAAGAAACGTCTGGTCAGGCGCTACACCGACAACGCTGAAGCTTATCAGGCCTACCTCAAGGGCCGCTTTTACTGGAACCAGCGGACGCCGCCGAGCCTCAAGAAAGCCATCGAATCGTTCGAGCAGGCCATCGCTTTTGACCCGAATTACGCGCTCGCTCACGCGGGCCTCGCCGACGCTTACTCGGTGCTGGGTATCTACAGCGCCGTCTCGCCGAAAGCCGCGATGGCGAAAGCGAAGGCGGCAGCGACGCGCGCGATTGAGATTGACGAGTCGCTGGCCGAAGCCCACACGGCACTCGCCGGCGCGCTCATCTGGTTCGACTGGAACTGGCAGGCGGCCGAAAGAGAGTTCAAACGCGCGATTGAACTCAACCCGGCCTCATCCAATGCGAGGCACTGGTACGCTTCAGTTTACCTGACCGCGACCGGACAATTTGACGAAGCCCTCAAACAGGAACTGCGCGCGCGTGAACTGGAACCGCTCTCGCTCGTCATCAACACGCATCTGGGGTGGATCTGCTATCACGCGCGCCGCTTCGAGAGCGCCATCGCGTACTACCGTCAGGCCATCGAACTTGATGCGAACTTCGTCCCCGCGCACTTCTACCTCGGCCTGGCTTATATCCAGCAGGGGCGGTTCGCCGAAGCCATCGCTGAGTTGCGGCAGGCGCTTGAGCTGTCGCGGCACGGGGCGATGGTGATTGGCGGGCTCGGCTACGCCCTGGCCAGATCGGGCGCGCGCGAGGAAGCACTGGCGCTGCTCGATGAATTGAAGGAGTCGGCGGCGAACAAATACATCGCGCCCTTCCACCACGCGATGATTCACCTCGGCCTCGGTGACGCTGACGAGACGTTCGCCTCGCTCGAAAAGAGTTATGACGAGCGGTACTGCTGGCTGGTCTGGCTCAGAACCGAGCCGATGTATGACGGCCTGCGCTCGGACCCGCGATTCGCCGACCTGCTCGGGCGCGTCGGGCTGGCGTGAGAACCCGTGCCACTCGTCATACCCCTCATTAACTTCGGATTCGCCTTCATCCCTACTCGCCGCTTGACTCTCCCGTAACGGGAGACCGTACACTGCCACCTGAACAAATCAGGCCGCCCGGGAACAGGAGGAAAGGTAATGCTCAGGATCGGGGATTTTTCCAGACTCAGTCAGGTGTCGGTCAAGGCGCTCCGGTTTTACGACGAGATCGGGCTGCTCAAGCCGACTTACGTGGATCGCGCGACCGGCTATCGGTACTACGCGGCGACGCTGCTTGAGCGCCTCAACCGCATTCTGGTCTTCAAGGAGCTGGGGTTTTCGCTCGAAGAGATCGCGCTGCTCTTACAGGATGGCCTGCCCGCCGGCCGGGTGCGCGAGGCGCTCGCGGGCAAACGCGCGGAGCTTTCGCGCCGGATTGCCCGCGAACAGGCGCGGCTCCGGCAGGTCGAAGTCTGGCTCGCACAGGTCGAACGGGAAGGCCGCGTCCCCGACCATGAGATCGCGCTCCGGCAAGTGGCGCCGCGGCTCGTTGCCTCGGTGCGCGACCGGATTGATTCTTACGACGACACTGCGGAGCTTTTTGCCGAACTCAGCCGCCACCTGAAAAAGCACCACGCCGCCGGCCAGCGCGCCGCCGTCTGGCACGCCTGCGCCGGTCAGTCGGAGCGCATAGATTGTGAAGCTGTCATCCTGCTCAACTCCCCCGTGCCGGAGAGCAAACGGGTGAAAGTCTACCGGCTCCCGGCCACCGTCAATGCCTGCCTTATCCATGAAGGGAGCGATGAGACGATCACGCAGGCTTACCGCGCCGCGCACTCATGGATCAAAGCTCAGGGCTACGCGATTGCCGGCCCGCTCCGCGAACTGTACTGGCAGGGCGGCGTCGCGCAGGATGACAGCTTCGGCGTGACCGAAATTCAGTATCCGATTCGCAAATCACAGCCCGCCGCCTCACAGGGATAACTGAGCCGCCGCAGCGAAATCTTTTTCGGGAGCAACAATGAGCAGAGAGGCATTCACCGCCGCAGGCGCCGAGGGGGCAGAGAAAACGCGGAGAAAACCGAAACCTCTGCGGACTCTGCTCCTGCGGCGGTGAATGAGGCTTGCACAGCCGGCCCTTTGGTTTTGCACTAACGGCGCAATAGAGGAGAGCTATGAAAACAGGTTTCTTTGGCATCAACCTCGGGGTCTGCGGCGACGTTGACGCGATGATCCGTGTCGCGCGGGCCGCGGAGCAGGCCGGGCTTGAGTCGGTCTGGACCGGAGAGCATGTCGTGCTTCCGGACCCGCGCGTGCCGCCCTCGCCCTGCGAGCCACAGATGCCGATCCTCGACCCGGCAGTCGCGCTCAGTCACATCGCCGCCCACACGACCCGGCTGCGCCTGGGGACGGGCGTCATCATCCTGCCGCAGCGAAATCCCGTCGTCCTCGCCAAGGAACTCGCCTCACTCGATGTCGTATCAAAGGGCCGGCTCATCTTCGGCCTGGGGGCGGGGTATCTTGAGCCCGAATTCCGCGCGGTCGGGGCCCCTTTCGAGGAGCGCGGCGCGGTGACGGATGAAGCGATTGAGGCGATCAAGGCCCTCTGGACGATGGAGAAGCCGGCGTACGAGGGCCGCTTCTTCTCCTTCGGCGGCATTGATGCGCAGCCGCGCCCGGTGCAAAAGCCCCACCCGCCCATCGTCGTGGGAGGGATGAGCCGACGCGGCGCGCGGCGTGCCGCCCGATACGGCAACGGGTGGTACGGCTTCCTCACTGATCTTGAAGCGACGAAACGCAGCCTCGGCTGGATTCGGGACTACATTGCCAGTGGCGAGCGACCGGCTGAACTGGGTGAGATCGAAATCTCCGTCACCCCTCCGGTTCCAGTGACCGCAGACGTTATTCGCCAGTACGAGGACTGCGGGGTTCATCGGCTCATCCCGGCCTTCAACGCCGCCACGGCGGATGATGCCCTGCGGTTTGCAGACAAACTCGGTGCGCTCACATCGCGTTGACCATTGCATCACCCCTGCCGCCTGACCTTCTCCGTTATCTCAAAGGAACAGCGCGGCGGGACATCGTTTTTGTCGCACTTTTCGCGGACGCGCCCGCCGGTGAGCTGCGCGAGGAGCGTCTCCGCCACGCCGCACACTTCCGGGTGGGCCGCGACGGCCGTGGCGAATGGGCAGCTTGCGCTTTGAATGATGATCCTGCCCGCTTCCCTTTCGAGTCGCGGCGCGCCGCCCAGCGCCTCAAGCATCTCTACTGCCTGCTCGGCCCCGGCTGAAAGGTCGGAGCGGGTGGCCACGCCCCGCCTCGCGCCCGCGGCGACTCTGCGCCCGACTTCACGCAACACATCACTCAACTCGTCCGGCGTCAGCCTCTCCTTGAGCACGCCCAGCAGCACGTTGAGCAGCGCGTCATAAGCTTTCGGAAAGAGGTCTTCCGCTTCGTGCGTCAGCGCGTAAGTGGCGTGAGGCTTACGCACCCCCCGCCGCACGCCCGCCTGATATACAAGGCCGTCGCGTTCGAGCGTCGCCAGATGGGCGCGCACCGCGTTGTTCGTCAAATCCAGAGAGGCCGCCAGCTCCTCAACCGTGCGCGCCGCGGTGCGGAGCAACCGCACGACCTGTCCGCGCGTGCTGCCGAAGAAACGTTCGCCGATCTTTGTCTTTGCCATAGCCCTCCTCCCGGGAATTTAACCCACCGGCAGATAAAAATCAATAAGTCAAAAACTTTCTTGACTTATTGTGGTAATCGAATGTAAGATCGGCGCCATGGTCGAAAACGAAATTCCCTTTCGAGGACGGAAGAGGCCGGCTGGCAGGAAACGCAGAAGGCGGATTCAGCTGACGGTGAGCGAGTCCGCGCGCTTCTCGCCCCGCGCGGCGCGGACGATCATCAGGCGCCCGCGCCGCGGGCCGGAGAAGACGGTCGAGCGGGTTGCGGCGGCGCGCCTGCCGACGGAATACGGCGAGTTCCGCATCATCGGCTACCGCTCGCTCACCTCGGGCGAGGAGTTCGTCGCGCTCGTGCGCGGGGAGCCGCGGGCGGATCGCCCGACACTCGCGCGCATTCACTCGCAGTGTTTGACGGGCGACGTGTTCGGCTCGGTCAAGTGCGACTGCGGGCGACAGCTTCATGCCGCAATGCGCATGATTGCGGACGAAGGGTCTGGCGTGATCGTTTACCAGCAGCAGGAGGGGCGCGGCATCGGCATCGTCAATAAGATTCGCGCCTACGCCCTGCAGGACGAGGGCGCCGACACCATCGAGGCCAACGAACTGCTCGGGTTTGGCGTTGACCTGCGGACTTACGAGCAGTGTGCCGAGATCCTCAGCGAACTCGGGTTGCGCCGCCTGCGCGTCATGTCGAATAACCCTGACAAACTGCGCGCGCTGGAAGATGGCGGACTGGAGGTCGTCGAGCGCGTGCGGCTTGAGGTCGAACCGCACGAATCTTTTTACGGCTATCTGGAGACGAAGAAAGAAAAGATGGGACACCTGATCAACTGACCCCCGCGCCGCCCGGGGATGGCCCCGATTGCGTCGTCCCCGGTTGACGAGCGCGGCGGCGTTTATCTGAAAGGAGTGACCTGCCCGTGCGAGAAGTGGAACTGGCCGGAGCCGGCGATTTGCAGGACGGCGAGATGAAAGCGATTGAGGCGGGCGAAGCAAAGCTGCTGCTCGCGCGCGTGAACGGGAACTTTTACGCCGTCGGCGCGACCTGCCCGCATTACGGCGCGCCGCTCGCGGAAGGCGCGCTGTGCGGCGAGCGCATCATCTGCCCCTGGCATCACGCCTCATTCGACGTGAAGACGGGCGACCTCGTTGAGCCCCCGGCGCTCGACGCGCTGCCGCACTACGAGGTCAGGGTCGAGGGCGGGCGCGTCATTGCCACCCTGCCCGACGAAGCCGCAGACCGTCGCACGCCGGTGCTGGCCGGGCGCGACGCGCAACAGGACGAGCGCACGTTCGTCATTCTGGGCGGCGGTGCGGCCGGTTACATGGCGGCGCAAACTCTGCGCGAGGAGAATTTTCGGGGACGCGTCGTGATGATCACCCGCGAAGACCGCCTGCCCTATGACCGCCCGAATCTGAGCAAGGATTACCTGCAGGGTCATGCTGAACCCGAATGGATGCCGCTCCGCCCCGCCGATTTCTTCTCCGAGCATGCAATCGAAGTCTGGCCCGGCCGGGAAGTCGCGCGCGTTGACGCGCGGGTGAAAATCATTTTTTTCAGTGACGGCGGGCAGCTCGCCTACGATGCGCTCTTGGTGGCGACGGGCGGCGAGCCGCGAACTTTGCAGGTTGCAGGCAGTGAACTGAAAAATGTTCTGGCGCTCCGCAGTTTCTCAGATTCTGACGCGATCATCAGCGCCGCCGAAAAGGCGAAGCGCGCGGTCGTCATCGGCGCGAGTTTCATCGGCATGGAAGCGGCTGCCAGCCTGAGAACCCGCGGACTCGCAGTGACGGTGGTCGCGCCCGAAAAGACCCCCTTCGAACACACGCTCGGCGCGGAAATCGGCGCGCTCTTCCGGGAGATTCACGAGAGCAACGGCGTCGAGTTCAGGCTCGGCGCGAAGGTCGAGCGACTGGTCGGCGATGAGGAGGTCGAAGCCGTCGCGCTCGAAACGGGCGAAAGGATCGCCGCCGATCTGGTCGTGGTCGGCGTCGGCGTGCGCCCCGCGACCGAGTTTCTCGCAGGCGTCACCCTGCACCAGGACGGCGGCGTCATCGTTGACGCGCACCTGCGCGCCGCCGATTCGCTTTACGCCGCCGGAGACATCGCGCGCTTCACCGACGCCCGCACCGGCGAAAGCGCCCGGATAGAACACTGGCGCACCGCGCTCCAACAGGGCAGGACGGCGGCGCGCAACATGGCGGGGCGACCGACCGTTTACGACTCGGTGCCGTTCTTCTGGACGCGACAGTTCGACGCCGGGCTCCTGTACGTCGGCCATGCGACTGAGTGGGACGAAGTCATTTTTGACGGTGAAGTTGCCGGGAAAGATTTTCTGTCCTTCTACGTCAAAGACGGTCGGGTGCTGGCGGTCGCGGGCATGAACAGAGACCGCGACATGGCGATCATCGAGGATCTGATGCGTCACGACAATCTGCCCACCGCTTCGGAATTGAAGCTCGCGCGCGGCGCTGGGCCTGTTTATGCCCGCCGCTGAAGTGCTGTATGACTGCCCAACTCGTCGGTTCGATTGACCGGGCAGTCTCTTCGATTGAAAGCCTCGACATTCCGCCGCACGGAAAGCAGAGTAACCGGATGATGCCATGCGGTTTCCGGCCAGACCCGGCGCGCTGGCGTCAGGCTGACTGCTGCACGGTGCGCCGCCTCATACGCCGTACGGCCGACAGTCTGCCCCCTCCGTGACCACATCAAAACAGGTAACTCAGCATCACACCCCGACGATTCGCAGCGCGACATACGGGACCAGATTGAACAGGAAGACGCCGATTTCGTAGAGTACTATCGCGGCGTAATTGACCGCGTCGAACTGCTCAGGCGGCAGACGAAACCACCGGCTCCCGAGCCGGTACAGCCGCTCGTGCAGCAGCACGAAAAGCAGAGACCACATTGCCAGTAACGCGAAGTTCATCAACGCACACCAGAAGAGTACGTCACGAGCCATCTCGATGCTCATCAGCAGACTCCTTTTCTCAAGGCCTGACGAAAAGTTTGCCCGGGCTCGCCGCGAGTCCGGCGCAAGGGCGGAGTTCACCTGCCCGCTGCCATCTCCGCCCGAGCCTCGCGGACGAGGCGCGCAAGCGACTCTTTGAGGTTCGGGTCGAGCGTCAGGCATTGCTTGAAATCGCGTTCGGCGGCGGCTTCGTCGCCCTGTCGTAACTTCACCAGCCCGCGATTGCAGTGGGCATCGGCGTGGCGCGGGTCGAGCGCGATGGCCTGATCATAATCGGCTGTG
This sequence comes from Blastocatellia bacterium, assembly GCA_035652435.1. Classification (GTDB taxonomy): domain Bacteria; phylum Acidobacteriota; class Blastocatellia; order RBC074; family RBC074; genus DASRDU01. The sequence continues at coordinate 9,831 of DASRDU010000036.1, forward strand.
GCCCGCGCCCAATCCCCCCGCTCGCGCCAGACACAGGCGCGATTAAACCAGGCGACATCCGATGCGGGGTCGAGTTCGATGGCACGGTTGTAATCGGCCAGCGCTCCCGCCGCGTCGCCTCCGGCGTGCCGTGCCGCGCCACGGTCGCCCCAGGCTGCGGCGAAGTCCGGCCTGAGCCTGATCGCGCGGGTGAGATCGTCAACGGCCCCGTCAAAGTTACCTGTCTGATACCGGGCCGCACCACGGTTGGTGTAATGCTCAGTTCGTCTGGAATCGAGTTTGATGGCGCGGTCGAAGTCGGCCAGCGCACCGCTCAGGTCCTGCCTGCCCATCCGCGCGATGCCGCGATTGGCCCAGGCCGGGGCGTGGCGCGGGTCGAGTTCGATGGCCGCGGTGCAGTCACTGATCGTGCCGTCAAGGTCGCCTTTCAGATACCGAATCCCGCCGCGATCAACCCAGGCCTGCACGAGGCGCGGGTCGAGGCGGAGAGCGCGGTCGAAGTCGGCGAGTGCGCCGTCGTAGTCGCGTTTCTGCAGACGTGCCGTGCCGCGATTGTAATACGCCCCGGCGTTGCCCGGGTCAGACCTGATGGCGAGGTCGAAATCAGCAATCGCCCGGTCCCATTCGCCCCCGGCGAACCAGGCGTTGCCGCGTTCGAGGTAAGAGGAGGCAGTCGCGGCGCGTGAAGTCTGCGCCCGAGCCGCCCCCGCGATCAAGGCCAGAAGCAGCAGGATTCGGAAACATTGTGTCATAGTCCACCTCCGGGAAATCTTCACAAGGGCAGATCAACCGGGCAGACTCCGGCCCGGTTCCGCCGGAGCATTGCCCCGCCCGGACGCCCTGCGTTAGAGTGAGCGCCGTCATCCAGACCTGAAATCGGCGGCGCTGTTGCGGGATGAGACTCTGGCCCCAGAGCCATCCCGAAGTCCTGAATCGGCGGTGAATTGTTTCCGAATTATTTCCTAACGCGCTTATGAGCAGCCCCCCCAGCCACTTCTACGAGTTCGGCCCATTCCGCCTTGACCGGGCGGAGCGCGTCCTGCTCCGCGACGGCCAGCCGCTCATGCTCACGCCCAAAGCTTTCGACCTGCTGCTCGCGCTGATCGAGCGCCGCGGCCACGTCATCGAGAAGGAAGAGTTGATGGGTGCGGTCTGGCCTGAGACCGCCGTCGAGGAGGGCAACCTCACGCACCACATTTCCGTCCTGAGGAAGACGCTGGGCGAGGGCGCGGGCGAACGCGCGTACATCGGAACCGTTCCGCGGCGCGGCTACCGCTTTCTGGCAGAGGTGAGAGAGCAGAATGGCGCGGGGGCAAACCCGGTCGCCGAGGCTGGGGCAGCCCCGGTCGCCACGGGTGAAGTGCCGCCGACCGTGCCGGTCGTCAGTCCTCCGGCCCGCCGGGGCAAACGCCCCGCGATCATCCTGACTGCTCTCGCCTTCGTGGTGCCTGTCCTCATCGGCGCCGGGATCTGGCTGGGCTCCCGACTGAAGAGAGCCGAAGTTGACCAGCTTGAGTTCAAAGGCAACTTCTACGTGACCAGGTGGACCGAGGATGAGATCAGGAAAGGACTCGAATACTACAACCGAGCCATCGCCCTGGACCCGGACTCCGCCTCAGCCTGGGCAGGGCTGGGGACCGCCTGGATCTTCCTTGCGGACTTGTATGTCTCCCCGCGGGAAGCGATGCCCAAAGCAAAGGCGGCAACCGTGAATGCTTTGCAGCGTGACGAGACGTTTGTCGGGGCGCACGTCTCCCTGGGGGTGATCAGGATGGAGTATGAGTGGGACTGGGCGGGGGCCGAACAGGAATTCAAGCGCGCCATTGCGCTCGCCCCGGAATACATTCCGGCGCATCAACTCTATGGCTATTACCTGATCGCGATGGGCCGCTTTGATGAAGCTCAGGCAGAGAGGAAACGGGCAGTGGAAGCTGACCCGCTTAACGACTGGGGCTTGTGGGAGCTGGGACTGTCTTTTTATTTCGCGCGCCAGCCTGAGCAGGCCATTGAACAGTACCGAAGAGCGATTGGGGTAGAGCCGAAGTCGTACTGGCCGCACATGCTGCTCGGCTGGGCTTATGAACAACAGGGCAGGTTTAGTGAAGCCATCGCCGAATCGAGCCAGGCATACCGATTGAATGACAACCCACAGGTTCTGGCGTCGCTCGGACACGCTTATGCCGCGTCGGGTCAGCGCGCCGAGGCGCAAAAAATACTCGCGGAATTGCAGGAGATCGCCAGGCGAAGATACGTCTCGCCTTACGACATCGCCACCATCTGCGCCGGGCTCGGGGAGAAGGAACAGGCGCTGGCCTGGCTCGAAAAGGCTTACGATGATCGCAGCGGCTGGCTGGCGCTGTGGCTGAAGGTTGATCCGAAGTTCGACAACCTTCACTCAGACCCGCACTTTCAGGACCTGCTGCGGCGCGTCAGGCTGACGTGAATTACGCCGGTCAGCCAGGGAGGAATGAGTCAATGATCAGACGAGATTTCCTGAAGACGGTGGGCGCGGCGACCGGCGGAGCGATTGTTGAGACCACTGAACAAACGCAAACCACTCGCCCGGCGGCTGGTCGCCGGCTCGACCTGCACACCCACTATTACCCGGAATCCTACTTCCAGAAGATCCGCGAGACCCCGTCGGAGTTCTCCTTCGACAAGGACCCGACCGGGCGCACGATCATCAAATACCGCGGCGCGCGCTTCTTCGGCATCACGCCGCCGATGACCGATGTCGCCAAACGGATCGAGGACATGGATCGCGTGGGGATTGACGTGCAGGTGGTCTCACTCTCGACGCCGAACGTCTTCTTCGCCGACGCCGGGCGCCAGCCCGAAATTGCCCGCATGGTCAATGACGCTTACGCCGAGCTGGTCGCGAAACATCCGAAACGTTTCAAAGGCTTCGCCTCGATCCCGATGGACGCGCCCGACGCCGCGCTCAAAGAGCTGCACCGTGCCATTGACGAGCTGAAGCTGAACGGCGTGATCCTGCTCAGCAACATTCGCGGCAACGCGCTGACCGCGCCGGCTTATCGCCCATTTTTCGCCGAGGCCAACCGGATGAAGCTCTGCATCCTGCTCCACCCGATGCTGCCCGCCAACTCCGAGCCTTTCCGCGAATACGTCCTCGGCCCGATCATCGGCTTCCCGTTTGACACGACGCTCGCCGTGGCGCGGATGTGTTACGACGGGCTCCTGCGTGACTTTCCCGACATCCGCTGGATCATTGCGCACATCGGCGGCGCGGTGCCTTACCTGATGGAGCGCATGGACAGCGGCTTCCGCGACTTCGCCGAGTGCCGCACGAAGATTGACCAGCTGCCGAGCATTTATCTGAAGCGGCTCTATTACGACACCGTCACCTTCAGCCCGTACAACCTGAATCTGGCGCGCGATCTGGTGGGCACGGATCATCTGGTGATGGGCAGCGACTACCCGCACCTGCTCGGCTCGATTGACCGGGCGGTCTCTTCGATTGAAAGCCTCAACATTCCGCCGCACGAGAAACAGAGGATTTTTGAAGGGACGGCGCTCTCGATCCTCAACAACATTCAGCCCTCGGATCAGTAGCCGGGCTGGCGAGCAATGATATGATTGCGGTCGGCTGCCTCAGCCAGACTGAAACTGACGGAAGAGACTTTACGGAACCTGCGGGAAAAATATGGAACAGAGCTTGAAGAATGGTGGGTTGCTGCCTTCGGCTATGGCTTTGAGAGACTCACTGAATCAAAGGCCCGCTACCTCATCCGGGCCGATAATGCTCACACCCTCACAACTCGAATTGTTGCGGCAGGGCGAAGCCGAGATTGACGCTTACCTCGACCAGTCGCCACGCCTCTGTGCATTCCTTGCCCGGATTCATCATCAGAATGGCGATCAGACAGACGCCGTGTGAACCTGGCGTTGCAATGAGAGTTCCGAATTTCCTCGCGTTCGATTGACCGGGCGGTCTCTTCGATTGAAAGCCTCAACATTCTCCGATAAGGGAAGGAGTGGTTTTTGAAGGGAGGGTAATAGTATGTCGGGCGACAGAAGCGTTCGGCATAGAAATTGAAATAACAAAAGATGATTGAGTCGGCGAGAGTTCATCGGCGACACTCTGGTCAAGCGACCAAACTTAACCGGAGTCAACCTGATGAATCTCGCCACACAGATCACAGCAGAACCCTT
>DASRDU010000037.1:0-85092 GCA_035652435.1 Blastocatellia bacterium
CAACCGTGAGCGCTTGCACCAGTCACTCGGCTACCGGACACCTGAAGCAGTTTTCAAAGAACGAACTGGATAATTTAGTGGGCGACACGATCCATCTAAAAAAACTGCATTCTGGTCTTGAAAATGGGGTACACCTTAGTCGGCACTGTTATAAGTTGAGTCATTTCCAATTCCCAGCCAGCCACCAGTCGCTCTTGAGAACACAAAGTGAGTGCGCGACGACAAAACACCAAGAAAGAATGGATCACTCAGCCCAATCGCCACGATCTTAGTATCTGGAAGATCTTCTCGACTGAGGAAGGTAAAGGTTCGGTGTTTGGAGGTACGGCAGGTCGCAATGTAACGAGGGATAGAAAAGATTACTGGACGCAACTTTGCGCGAGGTTCAGCGAATATCCACCACTTCTTCCTGTATTGATCTCGCTTGTTTTGTTCTCTCTCAGGTTTGACCTCGTCAATGACGATTTGTAAAAGCTTGGGGAAGCTTGCCTGAGCTTCCTCAAGGGATAAGCCAAAGAAATCAATAATGAATCGTCTCTCCGGTGTCTGAACAAGGTCCTTTCCAATCACATATCTTTTGATAACAGTAGGAAGAGCCTCAAGGCCGAAGCCCAGTTCTTTAACTTCCTCTGTTGAGAGACGGAACCCTTCACCTACGGGCGTTACTCCTTGGTTTGACAATCCTTCGTTGGCAGTTAATGAAATTGCTTTGCCAACATCTGCGCCACCGCTCAAATCAGGGTTGATCTTGTCAATGAGTGCGTACTTGATCTCAACATTGACGGCATCGGGGTCATCATCCCGCCCGGCGATCTCGCTGATAACCACGCCAAGAGTGGCCTTCCCAGCACTATCACTTTTAGATGTAGCTACTGTCATAGCAATTCGTACTGCTGCACCATCTTCAGTATCAACCCAAGGATGATCCGGGATTGCAAATCTCAACGAGATTCCACCTTCGCTTGTGTACGTTTCAATGACCTTGCGGTTAAATGTCTGCGTGATGCTGTTGGTCGTAATGAATCCAAACTGCTTGATCTTTCCGAATCGGGCTTTTGCTGCTGCCTGATTCCACCAGTACATTACGTAATCAACTGTGTCTGGCACATCAGCATACGTTTCACGCAGGGTTGCAGCGTAACCATCACCAAGCGTAAACCGCATTCGCTTGTTGCCAATGAACGGTGGATTTCCAATCACATAATCCGCTTCCGGCCACTCTGCCTTTCGCGCATTCACGTAAACGTACAGCGGCACTTGCGCATTCTCATCCGGCACATCTTCGCCAGTGACAGGATGCTTTTTGTAAGTGCGGCCATCCCAGCGTGTGACGGGCTCGCCGTGCTCATCGCGCACTATTTCCCTGCGGTCGTAAGCCAGCACGGCGTCGCGGCATTCGATGTTGCAGAATTTGCGCAGCACCGGCTCGCGCGGCGCGGCGTCTCCGCGCGTGCGGAAATGCCATTGCAGGTAGCCGATCCACAGCACCAGATCGGCAATCGCGGCGGCCCGCGGATTGACTTCCAGGCCGAGCAACTGGTGCGGGTCAACCGTCAGCAGTTCCAGTTCAAACACGCCCTGCCGCTCGCCGAAATCATCGAGCGCGGAAATGACTTCGCCTTCCAGCCGTTTGAGGTGTTCGAGCGTGACGTAGAGGAAATTGCCGCTGCCGCAGGCGGGGTCAAGCACGCGCGTTTCGCACAGGCGGCGGTGAAAGGCTTTGACTTCATCAACGGCTTTGTCCAGATCGCCGTTGCGGGCGAGCGTGACGGCGGCGGCTTTGACGGCGTTCCATTCCTCGCGCAGCGGCTCGATGATCGTCGGCATCACCAGTCGCTCGACGTAAGCCCGCGGCGTGTAATGCGCGCCGAGCTTGTGCCGCTCGACCGGATCGAGCGCGCGTTCGAGCAGCGTGCCGAAGATCGCCGGTTCCACATCGTGCCAGTCGCTTCTGCTGGCATCGAGCAGCAGTTCAAGTTGCTGTTTCGAGATCGGCAGGGCCTCGCAGTTTTCAAACAGCCCGCCGTTGAATTGCAGCAGCTTCGTTTTCAGAATCGGCGAAAAGCCGCCCGCGTTCATCGTCTGCCAGAGCGATTCGATCATCTGCGGGAAGATGCCGACATCATCGAGCAGGCTTTCGAGCAGTTCAGTGAATCTGCCCTGCGGGATCAGCTTCACGTCTTCGGCGAACATCGTGAAGATGCACCGCATCAGGAAAGCCGCGACGGTTTCAGGCGCGTGGCCCGACTCCTCAAGTGATTTGGCGAGCGCGGCCAGGCGCGTGGCGACTTCGCGAGTGATCTTTGCGCTGCGGCGCGACGGGTCGAGCGAGAGCGGGTCAGTCCAGATCAGTTTCAGCCGTGCGCGAAGGTCATCGCGTAAGAGGTCACCGAGCAGGAACCGGTGCGACCGCGCGTCAGGGAAGGGCAGGTAAGTCTTGCCCGAGCGCGTGAAGTCGGCGTAAAGCTCGAACGAATGCCCGATGTCCACCACGATCAGGAACGGCGGCCAGCCTTCGGAAGCGGGTAAGGCTTTGGCGTACTGTTCGGCCTGCCCACGAGCCTTGAGCATCGCATCATCCCAGCCGCGAGTGCCGCGCACCGCCGTGCCTTTGCGCTTCGGCCTTTTCGCTACATCCGCGAACAATGCATTCGCCCCATCGTTCTTCTCGCTCCCCTGTTTTGCTTCGAGGACGAAGCAGCCTCGCTTGTACAGATCAATCCATCCCGGGCTGGTCGTGCCGTCACCATTCTGGAAGGTAACTGCGCGCTCAAAGACGTAAGCATTGTGTTCGTCATCCGGTCCAGCCGGATCGGGATGCGGTACCCCAATCTGGTCGCACAGATCTTTGAGGAAAGACTGAGCGTTTGCGCGCTCAGCCGCGCCCGAAGTTGTCCAGCGCTGAATGAAGTCGTGAATTGAGGGTAGTGGGGTGGCTGATTCGTTCATGGGCTGTTTTTATGGGGCGGCTGAATGATGCATGATTCAGGGGGGAAGTGTAAAGCCGGGCACTGATCCCGCCACTGTCACGAAACCCTGCCCGAAAAACATTAAATTCTTGCGCTCCGCTTCGAGAATGCTATACTGCGCACCCCTGTTGGATTATTGATAACGCCTGTAGTCACGCTCCAGCCTTTGCGGTAAACAACCCAACGCAATCTGGCATTCAAACGGAATCAGTCAAAGCAACTGTCTCTGTGCTTTGGGGCCGCGCGTTATCTTCATCTTTGCCTCCTGACTTAAATGTGACTTTGCTTTTGCCGAGTGGGATGCACCACTGATCCGATCCGCCTGCGCCGGGACTGCGCCCGCGCGCGGGAGTTCGTTTCCGAGCTATCAACCCGAATAAGCAGTGGAGGTCCGATGGAGAAGATTATTTCCGTCTTTTTTCTGGCGCTTCTGATCGCCGTGACTTTCATCCCAATGCTCATTCCCGGTCAGGAGCCGGCGCAAAAACCGGCTCTCGCTACCCCGAATTCGCCTGCCATCCCTGCCGCCGGGACTCCCCCCCGCGCGCCCACCGCTGATGACCACATGGTCATGGCCGATTACTCCCCGGTCACCGGCAAACCGGATGAAAAGGCCGACCCCTGCGATCAGCGCGACCGCAAACACAAAGCCACAGACCGGCCCTGTCAGCAGGCGCGTCACTGAATCTGAGGCAGGCCGGCGGAACACCCTGGGTTCCGCGACTAAAACTCAAACTCAATCGAAAACTGCACGCGCCTCGCGCCGAACGCATCAATCGCTTTGCCGAAGCGGGGCAGTGGCGTCAGGCCGGCGCCGAAGAACGGGCTGAGTTCACGCACGCCGGTGGTATTTGTCAGATTGAAGAAATCCGCCGCGATGTCCAGAAGCGCGTGACCTGCGCGCGCGCGGATGCGTTCCAGCACGCGCAGGTCGAGGTTTTTCTGCGCGGGCCCGCCGAGGCTGTTGCGCGCGAATCCGAGCGGTCGCGCAGCGAGCGGCAGGGCCAGGCTGCGATTCGCGTCAGTTCCGACCAGCGGATTGAAGCGTCTCCCACTGGCGAGCGTGAGGATCGGCGCGAGTTCGATGCCTTCCAGCAGGGTTCCCAGCAGCCCTTTGCGTCCGGCTCCGGGAACCTGGTCGTCAGCGTCGCCGAAAATATTGAAGACGCCGCTCAGCACGAAACGCTGACGCTGATCCTGCCGTGACAACGCCCGTTCGGCGCGCAGGTCGTAAGGGTTCTGCGGCTGCTCGTCGAAATCCGAAGCGTCGTCAATCGTTTTGCTCAGGGTGTATGACGTCTGCAACCCGAATCGCCTGGTCAGTCGGCGGCCAAGCGAAGCAGTCATCCCGTGATAAATCGAACTCGCCGCATCTTCAAGTTGCCAGATCGCGTCGTAACGCGAATCGAGCCTGTCCGGGCCGAATACCGGTCTGCCAGGCTGCTGCGGCGCGGGATTATTGATGCCGAGCGTTGCGGCATTGGCTGAGGTCAGGATCACTGGCGGCGTCAGATTGACGTTGCGCGTGCGCGCCAGCTTTGTGCCCCTGACGAACAGATAATTGACTGACAGCGTGATGTCGCTGAAAAGCTGATGCTCAATGCCGGTGGTGGCCTGCTGGCTGTAAGGCGTGGCGAGGCGCGGATCGGCGCGATAAATCGAAGGCATAAATACCGCCGGCCTCGGCCCCCCGTTGAAAACGCCCACGGCTGCCGCGCCGTTGAAGACCTGCTCGTAGCCACGCCTGCCGTCTTTCTGCACCGCCTGATTCAAAAACGCGAGCAGATAGCGGTCAAAGTAAATGCCATAAGCCCCGCGCAACACCCAGCGGTGCGCGGCGTCCGGATTCCAGGCGACGCCGACGCGAGGGCTGAAGTTGTTCGGGTCGCGGTGAAATTGCGCGGGCAATGCCTCGTAGTCATAACGCAGGCCGAGATCAAGCGTCACTCCCGGATGCACCTGCCAGTGATCCTGCGCGAATCCGCCAATGCCGGTCACGTTGATCTGCGTGCGCGGATTGCCGAACGACTGCGCCAGCAGTTCCGGCTTCGCGTTCAGCAGGTCGGCCACGCTGCTGAAAATCGCAAAGCCGCCGAGCCGGTCGGCCAGCGACGCGTCCAGTCTGACGTGATTGACCGCGCCACCGGAACGAATCTGATGTCTGCCGCGACTGAGCGCGACGCTGTCCAGAATCTGGTAATGATCTTCGGTGCGTTCCGAAGGCGCATCGGTCGCGCGCCCGAAAGTGAGGTGTCCGGAAACGAGTACCTGCGGCCCGCGCGGTTCATTCGGTCGCAGCAGCACGTGACGGCGCGCGACCTGAAAGCGCAGATCGTTGACCGCGCTCTGACCCAGCACGCCGAGCCATTGCCCGACCAGCACGTTGTCGCGGGTGAACGAATCGCCGCGCGAACTGAATTCCGACAGCCCGCCGGTGCCGAGCGCGTCACGCCAGCGGCGGTCATTCGTGAACGCATACCGCAGCATCAGCGAACTGGCCGCGCCGAGTTGCTGATTGAGCTTGAATGCGCCTTCGGTGTCATCGCCTGATGAGTGGAACAGGCCTGCGCCCAGCTTTCGCGCGCCGAGTTGCGGCAACGCCCCCGCAGCCAGCGCGGCATTGATCTGATTCGCGACGGCCGGGGCGATGTCCGAAGCGTCTTCGCCCGATTCGTGTTCCTGTTCAAGCGTCGCGTGAAAGAACGTGCGGCCTTTCCTGATCGGCCCGCCAACATCAAAGCCCGGCTGCCAGCGGTGCAGCTTCGGTTTGCGCGCCGCGGCTTCTTCGGAAGCAAAGACCGGTTGCCGCGCGTTGAGCGCATCGTGAGCCGTGTAGATGAACACCCCGCCGTGAAAATCGTTCGTGCCGGTGCGCGTGATCGCGTTGACTGAGCCGCCCGATGCCCCGCCGAATTCCGCCGACATTCCATTGCTGGTGACCTGAAATTCGCGGATCGCTTCGATTGATAATTCAGAGCGGCCTGCGCCGGTGGTTTCGTCGTTGTTGTCCACGCCGTCAATCGCGATGTTGTTGCTGCGCGCGCGCAATCCGCCGAAGCTGAAGCCGCTGTCGGGAATGCGCCGCGTGCCGATGCCGCCGGCGCTGCCCCCGCCGCGAGCCTGAGTGGCGGATGAAACCACGCCCGGCGCGGTCAGCACGAAATTCAGAAAGCGGCGCTGCTGAACAGGCAGTTCTTCGATGCGTTCCAGATCAACCGAAACGGAGGGCGTGGTCTGCGCGACATCAACGGCGGGGGCTTCGGCGGAAACATTCACCTCGCCCGACGCGCCCGCCAGTGCGAGCGTGAAATCAAGCCTGACGCTTTGTCCTATCTGCACTGTGATGCCGGCGGGCTTGGATTGTGAGAAGCCTTTTGCCTCAACCTTAATTTCGTATTCCCCGGGCGACAGGCTGATGATGCGATACGCCCCTTGGGCATCGGTCGTCACTGTGCGCGTCAGACCGGTCTCAGAGTTGCGCGCGACTACAGTTGCAGTCGCGATTGCGGCTCCGGCAGGGTCAAGCACTGTGCCGCTGAGCGTGGCGGTCGGGTTGGCGGATTGGGCATTGGCGTGAGAGGGGAAAAGCAGAAAAGTCAGAATCAGTGCAGCGAACACATTCGGAAGCTTGCTCATGTTCATTGGTTGAAGAAGCTCTCCACTTCAGCGATGTCTCGCGTGACCGGGCAGGGTGGCAGGCTTTCGAGGAAGAGGCGGCCGTAACTTTTCGTCGTCAGGCGCGGGTCGAGGACCGCCAGCACGCCGCGATCCGTCGCGCTGCGGATCAGGCGGCCGATGCCCTGCTTGAGCGTAATGATGGCCGAGGGGACGGAGTATTCCGTAAAGCTGCTGCCGCCTTCATTGTCAATCTGACGCTGGCGGGCGGCGACTACAGGGTCGGTCGGGACGGCGAACGGGAGCTTGTCAATGATCACGCACGACAGCGCTTCGCCGCGCACGTCCACGCCCTGCCAGAAACTTGCCGTCGCAAACAGCACTGAATTGGCAGTCTTTCTGAATTTGTCGAGCAGGCCGGTGCGCGAGCCTTCGCCCTGCATCAGCACCGGGAATGCGATCTGCGGCTCGACGATCTGCCGCAGCGACTGCATTGACGAGTTGCTCGTGCAAAGCACGAAGGCGCGGCCGCGCGTGGCGTTGAGCAGCCGGACGACCTCTTCGGCGGCGGCATCAACGAATCCGGCGTCACGCGGGTCGGGCATCCGCGGCGGCAGGTAGAGAATCGCCTGCCGCCCGTAATCGTAATTCGATTCGGCGATCAGTTCGGCGGGCTCGTTCACGCCCAGTCGTGCCCTGATGAAATCGAACGACCCGGCGCTCGTGAGCGTGGCCGAAGTCAGGACCACCGTGTCGGTTTTGCTGAACAACCTGTCTTCGAGCAGGCCCGAGGCGTTGGTCGGCGTGGCCTGCAGGAAAACTCCCCGCCCGCGCCGCTCACACCAGTAAACGAAATTTTCATCCGAGCCGTGGATGATGAATTCGAGATCGAAGCGCAGCTGCTCGGCGCGCCGCAGGATCGCTTCCATTTCGGGCGGAGCCTCTTTGACTACGTTCAGCGAGGCGATCAGCCTGTCGAGCGCGGTCTTGAAGGCGATGAATCTTTCACCTGCCGGGGTCGCCTGCTGCTCGCCGTTGCGCAGCGTGCGGATGAACATCTGCGGGCGCAGCGTGAAGCGGCCTTCCGCGTTGGCCGACACCGGCAGAATGCGCTCTTCGCCGCTGAAGCCGAGCCAGAACTGGTCGGCGAAACGCATCACCCGGGCGCTCGCTTTGGTCAGTTCACGCGCGGCGTCAACGTCGGTGATCATCAGCCGCGAGATGTCGCCGACCAGATCCTCAAGCTGATAACTCGACACGCTCGCGCCGAAATACTGCGCGGCAATGTCTTCGATCAGGTGCGCCTCGTCAAAGATCACCGCCGCGTAATCCGGCAGCACCTGCCCCCACTCTTTCCCGCGCAGGGCCAGGTCGGCGAAAAACAGGTGGTGATTGACGATCACGACGTCGGCGTCGAGCGCGGCCTGCCGGGCGCGCGTGATGAAGCACGGGTCAAAGCTCGGGCATTTCGAGCCGATGCAGATGTCAGAGCGCGCGTCAATGTGCCGCCAGAACGAGATGTTTTCGGGCAACTCGGTCAGTTCGGCGCGGTCGCCCGTCTGGCTGTCGAAGGCCCAGCGCCGCACGATGTCGAAGTAATCAATCTCATCCATGCCTTCCAGAATCGGGTTGCTTTCGGCGCGCTTGAGCCGGTTGAGGCAGAGGTAATTCGAGCGGCCTTTCAGGTAAGTCGCGCGGAATTTGCGCGGCAGGATGGATTGCAGAAACGGGATGTCCTTGAAGTAAAGCTGCTCCTGAAGGTTCTTCGTGCCGGTCGAGACAATCACGCGCCTCCCCAGGCCCACGGCCGGGACCAGATAGGCGAGCGTCTTGCCCGTGCCGGTTCCGGCTTCGACCAGCAGGTGGTGGCGGTTCTCAAGCGCCGCGCCGACGGCCTCAGCCATTGCAACCTGGCCGGGGCGGTATTCGTAATCAGGATGGTGACGCGCGATGAGGCCCTTGCGCCCGAAGATTTCTTCCATAGCCGTAAAGGTATCAGGTAAAGCCGAAAGGAAAAAGGGCTGCCCCGGTCTGCCCGGCGTTCCGACTTTTGCCTTTCAGCTTTTTACTTTTGCCTTTGACTTCGGGCTTGTGACATCATCACACCGTCACAGCACAATAATTGTCCACCAACACTGCAATCACCAAAAAGGAGACTTTATGAAGCAGAGAATCAGAGCTTTGCGTTACCTGATCAGCGCGCTCGCCGTGAGCGCGGCGTTCTCACTGGTCTGTTTCGCGCAGCAGGCGGCAGGCGGGCAGCAGAAGACTGCGCCGGCGACGGCGCAGGCGGCGCCGGCGAAGGAGTTCCCGACAGGCCGGGTCGAAGGGCTCGTGGCCGAGTGGACGCGGGCGAAGGATTACACTAAGGAATATCTCGACACCATGCCTGAAGACGGAATCGGCTTCAAACCGACCCCCGAGATCCGCAGCTTCGCCGAACAGATGCTCCACCTGGCGAGCGGGAATTTCGGGTTCGCCTCCCGCCTGACGGGCCAGACCAATCCGTATCAGGGCAAGAATCTGGAAAAAATGGAGGAGTTCAGTAAGACCAAGGCGGCGCTGACGAAAATCGTGATGGAGAGCTACGATTTCATGATCAGCGGAATCAAGGGACAGACGGACGCGAAGCTTGACGAGCGCGTGACCGCCGCCAACACCAGCATGCCGCGCTCGGTGGCGCTCGCCAAGGCCTTCGAGCACCAGACCCATCATCGCGGCCAGACGACGATTTACATCCGCCTGAAAGGCGTCAAGCCGCCGAACGAGAGACTGTTCTGAAAAGACAGACAAGGGGAAGAGGAACTCCGAGACCTGTTGTCTCCTTTTTCCCTCTTCCCCTCCTCCCCTTTTCTTCAATTGAATGCGCGTCACCGAAATCTTCCATTCCATCCAGGGCGAATCGTCATACGCCGGGCTGCCCTGCGCCTTCGTGCGGCTGACGTGGTGCAACCTGCGCTGCGCGTGGTGCGACAGCGAATACACTTTTACGGGCGGCATTGAGATGGGCGTGGATGAGGTGATGGAGCGGGTGCGGGGTTATGGCTGCCCGCTGGTCGAAGTGACGGGCGGCGAGCCGCTCGTGCAGAAGCGCGAATGCTGCGAACTGGTGCGGCGGTTATGCGACGAAGGCTATACCGTACTCGTCGAGACCGGCGGCAGCCTTGACGCGAGCGTTCTGGACGAGCGCGCGGTCAGAATCCTCGACGTGAAGTGCCCGGGCAGCGGGGAAGAGAGTCGCAACTTCTGGCCCAACCTTGAACGTCTCAATTCGCAGGACGAAATCAAGTTCGTCATCAAAGACCGCGCCGATTTCGATTACGCGCTCGGCGTGATTGAAAAATACGGGCTCAACCGGCGCGGGCCTGCCGTGCTGATGTCGCCCGTCTGGGGCGAGGTTGACCTGAAAGACCTAGCCGCATGGATTCTCGATTCCGGCACGCGCGCGCGAATGCAGTTGCAGATGCACAAACTCATCTGGGGGCCGGACACGAAAGGAGTCTGAGGATTGCAGATTACAGAATGAAGAGGTGCGCATCAGCTCTTGATTCCGCACTCCGCAATCAGTCGGATCACCTCTTGTAGCGGAAAAGCGGAAAATATGAGTATTGAATATCTGAATCAGGTGGTTGATTTTAAGCGGCCTAAGATTGACGACGAATACCTGCGTGGTTTTGTCCTTGATTACTCAGACTCACTTACGCTACTCAACGTGTTGGATCATAATTTTTATTTGAATGGTTTCACCGTAATTCGTAATAGCGACATCACAGGTTATCGAGCTTACGACAAGGACGATTATTTTCTCAACCAGGCGTTACGCCTGAAATCAATTAAAGCAGCTCGAAAGCCTAAAGTTGATCTCAGTAACTGGGCATCATTGTTGCTCACGGCTCAAAAATTATTTCCATTACTCACTATTCACCGTGAAGCGATCTCAAGCAACGTCTGTTTTGTGGGCAAACTCGTCTCAGTTACCGAAAAAACATTTACTTTATACGATATTGACCCTGATGCTAATTGGGATCGTCCCTGTCGGCGCAAACTTGCTGATCTAACGAAAGTTGATTTTGGCGGTGGTTATGAAGATGCGCTGTGGCGTGTGGCTAAAGAAGAAAATCTTATCCCTGAAAAAGTGATCTAACAGCTATTGCAACGGAGGGCGTGCCCGTTGAAGGTGTCGTTATGCTGGCAGTTGTTTTAGCGAGTGGCGGGATGGACAGTTGCGTGACCACGGCGATTGCCGCGCGCGAATGCGAGCTGGCGATGCTGCATGTGAGTTACGGGCAGCGGACAGAAAAGCGCGAGCTGAAAGCCTTCAACGACATCGCCGACTTTTACCGGGCGAAGCACCGGATGACGGCGAGCATCGCTCACCTGGCCGAGATCGGCGGCTCTTCGCTGACTGACCCGAACATCGAAGTCAGCGAGGCGAACCTCGAGTCGAAGGAGATACCGACTTCGTACGTGCCCTTCCGTAACGCGCACCTGCTCTCGATTGCGACGAGCTGGGCCGAAGTGATCGGCGCCCGTCGCATCTACATCGGCGCGGTCGCCGAAGACAGTTCAGGCTACCCGGACTGCCGGGCGGAATATTACGAGGCCTTCAATGAGGTGATCCGCGTCGGGACAAAACCGGAAACCGACATCAGGATCATCACGCCAGTGATTGACCTGAAAAAGAGCGAGATCGTCCGGCGCGGTCTGGAACTGAATGCGCCGCTGCACTTGAGCTGGTCTTGTTACAAGGCTGAAGACAAGGCCTGCGGCACGTGCGACAGTTGCGCGCTCAGGCTGCGCGGCTTCCGCGAGGCGCGCGCGCGCGACCCGCTCCCCTACGCGATTGAAATCTGATTCGGGCGCGGGGTAGAATTCGCTTCTCCCCGCGGCGGTTTCAAAAGAGTCATCAAAGCGGTTTCGTACTTTCTGTTACACCAGACATTTCGTGACTTTCGGCGTTGTCGGACGGCGGAGGGGTTTTCCCCGGTCTGCAACGTGCGAAGTCAGCGGGGCATCACAGGCGCGCACTAAATCGGTGCGACCTTCAGGCTTCAGGCCATTAACGGTTTTTCAGTGGATTTTCAGCACCAAACGGAGGAACTCATGCGAATCAGAAATATTGTTCCGGCCTTCGCCGTGTGCGCGCTGCTCGTCATCAGCGCGCTGGCGCAGACGGGCCGCATCGAAGGCGATATCAAGAACGAAAAGGGCGAGCCGATAGTCGGCGCCGATGTCGTGATCGTGCGCACAGACATCAAGGGCGAATACCCGGTCAAGACGGATAAGAAAGGCCACTACCTGCACGCCGGCGTGCCCTTTGTCGGGACCTACACGCTGCTGATCTCGGCCCCGGGCTACCGGCCCGACTATATCGCGGGCCTCAGGCCGGACAGGCCGATTGACCCGATTACGCTTCACGAGGGCGACGGCAGCAAGCTGACGATTGAGCAGGTGAGGCAGGCGCAGGCCTCGGCGAAGCAGCAGCCCGCTGGCGCCAAGCCGATGAGCGAGGCCGAGATGAAGAAGCAGCAGGAGGAATACAACAAGAAGAAGAAGGAGATTGAGGATTACAAGTCGAAATTCGACGAAATGAAGAAGCATTTCGACGCCGGGCGTGAAATGCTGGCGAAGAATGATTACAACGGCGCGGCGACCGAGCTGAATGAAGCCGTCAAACTCGACCCCGACCAGAACCAGCACGTGATCATCGGCACTCTGGCGATTGCCCTTTACAACAAGGGCGTGACGGAGATCAACGCCGGCCAGAAAGACCCGGCCAAGCAGGATTTCACCGACTCTGCCGCGATGGCCACCAAGGCCGTCACCCTGATGAAGACCACGATGAGTGACCCGGCCAAGGCCAATGACCCGGCGCTCAAGAAAAATCTGGCGCAGTACGTCAGGAGCCAGGGTGATGCCAACGCCATCCTCGCGACCAAGTTTGGTGACGCCGCCGCCGCAGATGTCGCCGCCACCGCTTACAAAGAAGCCATCAATATCACTGATGACCCGGCGGACAAGAAAAAACTGCTGCTCAAACGCGCCGGCACGTTGCGCGACGCGTCCAGGACCGACGAAGCCATCGCGGCTTACAAGGACATCCTGCAGAGTGACCCGGACAACCTGGAGGCCCTCTACTCGCTCGGCACTACTTACGCCGGCAATGAGAAGACCTGGCAGGATTCCGCCAACACGCTCCAGGTATTCGTGGACAAGGCCCCCGACAACGACCCGCGTAAGGCCGAGGCCAAGGCGGTGATCGGCGAACTACTCAAGGGCAACAACATTCAGCCGCCGAAATCTGAAAAGGGCAGCAGCAGCACGCGCAAGAAAAAACCGTAAGGCGCGCTGACAAATCATCTCTATGACCTGGAAGGCGTGAGTCAGGGGGGCGAACAATCCCCTCCAGACTCACGCTTTTTCTTTTTCCGCAAAGTCCCGGGTCGAGGCAAAAATGACTGGCTAAACCAATTCGTTCTGCTATAATCGCGCCGCACCCCTGATGCGGTCAGAAGCATCAACTCCGCAGTAGCAAAAAAGCAACAATCGAATCGAGACACCCTCACCGGATCATCCCAGGGAGGCTCCCTATGAGCGTTCGCCGAAGCTATTACCAGTCCTTTGCCGTCATCTTACTCGCCCTTGTCTGCACACTCTGCTTCTCATCACTGATCAGCGCCGCAGGCAGAGGAAAGAAAGGAAAGCCTGAGGCCGCGGAAAAGCGCTCAGCCGGACGTAAGGCCGCCGAGGCGCGGAAGGCCGAGCCGAAGAAGGCCGGGAAGGCTCAGGAAAAGAATGCCCGCGATAAAAACTCCCGTGGCCGCGACAAGGGGCGCGAGGAGCGACTGGCAAAGGACAGCAAGGCGCAGAAGGGCAGGAAGGGCGCTCGCCAGGCTGATGACGAGAAAGATACCAAAGGGCGTCTGGCCAGAGCGAAGGACAAAACCGGCTCGCGCAAAGGTGAGCGGGCCGACAGCCGGCAGAAGCTGGCCGAGGTGAAGAACTCGAAGAACAGAAATGAACGCGCGGACAAGCGCCTGACGGCGAAGGAAAAGGCTGAAGAGAAGAAGGCCGACAAGGGCCGGCGCTCCGCAATCAAGCCCGGCGCGAAAGAAGAAAAGCCGGCCCGGGGCGAAGAGAAATCTGCCAGGGAAGAGAAGTCGGTGCCGGACAGGCGCGCCACCCTGCGCGAGAAAGACCGGCCACCAGTCGCCGAAGCGCAATCATATCGCAAGGGCAAGTTCGGCAAGCGTCCGGAGCCGAACGAGGCCGAAGAAGAGCCCGTCGAAATCAGCATCCAGACCACGAAAGCTTTTAAGGAAAAAGAATCGGCGCCCGTGGTCGCCGTCGTCCCGGATCGCATTGAAGTGATCGAATACGACCCGGGCAAAGTCGGCGCTGATTACACCGGCGCGGCCAGCCGGCCGCTGCGCGCTTACGCTGACCAGACCGGCGGTTTCAATGTCTCCAGCAAACGCCTTGAGGTGAGGATTGACCCTGACCGGATCACGCAGATTCAGGAGGCGCTCGTCCGCAAGGGCTTTCTGACCGGCGCACCGACGGGCGTCTGGGATGACGCGACTTATGACGCGATGAAGCGTTACCAGATCAGCCAGCGAATTGATGCGACCGGTTACCCGACTGCTCACTCGCTCAAGCGGCTGGGCCTGTGATGAAGGCGGAAGGATGAAGGATGAGGGATGAGGGATGAAATGACTTGCCGAAGTTTCCTTCATCCCTCATCCTGCATTCTTCATCCTTATCAAGAACCCCCGGCAGGCAGCCTGCCGAATACCCTCAGGAGAAGATATGACTGACATCAAACGCCGCGACTTCATTAAAACAACGGCCGGCGCCGCCGCCCTCGGCACGCTCGGCTTCAACGTCACAAAATACGCCGCCAGCCCGAACGGAACCGTGCGCGTGGCCGTCGTCGGATTACACGGACAGGGGAAAGCCCACACGAGCAGCTATCTCAAAATGCAGGATGTCGAGATCGCCGCGTTGTGCGACGTGGACGACGCGCAGTTCGCCGGTCACCTCAAGTCCATCGAGGCCGCGGGCAAACCGAAGCCGAAAATCTTCAAGGACATTCGCAAGCTGCTTGAGGACAAGGAAATTGACGCGGTCTCCATCGCCACGCCGAACCACTGGCATTCACTGATGGGCGTCTGGGCGTGTCAGGCCGGGAAGGATGTCTACCTCGAAAAGCCCTGCTCGCAGTCTTACTGGGAAGGCCGCAAGCTCGTCGAAGCGGCGCGCAAATACAATCGCATCGTCCAGCATGGAACCAACAGCCGCTCGGGCGTCGCCATCCGCGAGGCGATGCAGAAGATGCAGCAGGAAGGCGTGATCGGTGACATCTATATGTCGCGCGGCCTGTGCTTCAAGTGGCGCGACACGATCGGGAAGAAACCCGACGGGCCGGTGCCCGACGGTGTTGATTACGACCTGTGGCTCGGCCCCGCGCCGAAGCGTCCGTTCAACCCGAACCGCTTCCATTACAACTGGCACTGGAACTGGGATTACGGCAACGGCGACATCGGCAATCAGGGCATCCACGAGATGGACATCGCGCGCTGGGGCCTTGGCGTGACGCTGCCGACCAAAGTGCATTCGATGGGCGGGCACTTCATGTTCGATGACGATCAGGTGACGCCGAACACCATGGTTTCCACTTTCGAGTTCGACAAGGATGGGAAGAAAGTGATTCTGGTCTTTGAAGTCCGTCACTGGATGACCAATCACGAGGCCGGAATCAGTGAAGGGGGCAGGGACTCGAACACCATCGGCAACATCTTCTACGGCTCGAAAGGTTACCTGGCGATTGAGGGTTACGGCCAGTACAAGACGTTCCTCGGCAGGGAGCAGCAGCCGGGGCCGGAAAAGAAGGCGGCGGGTAACAACTGGGCCAACTTCATTCAGGTCGTCAAGAGCCGCAAGCGCGAAGAGCAGAACGCCGACATCGAGGAAGGGCACCTGTCTTCGGCGCTCGTGCATCTGGCGAACATTTCGTACCGGACGGGCCGTTCGCTCAACTTCGACCCGAAGACCGAGCAGATCATCGGCGACAAGGAAGCCAACGCGATGCTGCGGCGCAATTACCGCGCGCCGTTCGTGGTGCCGGAGAAGGTGTAGTCCGGATAACAGGCTACGGAGCGATGGCAGTTTCGGTGAGGGGCCCGTCGGGGCTGTCTCACTGAGGCCGTCGCTCCGTGGCTTTACATTCTGATAGAGATCGCGAGCCTTTATCAGAGCCGTTACGACGGCGCCGGAACTCCCGCCTGAATTTATTCCGGGCCGATTGCAAAAAACGCACGCCAGCACGTCCAATCATTAACATTGCACCCTGCGAAGGTCACATTGCTGATCGGGGACAGACGCGACCCGGTCGCACACGCCATGGTTCTGTGACGGGGGCGGGCAGCAGTGTGCCGAATGCCGGGCTGATGGCGCGCGGGCGGCAGCCGGCAGCCGGGAGATGACTGCACGGGGGGCGCCCGATGAGATCATCTCATCAATACTACTTCAGGAGGTGAAAGCGCTCTCGCGGAGAGGTCTGACCAGGCGGTCTCGGGCAGGCCCGAACCCCGGGGCTGGATTGAAATTAACATTGACACGGCACGGGCTATCGTATAGATTTTGCCGGAACTTAAATCAAAGAATCATCATTGACAATTACTTGCGGCGACCGTTCACGAAAGCTGGTCTGCAACGGATGCAGGTATGCGTGCGCGCGCGCTTGTTCTTTTAGTTTGCTTTCAGATAACAACGATTCACCCACTTCCAGGAGGAGAAACATGATGAGTTCCGCGAGAAAAATGCCTGGCCTGATTGTGGCGCTGCTTTTCGTTCTCAGCGCACTGGCACAGGCTCAGACACCTCGCTCCACAGAGGACCCGCGTAACCAGGCTCCGACTGTCACCGGCGGCACTGGTCTCTTCACGGTCTACGACGCACAGACTCTGAGGAAAGGCGAGTTCAACTTCGGCTTTTTTGCCAACCACTTCCATCGCGATCCGGCCGACCTCGGGATGCAGGTCTATCCCATCAACTTTCAGGTCGGTTTCGGCGATCACTTTGAATTCTTCATCAATTTCGAGTCGCAACGCATCACGACTGTTGGGCTGCCGGCTTTACTGAGCGGCTTCTACCTGCCCGACGTGCGAACCTCGACGCTCGCGCCCGGCCGCACGGTGATTATTCCGGCGGGCCTGCCCGGGGCCGGTCAGATAGTCAATACCAACGGCCAGGCACCCAACTCCTGTCCGCCTCTCGGCTTCCTCGGGCCCTGCACCCTGTTCGGCAGCCCGCGGCCGTTCACGGCGCGTCCGAGCGGCAACGACACGGCGGTCTATCCGGGCCTGGGCGCCGCGGTCGGCGGCATCCTGCCGGCGCTCCCGCCGAACGACAAGCCGAACTACTCGCCGATCGTGCCGTTCCTTTCGCGCTTCGTCGGCACCGGCGTCGGCGACATCTGGCTGGGCGGCAAGATCCGTCTCACCGGGCCGACAAATCCCTTCGGCGTCGCGCTGATCCCGCTGGTCAAGATCCCGACCACTCGCGAACTCAACACGGGTCTCGAGCGGGGCCGCGGCACGGGCGCGTTCGATTACGGTGTGATCCTCGCGCTCGACGGCCGGCTGCACAAGCACATCAACCTGAGTACCAACATCGGCTACATCAAGAAGGGCGACCCGCGGGCCGATGACATGAACCTCGGCCCGCTCTCCGCAGGCACGGGCGTGATTCAGGGCTTCGGGCGCAGCGAACGCGCGCTCGACCTGCCGAACGAACTGCGCAGCGGCATCGGCGTTGATTTCCCGCTCAGCCAGTACCTGCAGTTCATCGCGGAAGTCAGCAGCACTTATTACGTCGGGGGCCGCACCCCGTCACTGCTCAGGAACAGCCCGGTTGACCTGGTGGTCGGCGCGAAGATCTTCCCGGCGCGCTGGTTCTCGATTGACGCGGCCTATCAGCGCCACCTCAACTGGATGTCGAATTTTGACAAGCGCCACAGCCCGAACGGCTTCATCTTCGGGATCACTGCCGGCCACGCCAACAAGCGCGAAGAGCCGATCGTGCCAAATCAGCCGCCGACCATCACGCTCGAAGTCGGCGCGGTCACTCCCGGCTCGGACCGTGTCCGGCGCGCTTCGGCCAGCACCGTCTGCGTGGGCGACAAGGTGGCGTTGCGGGCGAATGCTTCCGATCCCGACGGCGACACGCTGCTCTACTCGTGGACGACTTCGGGCGGCAGGATCGTGGGCGACGGCGCCAACGTGACGTTCGACGCTTCCGGTCTCGCGCCCGGCGATTACACCGTCACCGCTCAGGTTGACGACGGCTGCGGCTGCGTGGCCTTCGACACGAAGACCATCAGGGTCGAGAATTGCCCGCCGCTCAAGGTCTGCTTCAACACGACGCTCGACGTGACTCCGGCGACCACTCGCGTTGATGCCGGCCAGACGGTCAACCTGTCAACTTCGGGTGTGACCGGCGGTGAGAACTACGGCACTGTGACTTACACGTGGACGGCTTCGTCCGGCCAGATCAGCGGCAGCGGGACGAGCGCACGTCTTGACACTACGGGTGCGGCTCCCAACTCAACCATCACCGTGACTGTCACGGCGGCAGATGCGTCTGGTGAGTGCAGGGCTTCCGGCTCGGCTACGGTGACGATCAATGCTCCGCCGCCACCGATAGAATGCAGGACTCTGACACCGTGCCCGATGTTCAAGAAGAACAGCGCGCGCGTGGACAATGCATGCAAGTCGATCCTCCAGGATGTCGTCCGCCAGATGCAGTCCGACCCGCAGGCGACGCTCTACGTTGACGGTTATCTGTCAGAGAAGGAGAAAGAAGGCCTTGATCTGCAGAGAGCCAAGAACGTGCGCGACCGCCTGGCAGACGGCTCCGTCGGCGGTCAGATTGATCCGAACCGGATCATCGTCCGCGCCGCGGGCCTCACGACCGACGGCAACCACATCAAACTGACCCTCTGCCCGGCTGGCGCTGCCAAACCGGCTGGCGGTCAGGAGATGACGGTCGGCCCGGTCGAGCCTGAGAAGAAGGCCGCGCCTGTCCGCAAGAAGGGCAAGGGCAAGAAGAAGAAACGCGGCAAGGGCAAGGCCGCGGGCAGCGAAGAGGAAGAGGACTAACCTCTGACTCGGCGCAATAAATCAGGGGGCAGGTGATCCGAGGATCGCCTGCCTCTTTTTTTCTGCTGTCAGGGTTATTGAGTGAGGGTCGGGAAGGATCAGGATTCAGCGCGGCGCGGCGGTTGAGCATTCGTCATCAACCGTGAAAGCCTGTAGGCACACCGGAAATTCAGCGCCGGTAATTTTCACACTTCGACTACCGCATCTTTCACTTTGAGCTGAACACTTTCGCGACCGTTCCACAGGTTGATTTCCGGGCTACACATCAGACTGATGCTGCTCGCGCGGGCGAGGTGTGGCTGATACTTCACGGCATTCCACCAGAGGGCTGTGACCTGACGTGACGCGCTGCCGACCTGCAGCTTGAGGTGTTTTTCCTTCATCACTCTGACGCCGCGCAGCGGGGCGTGGCGGATCAGGAACAGAGGCGCGGGGTTGCCCATGCCATGCGGCTCAAGGCGTGTGAGCGCGCGGGCGGTTTCAATCGTCACCTGCTCGGGGTGCAATTCGGCGTCGGCGCTGAGGACGCGCCCCAGGTCTTCGTCGCCGAGCATCTCTTCGGCGTAACGGTTCAGCCGGTGGCGGAACTCGTCAATTTTTTCCGCCGCGATCGTGAACCCGGCGGCCATCGGGTGCCCGCCGAATTTGATCAGCAGTTCGGAGACGTTTTCCATCGCCTCGACGATGTGAAAGCCGTTGATCGAACGCGCGCTGCCGTGCGCGAGCCCCGAGTCATTAATCGCACAGATGAAAGTCGGTCGCCCCGTGTTTTCGACCAGCTTCGAGCAGGCGATGCCGACCACGCCGCGGTGATAGCCTTCCTGTTCCGACCCGGCGAAGACCAGCACGCGCTCGTGGGATTGCGGCTCACTGACCGACTTGAACAGCTTCTCCATCAGCGTGTGCTGAATCTGCTGGCGCTCGACATTGAGGTCATCCAGCTCGCGCGCGAGCGCCTCCGCCTCAGCGTCGGTGCGGGCCGCGAAAAGATTAAGGACCGTGCTGGCATGCGCGATGCGCCCGGCGGCGTTGATGCGCGGGCCGATTTTGAATCCGACGTCGTAAGCCGTCAGCGGGTTGCCGACTTTCGCGATGTCGAGCAGGGCGCGCAGGCCCGGGTTGCTGCTGCGCTCATTGAGCGCCCGCAGCCCGTGCCTGACGATGGCGCGGTTCTCACACGCCGAGAGGTCAACCAGATCGGCGATGGTCCCGATGGCCGTGAGCTTGGCGAGCGAAGCCAGGATCGCGTCGCGCTTCGCGTGGCCTTCGAGCAGCGCGTCAGCCAGCTTGAGCGACACGCCGCAGGCGGCCAGATGTTTGTTCGGGTAATCAGTGCCGGAAGACCCTTTAGGACACAGCACCGCGTAAGCGTCGGCTGGAACGTCTTCGCCGTCGGGCAGGTGGTGGTCGCAGATGATCAGGTCAATCCCATGTTCGCGCGCCAGCCGCGCCTCGGCGTGGGATTTAATCCCGATGTCAGCCGTCACGATCACGCGAAAGCCTTCGCCCGCGGCCTTCTCGATAATCTGTCGCGACAGGCCGTAACCTTCCGTGAAACGATCCGGGACGTAGCAGGTGATCAGCCCGTCGCCGCCGATCACTTTCAGCGCATTCGACAGGATCACGCTTGAGGTCGTCCCGTCAACATCGAAGTCAGTCACAATCAGCACCCGCTCGCGATCACGTACGGCCCGGTGCAGCCTTTCGACCGCCAGCCCCATGTCGCGCAGCAGCCCCGGCGCGTGAAGATGAGAATTGAAATCGGGCGTGAGAAAGCGGCTGATCTCCGCCGCCTGCGTGAGGCCGCGGTTGATCAGGCTGCGCAGCAGGATCGGGGGCTCGCCTGTCTCCTTGTGCAGCCGGGCGAGCAGGAATTCGTCACACACGGCGAGCTGCCACCGCGCGCCCGAAAGCCCGCGCGTCACGGTCGCATACCTTGTTGTGGAAGAGTCGTTCAACAAGACCTCTCTCAAGCGTGATGGCTGCCGCACTGCCGGTTCGAGCCCCCGGGATTCTGATTCAGGCAGAGCTGAAGTATGCACCGCGCCGTTACTGATCCGCAATCGGCAGGCCCCGCCCCGGAAAAAAGTTCGGGAACCTTTTACCGGGCGTGGCGTGAGAGACGCTGTGTGTAGTTTGTGTGAGGTGGTCAGTCACGCGGGGGCGGGGCTGATTCACCTCTTTTTTGTCAGCTTCCTGCGGCCCTTTTCCTGCGGCCAATTGTTTGTCCCGGCTGATCTTTCCCGGCGCCCGGGGGCTATCATAATCGGCTATCGGCCTGATCGGTCTTTATGTTATAGTCTCTGACCACGCCGCCCCGTTGTAAAACAGAGGCCACAAACAAGCAATCATGAAACCATTAGTTAATCTTTCCAGCGCGCCGTTTCGGAACCGGCGGCTCTTCTGGCTGGCCATTGCGCTGATCTTTGTCGTCTCATCTCTGGTCGGGTTCAGGACACTGGGCACCATCAACGACCTCGACAA
The DNA here is from genome assembly GCA_035652435.1 of Blastocatellia bacterium. Taxonomy (GTDB): domain Bacteria; phylum Acidobacteriota; class Blastocatellia; order RBC074; family RBC074; genus DASRDU01. The sequence continues at coordinate 21,230 of DASRDU010000037.1, forward strand.
AAAAATTGTGGACCTCCAACCACAGGTCGAGCAAAAGGAGAAAGAGGCCAAAAAAGTCCAGCAGACCGGCACCACGGTCCCGGCGCTCTCTACCGAGCAGACCCTCTCGATGATGGCCGCCAGGGATTTGATTCAGCGCAAGACCTTTTCCTGGTCGCAACTGCTCAATGAGATGGAACAACTGATCCCGCTGACCGTCCGCGTGCGCAAGATCACGGTCGGCAAGATCGAGGAGAAGAAGGCCGCCGGCAGCAACCTCGTGAGTGCGAGTACGGGTGATGAGGAGCCCGCCAAGAAGGTCGCGCTGACAGTTGAAGTCACGGGCAGGAATTACGCCGAAGTGATCAGGATGATAGACACCTTCAACCACACCGGACATTTCGAGATGCAGCCGAAGGCCGAACGAGTCCTCGAAGGCACGGATGAGGTCGAATTCGACCTGAGCGTCATCTATCAGCCGCCGGTCGTCCGCCGCGCCTCCCGCGCCGTCCCCGGCAATCAGGTTGCGGAAGGAGGGCGGTAAGCATGGCCAGCCGTCTTAACACATCCGATCTGCTCGAAAGCGTTCGCGGCTCCTTCCGCGGACTGCGCCTGAGTCTTGTGGAAAGCGTCTTTCTCATCGCCGCGATCCTGTTTGCCGGGGTGGTCACTTTCCTTTACCTGACGAAAATTCAGCCGCGGAATTCAGAGATTGCGGATCTGAATGCGAGGCTGGAGGCGGCGCAGAAAAAGATCGCCGAGCAGGGCGAGCGGGCCAAACAGCTCGCAATACAGCGGGTCGAGAAGGAGAGGCTCATTAACAGCCTGAAGGATTTTGAAGAGAGGCTCAAGGACAAGACGACCGGGACGACGAAGATGATCACCGAGATCAATGACCTCTCGCGGGCGCATCATCTGGCAGTCACCGGCTACATCTTCAAGCCGCAGGGCGCTGAAATAATTCCCGCGACGCCCGCGCTTGCTCAGGCTTCCGACAGCACGCCCACGCCGACGCCGCCAATCCGGATCGATAAGGAACTCAATCTTTACCCGTCGCTCGGCATTGACACCACGTTCGAGGGCGAATACCGCGACCTGCGGCATTTCATTTACAACCTCGAACGCAGCCAGCAGTTCCTGATCATCAACTCGCTCGCGTTCCAGGGCGTTGACGAAAAGACGCGCCAGGTGAAAAACAAGATCGCGCCGAGCGCCGTGGGCAACCTGCCCGACCCGACTCGCCTGAGCATCGGCCTCAAGATCGAGCTGGATGCGTATTTCCAGAAGCCGGAAGGAATGAAGGCTTCTGCAACTCCCGCTTCGACTGACGCCAAAGCGAATGACGCGCCGGCCAAAGGCGCAAAGTGATCACCGGTGCCCCGCGGGCCACGCGGGCGATGACGTGCTGACGAAAAGTAACTGACCATGAACCTGACGCAGGAAAAAAAGAAACTGATCCTGATGATCGCGCTGCTGGCTGTACTCGGCGGCGTGTTCTATTACAACTTCTCCGGCAGTAGTGCTGACGACCCGACTCCGACGAAAACCGGTCAGCCGGCGAAGGCGAAATCACCGGCCAAGGGCGCGCAGGATGCGGCGACGAACAAAAACGAACTGCCGGTGATTACGCAGCCGCTCGTGCTGGCTTCGATGAGCAGCAAGACGCAGGAGCCGACCGCCGGGCGCAACATCTTCCTTTATCCGACACCAACACCGCCTCCACCACCCGTTACACCATCGCCAACACCACCACCGCCGATCACGCTCACGGGCGTCAATCCGGGCGGCGTGATCGCGCAGACGGCCGGGTTCACCATGACGGTCTTCGGCGCGAAGATTCCGCCTGACGCCAGAGCATTCATCGCCGGGCGGGAACACAAAACGACTTTCGTCAGCGAGGCGCAACTCAAGGTCGAAGTCCCGGCCACGACGATTGCCTCGCCCGGCTCGCTCCCGGTCGAAGTGCGCGGCGCGAGCGACCCGAAGATGTTTTCCAACGTCGTCAACCTGAACATCACTCCGCCCCCGGCCCCGCCGTATAAATATCTGGGGATGATCGTCAAGAATGGGGTAACTACCGCGATGGTCAAATTCGATCTGGAAGAGGGGCTGCTGCCAGTGCGCAAAGACACGGTTCTCGGCGGGCACTGGAAGATTATCAACATCACGATTGACAATCTGGAAATCGAAGACACCAACATCAAGGTCAAACATCGCGTGCCGTTCACCGGCGAAGGTGGTTGATGATTGATTGACCGCACCGTTCGTCCGGCAGTGGACTCTTCGGGCAGGAAGGTAGTCATGATGATCCTCACAACACAAAATGCAGCTTCGTCGCGCCGGGTGATGTCACGGGCGCGCCGGCGGGAGCGCGGCTATATGATGGTCTCGGTCCTGGCCGCGATGACGATCTCGCTCATCTTCATTGCCGCCGCCCTGCCTTCGCTCAAGCACGAGATGCAGCGCGAGCGCGAGGAGGAGATGTTTTACCGTCAGGAGCAGGTCGCCAATGCCATTACACTGTTTCAGAAGGATCATGGCGGCCAGTTCCCGACCAGTCTGGATCAGCTGACCGAGCTTAACCCCGCCTCGCAGTCAAAGCGTTATTTGCGCAAGTCGGCGACGAAGGATCCCATGACTCTCAAGGGCGAGTGGAAGCTCGTGCGAATGGGCGACCCGGCGCTGAAGGATCTGGCTCTGGCATACATCAGCAGGATGAAGCTTCAGAACCCCCAGCAGCTCCCGCAGATACTCGTCCAGGCGATGGCCGTGACGCCCGGGAGTCTTTCACTGGGCGACAACAACTCCGGCCTCAGCAGCAGTCAGGACTCGAAGGATAAGGACGAAGGCTCGAAGCTGGGGGGCGAATTCGGCCCGTTCGTCGGAGTCGTCAGCAAAAGCAAAGAGCATCTGATCCGCGATTACTTCGGCATTGAAACCTACGACAAGGCCGTCGTGGTTCCCGGCGTCGCGACGCCCGGACAGATTCTCATTCCCGGCCTGCTGGTCGGCGGTGGCGGACTCGGGACTCCGCCACCCAACCCCACCGGCGATCCAAGGATAGATGACTGCAACAGAAGAAAAGGCCACTGGATCAACGGCCAGTGTACGGGCGCGCTCTTTGATGGCGCCTGCCCGCCGAACGATCCGAGGTGCCGACCGGGCAAGTGATCTTTGAATCGTCAGCACGCGGTTGTTCAGAAGGCGGGAGCGGGCCCGATACAAAGGCCCGCTCCCGCCTTTTACGGGGCAGCAATGTTCGCGCCTTTTTCATCGGCCACAGGCCGCACCGAATGATCAGCCGATTCGCTGTGGCAATGCTTTTTGAAGAGTGAATGAAGTGTCATCCGCTGCCGCCCTCTCCTTCTCCTTCTCATCCCGCCTGAAAAAAATGTTGACACGAAATCCGGGAAGAACTATATAGCTACATATCGTATCTGATTGAGTCCTGGCTACAAGCACAATCTGAATTCAAAATCTTGTGGCTGGGGCTTCATAACACAAGGAGATGACAAGTATGGCAACAGCAAAGAAGACCACCGCGAAGAAGACGGCCACCAAACCGGGCGCCACCAAGAAGACGCCGACGAAGAAGACCACCACGAAGAAGAAATAACTCTGACCTGATTTTCGATTCATCAGGGGATGGGCGACCATCCCCTTTTTATTTGCCGAAGAGGGTAGACGTTCGCACCCGCCCCTCCTTTTCTCCTCGCCGGTCCTCCTCCCTGAAGACATTTCACCGCCGGTCGAATTCTGCGATACTAACGCACCGCATCGGCCGGCCCACGACAGGCGAAGGTTTGAGGCCGGATGAAAAACCGAGATTCAGGAGCGAACCGGATGAACGTGCTGGTTACCGGCGGGGCCGGTTACATTGGCAGCGTGATGGTCGAGCAGTTGATCGCGCATGGGCATCACGCCGTTGTTTACGACAACCTTTCTGAGGGGCATCGCGTCGCGGTGGCCCCTGAAGCCGCCTTCGTCGAAGGCGATCTGCATGACCGGCAGAAGCTGGCTCGCGTGATGGGCGAACATCGCGCGGAGGCCGTGATCCACATGGCCGCCAGCGCGCTGGTGGGCGAATCGGTCAGCGACCCGCGCAAGTATTACCACAACAATCTGACCGGCGGCCTCTCGCTGCTTGACGCGATGCTGGACGTCGGGGTGAAGCGGCTGGTCTTCTCTTCGACCTGCGCGACCTACGGCGCGGCTGAAGAAATGCCGATCACCGAAATCGCGCCGCCGCTCCCGACGAACCCTTACGGCGAATCGAAGCTGGCGTTCGAGCGCGCGCTGCGCTGGTACGATGATGCGTACGGGCTGCGTTACGCGAGCATGCGTTATTTCAATGCGGCGGGGGCGACCGAGCGCTACGGCGAAGACCACGACCCGGAACATCACCTGATCCCGCTCGTGCTGCGCGTGGCGATGGGCCGCGCCGAGTGCGTCAGAATCTTCGGCGAAGATTACCCGACGCCGGACGGCACCTGCATCCGCGATTACATTCACGTCATTGATCTGGCCGAATCGCACATCCTCGCGCTCACCGCAATCAATGAACACAGCCGCATTTACAATCTGGGTTACGGCAGCGGCTACTCGGTCAGCGAGGTCGTCGAGATGGCGCGGCAGGTGACGGGGCGTCGCATCCCGACCGAGCGCGCGCCGCGCCGGCCCGGCGACCCGCCGATGCTGATCGCGAGCGCCGACAAAATCACCAGGGAGCTGGGCTGGCAGCCTCGGCACAGCGAACTGGATCACATTATCGAAACGGCCTGGCACTGGCATCTGGAACACCCGAACGGATATGAAGAATAGCAGTCGGTAGTCGGCAATCGGTAATCAGTGATCCGCGCCACCATAATTTCGTCATTTCCTCATCACTGACCACCGACTGCCGACTACCGGCTACCCACTTATGAGAGTCATCAGCGGAATATACAAGGGAAGAAGACTGAAGACGGTGGAGGGGCAGAGCGTCCGCCCGACTTCGGATCGGCTGCGCGAGACGCTCTTCAATGTGCTGAAGGGCTCGGTCGAGGGCGCGAAGTTTGTTGACCTGTGCGCCGGCTCGGGCGCGGTCGGCATTGAGGCCCTGTCGCGCGGGGCCGCGCATGTGACCTTCGTCGAATCGGCGCGTCGCGCCGCCGCCATCATCAACGAGAATCTAGCGCACTGCAAAATCGAAGACCACTTCCGCGTCATCAACCGTGACGCCGTCAGCGTCCTCAGGTATTTCGCCTCGTACCACCTCCAGTACGACATCTTCTACTTCGACCCGCCGTACGACTCGGACCTCTATACGCCGGTGATGCAGACGCTGGCGAAATCCAGAATCGTCGCCGAAGCCGGGATCGTGATCGTCGAACACCGCCGCAAGTTCCCGCTCTCGCCGAACTACGAGTCGCTGCGGCCTTACCGTGAAATCAATCAGGGCGACACGACGCTGACTTTTTACAGTATGGAAAGAGGCATCGCCTGATTGCGGATTGCGGAATGTGGATGGCGGATTGAAAGACACTCTCTTTTTCAATCCGCCATCCACATTCCGCAATCCGCAATCACGTGCTACCATCGTGGCCTCGCACGCAACGGCCGCGACAGGCGGTCTGAGACCCAGCGATAAGGAGAGATGGCCCGTGACACGCCGCGCGATTTATCCCGGTACTTTCGATCCGGTGACCAATGGACACGTTGACATTATCGAGCGGGCCTGCCAGCTCTTCGATGAAGTCATCGTCGCCATCCTCATCAACCCCGGCAAGAACCCGATGTTCACGCTCGACGAGCGGGTCGGGATTCTCAATGAAGTCCTCAACTCGCGTTTCAAACAGGCGCGGGTTGACACCTTCGAGGGGTTGCTGGTTGATTACGCCGCGCAGCAGCAGGCCCACGCCATCGTGCGCGGCATCCGCGCGATTTCGGATTACGAGTACGAGTTGCAGATGGCGCTGATGAACCGCCGCCTCAACCCGTCGGTCGAGACGGTCTTTATGATGTCGTCCGAGGATTATTCCTACGTCAGCTCGCGCCTGATCAAGGAAGTCTTCAACCTCGGCGGTTCCGTCAGCGGGCTCGTGCCCGATCTGGTGATTGAGCGGATGCGGGCAAAATCGAAGATCAAATAAGACCCCCGGGAGAGGGAACCTCAATGAGCAACATGGCATTCCCGGTTTCACACCGCGCGCAGAAAACGAAGGCCTCGTCCATCGCCGCGATTGTCGCCGAAACGGAGCGGCTGCGCGCCCAAGGGGTGGAAGTGATGGACCTCGGCGCGGGCGAACCCGATTTCCCGACGCCCGAACACATCAAGGCCGCGGCCAAGCGTGCGCTCGACGAGAACTTCACCAGATACACGGTCACAAGCGGGGTGATGGCGCTCAAAGAAGCGATCTGCCGGCGCAGCAATGAAGACTTCGGCTCGGATTATGAGCCGTCACAATGCTGCGTCACCGTGGGCGGCAAGATGGGCATCTTCAACGCCGTCATGGCGCTCATCAATCCGGGCGACGGGGTGCTGGTCGAAAGGCCGTGCTGGGTCACTTTCCCGGAGATCATCAACTTTGCCGAAGGGAAGATGATCCCGATTGAGACCGAGGCCACGGACTTTCACCTGACTGCCGGAGCGGTCAGGCGCGCCATCACGCCCGAGGCCAGACTGATCATCATCAACTCGCCGTCGAACCCGACGGGCCGCGTGATTGACCCCGCGGAGTTCAAACGCATCGTCGAAGTCGCCGTCGAACACGGCCTGTGGGTGATCTCGGACGAATGCTATCTGCAGTTCGCCTACCCGCCGGGCGAGCCGTTTTCGGCCGCCGCGCTGCCCGCCCGATTGCGGGAGCGCGTGCTGGTGGTCGGGTCGCTGTCGAAGACCTATGCGATGACCGGCTGGCGCGTCGGGTTCACGCTGGGGCCCCGGGAGTGGGTGAACGAGGTCATCAAGATTCAGACTCAGATCACTTCCAACGCGAATTCGATTGCGCAGAAAGCCGCCATCGCCGCGCTCACCGAGTCGCAGCAGGCGGTCAAAGAGATGCTCGCCGAATACCAGCGCCGCGCCGACTGGCTCGTGCCCGCGCTGAATGAAATCCCGGGCGTCAGGTGCGGCAGGCCGGAAGGCGCGTTCTACGCTTTTCCCGACGTGAAGCAGTTGATGAAAGACTGCGGCTTTGAAACCTCGAAGCAGCTGGCCGACACGCTGCTCGCCGACTACGGCGTGGCGCTGACATCGGGTTCGGCGTTCGGCATTGACGGTTACCTGCGCCTCTCTTACGCCAACTCGCTCGGGAATATTCAGCGGGCCGTCGAGCGCATCAGGAAGATGCAGCGTGAGCGGGCAAGGTAAAACACTATCCACGAAGAACACGAAGGGACACGGAGGATTTTTCTTTCTTCGTGTCCCTTCGTGTTTCGGTTGCGGTACCGGGAGCCTCGGGCGACCGGGTGACCAGTCAGGTTTAGCTGATGAAGGCTGACAATGAAAAAGAGATACCATAAGCGTGAGGCCGATACCGAACCTGATGCCGATGCCATCATTGCCGCGCTGCGCGAATTCCCTGACGGCCTGTCGGTAAAGGAGCTGGCTGACTACCTCAGCCTCAGTCGCCCTCAGCAGAAGAACCTCACCCGGCTGCTCAACCGGTTGCAGGGCACCGGGCTGCTGCGGCGTTACGGCAATGATTTCCGCTGGGCCGATTCCAGCCGCGCTCTCGTCGGCACGATCAGGCAGCGCCGCCGCAAAAATATCAGCCTCGTTCCCGACGATGCGGACGAAGCCGCGCGTGGCCGCATCCGCATCGCGCCCGAAGACGGCGGCGAGGCGTTCGACGGAGATCGGGTCGTCGCGAGCGTGTTTCGTCAGCGGCAGGGCAATGACCGCGGGGCCAAAGTCGAAATGATCCTGCGCCGCGGGCGCCTGCGGATCGCCGGTCGCGTGCATCAGGGCTTTCGCCACCGGGTCTGGGTCGAATCGCTCGACGAAAAATTCCCTTACGAGATTGATATTGATGACGACGACACGCTGGCGGAAATCAATGAGGGCTCAATCGTCATCGTTGAAGTGACGCGCTATCCCGTTGCCGGGACCGAACCGGCGGGCCGCATCGTTCAGATGCTCGGGGCTTCCGGCACCGAAGCCGGGATGGACATCGAAATTGTCATCCACAAACACGACCTGCCGCACATCTTCCCGCCCGAAGTCCTCCATGAAGCCGAAGCGATTTCACCCGAAGTCACCGAAGAGCAGCGCGCGGGCCGTCTCGACCTGCGTGACGTGCCGACCGTGACGATTGACGGTGAGACGGCGCGCGATTTCGATGACGCGATCAGCCTCCGCCGGCTGGACAACGGCCACTCTCACCTGGGCGTTCACATCGCCGACGTCAGTTATTACGTCAGGCAATCCATGCCGCTCGATGCCGAAGCGCGATTGCGGGGAACGTCGGTTTACTTCCCCGAACGGGCGATCCCGATGCTGCCCGAAAAGCTCTCGAACGGCATCTGCTCGCTCAACCCGAAAGTTGACCGGCTGGCGATGTCGGCGCTGATGGAAGTTGATGGTCACGGCAAAGTGGTGAAATACGAGTTGCGCGAAACCGTCATCCGCAGCGACGAGCGGATGACTTACACGAACGTCAACAAGCTGCTCAAACACGAAGACCCGGCGCTCGCGATGCGCTACGCCGGCCTGCTCGACCTGTTCCGCACGATGGAAGAACTGGCGCGCATCCTGATCCGAATGCGCGAGCGGCGCGGCGCGATTGATTTCAACCTGCCGGAATCAATCTTTGAATTCGACGACGAAGGCCGCATTGCCGGGGTGCTGAAGGCCGAACGCAATATCGCCCACCGCATCATCGAGGAATTCATGCTGCTCGCGAATGAAACGGTCGCCGGTCACCTCGAACGCCTCGGCATTCCGTCAATGTATCGCATTCACGAAGAGCCTGAACCGCAACGCGTAATCGAATTCGCCGAACTGGCGCGGGCATACGGCTACCGCTTCCCGGTCGAAGGCGTCAGCTCGCACGATTACCAGCGCCTGTCACACCAGCTGGCGGGCAAGCCCGAAGAGCGTGTGCTGGCTTATGCCATGCTCCGTTCATTGCAGCGAGCGCGTTATGCCGCGCAGAACGCCGGGCATTTCGGTCTGGCCGCGCCGACTTACACTCACTTCACTTCGCCGATCCGCCGCTACCCCGACCTGATCGTGCATCGGATTCTGCGGACGCTGCTCCAGCAATCGCCTGCCCTCGGCGAAAGCACGGTGTTTGCCAGTCTGGAAGAGAAGACGGAGGAGGGCAGAAAGAAAAAGAATCAGCCGCGCAAACAGAAGGTCAAAGCCCCGATCCCGCTCGAAGAGCTGGAAACGACCGCCCAGGAATCGAGCGAACGCGAACGCGCCGCGGACGACGCCGAGCGCGAAGTGGATGAGTGGCGCAAGGCCGTGTTTATGGCCGAGCGGCTCGGCGAAGAGTTTGAAGGGATGATCGTCAACGTGCGCGAGTTCGGCTTCTTCGTCGAACTCGAAGAGTTTTTCATCGAAGGGCTGGTGGCGGTCGCGTCACTGACTGACGATTACTACAACTTCGACGAGCGAAGGCACGCGCTCGTCGGCAGGCAGCGCGGGAAGGTTTTCAAACTCGGCGACCGCGTGCGCGTGCGCGTGGATCGCGTGAATGTGGATCGGCATCTGGTGGATTTCTCCGTGATTGATCAGAAGACAAAACCCGGCAGGAGAAACAAGGGTTGAGGGTGTGCCATGTCAGAGAAGATGCATCGCCTGTTCCTTTACATCGGGCTTTGGGCAACGATCTTTGCTGCCTGTTGTCTGTGCTGGCATAAAATAACGGGCTTCCTATCCATCTTCTCAAGCTTCTTTTATGGAGGGCTTGTTCTGACGGGCTGTGTGCTGGCCATCTTTTGTCTGGTCAGGCTTTTCAAAGAAGATGAAAAGCTGCCCCCGCTGATTGCATTGGCTCTTGTGTCTGGTCTGATCGCCTTTTTTCTGACTGAGACATCAATGCGCTGGGGACGGCTGATCTATTTCCATGCAGAAAAGAAGATGAAATATGATGCGCTCGTCACCCGAGTTTTCTCAACGCAGGATTTTGCGAAGAGGAAGGAGATATGTGCCGGTATCTGCGAAGTGGATGAAACTTCGCCTGACGTCCTGGCCTTTGAATGGGCTGAAAACAATGTGGCCACAGGCAGGCAACTGGTGATTTATGATCGTGCAGGAATCATTGCCAAGATGGGTGAGGGTGCGTATCCCCGAATGCTTGGCAGGGCAGTCCATAAAATCGAGCCGCTGACGGGGAACTGGTATCTATGCCATCTGAGCTATTCGTGACTGATTGTGAAGGTCCGCCGAGAATGGAGAATGCGCAGTTGTTTGCCTTGCCCTTGCGGAGGATATTTCAGTCCCGCCGGCGCGAGATCTCCACTTCGTCACTATCCTTTACAACGATGACATTCGGGTGGATGCGGGCGGCTTCCAGCAGGAATTCTTCCGTCGAAGTGTAACGCTGCGAGAAGTGGGTCAGGACGAGCCTGTCCGCCCCGGCGTCTCTCGCAATCGTCGCGGCCTGCGCCGCCGTCAGGTGTCCGTTCTTTTCCGCCTCAGCCGATTCGCTCGAAAGGTAAGTTGATTCACAGACCAGCAGGTCGGCATTCGCGGCCAGCACCCGCGCCGCTTCGCACATTCGCGTGTCCATAATAAACGCCATGCTCTGCCCCGCTCTGGGGACGCTCACCTGATCTGCGGTGATGACCTGACCGTCAATTTCGAGCCTGCCGGATCGCTTGAGCGTCCCGACTGCCGGCCCTCTGATCCCGAGCGCTTCGAGTTTTTCAGGCAGCATCGTCACCGTGTCAGGCTCCTGCAATCTGTAGCCCCACGACTCGACGGTGTGATCGAGGCGGCGGGCTTCAATCGTGAATTTGTCGCCCGTGAAAACAACGCCGGGCTCCGAGATGGGGCACTCCCGGATGCTGGCGACGTTGTAAAAGATCGAGGCGTTTTTGAGATTGTCGAAATACTTCTGCCCCGAAGCCGGGTAACAGACCTCGACCGTCTGCGGCACCTTGTCGAGCGACAGGCGCTGGATGATCCCGGCGAGCCCAAGGCAGTGATCTCCGTGAAAGTGGGTGATGAAGATCTTCGTGATCTCCGAGGCGGAGACGTTCGCCAGGATCATCTGCCGCTGCGTGCCTTCGCCCGGGTCGAAAAGGATGCCCGCCTCATCCCACTTCAGGAAATAGCCGTTGTGATTGCGCTGCCGGGTAGGGACCTGACTCGCCGTCCCGAGCGCGATGAATTTTCTGGAAGACATAATCTTTACAGCCCTGCTGACTGACGGTTTCACTCCGGTAAATATCAGACTACCACAGTGACATCCGGCGCGGCTGCGGCCATGAGTCATTGAGCCGAAGAAAAATTCGCGGGCGGTGATTCAAATCGCCGGCCTTTCCCGCGTTACGGGGTTGGGAATAAAAGTAACCTGATGGGGGGATTATGGATGAGGAGACTGATCTTCGTTTCAATCGTGATGTCAATGGTCATTACCGCTTCAAATTGTTCATCAACTGACCCGCGCGCAGGGCAGCTCGAGCGCGGCAAATACCTGGTCGAAAACGTGGTGATGTGCGCCGACTGCCACACGCCGCGCGACGAGCGTGGCGAATTCGTCCGGGCGAAATGGTTGCAGGGCAGTCCGCTCGAATTCGCGCCCGTGCATCCGATGCCCGCCTGGGTGCCCTCCGCGCCCGGCATCGCGGGACTGCCGCAGATGAGCGAGGCCGAGGCGACGAGCCTGCTCGAAACCGGGGCGACGCCGAACGGCCGGTCGCCGCGCCCGCCAATGCCCAGCTTCCGCTTGTCACACGAAGACGCGGTGGCGGTTGCCGCTTACCTGAAATCGCTCAGAGCCAGTGCCGATGCGCCGCTGACTTCGCAGAATCGCTGAAGGGTTGGATATGCCAGTCATCAATAATTCCAAAGTGGAAAAGTTCGAGTTACCCGGCATCGTTCATCAGACGCTCGCGGGGCGCGCCCGAGGGGTTGAAAACGTGGAGGTCTGGATCGAGCGGGTCCAGCCGGGCGCCGGGACTCCAGTTCACCGTCACGACTGCGAAGAAATCGTCGTCGTCTTGCGCGGCTCAGGGCACGTGATCTTTGACGGTAAAAGCACGGACTTCGGCCCGAACTCGACGATCATCGCCCCGCCCGGCGTGGTGCATCAGATCATCAACACCGGAGACGAAGAGATGCTGCTGGTCGCGGCCTTCGGACGGACGCCGGTCGGAATCTTCACCGAGGATGGCGAGCCCCTGCCGGTGCCCTGGCAGTCCGAATGATAACGAGCAGGAAGATGTCTTTCGCAGATTACAAAGCGCTGGTGCGCAGACAAGGCGAGGAACTGATGGCGTGCGCTCCCGGTGCGGGGTAGTGGGGCGATAGTGTGTTGGTGAAAATGGAGGAATGGGGAATCAGGGGGCAATGAACTGACCCGGCGGGGCCTCGTTGTCAGCCGCGCTTCGGCCTGTCAATTCACCCGGAATGTCTCGCAGCCCGGCCTCCCGGACAGACAGGTGGTCGGGCTTTTTGTCTCCCTTCGGGCCGTGGCGATCAGCGGCTGGTCCCAAAGCGAAAGGGCTTCCGTCACGGGAAGCCCTTTCTTCCGCACGGGGAGTTAACCCGGCCCTGCCTTACTGGCAGCCGGCCGGGAAGACCGGGATCGTCAGGCTGGCCGTCGTCGAATCCAGCACGTGCAGGTTGTGACCCTGATTGAAGGCGTTCGGGTTCGTCCCCGCCGCCGGGTTGAAGTTGAGCGCCGCACCGACGATCGCGTTGCCATCAGTTGAAAAGAACTTCATCCACCCCGTGCTGCCGGCCGGGATGATCGAACCGAGCCGCGGCGTCGTCCGCGGGAAGACCCCGTTCAGGAACGACCGGAACTGACAGCCCCCGTTGAACTGGAAGCTGAAGGGGTTCTCCAGCTGATCAAACACAATCCCGAACACCGGCCCGATGTTCCCGAGCGTCGAGCGCAGGTCGCCCCCGATCCGGTCAATCACCAGCATCGTCGAGTTGCCGTCGAGCGCGCTCGCGATGTTATCGAGCGCCAGCACTCGCGGCAGCGTGTGATAGCTCACGTTGTTGAAGGCCAGCGTCGCCGTCGCCGAGGTCGCGTCGCAGAATGGCAACCCCCCGGCCAGCGCCGGGACCGCCACGGCGCCGAGGTTGGCCGCCTGCCCGCTCTGGAACTTGACGTACGCGTCGCCGATCAGCCGGTTGAAATTTGTCGGGCAGCCGGCACTGTCGGTCGCCACGGCGATGACGTAACCGGTCACGCCCGGATCGACGTCAGACGCGAGGATTGTCATCGTCTGGTTCGGCGTCAGGCAGAGGAAGTTATCCGAGACCGAACAACTCGCGCTGTCCACGAAAAAGAGGTGGACGAAAGCGCTCGCCCCGTTGTCGGTGTTGGTGATGTTGATCCGGGTGTTCTCGACCGCCGGATTCGTGAGGCTCGAGGTATAGATGGGGAAGATCAGCACCGAACCCGCCCTGTCATCGCTGATGGGCGAGGGCACGGGGAAAGGCAGCGGGACGACGGTCAGGGTGGCGACGGCCGGCGCGGCGTTGTTGCCGTTGCTGGTTTGCAGGGCGCCTGCCGGCAGCGTGTTGAGGTAGTTGCCTCCGAGCGCCGTCGTCACGTTGACCGTCACCGTGCAGGTGCCGGGGGAGCCGCCCGGGATCATGCTCCCGGCCGGCAGCGTCACCGTGTTCCCGCCCGCAGGCGCGCTCACCACGCCGCCACAGGTGGTGCTGGCGTTCGGCGTGTCAGCGATCACGAGGCCGGCCGGCAGCGTGTCGGTGAGTGGCGCAGTCAGCGTGGCGGGACTGCCGTTGGGGTTGATCAGGGTAATGCTGAGGGTCGAGACACCGCCCGCATTGATCGTGGCCGGGCTGAAGGCCTTGCTGAGCAGGGGCGGGCCGGAGGCCGGGACGACGGTCAGGGTGGCGACGGCCGGCGCGGCGTTGTTGCCGTTGCTGGTCTGCAGGGCGCCTGCCGGCAGCGTGTTGAGGTAGTTGCCTGCGGACGCTGCCGTCACATTGAACGTCACCGTGCAGGTGCCGGGCGTGCCGGGCGTGCCGCCCGGGATCGTACTCCCCGCCGCCAGGGTCACCATGGTGGCGGTGGCAGTCACCATCCCGCCACAGGTGGTGCCGGGTGTACCGGAGACCACCAGGCCGGCCGGCAGCGTGTCGGTGAGTGCCGCGGTCAGGACGGCGGGACTGCTGTTGGGATTGCTCAGGGTAATGGTCTTGGTCGAGACCCCGCCCGCATTGATGATGGCCGGGCTGAAAGCCACGCCGATTGAGGGCGGGGCGGTAGTACCGGGAGGCACGACGGAGCAGCCCGGGGCGGTAATGGTGTTGTTATTCATCGTCACCGCACCGTTGCGCGCGAGGGCCCTGCCGAGGATGCTCGCCCCGGTATTCAGGGTGATGCTGGTGAGCGCGAGAATATTGCCTGCGAAGGCAGTGTCTGTCCCGAGAGTCGCGGAGCTGCCGACCTGCCAGAAGACGTTGCAGATCTGACCGCCATTGATCACCTGAACAGATGAGTTGCTGGCGGTCGTGAGCGTGCTCCCGATCTTGAAAATGAAGACCGCGTTCGGGTTGCCCTGGGCGTCGAGGGTGAGCGTTCCGGTCAGCTGAGCCGACGACGAAAAGCAATAGACGCCCGGCGTGAGCGTCAGTCCACCCAGATCCTGACCGGTCAGGTCGGTGTTGCACGCCATGCCGGCGAGGGCATTATACGCAGTGGTGACATCATTCTGAGCCTGCATGGCGACCGCATCGTTCGCGTGGATCGTTCCTCCGATCACGATCCCCGGAGGAAAGCCGGTGATTGCGCTGCCCGGGCTGACACCCAGATCTCCGTTGACGATGGTCGGGCCGGTATTGGTCACCGCCGAGCCGCCGAGGACGGCGAAGCTCTGCGCCGTACCCAGCAATGACTGGGCGAGGGCCGGTGAGGCGCCGTAGAGAAGCGTGGCGAATAACAGGCCGGCCAGCAGACTCCGGTACCGGCGCTTCATTCCGGAGTTCGCTTTCCCCTGCCGGTGCTCATCGGCGACCGGGCGGAGCAGCCTGAGTCGTGGCCCGGCAGTCAGCAGGTCGCCAAAAGTCAGGGTGGCAACGAACAGCAGATGCCATCGCTTGAGGAGTCTCAGTCCTGATCGGAGGTGTGTGAGTTTGTGTGCTGGCCGCATATTGAAGTCCTCCTGAGGTGAAGTTCTCTTCAATTGAGGGGCAGTCAGTATGAGAGTTTCGCTCAAGGGTGGAAGAAGTCTTCCCGCCGCGAGCAAGCTGGTGGACTCGCGACCCTGATGGCTTCGGATGCTGGCTGCGGCTCTATGAAATGTTAATCCGGCAGATATTTCCAGGGTTCTGCCGAATGGCTGATCTGGCTAATAAGGATACTGAGCAACCCAGTGAGTAAAGAATGCAGGTAAAAGAGTTGAGCTTTCTGCTGGAATGGCGTGCCGGTCGTGAGGAAAGCCCAATCCGGGCAGAGTCTACGCTTGTTTTACGAGGCGGTCAAGGCGACCGGTATTCATCCTGTCCAGTATTGGACAGCAACACATCCTGAAAAGTTATAGGCTGCCTGCGAACCGGGCCCGGCTCATTCTCTTTTCAACTCCTCCGGGACCAGCCGGATTATCTGAATCATACGGCTCGTCTCCAAAGGGGGAAACTAATGGGCCTTTCTCAGAGGTGGAGAAGGAACTGCGCCACCTCAAAACGCCGCTCGGGTAAAAAAGGCAGATAACAGGGCAGGCTTTTCAGGCAAAAACAGGACAGGAGACCGCGATGACCGAAGAAAGCGCCGGCAATTACACGCAGGATCATGAAAAGCTGCTGCTGACAATCAATGCCGCGATTGAAGCTCTTGATCAGGTGGATGACACCAATTCAGCGCTCGACAGTGCGTTGCGCGGGGGCGCGGACATTGAAGATCCACTGAGGGCTCTGCGCATTGCGATCAACAGTAAGGCGGTTGATGCGACCGTTGACCTGATGGCCCTGAGGGGAATCCTCGAATCCGGCCTTTCAGGGACTGACCCTTCTTCAATCCCGCAACTCCTGCAGGCCATCTCCAACATCCTTGAAAGTGAAAAGCTGCCGGTGGCCGGTGTAAAAGACCCTGGCAAGGGCTGCTGAGAAGCTCGCACAGGCAGGAAACCTCACAGCTGGCGCCCCGATCACGCCGACTTTTCAGCCCGGTACGCGGGCAGCAGGCTCTGCGCGCTCCCTGCGGTGCTGGCGCCGCCGTGATTTTCAGGATTGGGGAATCGAAACAGGGAATCAGGATCTTCCACTTATCACGGGTCAATGGCGGCGTGGAGTTCTGACCGACAGCAGTGCAATTCAAGCGACGGTTGAGACCTGCCGAATGGGATGATCCGGGGCTGCCGGGCGGGAGATTGAAAGAGGTGTGCGTCAGGCGATCTGCGTGAGCCGGAGTTGATCGCGGCTCACCTGAAAGCCTGAGTCCCGGAAAGACCAACACACTATCGCCCCACTACCCGGTGCGGGGCCGGATGTCCCGAATTTATGCCCGGGCTTCATCTATTGCGAGGCCGATGTCGAAAGCAGATACACCGCGAACGAAGCCAGCCAGTGTTCTCCGGCGTAATCACCGCTCGCCACATGCGCGAGCGCGTCTCTGGCATGCGAATTCGCCGCACTGGCCAGAGCCCTGCGTGCCGGATCATCGGCCGGCAATGCCATTGCGATGCTGCGCATACACCATGCGCGGCTGAGGTTCAGGCCGTCGAGATGCACGATCTTTGGGTCACTGCGGTCGGCCACGACGGCAGGTGTGAGCAGCGACTTCGGCCCGCCTTTCGCAACTTCCGGCAGAAAGCGGCGAAACCATGCGCTGAACTGCGCGGGCTTCATCACCCGTCGCATCAGGTCGGCTTCCATCAGGGCCGGCGAAAAGAAATCCTCGCCGCCCGGCTCCCACGCCGCCGGGTAATTCACATCCCTGCCGTAATAGGTCAGGCTGCGCTCGGTGATCAGGCTGATCAGCTGTTGATTGGCGGTTGTCTTTGCATAGTCGAGCGCGAAGGCCAGCCCGAACGCCGTGTTCGGATGCACGCCGGTGCGGATCGGGTAAGTCTGCTTCGGCAGGAAATTCAAATAACGGGTCACGAGCGCGTCGGCGAGCGGCTTCAGATTCGCGGCCCACTTCTTCCCGTCCGCGTCGTCCCACGTGTGCAGCTCTTCGGCAAGTTTGAGCAGCCACGCCCAGCCGTAGGTGCGCTCGAATGACTGGCGGTTCGGCTGATTGAGGTACGCGACCTCGCCCCGGATGTTTTCAGCCGAAATGTTTTCGGCCAATGCCATGCGGATTTCCTTCGCTTCCGGCAGCTGCGGGAATTCCTTCAGCAATCTGACGAGCATCCAGTGGCCGTGGACTGATGAGTGCCAGTCGTAGCAGCCGTAAAAGGCCGGGTGCAGTGCGCGCGGGCCTTTCACCTCGCTGCCGTCATTCATCGTGTGGTCGGGTTTGTTGGGGTATTCCTGCCGGACGCATTTGAGCGGCAGGCGCGCCAGATGCGAGGCCTGTGACTGCGTCAGCGTCCCATCAGGTGGTGTGGCATTCATCTTTTGCGGCATGGCTCGGGCTGGCAGGGCGGCCAGAAATAGTAAGATTGCGAATGACAGAATAAACGTCACCAGAAAGGCCTGAATGGCGCGGATGATTGAAAACGTCACGGTGAAATAAACCTCGGTTGAAATCATGCTGACGGCGCGATCACAGACCAGCAGGAACACGCCGGAAGTGGTGGCCGCGATGACGGTCGAGCGCATAAAGTAGCGCGTGGAAAAGTATACTGCGCAGCCCGTGACCAGGCCGATCGTCACCGACGCCAGCCAGGTCGTTCGGACCACCTTTCTCAGACTATCGCGCCACTTCTCATACCCCGTGAATTTACGCTGTCCACTCATCGTTGTCGTCAGTGGGTGAAGCCTGCTTTTCGTAACAGCTCGGCAAAGCGCGGGTCAGATCGTACCTGATCGAGGCGCGGGTCAACCAGTGCGAAATTGAAGCTGTGCGCTTTTGAGGCTTCAGCCCTGGCGAGCCACGGCATCGCCTGCTCGCGGTCGCCGAGCAGCGCGTAAGCGAGGGCGACTTCGTAAGGCAGGAACTCGGCCTCGCGTCTCGTGGCAGGTGAACCCAGGGCCTGTCTGAGCGTGGCCAGAGCCTCCTCACGTTTGCCGCCGACAGCCCGAATCTGGGCGAGAATGACGGGCCAGTCCCTGCCGGCGTCGCCGCTGAAACTCTTCTCCTGCTGGTAGGCGGCGAACGCTTCATCGGCGCGACCGCGGGCCTCGGCGATCCAGCGCACCACGCGGTGAGCCGGGACCAGACCGGGGTCAAATTCCAATGCGCGACGGCATTCTTCCAGCGCCGGCTCATATTGCCGCGCGTAAAAGAGGGTCATCCCGCTGGCCGAACAGATGATCGCCGAATGCGGGTCGAGTTGCCGGGCCAGCCCGATCTCGGCGACGGCTTCGTCGTGCCGCCCCAGGGCCGAGAGCGCGTTCGCCAGCCAGTGGTGCGCGGTCGCGTAGCTCGGGTTGAGTTCAATCGAGCGACGGAATTCCCGCTCGGCCCCTTTGTGATCGCGGTCGAAATAGAATTTGACGTAAGCCAGTGAGGCATGAGCCTCAGTCAGCGAATCATCGAGCGCGAGCGCCTTGAGCGCATTCTCCCTGGCGCGCGGGTAAGCATTCCCGGCAGACCCTTCGTAGAGTTGCAGGAGCGCATAACAATCGGCCAGCCCGGCGTAAGCGAGCGCGAATTTATCGTCATGCCGGAGCGCCTGATTGAAGTAGCCGATGGCTTCCCGGAGTCCCGCGACCGCGCGTTTGCCGAGGTGATAACGGCCGACGAGGTAGAGCTGGTAAGCCTCGCTGTTTCCCGTGGGGCGTTTGTTGAATTGCTGCAACTCGCTGCCCGTCAGTTCAAGCGTCAGCGCGCGCAGCACGCGCCCGGCGATGGAGTTTCGCAGCGTGACGAGGTCGGTCGCCTTCTCGTCGAATTTTTCCGCCCAGAGGATGCGGTTGTCTCTCGTGCTGAACATCCGGGCGCTGACCTGCACGCGCTCGCCCGCGTGTTCGAGCGTGCCGCTGACGACATACTCCACGCCGAGTTCGCCGGCGATCTGCGGCGGCGCGGCACTGCTTTCCAGGTAAGGCCGCACCGCGGAGACCGGGCGCACGGAGAGTTGTTTGAGCTGGCTCAGCCGGCTGGTCAGCTCATCGGCCAGGCCGAGGCCGAGCGATTGTTGTGTTTCATCCTTGCCCTCTGTTCTGAAAGGCAGCACGGCAATGGATTTTGTCGTTGCCCCGCGACTGACGGCTTCGATGTTGCTCTCAACATCCACGAAGTAAATTTCATTGTTGCCGTCACGACTGGTCTGAAAAACGACGTGGCGCCCGTCCGGCGTCCACGACGGCTCGATGTTCATCGAAGGGTGGTGAGTGACCGGGCGCGGATTGCTGCCGTCGGCGTTCATCACCCAGACGTCGGCGTTGTTCTTTTGCGCATGGCGGTCGGTGACGAAAGCGATCAGCCTGCCGTCGGGTGACCAGGCCGGCAGGCTCTCGTGCGCCGCGGGCGTGTTCGTCAGGTTGACCGGATTCGTCCCGTCGGCGTTGATCACGAAAATATCGGAATAGCCTTTTTCCAGCGTCCGCGCGAAGGCGATGCGTCTGCCGTCGGGCGACCACGCCGGCTCAGTTTCAAAGCCCGGATCACTGGTGATGGAGTGCCGGTCAGTGCCGTCGGCGTTCATCACCTGGATGTCGAAGTTGTTTTCATCGCCCGCGTCGCTGCGGCTTGCGAAAGCGATGCGTTTGCCGTCGGGCGAGAAGACGGCGCGGGAGTTATACCCGACGCCGCCCGTCAGCTTGGTCTGGTTGCTGCCATCCGCGCTCATCACCCAGATATCGCTGGCCGCGCCGGAACCGGTCATCACGTCATAAAGAATCCTCGCGCCGTCAGGCGACCACGACGGGGCAAGCTCTTCGGTCGAGTTGAAAGTCAGCCGCCGCACCCCGCCGCCATCCAGGTTCAAGACATAAATTTCCGGCAGGCCGTCGCGGTTGCTGGTAAAAACGATCTTCTTCCCGTCGGGCGAAACTTTCGGGAAGCGGTCACTGGCAACATGACTAGTGAGATTGATCGGGCCGCCTTCTCTCTTCGCCGTGACGTTGTGATTCGCGCGCGATTTCAGCCAGACAAATAACGCGACGGCGCAGGCGAGCAGGATCACGGCAGCCGGGATGAAAGGAGTTCGGAGTACCGCCTTCAGGCGGGCTTTTGCGTTTGCGTGAGAGAAAAGCCCGCCTGAAGGCGGTACTCCGAACTCCTTCACGTCCGACCGGCCTGAGAGATGCGAAATACCCTGCCCGGTGTCAGAGATCGTTTCATCCGCCTGGACGCTGCCGTGGCGCGGGCGGATTCGCGCGAGCGCGTCGGCAAAGCGCGGGTCATCGCGCAGCGGATCGAGCTGCGGGTCAACCGGCATCTCCTGCACCAAGGATTCGTAGTTGTCGAAAGCCCCGCCCAGGCGCTCGAAGGCCCGGTCGTTTTCACCCAGGGCGGCGTGGATGCGGACGAAGTAATAATTCGGGATGTAACGCTCGCGCGACAGCCCGGTCATTTCGTTGAGGACAACTCGCGCCTCACTTCGCTTTCCGGTCACCGCCAGCGTGTGCGCCAGCACCCACAACGCGAGCGGGGTGCGCCCGGTGATCCGGACGGCCTGTTCGCACGCCGCGAGCGCCTCTTCGGCCGTACCGGCGTGCGGGTAAAGCCAGCCCATCGCCTCCAGCGCGAGGTGATAATTCGGTTCGATTTCGAGGGCGCGCCGGCAATACTCATAAGCCTCCGCGTGCCGGCGCGCGTTGTGCAGGATGAAAGACATCATCGCGTGCAGCGCGGGCGACTGAGGGTCAAGCTGGAGCGCCCGTCGCATCGCGCTGACGGCCTCGACGTGGCGGCCCTGCACGCTGCGAAACTGCGCGAGCCATTCGTACCCCTGTGCGTAATTGCCGTTCAGCTCAATCGCCTTCTGAATCAGTTCCTCGCTCGCATCCCGATTCCAGTCGTAAGCCCACGTGGCGACGGCCAGCGAGGCGTAAGCTTCGGCCAGCCGGTCGTCGAGCCGCACCGCCCTGGTCGCCGCCTCTTTCGCCGCCATAAAGCATTCGTCGGGCGGTAGCACGGCGGTGATACCCATCCAGTTGAAGTAATCGGCGACGCCGGTGTAAGCCGCCGCAAAGCCGGGGTCGAGCGCGATGGCCTCGTAAAAACAGGTGATCGCGCGCGCCAGGCCGTCTTCGGTGTAAGTGTGCCAGTGGTAACGACCGCGCAGGTACGCTTCATAAGCCTCGCGGTTTTCGGTCCCGCGTCTGGCGAGCTGCCGGCGCTCTTCGCCCGACAGGTTTTTGACAATCGCCTCGGCGACCTGCTCAGAGATCGAATCCTGAAGTTCGAGCAGGTCAGTGTCCTTTTCGTCGAACTGCGCGGCCCACACCGGCGCCTCGGTGTGTGTGCTGATCAGTTGCACGGTCACGCGGATGCGCTCGCCGGCCTTGAGGATGCGCCCGTCCAGCACGTAACTGACATTCAGTTCGCGGCCCGCCGCGCGCGCGTCTGCCTCGGCGCGCGCATATTTCATCACCGAAGCCGTTGGGCGTACGGTCAGGCTCTGAATATTGCCGAGGCGCGTGATCAGCGCGTCGGCCAGCCCCACGCCCAGAAAGCCGGTGGTGCTGTCGCCGGCCAGCAGGGCGTGCAGCGGCTTGAGCGGCAGGATGGCGATTGAGTTCCGCACGGGAGAGAAGCCATTGTCAGTCGGGGTGTAAGCCAGGGCGGCGATGGGGCGACCCGTGAGATAGCGATTGATGTCTTCTGACAACTCGGCGACTGAAGCGTAACGTTCGTGCGCCTCTTTGCGCAGCGCCCGCATCACGATGTTGCTGAGGCCGCCGGACAGCTCGCGCCGCAGGGCTTCAGGCGTGGCGCCACGATTCCGGCTCACGATTTCCGGCGCCGGCGTGACAAGGTCTCCACCCTCTGATTCTCCGGTGCGATTGACGGCGAGGTCCAGCCTTTCAGGATCTTCCTCGCAGATGATCCGCGCGACCTCGTGCGACGGGCGATGGCGCAGGCGGTGCGGGCGGTGCCCGGTCACGAGTTCGTAGAGCAGCACGCCAAGGCTGTACTGATCGCTGGCCGGGGTGACGGGCAGCCCACGCACCTGTTCCGGGCTGGCGTATTCCGGCGTCATCAGCCGCAACCCGGTCAGGGTCGGGTCAACCGTATCCTGCGCCATCTGGGGGTTGAGAATTTTGGCAATGCCGAAATCGAGCAGCTTCGGCGTGCCCTCCGCCGTGACCAGAATGTTGCCGGGTTTGATGTCGCGGTGAACGATCAGGTTCCGGTGCGCGTACTCGACCGCCGCGCAGACCTGCCGGAAGAGCTTCAGGCGCTCCGTGACCGAGAGCCGCCGCTCGTCACACCAGCGCGTGATCGGCTGCCCTTCGATGTATTCCATGACGAAGTAAGGCCGCCCGTCTTCGGTCGTGCCGCCGTCGAGCAGTCGCGCGATGTTCGGGTGGTCGAAACCGGCGAGGATCTGGCGCTCGTGACGGAAGCGGCGGATGATGAAATCAGTATCCATCCCGCGCTTCACAACCTTGATCGCGACCCGCCGGTTGAATTCGTTGTCGGCGCGGGCCGCCAGATAGACCGCACCCATCCCGCCGCGCCCGATCTCGCGCAGCAGCTCGTATGCGCCGATGCGCCGCCCGCCGGGCAGTTCGCCCGTTTCATCAGCGACCGTGACTCCGGTCAGTCTGGTGGCGCGCGAATCCAGCGCGTGCGATTCGATGAAGTCTCCGGCCCGTTCGTCGGATTCGAGGAGATGTTTGATCTGCCGGCGCAACTCGGCATCGTCGCCGCAGACTCTGGCGAGAAAGGCGGGGCGTTCATCCGGGGGGAGATCAATGGCGGAGTTGAAAATCTCTTCGACTTGTTTCCAGCGTTCAGGGGACATACTACTGGGAAGACATTCTACCCGGCCCGATTAAGCTCGCCGTAGAGCCAGGCTTTGGCCAGCCGCCACTGCCGGATGACTGTGGCCGTGCCGATGCCCAGCACCTCGGCCGTCTCTTCAATCGAAAGGCCGCCGAAATAACGCAGCTCGACGATCCGGCTTTTCTGCGGGTCGAGAGTCGCCAGAGTCCTGAGCGCGTCATCGAGCGCGATCAGTTCGCCGGCCTTCTGGTCGGAGACGTTCAGGCCCTCATCGAGCGAGAGTTCGGCGCCGCCGCTGCCGCGCTTTTCGGCCTGCCGGCTGCGGGCGCGATCCACCAGAATGCGGCGCATCGCCTGGGCCGCGACGCCGAAGAAATGCGCGCGGTTCTGCCAGCGCACGTGCTTCTGGTCTATCAGCTTCAAGTACGCCTCATGCACGAGCGCCGTCGCCTGGAGCGTGTCACCGGAACGCTCGCGGCGCAGGTAGCGGTCAGCGATCTTCCTCAACTCCTGATAAACGAGCGGCAGCAGTCTGTCGAGCGCCTCGCGATTGCCATCGCTCCAGGCCAGCAGCAGTTGGGTGACATCTTCGGCGGTATTCATGGCGTACAGCGGATCATGTCAGGAAAATATGGGAGCAGGTGAAGCATAAGCATTGCGCCATTTGAGGTCAACCGGACGCCGCCGCCGGGGAAGCCAGCCCGGGGTGAGCCGGCGAAGGGAATTTTCGCGGATTCTCGGGCGGGAAGGCTGGAAAAAATGACGGCTTCCGCGTGTGTCCAGAGTGCCGGGTCTTCCGGCCATCGTTCTTTAGCAATCCAATCGGAAGGAGATCGGCTATGCAGTTCTGTCCCTGGTGCGCAGCCGGGAGTCGCCAGGCTCTCGCTCAACCCTCACTACGCAGCAGGACAACGGGTGCCCCCCTTTCAGGCTCCAGCCGGAATGGTGATGTCCTCAACGGTGAAGCTGTGATCGAAACGGCTCTCACTTCCACCGTCATCGGCCTGACGGTTCAGTTCGTCGCTTTTATCTATGAGCTGACCACGCGGGGCGGTGATCACTTGTCACAAAATATCGCGATCAGCAGTCTTGCCGGATTACTAGCGGGAATGGCCGCGTTTGCGCTCATCCGGGCTTACGATCAGACAAGATCGTCCGGCCACCGGTGCGCGAGATGCGGCGTTGAGTTCAGCCGGTAGCAGGATAATCGCCTGGAGCCGCCCCGGAATTACAAGGTCATCACGCCTCGTCAGGCGGCTTTTGATCTTATCCATTTAGCGTTCCGGGCGGCGTGACGGCTGGCGCGACGGAAAATTTACTCGTCAATTTTCCGCCACTTGCGCCCTTCCTTTTCCAGCAGCTCATCTGCCTCCTTCGGCCCCCACGTGCCGGCGGCATAGTTGGGGAAGCTGCGCGGCGGCAGGGCCTTCCACACGTCGAGAATCGGGTTGACCGCGAGCCAGCCCGCTTCGACCATGTCGGCACGCTGAAAGAGCGTCGCGTCACCGTTCATACAATCGTAAATCAGCCGCTCGTAACCGGTGCTGGGCGTGCTGCCGAAATAATCCTTGTAATTGAAGTTCATCTTCACGGCGCCGAGGTTGACGACCGGCCCCGGGATTTTCGCGCCGAACCGCAGCGAGATTCCCTCGTCTGGCTGGATGTGCATGACCAGCCGGTTGGTGCGCAGCCTCTCGACGGGAGTGTTGCGGAAGAGTACGAACGGGGCCTGCTTGAACTGGATCGAGATTTCGGTCAACCGCTTCGGCAGACGTTTGCCCGTGCGCAGGTAAAACGGCACGTCCGCCCACCGCCAGTTATCAATCAGCAGCTTGAGCGCGACGAAAGTTTCGGTGCCGGAAGTCGGCGAGACTCTGGCTTCGCTGCGGTACCCGGCCGCCTGTTCTTCGCCGATTTTTCCCGGCCCGTACTGGCCGCGCACGGCGTCGGTGATCACTTCTTCCGGGTCGAACGGGTTGATCGCGTTCAGCACCTTCGCCATCTCGTCGCGCACGTCGTCGGCGTCGAACGAGATGGGCGGCTCCATCGCGGTCAGCGAAATCAGCTGGAAGATGTGGTTCGGAACCATGTCGCGCAGCGCGCCCGCCTCTTCGTAATATCCGCCGCGCTGCTCGATGCCCAGGGATTCAGCCACCGTGATCTGGACGTGGTCAATGTAGTTGCGGTTCCAGATCGGCTCGAAGATGCCGTTGCTGAAGCGGAAGGCCAGAATGTTCTGGACCGTCTCCTTGCCGAGGTAATGGTCAATCCGGTAAGTCTGCTTTTCCCTGAGTACTTTTCGGATATCCTGATTGAGCGCGCAGGCCGATTCGTAATCGCGGCCGAAAGGCTTTTCGATGATCACGCGCCGCCACTGCCCGTTCTCTTCGCGCACCAGCCCGGCCTCGCCAAGCTCTTTGACGATCGTGCCGAAGAAACTCGGCGGCACCGCCAGGTAGTACAGATAATTCCCGTGCGTCCCGTGATCCTTGTCCACCTGTGCGAGCAGTTGCTGGAGCCGCTCGAAAGTCGCCGCGTTCCCGAATTCACCCTGAATGTAATAAAGCCGGTGCGTCAGCCAGTCCAGCAGCTCGGCGTCCACCTGCCCGGTCTCGTATTCCTTGAAATGCTGGCTGATCTGTTCGCGAAAGTTTTCCGTCGTGAACTGATCCTTGGCGACGCCGATGACCGCGAATTCGCGCGAGAGCAGATTACCTTTCGCCAGGTTGTAGAGCGCCGGGATGAGTTTGCGCTTGGTCAGATCGCCGGACGCGCCGAAGATCACCATCACGCAGGGGTCGGCGATTTCGCCGATGGGTTGAGTGGTATCAGTTGTCTCGTTCATTGGTTATGGTTTTTGGTTCGGGAGCTTTTCGTAACAGGGCAATTGCTACAGAGAGCGGCACTGAAGTGAATACAGCAAAGACTGATACTGGAATGATCAGTTCCCTTACCGAGAATCCATGTGCCGGACTCAGATTAGCCGACAGCACCAGGATAAAAAACACGGCGCTCGGTGCAGCCAGCAGAAGCTCGACTATGACGTAAATTTTGAGGACGTGATGGCCTCGGATCATCAGCAGGCTGACGGGGATCAGCAAAAGCGCTGATCCCCAGCCAATGATTCCGGAGGCACAGGTTCACGTCCTGCCAGTAAAGTCTCAACCAGAAAAAGCCCGATTCGTGGATCGAAGTAAAAGAGCCAGTTTGAAGAAGGCGCTGTCTCCATCCTGAAGTAGCAATACACCTGCATCAGGCCTTGTGCCAGCAGGTATGCCCCCGGATACTTCTGCGCCTTCATCCCCAATCAGCCCCCCGCCGGCCTCTCCACATGGCCGCCGAACTTCTGCCGCATCGCCGACAGCACCTTCTCCGCAAAAGTATGCTCCTGTCTTGAGCGGAAGCGCGTGTAGAGCGATGAAGTGAGGACATCGGCCGGCACTGCCTCCTCAATCGCGGCCATAATCGTCCAGCGCCCCTCGCCGGAATCCTGGACGAAGCCGGTGTAATTCGAGAGCGACGGGCTTTCGATCAGAGCCATCGCCGTCAGGTCGAGCAGCCACGAGCCGACCACGCTGCCGCGCCGCCACGTCTCCGCGATGTCGGCGATGTTGAAGGTGTAGCGGTGATCTTCGGGCAGTTCCTTTGAATCGGCATTGTGAAAGATGTCGAAGCCTTCGGCGTAAGCCTGCATCAGGCCGTATTCGATGCCGTTGTGGACCATCTTGACGAAATGCCCGGCGCCCGACGGGCCGCAGTGAATGTAGCCATCTTCGGCGGTGCCGCCCGAATCCGAGCGTCCCGGCGTGCGCGGAGTGTCGCCGCGTCCGGGCGCGAGAGTTTTGAATATCGGGTCGAGGTGTTTCACCGCCTGGTCTGACCCGCCGATCATCAGGCAGTAGCCGCGCTCGACGCCCCAGATGCCGCCGCTCGTGCCGACGTCAACGTAATGAATGCCGCGCTCCTTGAGCAGCTTCGAGCGGCGCACGTCGTCCTTGTAATACGAGTTGCCGCCGTCAATGATGATGTCGCCCGACTCCATCCGTTCGGCCAGCGCCATCACCGTCTGCTCGGTCGGGTTGCCCGCCGGGACCATCACCCACGCGGCGCGCGGCTTGTTCAGTTTTTTGACGAAATCATCAAGTGTGGTCGCGCCGACCGCGCCCGCCGAGGCGATCTGCTTCACGTTGTCCGGGTTGAGGTCGAAGGCGACGCATTCGTGGCCGCCGTTCATCAGGCGGCGCACCATGTTGCCGCCCATTCTGCCGAGTCCGATCATTCCGAGTTGCATAGGTCATTTCTCCAATGGGGATGTAGCGGCAAACTTTCGGGGTTTGCTGCTGGTTTTCGCCAACTGCCTGCCGCCGGGGTCGCCGGCAAACAGGAGAGGTCTGCCGGACAACTCCCGGCTGTGAATCATTTGTGGTATTTCGTTTCGAGCGCATTCACTTTGGCCAGTCTCCGTGCGTGACGTTCTTCTCCGGAGAAGGCCGCCGCTATGTAAGCCCGCGCCAGCTCCTTTGCCATCTCGATCCCGATCACGCGCGCGCCCAGCACCAGCACGTTCATGTCGTCGTGTTCGACGCCCTGATGCGCCGAGTAAGTGTCGTGGCACAGCCCGGCGCGCACGCCCGGCAGTTTGTTTGCCGCCACCGAAGCGCCCACGCCGCTGCCGCAGATCAGGATGCCGCGCTCCCCGCGCGCTTCGCGCAACGCGACTCCGACGGCTTCGGCGAAGTCGGGATAATCCACCGGCGCGCTCGTCCACGTCCCGACATCCACGACTTCGTGCCGCAATTCCTGCAGGAGACTGGTGAGCTTCTGCTTCAGTTCAAACCCCGCGTGGTCAGAGCCGATCACGATTCGCATGTTGTCCTCCTGTGTGGATCAGGCAGTGAGGGCCGGAACTCATCAGGCCCTGCCGCCCGCCCGAAATTCATTTCACTGTTTGTAGGGTTGTGGCGCTCCGCTGCCCTG
Source organism: Blastocatellia bacterium (assembly GCA_035652435.1). Lineage (GTDB taxonomy): Bacteria > Acidobacteriota > Blastocatellia > RBC074 > RBC074 > DASRDU01. The sequence continues at coordinate 49,330 of DASRDU010000037.1, forward strand.
ATTGCCCTGCCCGGAGCAGAGTGCCCTGGCCTGATCAAGTCTTTTCTTCGCCGTCTCAACGCTGAACCCCGGATTGATGGCGCTTCCGGCATTGTCGAGCGCGAGCTGGTATTCACTCGCCGCCACACACGGGTCGCCGGTTTTTTCGAGCGCCCGCGCGAGCAGGTAGTGGGCCGAAGCTTTCTGCGGATCAATCCCGAGCGCCCGGCGCGCGTATTTTTCGGCGGCCGGGAAGTCTTCCATGTCCAGGGAAAGGACTGCCAGATTGAGCCAGGGGAAGATCCAGTCCGGGGCGGCCGCCGTGGCGCGCAGGTAATTATCGCGGGCTTTCGCCTTGTCCTTGAGGTTCACCCAAGTGCGGCCCAGCCCGTTATAGGGGGCGGCCCATTTCGGGGCCAGCTCGCTCGCGCGGGTGAATCCGGCGAGCGCCTTCTGGTAATCCTTCCGCAGGAAATCGAGCCTTGCCTGAGAGAGATACTGGTGGGCCTCGTACTTCGGGGTCGGGCGCAGCAGGTTCAGCCAGGCGTAGATGCGCGCGCTCTCGCTCCAGTCGGCCTCGATTTCACTCGCGTCCTGTTTGAGCGAGTTGACGATCTCTTCCCCGCGTTTTTCGAGCAGCGGGATCACCTGCGCGGATATTTCGAGCGCCTCCTCACGGCTGAGCCCGTTGTTGACGTTTTTCAGATAAAGATCGTAAGCGCTCGTGCCTTCAGGCTTGACCAGATTCCCGTGCCTGATTTCAGCCAGAATGGCTTCCTTTGCCGAAGTCCGCGTCAGATAAATCGCTGCCGCCGCCCCGACGCCGAACAGCACGAGTAACACGATCAGCAGCGGCCACAGTCCGCGGCGTCTGGCGGGGGTTGTAGCTGCGGCCACGGGCGGAGATGTCGGGTAGGAATACGTCGGCATTCCGGGGACGGACTGTGTCCCCGGTGCCTGAGATGGATAGTTCGCATAAACCGGCGGCGGGGCCTGAGTGAATGGACTCGCGGGTGGCGGGGCGGTGGGCTGTGCGACCGGATTTTGTACCGTCTCAGGTGACCGCTGGTTGAGCGCTTCAATCAGCCCCTGCGCCAGCAGCGACGCCCTCTGCGGGCGGTCTTCGCGCTCCTTTTGCATGGCCTGCATCACGACCGCCTCGACCGCCGGGGGGATGGCCGGGTTGATCGAACGTAACGGCGGCGGGGCCTGACTGATGTGCTGGGCGATGACCGACCGCATGGTCGGCGAGTTGAAAGGCGGCGCGCCGGCGAGCATTTCATACATCACCACGCCCAGACTGTAGATGTCCGAACGCCCGTCCAGTTCTTCACCGAGACACTGTTCCGGTGACATGTAGTGCGGCGTGCCGATGACGCTGCCGGCCTGGGTCAGCGTCCCGCCACCGTCTCCAGACATGGTCAGATTGAGCATCTTCGCGATGCCGAAATCGAGTACCTTCACCCGGCGTCGGCCCGAAGTGAAGTTGACCATAATGTTGTCCGGCTTGATGTCGCGGTGGACGATCCCGAGCTGGTGAGCCTCGTCAATCGCGTAACAGACCTGGATCATGATTTCAGCCGTGATCTGCGGGCTGAGCGGCCCCTGCTGCTGGATCAGGCTGTGCAGGCTCTGGCCTTCGACCAGTTCCATCACCAGATAGAGCAGCCCGCCGCTGATGCCGAAATCATGAATGGTGACGGCATTCGGGTGCTTGAGCCGCGCCGCCGCCTGAGCCTCGCGGCGGAACCTCTCGGCGCCCTGTGATGAAGCCAGCTGCCCCGGGTGGAGTACCTTGACTGCCACACTGTCACCGATGTTGAGCCGCGTGGCCCGGTAGACTGCGCCCATTCCGCCTTCCCCGAGTTTGGCATCAACCCTGTATTTGCCGTCAATCGTGCTTCCGATCAGCCTGGCCGGGTTGAGTCCGGCGGCGTCAGGCTGACTGCCGGCTGCCCCCCCTGGGTGTGCCTCGCCGACCAGGCGGGTGGCCATCAGGCCTGCCCCGCAGTCCGTGCAGAATCGCATCCCTTCGGCATTCGAGGTTCCACATTGGGGACAGATCATGGACTCTCCTTCAGGTCTGGAGCTTCTCTCGCGGGCCGCCAGCGGCTTCGCCCCCCACCCGGGTGGTTTCAAGCGCCCTGCGATGCCCCGATCACTTTAGCGGGCATCAGGCCGCAGACATCTTCCACCGTGGCGCGCAGCAGCTCGCCGACGCTCCACGCCTGCGCGATGCAGCCGCGCGGATGATGCGGGGCGTCGCCGTCAAAAATCTCCGGGATCTGGCCGACGCCCCGGTCATTGATGAATTCGCTGAAACCTGTCAGCCGCCCCCTCATCAGTTCGCGGTTCTTTTTCGTGCCGCCGTGAGCCTTCAGATACGCCGTCACGTAAGGCCCCATCAGCCACGCCCAGACCGTGCCCTGGTGGTAAGACCCGTCACGGCTGGGGATGTCGCCCACGCAATGCCCGCAGTAATCCGGCGACTGCGGCGCCAGGCTGCGCAGGCCGTAAGGCGTCAGCAGGTCGCGTTCGACCACGGCGACCACCTGCCGGGCTCTCGCGCGGGGCAACATGGAATGCTCCAAGCTGATGGCAAATATCTGATTGGGACGGATTGCGCCATCACGATACTCCCCATCAATCACGTCGTAAAGGCATCCGGCCTCGTCATTCCAGAAAGCCTGATTGAAACTGCGCTTCGCCTGCGCGGCCATCCGCCGGTATTTCTTCTCGCTGGCGGCGTCACCGAACCCCCGGGCCAGCCCCTTCATGACGCAGAGCGCGTTGTACCAGAGCGCCTGAATTTCGACCGGCTTGCCCTGGCGGGGCGTGATCACCCGCCCGTCAACCCTCGCGTCCATCCACGTCAGCTGCACGCCGTGTTCGCCCGAATGGAGCAGGCCGTCTGAGTCCACGCGGATGCCGTAGCGCGTGCCGCGTTCGTGCCAGGCGATGATCTCTTTCAGCACCTCGTACAGGTGGTCGCGCACGAACCGGTCATTGCCGGTGTATTCGACGAGCTTGCGCACCGCTTCGAAGAACCAGAGCGTCGCGTCCACCGTGTTGTACTCCGGCTCTTCGCCCGCGTCGGGGAAGCGGTTCGGCAGCATGCCGCGGTCCACGTGTCGCGCGAATTCGAGCAGGATGTCGCAGGCCGCGCCGGCCCGGCCCGTCGTCAGCGCGAGCCCCGCGAGCGCGATCATCGTGTCGCGCCCCCAGTCGCTGAACCAGTGATAACCGGCGATAATCGTCTTGTGGTTGCCGCGCGCGACGATGTATTGGTCCGCAGCCGCGGTCATGGTGCGGACCAGTTCGTCATCAACCGGGGCGGCGGCCAGCATTGCCCTGCGCCGTTTGATTTCCTGCCGCCGGAATTCGGCCGCCTGCCCGACCTCGCGGCGTTCGGTCGAGGCGATGACCGCGAGCCCCGCGCGCCGGCTCAGGTCGAACTTCAGTACGAGCGGGCTGAACAAATCTTCGCGGTAATCCAGCCCGCGTTCGCGTTCGACCTCGTATTCAAAGTTGCGATACCACCAGCCGTTCGTCTCAACGTCGTCCGCCTCGTGCGCGAAATAGAGCGCGGGCAGGTCGGGGTACGGCCTGACCGTGGCCATGTTATTTTCCGTCAGCACAAACGAATTGAGCGCGCCATTCTCGTGCGTCGTGCCGTGGTAATCGCGGAACGCGACGAGCGGCCTCAGCTCGAACTGACAGAGCGCGAAAACGTCGCGCTTTTCCGCCGACTCGAAGTCCGCAACCTCTAACCGATACTCGACGACCGTCGTGTTCTCGCCGTGCGGCATGAACACGGATTTTTCAATCACTATGCCGGCGACTTCGTAAGTGAAGACCGGGAACGGGTCGAGCCGGAATCGTTTGAGGTATTGATACCCCTGGGGGTGGATGGCGCCGGGGTACTGGTTGGCCGACAACTCGAAGCGCTCGCCGTCAATCACGAGCGCCTCTTCGAACTTTGATAGTAAAACGGCGCGGCCCACGGGCGGCCTGGTCGCGGCAACGAGCAGGCCGTGGTAGCGCCGCGTGTTGAGCCCGGCAATCGTCGAGGAAGCAAATCCGCCCAGCCCGTTCGTCTCCAGCCATTCGCGCCGCCGGGCCGCCTCCAGACTGCCGCAAACCTCCTGACCAAATTCAATCATGATTTTTCCCTCCCAGGGCGACCGTTCGCCGAAAGCTGCTGTTGCTGAAGTCCGGGCCGGTATTGCTTTTTCTGATCCGACCAGTGACTCCTGGTCCCACTTTTCCTGAGGGCCGTTATTGTAGTTCAGAACGGCTCCCCTCCCGCAATCTTCTGAGGCGCAGGTGACTCGTCCCGGAATTTATTAATCCGCCGGGTTCAAAATCTATTCCTCCCTATCGCGTCTTCCCGGAGAAGTGTGCATAATTCCGGAGCATCAGCATCCCTTTCTTCGGTCAGTCAGGGAACAAGGGAATAAACACCAAAGCTCACGCGATATACCGGTGCTTAAGCGGCACAGGTGCTGCCATCAACGACCCGGAGGAGATTCCTATGCTGCCAGACAGGCTGGTCGGGCCTGAAACGACCGGATCCCCCGCCTTCTGTAGTGCGCCGCCAGTCGAACTGCGCGAGGGCCATTACCTGCTGCGCTTCGCGCGGACTGCCGCCGATCTGGATGCGGTGCTGAAACTGCGCTTCGAGGTCTTCAATCTGGAACTGGGCGAGGGACTTGAGACATCTTTCCTGACGGGCCGCGATCAGGATGAATTCGACCTGACCTGCCATCACCTGATGGTGGCCGAAGCTGAAACCGGCAATGTGGTCGGGACGTATCGAGTGCAGACCGGCGAAATGGCCGCGGCGGCCGGCGGCTTTTATTCGGCGGGCGAGTTCGATCTGTCGCGACTGCCGGCGGACGTAATGAAGAATTCGATTGAACTGGGGCGCGCCTGCATCGCGCCGGAACACCGCCACACGCAGGTACTTTATCTGCTCTGGAAGGGCCTCGCGGCTTACCTGAAGCACGAGCGCCGGCGTTACCTGTTCGGCTGCTGTTCGCTGACCAGCCAGGACGCGCGCGAGGCCTGGGCCGTGATGGACCAGCTCCGGCGGGAAGGCAGCCTGCACCCGCGGTTTTACGTGCCGCCCAGGGCCGGGTTCGAGTGCGAGCCGCCGGGACAGGAAAAACCGGCGGTGAAGATCCCGAAGCTGTTCAGGACCTATCTGCGCATCGGCGCGAAAGTCTGCGGGCCGCCGGCGATAGACCGGCAGTTCGGGACGATTGATTACTTCGTCATCATGGATATCGAGGAACTCAGCCCGTTTTCGCGCCGTATGTTCTTCGGCCTGTGACCATAGCTCAGACGACGATGAGGACGCTGCGGGCGATCATCAAATTCATCGCTTTTTGTCTGCTGACGGCGGGCTTTTACCTGCTCCTGCTCGTCGTCTACCCGCTCGTCTTTGCCTTCGCGCGGGCGGAGCGCGGGTGGCGCTACTTCATCTTCCGCAACTGGGCGGGAGTGATGGCGTGGCTGCTGGGGATGAAAATCACCGTGCGCGGCGCGCCGCCGCGACCGCCGTTCTTTATGGTGTCAAATCACCTGAGCTACGTGGACGTGATCGCCTTCGCCTCGCAGCTCGATTGCGTCTTCGTGGCCAAGAGTGACATCGCCAACTGGCCCGCGTTCGGGGTGATGTGCCGCAGCATGAATACGATCTTTATTGACCGCACCAATCGGCAGGACATCCCGCGGGTGAATGCGCAGATTGAAAAAGTGATGAGCAACGGCGAAGGCGTGCTGGCCTTCCCCGAAGGCACCAGTACGAGAGGCGAGGGCGTGCTGCCCTTCAAGCCGGGCGTGCTGGAACCGGCGGCCAGGGCGGGCTGCCCGGTCCATTACGCCAGCATCAGTTACCGCACTCCGGCGGGGGAGCCCCCGGCACATCTGGCGGTGAGCTGGTGGGGCGATGCGGCTTTTCTGCCGCACCTGTTCGGTCTTTTTCACGTATCGGGATTTGAAGCCACGCTGGTTTTCGGCGCCGAAGCGATTGAGGAGAGTGATCGAAAACTGCTGGCCTTGAGGCTGCACGACGCCGTGCAGAAGATCTTTGTGCCGGTCGTGGCCGCGGCTGAATCTGTGGAGAAGGGATGCGAGACGAAGCAACATCAACTGATTTCTTAACTCAGGTCATGATTACTGATAACCTTCAGATCCTCTGGCAGGGCCATGCATTGCTCGGCCGGCTCGATGACCACTTATACGTCAATGCCAGCCGGCCTTTATTCAATTACGGAGTCGGCACTCATTTCCGTCACTGTCTGGATTCTTACCAGTGCTTTCTCGACGGCCTCGGCACGGGCCGGATAGATTACGACCGCCGCGAAAGGGATACGCTCGTCGAAAAAGACCGCGCCTGCGCGATGGCCCGGATCGAACTGACCGTCGAGGCGCTCGAAGGGCTGTCATTCACTGACGGCGGGATTCGGCTGCAATCAAGGCAGGATTCGCCGCACTGGGCCGATTCATCGCCGGGCCGCGAGCTTCAGTTTTTACTGAGCCATACGATTCATCATTACGCCCTCATCGCCCTCATGCTGCGCCTTCAGGGCTTCGAGCCCGGCGCCGCGTTCGGCGTCGCGCCGTCAACGCTGGAATACTGGAAAGAGAAGTCGGAATGTGTACGGTAAGCTGGCTGCACGACGACAGCGGCGGCTATCAGTTATTCTGCAACCGCGACGAGCGCCACACGCGACGGGCGGCCCTGCCGCCGCAGATTCGGGAACGCGGCGGGGTGAAATTCATCGCCCCCGCAGACGGCGATTTCGGCGGCTCGTGGATCGGCGCGAATCAGTTCGGCCTCTCGCTGTGCCTGCTCAACCGCTATACCGACGAAACAACACACCAACGCGGCAATTACACGAGCCGCGGGCTGCTGCTCGTGGAGCTGATGGATTGTCGCTCGCGCTCGCACGTGGGCGGCAGAATCGCGGAGATGGATCTGACACGCTTCCGGCCTTTCACCCTCGTCGCGCTGGAACCGGGCGCGCCGGTTTCATTATTTCAGTGGACGGGCCGGGAACTGCTCGTCGAAAGCGACGGCGAATCGCGGATGCCGCTCGCCTCCTCGTCTTACGACCCGACGGGCGTCGAGGAATTTCGCGGGCGTCAGTTCGCGCAACTGAAAGCCGCGGCCGGAGGGGTCAGCGCCGACCTGCTGCTCGCTTTTCACCGCAGCCACGCGCCGGAGCCCGGGCCCTGGTCAGCCTGCATGCACCGCGACGACGCGCAGACGGTCAGCTTCAGCCACCTCAAAGTCACGCCGGGCGGGATTGAGTTTTATTACCAGCCACAGGCACCATGCCTGGAAGCGCAGGCAGGATTCCTGCGTCTCTGACCGAGGGACCTTTGATCGCAATGCGACCTTTTGCGAAAAAGAAGCGCCGCCGGCTGCGGTGGGTCATCGTGGCTTATCTCGCGCTGCTCGTCGTGTCGCATCTCGTGCGCCTGTTCCGCCCGGCGGAAGTCGTTACCGGCGGCGAAAATAAAATGGAAGTGCAGGCCGTCAAGGGCGAGCGTCTCCTCAATCAGCCGGTCAGCATTGCTTACCTGACGTTCAACTCCGAAGCCGGCGATTCGCGCCCGGTGATCGTGATGCTGCACGGCAGCCCCGGCGAGGCTGATGACTTCCGTTCGCTCGGCCCGCGGCTGGCCGCAAACTACCGGCTCATCGCCCCCGACCTGCCGGGCTTCGGCTATTCGACCAGTCACATTCCCGATTACTCATTCCGCGCACACGCGCGTTACCTGCTTGAGATGCTCGACAAGCTGAAGGTCGAGCGCGCTCACCTGATCGCCTTCAGCATGGGCGGCGGGGTCGCCCTCAGTCTGGCAGACATCGCGCCGGAGCGCGTCGCCTCGATCACCATGCTCTCGGCCATCGGCGTGCAGGAGATGGAGATGTTCGGCGATTACCACCTCAACCACGCGATCCACGGGATTCAGCTCGCCGGGTTCTGGTGGCTGCAGGAAGGCGTGCCGCACTTCGGTTATCTGCCGACGACGATGGCGATGTCCTACGCGCGCAACTTTTATGACTCGGACCAGCGGCCGTTGCGCGCGATCCTCGCGCGTTACGGCGGCCCGATGCAGATCATTCACGGGCGCCACGACCCGCTCGTGCCGGTCGAGGCGGCCGTCGAACATCACCGGCTGGTGCCCCAGAGCGAATTGAAGCTGACCGACGAAAGCCACTTCATGGTTTTTGCGCGCGGGCAGATGCTCAGCCCCCTGATCAGCGATTTCGTCAACCGCGCGGAGCAGGGGACTGCACAGACGCGCGCCACCGCCGACCCGGCGCGCGTGGCCGAGGCGGCGCAGCCATTCAATACTGCGAACCTGCCGAAGATCATCGGCGTCACGGCATTCGTGCTGCTGCTGATGATCATTGCGGCGACGCTCGTGAGCGAAGACCTGACGACGATCAGCGTCGGCGTGATGGTGGCGCAGGGCAGAGTCGGGTTCCTGTTCGGCACCATCGCCTGCTTCCTCGGCATTTTCATCGGCGACATCATGCTCTTTCTGGCGGGCCGCTGGCTCGGGCGTCCGGCGCTCGCCCGCGCGCCGCTCAAATGGCTGCTGCGCCCCGAGGCGGTCGAGAGAAGCTCGGCCTGGTTTTCGCGCAAAGGCGTTGTCGTGATTGCGGCGAGCCGCTTCCTGCCCGGCGCGAGGCTGCCGACTTACTTTGCCGCCGGGCTGCTCAACACGAGTTTCTGGTGGTTCACTTTTTACTTCGCGCTGGCCTGCGCGGTCTGGACGCCTCTGCTCGTCGGACTGTCGGCAGTGCTCGGCGCGGAAGCGGTCAAAAGCGCCTTCTTCGGCGGACAGCATTTTCTTCTCAAAGTTCTGGTCATCGGTTTCCTGCTGATGGTTGTGGTGAGGCTGCTCCTGCGGCTGGCGACGTGGCGCGGGCGGCGGATGCTGGTCTCGTCGTGGCGGAGGCTCGTGCGCTGGGAGTTCTGGCCGCTGTGGGCCTTCTACCCGCCAATCATCTGCTACATCGTCTGGCTGGCCTTGAAGCATCGCAGCCTGACGCTCTTCACCGCTTCAAACCCGGCGATCCCGGCCGGCGGTTTTGTCGGCGAATCGAAGATGGAAATCCTCAGGGGGCTTGCGGGCGCCGACGGGTTCATCGCGCGGGCTGAACTGATTCCCGCTTCGCCGAGCGCCGCCGAGCGTGTGGCTCAGGCGAAGAAGTTTATGACTGAGCATCAGCTTGGTTTCCCGGTCGTCCTCAAACCCGACGCGGGGCAGCGCGGGGCGGGCGTGCAGGTCGTCAGATCGGAGCGCGAGCTGGAGGGTTTTTTCCGCGGCTTCGGCGAAGACGCGATCATTCAGGAGTACGCGCCCGGCAATGAGTTCGGCGTGTTTTACTACCGCTACCCGGACGAGACCCGGGGGCGAGTCTTTTCGATCACGGAAAAACGCTTCCCCGTGGTGACGGGCGACGGCACGAGTACGCTCGAGCAGCTGATTCTGAACGACGAGCGGGCCGTCTGCATGTCGCGCTTTTATTGCGAGAAGCAGAAAGACCGGTTGTGGGATGTCCCCGAACAGGGCGAGAAGATCCAGCTGGTCGAACTCGGCACGCATTGTCGCGGCGCGATCTTTCTTGACGGCGGTTATCTCAAAACTGACGCGCTGGAAGCCGCGATTGATCGCGTCAGCCGCGGCTTCGACGGGTTTCACTTCGGCAGGTACGACATCCGGGTGCCTTCGGTCGAGGCTTTCAGGGAGGGCCGGGATTTCAAGGTCATCGAACTCAACGGCGTGACTTCGGAGGCGACCCACATCTACGACCCGAAAAACAGCCTGTTTACCGGGTACCGGGTGTTATTCGAGCAGTGGCGCATCGCCTTCGAGATTGGCGCGCAGAACCGCCGTCGCGGCGCGAAGCCGGCGACGCTGCGGGAACTCGTCAGAATGATGATTGAATTCAGAGAGCGCTCCGATTCGTCCGCGCGCCAGCCGCGCCCGGGTTTGCAGACAGGCTGATTCGGGACTTCAGGCAGTCCCGGAGAGCAGGCAGGAAATTTCGTCGGCCACCCCCAGTGACCAGACCTCCTGCAAAAGTGAGCCGGACTTCAAAGCCGGGCGCCGCCAGAAGAGACTGAAGTAGCAAAAGCCGGTCATCCCTGAAAGGGCTTTTGCAGAAGGTCTGCTGTACCGGCATGTAGTGATGAGAGTTCATGGGTTCCCGCCACCGCTCAGATCAATAATATCTCTGAAACAAAAACCATTTCTCCTTTGGGATCAACATCAAACCTTCGACGGTGCGGTGGAAGTGTAATGGAAGCGCACTGGAAGCCGTCGGGAAATCAAGCCTGGTAGATTCGGCCGCATCACACACAAACAGCACCTCCCCCCTGACTAAGAGCAGTCCTGACGCGCGTGACGTGTGATTAAGGAAGGCGGGCGATGAGACTTTACAACTCATTCCTCATCCGCTGCTGGCTCGTCGAGGACCGACCGCAGAATGAGCGGGCGGCCTTCGAGGTCGAACACATTCAAACCGGCGAGCATCTGCGGACGACGAACCTGACGGAAGCCTGTGACTGGATGACGAGCGCCTGCCGGACGGCCAGACCCGGGGGACGGCTTTCGGCCCCACACGCGGGCCGGGAATCTGACAACGAACAATAACCGAACGATCAGGGAGATTGAGTATGAGCAGCTATGTGTTGATCGAATCGCGCGACCCGTTTGAGTCCCGCGACACGCAGTTCATCGCGGAAACTGCGACGGCCCTGCGCCAGCGTGGCCACGAAGTGACGGTCTTTCTGGTACAGAACGGCGTCCTCGCCGCGCGCAAACAGGCGAAGGCGCCCGGGCTTCAGCAGCTGGCCGGTGCCGGAGTGCGGCTACTGGCCGATGACTTCTCGCTGCGGGAGCGCGGCATCACGGCGGCGGAATCCGGCGTCGCCGAATCGAACATTGACGCGCTCGTGGACCTGCTGGTCGAGCCCGGCACCAAAGCCATCTGGCACTAAAGGAGGACTTATGACTGAGCGAACACTGAATCTGGCGCTGATGGACGCGCCTTACGAATCGGCGGCCTCGACCACGGCCTTTCGCATCATCGCCTCGGCCCTCGGGAAAGGCATCCACGTCAACGTCTTCGCCTACGAAGGCGCCGTCAGTCTGACGATCAAAGATCAGGCCCCGCACGCCAACCCGGTCAAGGGCACTTCAATCGAAGAGGAAGACCACCCGACGACGAAAAATTTCGTCGCGGCGCTGCTCGAGATGGGCAAAGACAATCCGTTGCTCGCGTGGGTCAATTGCGGCCTGTGCGTGGACGAGCGCGGCGCGGGCAACTGGATCGAGGGCGTCAAACGCGGCGGGCCGGGCGATTTCCTGAAGATGGCCGAAGCGTCCACCAGCACTCTGGTCATTCCGACGAGGTAAGGAGTCAGCAATCCCGTCACCGACGAATCCTGAGAACGATGAAAATGGCGGGGTGATGTCCGACAAGCTGGCAGCTTGTCGTCTGTTCCCGCCAAGGGCCATTACCGGAAGATCGCGACAAGCTGGCAGCTTGTCGGACATTTTCAGCGGAGGCAGCGAATGAAAATCCTGAACATTGTGGAGACAGCCTATCGCGCGACCCTGGAGGAACAGGATGACACTATCCTCTGGCTCAGCCGCGCCCTCAAAAACGCGGGGGCCGACCTCTCAGTGCTGTTGCGGGGCAATGCCGTGAACTACGTCGTCAGGCAGGAATGCCCGCGCCTCTCGATCGGCACCGTCAGCATCAATCATCCCGCCCGGCCGAATGAGGACATCACGAGTCTCCGGGAAAAGGGCGTGAAGGTCTCGGCCGTGCAGGAAGATTTGCAGGAGCGCGGGATCGAGTCCGGGAACTGCATCCCCGGCGTCGAGATGATCCGCCGGAGCGACCTGGCCGGGATGCTCGAAGAATACGATCAGGTCTGGCACTGGTGATCGCTGGGAACGGAGGTTAGTGGCTCAGTCGTGAGAGCGTTTGGAGTACCGCCTTCAGGCGGGGTTTATCTGTCGCTGAAAACCCCGCCTGAAGGCGGTACTCCAAACGTCCGTCTCTCCGGGCCGTCCGGCACGGAAAGCCTCCCTTTATTCAAAAGGCGATTTGGTGGCCACCCGGAGCAATCAACTGGCGCGCGCGTCTTTCGTCTTTCGCAACTCTGCTGCCACCTTCTCAATGCCATCAGCCACGCTGCGCCACGCAGAGTCTTTGTTTTTCCACTTATCAACCGACTTGCCCTTGTCCGGCAACGCTTGCAGCCTGGCAAACGGCGCGGTTTCCCATTTGCAATCGCGGATGATGACTGGGATCACACACGCTTCGCCCTTCTCGTGCCGTTCCAGTGCGCGTGTCATCTCGATTTCCCAGCAATACTTCGACGCGATGAAATCAGCACTGACCAGCAATAACACGATCTTTGCCTGTTCCAGGTTGGCATCAATTACATCTGCCCATTCCGTGCCCGGCTTGATCAACCGGTCGTGCCACGTCGCTATCAGCCCCTGCCGTTGCAGCAATTTCAAATGCGGGTCTAACGCCAGCCGAAACCGCTCATCCTTATGCGCGTAGCTGATGAAGACGCGCACCGGCTCTTCGCGCATCTCTGCCAAGGCCTCACGCCGATCTTCACGACGGCGCGTGCCAGCAAGGTCTACGCCATTGAGATGTTGCTGCACATCCACCTGAATGATTTTGCCGCCCACGACTTTGGTGAACTCTTTGATGTTGTTCTGTTCGTAAACCAGCAGCTCCTGATAGGTCACTGCCTCATCGGAATACTCGACCAGCGGCACCAGTTCCGCCGGTTTGAATTTCAGATCAGCGTGGATGCGCTCGAAATCCGAGCGGATGACAGCCAGCAGACGGCGGCGCGCCTCCGTTTTGCCCGTCACGTGAATGAAGACCTTCCTGTCCGCCACGTCAGCCTTGACCAGCGCGCGCCCTTCTTCAAAGCGCAGAATCACGCCCGTGCGCCAACGGTGTTCGCCTTCGCTCAGACTGTGCGTGCGCACAATGAAGCGCGGCAGCAGGCCTTCGGGCAACACCTCGTATTCGTAGCGGAAGTTCAGACACTCCGCCGGGTTGAATTCGCCTGCGGCTTCCGGCTCCTGTATGTCGAGCAGTTCGGGGATCAGATAGTGCGTGTCGCTGTCGGGGAACGTGAAGCACAACTCGAACTTTTTCATCAGGTCGAGTACGAACGGGTGCATGTTCACTGGGTAGTCTTTGGCTGGCAGGATGTCTTTCAAATCGCGCACGCGTAATTCGCCGTGTTTGTTGGCCAGTTGTGGAGCGTTAAGGATCGCGTAAATCCCTTCGGTCACCCACTGCGGTTTCAGCACGTGCGTATCCTGCAACCGTTCGTCTTCGCGGAAATTGAGCATGACGCCCAGATCATGCAGGTAGCGCCCCAAGAGGTTCTGTTCGGCTTCTGATTTCACCTTCAGCTTGCGACACGCTTTGCGGTATTCGTCGAAGCTGACGAAATTCTTGCGCACGCGGGGCAGATGATCTTTGACAGCAAACCATTCTGACGGGAACCCGTCGCGCAGGTGCGGCAGCGCGTTGATTTCGTCTTTGATGCAGTGGTGCAATTCATCAATGCCCAGACGATCATCGCAATCGGTCTTGAGAAAGCCACGAATGAATGGATATTTGCCCTGCAACTGGCGCTGGTTCACCTCGCAGGGATGTTCGCGCTGCTTGTTGAGTACGACCAGCACGGGCGATTCGCCGCTGAAACTTTCGATCATCTTCAACCAGTATTCGGCGTCCTGATCCGCGCTACCTTCGCGTCCGCTCAGCACCAGCAGGTAGAGGCTGCGCCGCGTGAGGAAGAATTGATGCGTCGCGTGCATGATTTCCTGCCCGCCGAAATCCCAGACGTTCAGGTGCGCTTGTTCGCCGTTGGGCAGCGGCACATCCCAGCGGGTGATCCTAATGCCTTCGGTCTTCTTCTCCTTCCCGAAGGTGTTATGCACCAGCCGATTGACCAGCGACGTTTTGCCCACTGCGCCGCGCCCGACCAGAATCAGTTTGGCTTCGAGCAGCGGGCGTTTGGGACGGAAATAATAATCGAGAATTTCTGCTGGATTTGCAGGGCCTGAACCTTCATTTTTCTCTTTTAGGGTTGGCCCCAAGATTTCTGCCGGAATGCTGAGGTCAGGATTCTCATGCAGATAGAGTTCTTTCAGCGCAATGCACTGACGAAGCGCCTCCGGCAAATGCTGTAGTTGATTGTTAAAGAGCGAAAGCGATCTGAGCTGGCGCAATTCACCCAGCGAGGCAGGCATTTCCCTGAGTTGATTGTTGCTTAGCCTGAGATGTTGAAGCCGATGTAAGTTACCCAACGCGGCGGATATCTCCTGCAGTTGGTTGCGAAAAAGAAAAAGCCATATAAGCTGTCGCAACTCGCCGAGTGCTGCGGGCACTTCCCGCAGTTGATTGTCGCTGAGATGAAGCTCCTGAAGTTGCTGCAACTCGCCCAGCGCGGCGGGCACTTTCTGCAATTGATTGCCGCTGAGATGAAGCGATTTAAGCTGTCGCAACTCGCCGAGTGCTGCGGGCACTTCCCGCAGTTGATTGCTGCTGAGATGAAGAATTTGAAGGTCCTGCAACTCGCCCAGCGCGGCGGGCACTTCTGTCAGATCGAGACTAGATAAATTCAGCTCGGTGGCGTTCTCCCGGCGCGCCTCAGCAATCCGCCTTTCCGCTTCTGCCATCGGATCGGACGCAGTTGTGCGGTCGAGCGGCTTGGTTTGACGGGTAGTACTTTCCGGCATGGCTCTGGACTCCTCCTGAATGGCGTTCCCACTGGACGAATGGGTGACCTCCTGACTGCATTGCCGCCCGTTTCATGAGTTGGAATTCCTGCTGCACCGACTGGCTGATCGCAGGCAATTCACCGAATCAAGGCTGAAAACAATGGTCTGATCCGCAATCACCTCACCACAACTTTACTGCGCCAACCCGATGCGCCGCAGCAGGTCGGCGAAGCACGGGGCAGCAGCAAGCTATCACACTTCGGCTCGACTTTCAGCAGATGCGCGCTCTCCCAGGGAGACGCTGAAATTGCTTGGCTCGGGCTGATGGTGGTGGCGCTCGCAGTGGCACCGGGACCGCCGCGAAAAGCTGAACTGCCTGTCAGAGACAACGAATCAGGGCCGTGGTCGCACTTTGAATCACCTGACGGCCAACAGCCTGATGTTCGCAGTCTGGCGAAGCGCACTACGTTTTCGGAAGAAAGTCCGCTAGCATAGGCAGCCATGCTGACAATGAAAACCTGGCTCTTCATTGCACTCGGCGGTTTCCTCGCCTTTTACCTGATCGTCTGGCTTTCCGACATCAGGCGAAAACGCCACAAGGAACCGATTGCGCCAACGCCGATCCTGTCAGGTATTGGCTTCATCACGAATTTCTTCGACACGCTGGGCATTGGTTCGTTTGCGACCACCACCTCGTTTTACAAACTGCGGAAGCTGGTCGCTGATGAAATCATTCCCGGCACGCTCAATGTCGGACACACGCTGCCGACGGTCGTGCAGGCCTTCATCTACATCGCCATCGTCGAGGTGGACATGCTGACGCTGACGCTGCTGATCGCGGCCTCCATTCTTGGCACGTGGCTGGGCGCGGGCGTCGTTGCCGGATGGTCACGTCGTAACGTGCAGATCGGCATGGGCATTGCCCTGCTGGCCGCCGCCGCTCTGACCCTGATGCCGCTGCTGCATTTCACGGCCGGCGGCGGCGAAGCGCGGGGCCTGACGGGCACGAAACTGATCCTCGGTTTCATCGGCAATTTCGTGCTGGGAGCGCTGATGTCGCTGGGCATCGGATTGTACGGCCCGTGTCTGATTATGATCAGTCTGCTGGGCATGAATCCGACGACCGCCTTTCCGATTATGATGGGATCGTGCGCGTTCCTGATGCCGGTAGGCAGCGCGCGGTTCATCCGCAAAGGCAGCTACAATCTGCGCGCGGCCCTGGGGCTGGCGCTCGGTGGCATTCCCGCCGTGCTGATCGCCGCTTTTATCGTCAAGTCGCTGCCACTCCAGGCTGTGCGCTGGCTCGTCGTCATCGTGGTGGTCTATACCGCGATTTCGATGCTGCGTTCGGCTGTGTCTGAGGGTAAAACCGTGATCGCGGAGAAGGCGAAGGCAGATGGGGCGTAAAAAGATAACTTCCTGCCTGGTCAGTCGCTCGCGGTACTGATGCACAGGCCACTGCGGGGAATCAGGCTCACATTCATATGACTCTGAAGCTGACCACGGATGATCAGGCACAGCTGGCGGGCGGGCGCGGCCCGGCCGCGCGACTGGCGATGTCAATCGTCGCGCGGATGGCTGAAGTCTGCGGCGCTGAATCGCTGATGGACATTACGGCTGCTCATCTTGACAGCACGGTTTACCAGGGCGAAGCCACGCTTGAATATGCCGAACGGCTGGCAAATCTTGGCGCGAGGGTCGTCGTTCCCACGACGCTCAACGTCAGCGGCGTGGATGAACACGGCTGGCGCGAATGGGCCGTGCCACCGGACTGGGCTGTCAAAGCCCGGCGGCAGATGATGGCTTACCAGAGTATGGGTGCCGTTCCGACCTGGACGTGCGCCCCCTACCAGACTGATTTGAAACCAGCCTTCGGCCAGCAGATTGCCTGGGGCGAATCGAATGCGGTTGTCTTTGCCAACTCCGTCATCGGCGCGCGCACTGAACGTTATCCCGACCTCTTCGACGTCTGCGCCGCCATCACCGGGCGCGTGCCGGCGGTCGGATTACACCTGACTGAACATCGCGCCGGACAATTGCTGCTGCGCCTGACCGGCGTGTCGCGACAGGTGCAGGAAGATGATTCATTCTATCCGGTGCTGGGACATCTGATCGGCAGGATCGCGCAGGAGCGGATTCCCGTCATTGAAGGCATCGAGGTCACCCCGGCCGAAGATCAGCTCAAAGCCTTCTGCGCGGCGACCGCTTCTTCCGGCGCCGTCGCGCTCTGTCATCTGGTCGGCATCACCCCGGAAGCGCCCACGCTGGACGCCGCCTTTCAGGGGAAAACACCGCCGCCGCCGATTGAAGTGACGATGGATGAGTTGCGCGCCGCGCGCCGCGAACTGACGACGGCTGAGGGTGAGAAGCCGGATATGATCGTGCTGGGCAGTCCGCATTTTTCGCTCGCTGAATTTCAGCGGCTCGCCCCGCTGCTCGCCGGAAAACGGCGCCATCCTGACGTGCAGTTTCTCGTCACCTCGAGTCGGCTGATGACGCATCTGGCCGAGCAGTCGGGCTGCCTTGAAACGCTGAAACAATTCGGCGGCAAAGTCACGGTTGATACCTGCGTGCTGACGACGCCGATGCTCCATCCTGAAACCAGAATCCTGATGACCAACTCGGCCAAATATGCCTACTATGCCCCGGGCCTGCTCAATACTCAGGTGGTGTTTGGCAGGCTGGAGGATTGTGTGCATTCAGCCATCGCCGGGCGCGTCGTGAGAGATGAATCGTTATGGCAAAGCTGATTCAGGGAAAGCCGCTGGTGAAGGGCGAAGCGCGAGGCGAAGCCCTGGTGAGTGATGAGCCGCTGAGTTTCTGGGGCGGTTACGATCAACTGACGGGTGAGATCATTGACCGTCGTCATCCGCTCTCCGGGTCAAACGCCGCTGGTCGTGTCCTCGGGCTGCCGGCTTCGCGTGGATCAAGCACCACTACCGCGGTGCTGCTTGAAGCCATTCGCCGGGGCACCGCTCCCGCCGCCATCGTGACCAGTTGCGTGGATCACTTCTTCTCTCTGGCCTCAATCGTGGCGGACGAGATGTATCAGAAACCGATCCCGATCATTGCCCTCGCCGCCAATGACTTCGCCACCCTGCAAAGCGGCCAGTGGATTCAGGTCTGTCAGGATGGCAGGCTGATTGTCGAAGCCGGGATGAAAGGCTGAAGCGTCTGATGAACTGACGCCGACGAGGCCGGCTCCTGAATGTGTTTACTGCTCCAGCCCGATGCGGCGCAGCAGGCTCGTAAAGCGCGGGTCGGCGTGAAGGTTCTCGTACTGCGGCGAGACCTTGAGGAAGGGCATCAGGCCGTCGCGCTCTGCGTAAGCTTTTTCGAGCCAGGCGAACGTCCGGTCCTTGTCTCCGAGCAGGTGATAGATCTGGGCCATGCGCCAGGGCCTGACGGGCCCCTGCTTCAACTGCTCCTCGGCCAGTTCCAGATCCTTCTGCAGGTAGCCTCTCGTCCCCGCCTTCGCGTAAGCCTGTCTGAGCGCCTCGATCTCTTCGGGCTTCCCGCCCGAGAGCGCTCTGGCTTTGAGCAGTTCGGCGATGGCTTCGTCGTACCGGCCCTGCTGGTAGCGGGCGAGGCCGATGTCGTTGTGCGCCTGGGCAAAGTTCGGATCGAGTTCGAGCGCCTTCTGGTACCACTCGATTGCCTCGTCGTAGCGCCGCGCGTAGAAGTACGACCAGCCCACCGTCGTGGTGAAGAGCGGCGAGAGCGGGTCGAGGTCGAGCGCCCGCCTCCTTTCAGCGATGCTCTCATCGAACCTGCCCATCACGAGCAGGTAAGTTGCCTGCATCCCATGCACATCGGCGTTGTTCGGGCTGAGGTCGAGCGCGCGTCTGAGTTCCCGCTCAAAGCCCGGCCAGTCCCAGTCGTAAAAGAGCCTTGTCTTCGCGAGCGAGAGGTGCGCCTCGCCGAGCTGGTCATCGAGCTGCAACGCCTTGAGCGCCGCCGCCTCCGATTTCGGGAATGCCTCGCGCGGCGGCGTATAGCCTCGGTAGCCGAGCAGGTTGTACGCGTCGGCGAGCCCCGAGTAAGCCAGCGCGTAATTCGGGTCAATCGCGCGCGCCTGCTCGAAGTATTCAATCGCCTTCCCGAGGCCCTCGGCCGACCAGCGGCTCCAGAAGTAGCGGCCCTTGAGGTAAGCCTGAAAGGCTTCCGGGTTTTCCGTCCCGCGTCTGGCAAAGCGTGATTTCTCTTCGCCGCTCAGGCGAGGCGCGAGCGCCCCGGCGAGCTTCCCCGCCAGTCGGTCCTCGACGTTGAAGAGGTCGGTGAATTTTTCGTCGAAGGTCTCGGCCCAGAGCGTCGCGCCGTCGCTGACACTCACGAGCCGGGCCGTCACTCTGATCCGGTCGCCCGCGCGCTGAAGGTTGCCGTCTATCACCGCCTCGACCTTCAACTCCTGCCCGGCGGCCAGCGCATCCTGGGCCGGGTCGGTGTATTTCCGCACCGCGCTCGTGGGCCGCACGGTGAGCTGTCTGAGGTTGCTGAGTCTGGTGATCAGGACGTCGGCCATGCCCATTTGCAGATACTCGTCGCGGCTTTCGGCGACGAGCGGCTTGAACGGCAGCACCGCGATTGATTTCACCGCGAGACTCTTCACCGCCCGCTCTGACCTCCATGCAACCCCGAACCACGCGACCGCCACGACCGGCACCACCAGCACCGCCCCAATGACATAAAAGTTCGAGCGCCGCCGAAAGCCCGTCAGCCTCCTCACTCCTTCTCCCTCTTCCCCCTTTCCCCTTTTCCCCCACTCCCCCCGTCTCCCAGTCTCCCCCTCTTCCTCCTCTTCGATGACGACGCGCGCTTTCGTGTGCTGCGCCACGATGAGGTCGCCGTCCCCGTTCGGAAATTCCCTGACGCTCGCGACGAAGCGGTAGCCGCGCCCGGGCACGGTGACTATGTACTGGTGTTCGTCCGGCGTCTCGCCGAGCGTCCGGCGCAGCACCGAGATGTTCCGCGCGAGGCCGCCCTCCTCGACAATCGTCTCGCCCCAGATCTCCTGCATGAGTTCGTCCTTCTCAATCACCCGCCCGCGGTTCTCGACGAGCACGAGCAGCGTGTCAAAGGCCTTCGGCGTGAGCGCGAGCGGCTCGCCATCGCGCAGCAGGCGCCGCTTGCCCGCGTCCACGCGGAAGGGGCCGAATTCGTAAAAGTGATTGTCAGCATTGGGCATAACAGGCCTGTCAGAAATGCGAAGGATTTGTCAGCGCGTTTGTCAGGACTTGTCAGACGTGATCCGGGTAATGTCGCGGCGAACTGAAACGGCAGTGACGCTGTTTCGGTCTGGCAGCTCTGACCGCAGGCGCCCAATTGTAGGGTGCCCGTCGCGATCAGGGCAACGATAAAGGAGGGGGCATGAGGCGGAAAAGGAGAACGGAGATCACGGTCGAGACCGAACAGGTCGTCGTCATCAGGCGGGCCGCCGAGCCCATCAGCCTCTGGTGCGCCGGGTGCGCCGCCGCCGTCACGATGGTCACGCCCGCCGAGGCCGCCATCATCACCGGTTCCAGTCTGCGGGCCGTCTGCCGCGAGGTCGAAGCCGACCGGCTTCATTTCACCGAGACGGCGGACGGGCTGCTCCTGATCTGCCTCAACTCATTACTGACAGAACACTGAAAGGAATCACATGACCATGCATCACATCAACCCGCTGATTACCAGCACTCTTCACCACCAGTCAATCACAGGAGGAAGGTTTATGAACATCAGAAGAATACTGCTGACGGTCGCCATCGCCGCGCTCGTGACCGTCACGGCCACTGTTACCAATGCCCAGGAACACGGAAGCGCCGCCGTCTCGGAAGGGCAGACCGCCCGGAGCGAAAAGCGAACCGTCGAGAGCGCGGGAAAGACTGAATTCGAGCCCATTCTTCAGGGCGGACTGATCGGGGCGCTTGAGCGGGCGAAGGAGGCGCAGAAGAAAGCCTTCTCCGGTTCGTGGGAGGGCGTCATCACGCCCGAAGAAGGCGGTCCGCCCCCGTTCCGGATTCTGTTTACATTCGGCGTGGACGGGACTGTCGTCGAGTCGGACGCCGGCCCGCCCGACCCGCAGAATGCCTCCGCCAGCCACGGCGCCTGGGAACTGACCGCGGACCGCGAATTCCTGGTCGTCTACAAACAACTGATCTTCGACGCGTCGGGCAACCTGAGCGTCCTCTTTAAGGGGCGGGTAAAATTCAGGCTCAATGAGACCGAGGACGAAATCAGCGGCCCGGTCAAAGTGGAACTCGCCGACTCGCTGGGGAACGTGTTCCTCACCGGGGAAGGGACGATCAAATGCACGAAGATTCGCGTCGAGCCCCTGGACTGATCTCTCCGGGAGGACAGGGCATGACGGAACGTACTCAATAAATTCAGCGGCGACCCGAAAGCTTTCCGGCTTCGGGTCGCCGCTTACGTTCTGAAGCGGTGGGATAACTTGCAGGTCAAATCCGACTCTGCATCCGTTCCGGTGATTCGATCCGTAGTCGCGGGTGAATTCAACCGATAGTGAATTAACCAACGTCCCTGACCGGCCTGCTGGCCGGTCCGAAAACACGAAAGGAAAATCCCATGACCCAACCTGTCGCTGTCAACGCGCCCAAGCCGCCTATGGATGAACGGCCCTTGTGGGATCTGCTGGAAACGGCCTTGGCGTACAAGGCCGTCCTCGTTGCCCACTCGCTGGGCCTTTTCCCACTGCTCGCCGACGGGCCGCGCACGACGGCTGAAATCTGCGAGGCACTGAAAATCGCGCGCCGCCCGGCCACCGCCCTGCTGGCGACAGGCGCCGCGACCGGGCTCGTCGCCGCGCACGATGGGCATTACTCACTGACGCCGCTCGCACAGACCTATCTGCTCGAAAGCAGCCCCTATTACTTCGGCAGCTTCCTTAACATGCTGATCGCCAATGACGAGTTCACCTCGTTCGAATGTACGAAGCAGGCGGTGCTGACCGACAGGTCGCAGGTTTACAGCGGCGAGGAGATTTTCAAGTCGCATGAAGCTCAGATCGCCCTGGCCCAGGCCTTCACGCACGGCATGCATGGCCACAGCGCGGGCGCCGCGCACGGCTGGCCGGAGGTCGTGGACCTGTCGGGTTGCCGGCTGATGCTCGACGTGGGCGGCGGCTCCGGCGCGCACGCCATCGGCGCGGCGCAGCGGTGGCCGCACCTGCGGGCGGTGATCTTCGACATGCCGCCCGTGTGCGAAGTGGCCGAAGGGTACATCGCGTGCGCGGGCCTCGATGATCGCATCACGACGCACGCGGGCGATTTATGGAACGACCCTTTCCCGCCGGCCGACGTGCATTTCTACGCCGACATCTATCACGACTGGCCGCCGGAAAAAGGCCGCTTCCTGACGAAGAAGAGCTTCGACAGCCTCAACCCCGGCGGGCGGATCATCATTCACGAAAGGCTCTACAACGACGAGAAGACCGGGCCACTGGCAACGGCGGCTTACGCCGTCGCGATGCTCCTGTGGACTGAAGGGCAGCAGTATTCCGGGCGTGAACTGACGGCGATGCTCGCGGAGGCCGGGTTCACCGATATCGAAATCAAACCGAGCTTCAGTTACTGGAGCGTTGTCACCGGGCGCAGGCCGTAGCCGGTCCGCGAAGTGCGGCTCGCAATGCAGTCCCCTGTTAAAGGCGCAACGATCTGCTTTGCGTTACTCAACCAGGCGCCCCGATGCGGCGATCAATGCCGTGTCGGGGCGATCTTTTGACCGGGTCAGGCACGCGAACTACTCCCATTCAGGCACGGCGTCAGGGCCGTATCGCCTGCGGTACTCACCCACGTCGCACCCGGCTGCCATCCACTATAAGCCACTCGCCGTCCCTCTCCACTGGCACTCAGCACCTCTTTTACCCCCGGCAGTTCAAACCCGAAAAAAATATCCGAAACCGTGATGGGTTTTTCCCCAGGCTCTCGCGTCTGGTGGTGGAGGCAATGAGGGGCTGACGTGAAGCCCCGGCCAGCGCCGGCCGGGCCGCCCTTCTGATCTGCCTCCCGGATTTTCAGTCTCAACACCGCAGTCACCGCCGCAGGGCCGGCTGGGAAGGCCTTCGGGCCGGAGTGTGTCCGGATGCCGATTGCGAGCGGCGGCTGCGCTTCGAGGGAAGAAGCCATGTCCGGACAGATCGCGCTCACCGCCATTCTCATCATCTCATTTCCGCTCACTCTTACCGCACAACCATCGCGGGACTTTGCCGCGATGGGCAAGGCGGACGACAGGCGGGAAGAATCTTTGGAAGGAGCAGAGGCGGCGGGGGCCGTTGCCCGCCTCGGCGGCCTCTCGTCTGACGCAATCCGTGAACGTTTGAGGCAGATGCGCCTGCCCGCCTACCTGCCCGGCCCGGTGTTCGTGAACAGGATCGTCGAGTTGCAACGCCTGCCTGTCGCAGACAGTAAGCGGGTTGACCAGCTCAAGGCCGCGCTGCAACCGGTGTTCGCTTACCACGGGCGCAGCCGGATGCCCATCGTTGTTTTGCGCTCAGACCAGCCCAAAGCTTACCTGGTTGAGCGCGCAGTGATCATCATCACGACTCGGATGATGGTCATCGCCAGCGATGAAGAGATTCGCGGCATCGTCGCGCACGAGCTGGCACACGAGTACGTCTGGGACGAGCGCATCAAGGCAATGAATACGAAGGACGTGAAATTGATGCGGGAGTGCGAACTGTTTTGCGATGCGGTGGCGGCTTTTACGTTGAAGGAGATCGGCGCTGACCCGGCGAGCTATGGCCGCATCCTGGAGCGCCTGACGATTATCGGCATAAACGCGGGCAACGCCATGCGGCAGGAATCTGACACACATCCTTCGCTGGACGCGCGCAAAAAGCTGAACAAGTTTCTGTGCCAGCGGTTTGATTGAGATTCCGAGCTGGTAGCGCTTCAGACGTTTCGGCATTTGTTACGGGAATTGGCACTCAAGCGCATAAATATCCTGAGTGCCAACATCACGCAGCGCCAGCGGCGAATCATCCGGGGTCCAACCAGTCCAACCTCCGAAGACTCCCACTGCGCGCCGAAAACTATACGGGATGGCCAACCGCTCAACTTTGTGGTCGCCAATCCCCACTCGAAACAGTGCATCAGAGCTTTGGAAGTAAATGTACTTCCCATCCCGCGACCAATGCGGATAACCTGAATTCTGGTTGGCTAATTCCGTCCACTTCTGAGTCGTAAAATCGAAGAGCAGCAATTTGTCCTGACGACCGGCGGGGTTGGCAGCGATGTAACGTCCATCAGGCGACCAGCGAGGAGAGAACAACCCTTCGGAACCAGGCACCATAGAAACTTGGCGCGTGCGAAGATCAAGCTGATAGATCGCTCCTGGCTGGGGTGATATACCTCCCGACCAAAAGACCAGCGAATTGCCATCCGGCGACCAGCACGGGTCAAGCTCGCTACGCTCCCCCGGTGTTTGTTGTTGAGGAATTCCACCTTCGGCCAATACCAGATAGGTCTTCATACCTTTGCCGGGTAATCTGGCCATAAAAACGATCTGTTGCCCATCCGGCGACCAGCGCGGCAGGCCAACTCGCATCGGGGGGAAACTGAGTTGAAGCCGCTGGCTGCCATCCACTTTGCTTCGCCACAAGCTGCCTTCCGGGTAGCTTACATAAGTGACCCACTCTCCATCCCTGGAAAAATCCAAATGCTCTGCCGAGATGCCTGATAGAAAGCTGACCCACTGCTGCGTCTTCGCATCATAGCGGACAAGTTCCCCGCGTCGCAGTTCCCCCACGACAAAAAGCTTTTTGCCATCCTGGCTCGGGACAGGAGCAGAGTAGTTCAGCGGCCCGAAGGTCAACTGGACCGGCTCTTGGTTGGCCCGCTGGAAAAGGCCCGCCCGCTCGCGCATGGCCCAAATATTAGTTGTCCCATTACGTCTGGACTGAAAGACGAAATATCGCCCGTCCGCCGCCCAATTGCCACAACATTCGGCAGCGGGGTTGTTCCAGCCCGGCAACAGCGGATGCGGATTCGCGCCATCGGCAGCCACTTCCCAGAGCGAGCTTATGTTGGCGATGTTGGTATCCAGTACGGTAAAACGTAACCGGCTGCCGTCGGGTGACCAGCGCGGCCAATCTGGCCTACCAGCGACCGTCACCAACTCGCGGGGCTCAGTTCCATCACTTTTGGCTATGTATAACGCGTGGCCATAAGCATAAACAATCTGTTGTCCATCCAATGACCATGTTCCGGCGTGGCCCTGCAAATTGCCCAGGCGGCGCGGGGCACCACCCAACACAGGGAAGACCCACAGCGGCGAATCAAATTCAGACCCAACTTGTTTCACAATGAGGAGTTCTGCTCGGCTCGGAGAAATATCCATGACATGGGTATTTGGAAAGGACCCAGGCAGTTCGACTGTCTCCCCTCCTGTGCTGGATACTTGAGCAAGAACTCCCCCACTGAAGAAATAGAGTCGTGGGCCGTCGGTGACTAACGGCGATCCTTTTCCACGACCGTCACTCGTGATCGGAATAGAAGCCGTCACCTTGGGTGGGAATGGCGACCTCAAAAGGTAATAAGCGAGGCCCACTCCTGACAGGCTGAGTACTGCCAAAACAACGATTCCGCGCCGCCAAGTAGAATTAACCTTACCTGCCAAGGACACAGTATCCCTTGCCGAACGTGCTGTTGCCTCACTCTCGCGCTTGAGATTTTTCAGGTCTACCAACAGTTCCCGCGCCGATTGATAGCGCCGCTCCCGTTCCTTCTCCAGACACTTCCGCACGATCCGCTCAAGCTCGGCGGGCACGTTGTAATTGAACCGCGCCATCGCTTCCGGTTGCACGTGCAGAATCAGGTTCAGCGTCTCGCTCGTATTCGCCCCGGAGAATGGCAATCGCCCCGTCGCCATTTCGTAGAGTACGATGCCCAGGCTGAA
Organism: Blastocatellia bacterium; assembly: GCA_035652435.1. Classification (GTDB taxonomy): domain Bacteria; phylum Acidobacteriota; class Blastocatellia; order RBC074; family RBC074; genus DASRDU01. The sequence continues at coordinate 75,013 of DASRDU010000037.1, forward strand.
CAGGTCACTGCGCTGATCCACTTCACGTCCCAGGGCCTGCTCCGGACTCATATACGGCACTGTCCCCATCACTACGCCCGGCGCAGTCTTCGCCAGCGTGCTGATGTCGCTGACGATTGGTTGCGCTGAAAGCCGCGTGATCTTCGCCAGACCGAAGTCGAGTACTTTCACCTGCCCGCGCTCGTTGAGCATCACGTTCGCCGGTTTGATGTCGCGGTGCGTGATCCCCTTGCCGTGCGCTTCGTCCAGCGCGTCAGCAATCTGACTGCCGATCTCTACGATCTCACTGGTCGTCAGCGGCTGGCCGTTGATCTTCGTTGCGAGCGTCTGCCCTTCGACATACTCCATCGCGATGAAGCTCACGCCCCCCGCCTCGCCGATCTCATAGATCGTCGCCACGTGCGGGTGATTCAGCGCGCTCGCTGCCCTGGCCTCGCGGACGAAGCGGCGCATTCGCTCTGCGTCCGCTGCGACCTCGCCGGGCAGAAGCTTCAGAGCTACCGTGCGGTCGAGTTTCGCATCACGCGCGCGGTAGACCTCGCCCATCCCGCCTTTGCCAATGGGTGAAATGATGTGGTAATGGCCGATGCTCTTGCCCACGAGCGATTGCATATCATCTCCAGCAATCAACGGCGCGGCCACAGCGTAGGCTGGCGCTTCAATAAAACCGGCAGCCTCGCCATCGGCAGCCAGCAACGCTTCAACCTCGCGGCGCAAGGAGTCATCGCCGCGGCAGGCCTCATTGATGAACGCGGCCCGCCCTTCGGGCGGACGTTCGAGCGCCGCCTGGAACAACTGATCTACCTGTTGCCAACGCTCAGGCTTCATCGGACTTTCCACCCACCAGCATCCGGTGCAGCCACGCCCTGGCCGCGCGCCATTCGCGCTGCACCGTCGGTGAAGAGATGCCCAGCACTTCGGCCGTCTCTTCCAGGCTCAGCCCGCCAAAAAAACGCAGCTCGACGATCCGGCCCTTGCGCGCGTCCATCGCCGTCAGCTTCTCAAGGGCCTCGTCGACTGCCAGCAATTCAGCGGCGCGCGCCTCAGTCACTGCGGCGGCTTCATCGAGCGACACCTTCAGCGCCCCGCCGCCGCGCTTCTGGTAATGATGGCTGCGCGCGTGGTCGATCAGAATGCGCCGCATCAACTGCGCGGCGATGCCGAAGAAATGCGCGCGGTTCTGCCACTGCACCTGCCGCTGGTCTATCAGGCGCAGGTACGCTTCATTGACCAGCGCCGAGGTCTGCAGGGTGTGGCCCGGATTTTCGCGGCGCATGTAGTGGCGGGCGAGTCGTCGCAATTCGTCGTTGACCAGCGGCAGCAGCTTGTCGAGCGCCGCCCGGTCACCGTTGCTCCAGTCCACCAGAAACCGGGTCACATCCTGTGACGTGTGGATCATCTGCTCTTCTCCGTGTGTAGTAAACCGCCTGGCAGGACACGCGGATTATAGCGCCCTGGCCGCACTTTTCCAGACCGATGCGGATGACAAGGCCATTACAAAGTCGGGTTTCCGGGCGTGAGCTGGCTGCGATAACGGCGGGCTTCGGGTTTGCCGGGAGCGAAGTCACACCGTGCCTCAGTTACCTGAGCATCGTCACCGGCCGTCGGCACTGACACGCTTACGGCCAGGTCAGGCCGTGAGACATCGGGAAAGCAAAATTTACAGCCGCAGGGCACCGAAGGGGCTTTAATATCAGGTCCCTCCGCGTGTCCCTGCGGCGCCTGCCGTCAACTCCGGCAAAGAAAGCCATCCCCCCGCTCGCGCCGCCCCTCAGACTCGATATATAATCCGCGCTTTACAGATAAGCCTCAGACAGGAGATAAGAGAAACAAATGAGTTCGTTGGAATCCGGCCCCGGCGCGCTGCCGGCTGAATCGTCAGTCGAATCGCCTGGGCGGTCTAATTTTATTCGGGACATCATCATCGAGGACATCAGGACGGGTAAGCACGGCGGGCGTGTGCAGACGCGCTTTCCGCCCGAGCCGAACGGCTACCTGCACATCGGCCATGCCAAGGCGATCTGCCTCGACTTCGGGCTGGCGGCGGAGTTCGGCGGCAAATGCAATCTGCGTTTCGACGACACTAATCCGTCAAAGGAAGAGACTGAGTACGTCGAATCCATTATGGAAGACGTCCGGTGGCTGGGCTTCAAATGGGATGGGTTGTTTTACGCCTCCGATTACTTCGGCCAGCTTTATGAGTGGGCCATCCTGCTCATCAAAGCAGGCAAGGCTTACGTCTGCGACCTCAGCGCGGATGAGATTCGCGAATATCGGGGCACGCTGACCGAGCCGGGCCGGGAAAGCCCGTATCGCAATCGTTCCGTCGAAGAGAACCTCGACCTGTTCGAGCGCATGAAGAGCGGCGAGTTCCCCGACGGCTCGCGCACGCTGCGCGCGAAGATTGACATGGCCTCGCCGAACCTGAACTTCCGCGACCCGGTGATGTACCGCATCCTTCATATGGAACACCACCGGACGGGCAACGAGTGGTGTATCTACCCGATGTACGATTACGCGCACGGGCAGTCGGATTCAATTGAGCGGGTGACCCATTCGATCTGCACGCTCGAATTCGATAATAACCGTCCTCTGTACGACTGGTTCATCGAACAGCTCGGCATCTTCCCCTCGAAGCAGTATGAGTTCGACCGGCTGAGCATCACTTACACGCTGCTCAGCAAGCGCAAGCTGCTGAAGCTCGTCGAAGACGGCCACGTCACGGGCTGGGACGACCCGCGCATGCCGACGCTCTCGGGGATGCGGCGGCGCGGCTACACGCCGGAAGCCATCCGCAACTTTTGCGCGAACGTCGGCGTTTCCAAAACCAACGGCATCACGCAACTCTCGCACCTCGAATACTTCCTGCGCGAGGACCTGAACAAACGCGCGGCCCGTGTGATGGCCGTACTCAAACCGTTGCGCGTCGTCATTGATAACTACCCGGACGATCTGATCGAGGAGATGGAGGCCATCAACAACCCGGAAGACGAGAGCGCGGGCACCCGCAGGGTTCCGTTCTCGAAGGTGCTTTACATCGAGCAGGAAGATTTTCGCGAAGACCCGCCGAAGCAGTTCTACCGCCTGGCGCCGGGCCGCGAGGTGCGGCTCCGCTACGGGTACCTGATCACCTGCCAGAGTGTGGTGAAGGACGCCGCCGGCAACGTCGTCGAGCTGCATTGCACATACGACCCGGCAACAAGGGGCGGCAACACGCCCGACGGGCGCAAGGTCAAATCCACAATCCACTGGGTCTCAGCCGCACATGCTGTGGACGCGGAAGTTCGCCTTTACGACAACCTCTTCACGAAAGAGGATCCGAATGAGGTCGAGGAAGGTCAGGACTTCACCTCCAATCTGAACCCGAACTCGCTGGAGGTACTCTCCGGCTGCAAGGTCGAGCCGGGTCTGCGTGACGCGGCGCCCGGCACGCGGTATCAATTCGAGCGGATGGGCTACTTCTGCGTGGATCTCGATTCAACGCCGGGGAAGCCGGTCTTCAACCGGACGATTGGGTTGCGGGATACCTGGGCGAAGATTGAGCAGCGCGCAAAGAAATGATCGAATGATGTGCGATGCTTTCAGCCCGGTCGGCGGGATAACACATAACTGCTTTTCCGGAATAAGAGCGGGGGCCTGCGATTCAGGCCCCCGCTCTCGCATTTGAAGGGTCAATCGTCCGGGACGAGCCGTTCGTATCCCGCCCGGCGGGCCCGTTGATTTTTATTCCGGCTTTGGCTACGATTTTTGCCTCCCCTTGATCATCCTGAATTGCCTTAAATGAGCGGACGTTCAGAACTCTTTATTGCACTCCCCATCAACCTGGAAGGAGCAATATGAAGACTTGTGATAACAGGAAATGGCGTGCATTTACCCTCGTTTGTGGCCCGGCCCTGCTGCTGGCGGTGACGCCGCTGGTTTTCGGACAGGACATCAGGCCCCAGGCCGCGAAGAACCCGATTGTCACCACACAACCCGTTCCGAATGGCGCGAAGATGAAATTCAAGGGTGTCGTCATCAACCGCGACGCCGATACGTTCACGATCCGCGACCGGAATCGGACGGATTATCGAGTCCTCTTAACGGATGATACGAGCATCAAGACCTATGGCGGCTTCCTTCGCTTCGGTAAGAAATACGCCGTCACTGACGTCTTGCGAGGGCTGATTGTGGAAGTAGAGGGACGCGGCGATGCGCAAGGGCAGCTTGTGGCAGACAAGGTCAGGTTCAATGAATCCGACATGAGGGCCGCGATCACAACTGATACGCGCGTCAACCCGGTTGAGGCTAATCAGGAGCGTATGGCAGGTCAGATGGACGAGCTGTATACCGTCGCCGCCGAGGCCAGAAACGAAGTGCGCGCGGCGAATGAACGCATTTCGGCTCTGGACGATTACGACGTGGGGGAAACTGCCACAGTAAATTTCAGAGTGAATAGTGCAGTGCTTTCGCCCGAGGCCAGACAACGGCTCGACGCTCTGGCTGAAAAAGCCCTCAACGCCAAATGGTTTATGATCGAAGTCGGGGGGCACACGGACTCAACCGGCAGCGAGGCGAAGAATTTCCAGTTGAGCCAGCAGCGTGCCGAAGCGGTGATCCAATACCTGGCGGTGCATCATAAGATTCCCGTCCGCCGTTTCGTCTCGCCGATGGGTTACGGCAAGACGGACGCCGTGGCGGATAACAGCACCGCGACGGGGCGGGCGCAGAATCGGCGTGTGGAAGTCAAGATGCTCGTCAACCGCGGCATGAGCCGCCAGTCGTCAACGACCTCCTCGGAGAGACCGTAACAAGGCCCTGTATAAACTGAAGCTGAGCGGCTGGCGACGGGCCTGTCCGCTCAGCTCTTGCTGCTTTACTATCGGGGCTGGCCGGAGCCCACAGGGTAGCCGCCCGGACCGCGCCGCCAGCAATCACGGCGAGCCAACCCACCGCTCTGCCCAAGCGGCGGGTTGCGATGGTGGTCTGTCGAGACTTCACACCAACTGCGCCGCATGCTTCAACCGGGCTGCGGTTCGATCCTTTCCAATCGCCACGACGACATCGAACAAGCCCGGCCCGACCGACTGCCCCGTCAGCGCGGTTCGCGTCGCGTTGATCAGCAGGCCGGCCTTGACGCCTTTTTCTTCGGCGAATCTCCGCAGCAATGCCTCGGTCGTATCGTGCGTGAACTCATCGAGCGTCGCGAAAGCGTCCGCCAGTTGCGGGAGCAGTTCTCTTAAGGCCGGCTCCTTCCGCAGATTCTTCTTCACCGCCGCCTCGTCGAATTCGAAGCTGAAGTCATCCACGAAATAAGGGCGACCATGATGCGTAAAATCGGGCAGCGTGCGCGCCCGGTCGCGGAGCAGAGTCACCGCCCGCTCGAACCAGGCTCTCTTCTCGCCTTCGTACTCGTCACGCCACAACCCGCTCCGCTCGAGTTCCGCCTTGACGAGCGGCGTCAGTTTTTCCATCGGCAGGGTCTTGATGTATTCCCAGTTCACCCAGAGCGCTTTCTGATCGGTCCAGTTGCGCGCGTCGCCTTCGGTGAAGTTAAAAACGGCGTTCGATTTGTGAATGCCTTCGAGCGAGAAGAGGCTGATGAGTTCCTCGCGCGAGAAGATTTCGCGCTCCGCGTGTTCGCCCGACTCCGGCGACCAGCCGAGCAGCGCCAGAAAATTGACGAAGGCGTCGGGGATGAAGCCCCTGTCACGGTAAGTCGTGACGCTGACGATCTCGCCGTGCTTGCGCTTCGAGAGCTTGCCCTTGTTGGGCGCGAGGATCAGCGGCAGGTGCGCGAACGTCGGCACCGTTTTGCCCAGCGCCCGGTAGAGCAGTACCTGCTTGTGCGTGTTCGACAGATGATCCTGTCCCCGGATGACGTGCGTGATGCCCATCATAATGTCATCGCAGACGACGCTCAGGTTGTAGAGCGGGTGGCCGTCGGAACGCAGCAGGATGAAGTCTTCAATGTCTCTGTAATCGCGCTCCTGCAAACCGTAGACGGCGTCATCGAACTGCGTCTTTCCCTCTTCGGGAACCTTGAAGCGGATGACGTATGGTTCACCAGCGGCGCGGGCGTCTGATTCCCCTTGCGACAGGCTGCGGTACGGGTTCGTCACTTTCGGCCCGCGGGCGGCCTCGGCGACCTGCTGTTTGATGGTTTCATCCGAGCGCTCTTCCTTCGGCGTGAAGTCGCGATATGCATGGCCGCTTTCAAGCAACTGGTACGCGGCGGCGCGGTGCTGGTCGTCATAATCTGACTGGTGGAACGGGCCTTCGTCGTAATCGAGGCCGAGCCACTCCATCCCTTCGAGGATGCCGCGCACCATCGCCTCGTCGTTGCGCTGCTTGTCGGTGTCCTCGATCCGCAGAATGAAGACGCCGTTGTGGTGGCGCGCAAACAGCCAGTTGAAAAGCGCCGTGCGCGCCCCGCCGACGTGCAGGTAACCCGTCGGTGAAGGCGCAAAGCGCACGCGAACTCCTGCGATCTCTGATGGCATAACTATTGATTCTTTCGTCGTGGCGGTCGGATTAAGGCGGTAACTATACCCGACCCAGGCGAACAGTTGCCAGCACCGTGGAATTGAAAAGAGAGAAGCTTGTCTTCTGAATGGCTCAGGGCTTTTTCCCGGGGGGCCCGATCCTCCCGGTCAGACTGGCCACGACGGCCGCGAGTTCGGTCGGGTCAACGGGCTTGGCCACGTGCATCTGGAAGCCCGCGGTGAGCGCCCGGAGCCGGTCCTCGCTACGCGCGTAGGCCGTCAGCGCCACGGCCGGAATGCTCCCTCCCTCCTTATGAGAGAGCGCCCGAACCTGCCGGATCAGTGCGTAACCGTCTTCCATGGGCATGCCGATGTCAGAGATGAGGATGTCTGGGTCCCAGTCCCTGAGCATTTCAAGCGCCTCCCGCACCGACCCGGCGGCCCGCACTTCGGCCCTGCACTGCCGGAGGACGGTCTGGAGGAGTTCGCGGGCTTCCGCCTCGTCATCCACGACGAGCGCGCGCACCCCGGTCAGTTCAAGCCCCAGCCCGTCAGGCACTGGCCCTTCGACCGCGCGGGGGAAGTGGGGCAACTGCTGACTGTCCGGACGGTTCTTACCCTCCTGTATGACTGCGAGCGGGAGGCGGACGATGAAGGTCGCCCCCTGCCCCACGCCCGCGCTCTCGGCGGTGATCGTCCCGCCGTGCAGCTCCGTCAGGTGTCGCGAAATCGCCAGGCCGAGGCCGAGGCCGCCCTGTTTGCGCGTGATCGAGCTGTCGGCCTGGCGGAAGCGCTCGAAGACGTGCGGCAGGAAGTCCCGGCTGATGCCCTGCCCGGTGTCGCTGACCGCGATCTCGACGTGCGAGTTGATCCGCGCGAGCGTGACCTGCACGCGGCCCCCTTTGGGCGTGAACTTGATCGCGTTCGAGAGCAGGTTCCAGATGATCTGCTGCAGGCGGTGCGGGTCACCCTGCACCAGATTCTGACTCGTGCCGAGTACGGCCTGCAGACGCACGCCCCTGGCGTCAGCCGTCGGGCGGACCGTCTCGACCGCGTCCTCTACGACGCGGGCGATCTCGACCGGCGAGACTTCCAGCCGGAGTTTGCCCGTAATGATTCGCGAGACGTCGAGGATGTCCTCGATGATCTGCCCCTGCGCCACGGCGCTCTTCTCAATCGTCTCGACGGCGCGCCGCCGGCCCTCGTCGTCAAACTTCCCGATGCGCAGCATCCGCGCCCAGCCGAGGATGCTGTTGAGCGGGTTGCGCAGTTCGTGCGAGACGGTGGCGAGGAACTCATCCTTCAGGCGGTTGGCCTCCTCGGCCTCGGCCCACGCCTTGCGCGTCGTCTCGTAGAGCCGGGCGTTGTCCATCGCAATCGCCGCCTGCCCGGCCAGCCCCGCGACGATGCGCTCGTGCCGTTCGGTGAAGACGCCCGGCTCCGGGTGGCCGAAGAAGAGCCCACCCAGCACCTCGCCCGAGCGCGAGATGACAGGCAGGGCGAGGTAACTCGTCACGGGCAGGTGCCCCTCGGGCATCCCGAAGTATGGCGAGTTCTTCCCGTAGCGCGGGTCCTGCTTCACGTCGTCTATCCTGACGACGCCTTCACCGCGGAAGGTCGGGCCGAAGAGGTCGGTGGCACGCGGCATCGGGAAGTGGGCGAAGTGTTCGCGCGGCACGCCCGAGAGCGCGTAGAGCATGTATGACGCGCCGCGCTCGTCGAGTACGTTGTAAAAGAATGAGCCGAAGCGCGCGCCGGTGATCTCGGTGGCGGCGTCGGTGAGCGACTGCACGACCTTCTCCAGATCGAGTTCGGCCGAGAGCGTCCGGCTGACCCGGTTGATCGTCTCAAGCGCCTCGCGCTCCTCTTCGAGCTGCCGCGCCGCGCGCTTCTGCCTGGTAATGTCGCGGGCGATCTTTGACGCGCCGATAATCTGACCGGCGGCATCCCTGATCGGTGAGATGGTGAGCGAGACGTCAATCAGGGTGCCGTCCTTGCGGCGGCGCACGGTCTCGTAGTGTTCGATCCGCTCGCCGCGCCTGAGCTTCGCCAGGATCTCTTCCTCCTCGTGGTGCCGGTCGGGCGGGATGAGGAGGTAGATCTTCTGGCCGACGGCCTCCGCCTCGGTGTAGCCGAAGATCCGCTCGGCCCCCCGGTTCCAGTTCGTGATGACGCCCTCGAGGGTCTTGGCGACGATCGCGTCGTCCGAAGACTCGACGATGGCCGAGAGGCGCCACTTCACGGCATCGGCCCGCTTATGTTCGGTGATGTCGCGGGCGATCTTTGACGCGCCGATGATCTGACCTTCGCCGTCCCTGATCGGTGAGATGGTGAGCGAGACGTCAATCAGGGTGCCGTCCTTGCGGCGGCGCAGGGTCTCGTAGTGTTCGATCCGCTCGCCGCGCCTGAGCCTCTCCAGAATCATCGGTATTTCATCCGGCCTGTCGGGCAGCGTGAGGATTGAGACCGGCTGGCCCAGGACTTCGGCCGCCGTATAGCCATAAATTCTCTCGGCGCCTTTGTTCCAGCTGGTGATCAGGCCATCGAGGGTCTGGCCGATGATGGCGTCGTCCGAAGACTCGATGATCGCCGCCAGTTCGCGCCGGGCAGCTTCCCCCTGCCGGCGCTCCGTAACGTCGCGGAAGACGAGGACGACCCCGAAGATCTCGCCCCGCGCGTCCCTGATCGGCGCGGCGCTGTCGTCTATCGGCACCTCGGCGCCGGCCCTGCCCACGAGGATCGTGTGGTTGGCCAGTTCGACGAACTCGCCCGTCTGAAGCACTTTGCTGACAGGGCTCTCGACGGTCGCGCGGCTCGTCTCGTTGACGATGGCGAAGACCTCTTCAATCGGCCTGTCCCTGGCATCCTCACTCTTCCAGCCGGTGAGGGACTGGGCGACCGGGTTCATGAAAGCTATTTTCCCGCCGGCGTCGGTGACGATCACGGCGTCGCCGATGCTCGACAGGGTAATACGCCACCACTCCTCTGAGTAGGGCGCGGGAGAGGTGAATCGAACACTCATCCGCGGGCTCCTGTCAAATGTGGTTTCAAATGCCGGATGTCGTTACGAATTGGGGAGCGGACAGGGAAAGGGATCACTGCCTCGGGCTTCTTGCCCTCCAGACTGCCCTGTCACAGCTTCCGGCGGGCACGCCGCCGGCACTCCTTTGAGTCGCCAGGAGTCGAAGCTGCCGTCAGGTCGTGGGCTGGGGGCCTCACCTTGGGGAGATTAGGGAAACGACTGCCATAAAATACACCGGTTGCGCCAGCAAAAACAATATGGGGCTTATCCTGAATGTTAATGATTGCGTCAGGGATTAGAAAAGAAACGAGGTCGCAGCAGACTGTTTGGTAGGAAAGTCACCTGCGACCTCTTGCAGAGTCCACGAGATTATCCAGTTGCTCAGTGGATAGCTGTAATGAGAGGTTGCTTCCAGAAAAAGATGCGGCGGCCCGGGGAAATTATGATCAGCCGCAGAAGCGTTCGGCATAGAAATTGAAATAACAAAAGATGATTGAGTCGGCGAGAGTTCATCGGCGACACTCTGGTCAAGCGACCAAACTTAACCGGAGTCAACCTGATGAATCTCGCCACACAGATCACAGCAGAACCCTT
>DASRDU010000038.1:0-126286 GCA_035652435.1 Blastocatellia bacterium
ACGCAATCAAGTTTGCGCTGGCGGAATCCGGGAGTCAATCTAAATTGGCAGGCTGAGCCAGATGGCGGGAACGGCAACGGGATTTCGGAAAACTGTCATGGCATTTTCCTTGTGCGGGTACACAGATTTGAGCGATGCCCAGATAAAAAAGGCTCTGGCAAGTTATCCCTACCCCCACGATGTTTCGATGCCGGAAGGGTCAGACTTTCCAACCCTCGAACAGTTTTTTACACCGCGCCAGTTGGCCCAGTTAGCTTATCTCAAACACCTTATCAGGCAAGTACGTGACAAGGATATTCAAGGGACCCTGATGCTGATGTTCTCCGGCCTGCTGAATAAAATCAATCTGACATACCACGCTTCAGGGGAGAGGTCAGAAGGGAGGGGTGACAGTGGAGTATTTCGTTATTACCGTTACCGTCTGGCCCCAAGACCTGTTGAGCTTGATATTTTGACCTACTTCGATTCACGGCTAAAAAAGGTCATTGCCGCCAAAAGAGAAATGATGCCGATTATAAACGCTAAGACAATTGACAATGCACAAATTTATAAAGGCACAGCAACAAATCTAAGTAAGATTGAAAGTGAGAGCGTTGATTACATATACACTGATCCCCCATACGGATCAAAGATTCCATACCTTGACCTTTCCATTATGTGGAACTCTTGGCTGGATCTTCCCGTCACGAAGCAAGACTACAAACAGGAGGCAATAGAGGGAGGAGAGCAAAATAAAACCAAGGAAGATTATTCTTCACTTTTAGCAGCCTCAATCCAGGAAATGTACCGGGTGCTGAAATTTAACCGCTGGATGAGTTTTGTCTTCGCCCACAAAGACCCTGCATATTGGCATCTAATTGTAGAAACCGCCGAGAAAGCAGGATTCGAGTACGCCGGAGCAGTGCAGCAGAATAACGGTCAGACAAGCTTTAAGAAGCGGCAAAATCCATTCACAGTAATCTCCGGACAGCTCATCATAAACTTCAAGAAGGTGAAAAATCCGAAATCTATTATGAAGGTCACCTTGGGTTCGGACATCAGTGATGTGGTTATGGAGACAATAGAAGCTGTCATTGCTAAAGAAGATGGAGCCACCCTCGAACAGATAAATGACGAACTCGTGATTAAAGGATTAGAGCTTGGGTTTCTGGACATCCTTAGTAAGGAGTATCAGGACCTGACACCTCTGCTGAGAGAAAATTTTGATTTTGACAGGGCAGACGAGAAGTACCACATCAAGAAGAATACAAAGTTCAGGTCGAGAATTGACGTGCGACTGAGGATTAAGTATTACCTGCTTTCTTATATGCGTCGTATGGCACACCAACGACATAACCCGACTTTTGATGAGATTGTCTGGAACATTATGCCGCTCCTAAAAAATGGAATCACACCGAAGAATCAAACAATTCTGAGTGTACTGGAAGAATATGCAGAGCATGTGGGTGAAGATCGTTGGAGATTGAAATCTTCAGGCCAGCAGGAATTATTTATGTGAGGTGTTGCATCTATGAGTAATCTTGATGACGCTAGGGAAGGCTTAAAATATATTATGAAGCGGTACGAAGCAACTCTGTGGAGGGAAAACGGAGACAGCGCATATGTCATTTCAGTCCCTTATGGGACAAAGAAGGTAAAGTATCGAGAATATCTGGTGCCTAAGAAGAATGTTGAAGAAGCTGAAAAGGACCTGGAAAATAATACTTTGCCTATGAAATGGGTATATCAGCTAATTGTACAGTTATAAAAGCCCTCCCGCATTTCTGCAAAGGGCTGTTTTAAGGAGAACAAATGGTTGTAAAAGGTAAACAACAAGATACTGATCTTTGCTGGGCAGGATGTTTGGAATGGCTTTTCTGGTATTACAACATTGTGATGCCTCAGGCAAACATTGTCACTCAAGTAAAAGGCCGATTTATCAATCAAGGAGCCACCGACACCGAAATTGTCAACGGCTTGAATGGCTTAATACTTGTTGATGGTCAAAGTTACTACCAAGTTAATTGCAGTTCTTTCGGTGGTTTTTATCACCCTATGCAACTACGTAATGCGTTAGTAAATAACGGTCCGTTCATTGCTGGGCTTAATACAGGTGAGCCAGGACATGCCGTTGTTCTTTGTGGCTCTTTGTATGATAAAAACCTTCTTTTTCAGGCAGACCTCTTTGATGACCTTAGAGCTGTAACAATCTTTGACCCAGCCGATGGTGAGTACAAACCAAAAGACTCTTCATTTTATTTGCAAAAAACAGCAGTGGTAATTACATTTGCTGTTAATCAAATAACCGTGCCCTCCGCACGGTTATGATTTATTGAGGCTGCGCGAACTTCGCCCCGCTGGTTTTTGCTACCGCCCGCCTCAAATCTGAAGCTGGCTTCACGTTATCAAAGGGAGTCTCACTCAATCCCTCGAAGGGATCTTCTTCACTCAACGCAGCCTCAACTTCGGCGTGATTGTGCGCTCTCTGGGCAGCAGACACTTCAGGTTGCCCGGCTTTCTCTCTCAGCTTCTGGACGAATTCAGTAATATCAATCCGCTTCTCGAATTCTGCGAGTTCTTCTGCCGTTAATAGGGTGTTCTGACGGGCCGGGGTGACGGTGTACTCAGCATCAATGGTCCCCGCGTTCTTTGCGTGAATTGTGATGTCGTACGGCATCGGGACTTCTTCAAAAGCGTATTCGGGATTGAATTGGTAATCTTCGATGGTCTTGTAAATGGAGTGCGGCATAAAGAACGGCTTTACCACCTTGTCTGCCCGGTCCAGCACCCAGCAGACCCACTTGAAGTTTTTCTTGCCGTTGTACGTGCTTTCGTACGGGATACACTCAGACAGCAGCCTGAAGGTATTATTCCCGTTCTTCAGTTTCAAGTACTCTCCCTTTCCTAACCCGTACTCTTTTTCTGCCTGCTCTCGCGCAGAGCTGAAGTTAAATGGCTTGTTCATATGATTCCTTTAGTCGGAGGCTCAATTACCGGCATCGCTGGCGACAATTGAGCCGTCCGGCGATGCTTAATTAAGTTCATTGATTTTTCTCTTCACCTCCTCGATGTGCTTCTCCATTTCCTGCTCGTAAAAGTGGTTGATTTGCGTCTGGGTAATCACCTTGCCTGCCCGCTCACCGTACTCCTTCAGGAAGACTGCGATTACCGCTCGGTATCGGGATGACGGAGACTTCACAACCTTGCCATCCAGAGGGATCGGCTCGTCCGTGAACTCCTCTTCCTTGATCGGCTGGGGATTGAAGTACAGCCAGCCGAGCTGCTGCTCAAAATTGAATAATGCCGCTTTGGTTTCGCTCGACAGCTCCTGCGTGTGGACAGAGAATTTAAGGGTTTTGTCCGCGAGCGTCCTGAACTCAGAAAGAGTCGCAGGGATCTTGATCATAATTATCACCTCGCTTTCTGTTATGGATATGAAAACCCCTCTGCCGATTGCGCCGACAGAGGGGGATATGAAAACAGGATGGTCTCTTGATTGGCGCAATCAATCTTTACTTCAGTTTAGCAGTTCTAATAGTCCTTGCAAGTCGGGTTGTCCACAGATAAAATCAGTGCCGAGAGGAGAGCCTTTATAAAAGATGTATAAATCTTTGGTTATGATGGTGGCTTTGTTAATGACTCCTTTACTTACTTCACAGGATGGTTCTGTGAAACAGAATAGATGTAGCAGAATTTTTGGAGACACTTGCTTGCGCAAAAACGCTGCAATACTCCTGACAGAAGTAGAGACTTTATTTGGCAAAAAGGTAGTGTACAGAGAGAATACTAAGTACGATGCTGGGAATAGTACCGTGGAAAGTGATGGAACACCTGTAATTGAAGTGAATCCTTCTATTCACTCTAGGAATAAATTGCGCCAAGAAGCCATTGTTGTTCACGAATTTTTCCACCTTAAAATGAAAGCGACTGGATACCCCTATCTTAGTTTTGTGAACACCGAGTTACACCAACAAAACGCAGCATTCTTTCAGGAAATGAATAGTATGGTGTTTTCAGCTATTGAGCATATCATCTTTTATCCGCAAATGCGAAAAATGGGTCTAAACCCTAGCGCAGAGATAGAAGAGTATTTTAGAACGCTCGACCGTAATAATGAAACAACTGGCCCCCCAAATGATTATCAACGTGCTGTATTATTTATGAGAGCGAAAGTGGAAGTTAGCGACCGTAAATTGCTAGGAGAAATAGAGAAATGGTATAGCGCAAGAAAATGGAACAAGCCTTTAGCTAAAGGCAATGAACTTGCTCAAATTGTATTGAGTGTTCACCCTAATAAGCCCGATGATGAAGTGGAAGTATTTGTAAAATGTATGAATGCGCTTATAGGGGAAATAGCTAAGGTTTCTCATACAGGGTGGGAGAAAAGGCAATATGGGAATATGATATTCCGGCTTGGTATTATCCGAGTAGATCCAGCCTGATTGACAGTCTACTCAATGAAAAAAAATAGAGTTCAGCGAAGGCTGTTACTGCGGCTTATTTAATTCAGAAAAGGGATTTGCTTGGATAAGTACGACAGACTATCCACTACATAAAATAGAGAAACCAGTGATTATCAAGAAAGCCCAAAAGCACCTGAGAAGAAAACGCTAGTCAAATGAATTAACCATAAGGAGGCACTAATGGACGACGATTGGAACGAGGAGGATTTGGATGAGCTAGAGGCTGATTTAACAAGTGAAGGGTTTGAAGAAGTTGAGGGTGATTTGGAAGACTGGCAGGAGTTTAAGTGTTACCACAATCAGTGTGGGGGCATAGTCCGTAAACTAAAGCCAGGCTTCCTCTGGACTTCAGAACTGGCAAGGTGTGAAAAGTGTGGGAAAGAGGGAAAGATGGACGCCGAAACCTATACTGGAGATGAGGGACAAGAAGAGGTACTGACAGTAAGGATTATGCGAATAAGAGCTATGCGAATGCAGGGTGGAGATTGGAAAGATGTTTCTCATATCCCAGAAGATAGTCTGATTGTTGTGAATTTAGGTGACGAGATTCCGGTTCTCGGAATCCAGTAAGGTATAAACATTCACCCCTGCGTTATCCACAGCCATGCCCTGGACAGAATTCCTCAGCGTGGTATCATAACGTTGAAGGTGTCCTTCCTCATGACAAGGCACCCTGTTCCTCTTTTACATATTCCAAGAGCAATTAGGCAATACTACCTTCCACAATATTCCCGCGTCTCACCCGGAAGGTAGCGCGGGTTTTTGTTTATGAAATTTAGGTGAATTCACGTATTCCTACCGTTAAGTGGAATCGCTTGGGGACCCGACTACCCTTCTATCAGTAAGGACTGAAGCTAACAATGCGGGGGCTGATGTTTTATATCAGCCAGGGTACATAACAAGGGTATACCAAGGGTATAACAATGACATGTCAAAAAACACCCGCCGAATACAAGCCTATCCCAACAGAACTATTACTGCGCCCGATGAGGTGTGGGACAAGTTCAAGCAGCACAAGGAAACCTACGGCGGTAACTGGACTCAATTTATCAAGTACCTTAATGAACTAATCAAAAAAGACAATGGCACTCAAAAACTACACAAGTGAGGGGCGGGGCACCTTTGACAAAATACAAAAAGTTCTCGCCAGCCACGGAGCAAATAAGATTATGTATGACTACGGCCCTGACGGTCAGTTAACTGCCATAACCTTCGGGCTGGAAATAAACGGGCAACCAATGGGGTTCCGTCTCCCTGCGCTTGTTGAAAACGTCGTACAGATTATGTACGGAGGAGAAGACAGATACGGCAGGCAGAAGAAGATTACGCCAGCACACCGCGAGCAGGCATATAAGACTGCTTGGGCGAATATCAGGGACTGGATTGATGCACAGATGGCACTCATTGACACCCAGCAAGTAAAGCTGGAACAGGTATTCCTGCCTTACCTGATTTTGAAGAATAACGAGACGCTGTTCGAGCAATTAGAACGTAAGCAGTTTGCATTACCATCAGGAGACTAACCTTTATCAGGGGGGAGAAAGGAAATTGAATGAGCGACTTCAACCAATCCCTGCTTCTCTTTTTACTGGCTTACATTGCTGGTGTTCTGACATATATGAAAAACAAGCCGTAAAACCCGCCTATACGAGTGAAAGCCTCCTGAATTCGGATGTGACCGCTACTCGCGGCTCACGGTCAATTCATAATCAATATTGGTACCGCAAATCGCAACTATGCCTTGACGTTTGCTTTTTCTATCATCGATTTTGAAGTGGCCAGCATCCTGTATGTATATTTAATTAGTGACGGTGGTTCTAAATACGAATTGCTCAAGTGTTCCAAGACTGAATGATATAGAAATGCAAGATGATTTCCTTCCAGCGACCCGTTACCGCTGCCATCACCCATACAAGGAAAGTAGCACCATGCTTCTTCTTCGCTTCGTCTATCTTCTGGATAATAATTGAATAAAGGTCGTTCGTTTTCAGAGCCAAAGACCACAACTCCTTTATTCAGAAGAATCATTATGTTTGGCAGATATTTGTTGTTTCGCGAGGTATAGAATTCGGAGATATGTTTGAACTGGAAGGTTGTAGCGTCAACAAAAACTATAAATGAAAATATGCGATTGAGTATTCGAGTTCTTTTCCCTAATATGAGATCCCTCAGGAGTGAGTTTGGGCCATGTCCCCCGTAAACCGTATTTGGCACTTCCTCGTGGTAAAGCCTTTCCTTTATATCCTCCAGGTTGCTACTGAATTCTTCGATGAGTGTTCTGGGGTTCTTTTTTCGGCGGGTGTTTGAGTAGGTTGATTTTATCTCTCCAATTGCATATACCGAATCAATCGGGATGTATTCTGTACCATCTTTAAGGGTCATCAACGAAGGGACGTTAAAATTATCAGCGATGATTATATCAAGTTGGGGGCTTATATTTCCGTTTATATCTATGAGGTGACCCTCTGTCACATAGTATCTTGGAGGCAGCATTCGTCTAAAGTAATCCCTCACACATTTTTCAACCTGATTTCCAGCAGCTCTTATGTTTGTTTTATGAACTTTGATTGCTTTCTCTCTTTCCCTCTTGATGTCCTCTGCATCAGACTTAAATATCTCCGGTATATCCATCTGTTTTTTCTCTTTTTTAGGCATAAAAGGCTCCTGTGAACAAGTTGGTTGCGTGAGATTATACACTTGATACAATTAACTTAGAACCAAGATGAACTACGATACCCAAAAAAACAGAATTCACGAACTGCTCTCAGACGGAGCTTTCCACTGCGTCACGGAGATGATGGCAATGTACATTCCTGACTACCGGAGACGCCTCTGTGACCTCAAAGACCAAGGGGTACACTTGGAAGCACGACGTTGCCAAGCTCACCAGCATAAAGGTGGCATTCAGGAATGGCGCTTGGCCGATACATCAGCCGTCCCAGAAAAAAGTTCTCACCACGGTCAAAATATTGCACCTTGCTGTGAATCCTTCGCCATATTCCAGATCCACTCCCGCGCCTGTCCTTCCCTGCAAAAACAACCTGCCAAGACCTTGTTCTAGTGTTTTGCTTCCTGCTGGCAAACACAAAAACTTATAACCGAGGATTACCGAGGCTTAAGTCGTCCATGTTGCAACCATTCGGTCTCAACTATTGAATGGTTACCGCCAGCAGCAAGCAGAGCATTACGCCTGCCACCAACCCTTAAGGAGGGGATTATGTCAGTAAAGAAAGCTTTGAAGTTCACGCCCAAGGCTGAACCAACTGCGACGCCGGAAATCACGGCCAACGGAAGCTCCGAGACGAAGAAATTCACCTTGAATATTCAATCGTCCGGGGCAATTTCCCTGACCATCAGAACGGACGACAAAGCCGAAGCTCTGGCCTTACTGGACGAGCTGAAAGCCGTGGTTGCCCCACCGAGAGTCAAGAAGCCCTACCTGAAGCAGGGAGACCCCTGTCCCGCTGAAAACTGCGACGGGTTTATGACCCAGCAGAAAGGCAGGAACCGGAAGACCGGCCACGAATATGACTTCTTGGGGTGCAGCAACTGGCCCGGCTGTGAGCAGACAGCTTACATCGCCAAAGAAAACGGCGAAGGCACATAGTCCATTTATGCGGGAGGTGCTGTGGGAATACGCTTGCTAAGACCACAGCCGAGAGGCCCAGCCTTCAAGGGAAAACCCTTGCTCCCGCCTCTTCCCTTCATCTGAAAAGATGGAGTTAGGAATTACCTCCCTGTCTCATTTGAGATGGGGGGAAGAGAATTAACCTCACATTTTTGAAAGAATCCGCACTTGTCCAACAAGTCATCACCTACCTGCGCTTAAAAGGTCACACCGTCTTTCGGATGAACGCCGGGGCTGTTAAGACTGGCCCGTACGGACAGCACCGTATTCAGCTTGCTCCCGTTGGCTGCCCTGACATCATTGGCTGGCAGAAAGGCACGGGACGCTTCATCGGCGTTGAGTGCAAAATCAAACCGAACAAGCCCACCGAATTACAGCAGCAGTTCGGCAGGACAATGCAGGCCGACAACTGCATTTATATTCTGGCGTATTCCCTTGATGATGTAATACAACAGCTTTAACCCGATGATGTTTTTCAATATCAAAACCTGGTACGATGGCAGGCTCTACGACTCAAAACTTGAAGCCCGATACGCCGAAAAACTTGCCTGGCAAAAAGCCCGTGGGGAGATACGAGATGTCGAACCACAAGTGAAGTTTCCTTTGTTCCTCAATGGCGTGAAAGACTGTGACCACATTGCCGACTTTGTGGTGACGCATACCAACGGGAAAAAGGAAGTCCACGAAGTCAAAGGGAGAGAGGAGCCGAAGTGGCTTCGCAAGCTCTCCCTGTTCGTTGAGAATTACCCTCAGTACCCATACATCACCGTGAAGGACAACCGGGGGAGATTCGCATATTTCAGCTCAGCCGAGATTCTGGACAGGGCCGGTCTCGTTTCCTTGAAGTCTTCCCTGCCCCCGAAAAAACAATATGCATGGTGGGAAGTTGCCTTGAGCGGAATTGTCCATCATCTTGCAGCCCTGTTTTTCGATTAACGCAGCCGCCCCAGGAGGGACGTTTTTTTGTGCGCCTGCTTCAGGTCCTCAACTTCCAGCTCCGTGTACCGCCGCGTCATATCTAGGGTCTTGTGGCCGAGCTGCTTCTGAAGGTGGAACAGCCCGCCCCCGTTCCTGACGTAATGCAGGGCGAAGGTGTGCCGGAACCGATGAAAGCCCCCGGTGCGCTCAATCCCGACTTTCTCACAGACCACGTCGTAATCCCGAATCATATTCCGGTAATTCGCCTTGGTTCCCTTCCGCGAGGGGAACACGAGGTCAAAGTCATGCTCTTTCAAAAATTGCCAGAGGACTTTTCGGCACTCCGGGGAGAAGGGAATGATTCGTGGCCTGCCCCCCTTCCCTGTCACGGAGACAAGCAGGTTGTCAAAATCAAAGTCACCCCGTCTGAGACTCAGGGCCTCGCAGTCAATCCGCATCCCCGTGTCCATCAGCAGCACCAGAATGGCCTGCATTCGCTTCTGGCCGAAGGTCTGAGGCTTGAACCGCAGGAGGGCTTCCAGACTTGCCGTGGGCACCGTCTGAATGATTGGCGGCTCAGCCTTGAGTTTCTGGATCTTGATTTTCTCCGGGAGGTGTTTGTTCTCGTGGAGCCAGGTAAAAAAGGCGTTCAAGGCCGAGATGTAGGTGTTGCAGGTGGCAGGCGTCACTCCGGCCTCACGCAGTTTGATGATATACGCGAGGGTATTTTCTTTTGTAATCTGGCCGTCCGTGCGGTCCCGCCAGTTCCGCCACGCCTGCCGGTAGTAGGTTTCGGTCTTCGGAGAGATGTTCTTGAGGTAACGGCGTTCCTTGAGGAAGGTCTCGAATAAAGTGGTCATTGTGCCCTTTCACGTTTGATGATGAAAGAGCTAAGTCCTTTGTTTTCAAAATAGTGGTGAGCCGTGCAGGACTCGAACCTGCGACCCACTGGTTAAAAGCCAGTTGCTCTACCAACTGAGCTAACGGCCCACTATTCAGAAAACGCTGAAAGGAGGATGACCATGAACCGAAGAAATGCCTGCAAGTGAAGCGCGATATTACCAGCCGACCGGAAACCCGTCAACCCGACGAATCGCTCAAAAACCGTAGGAAAAATCCACCCGGCAGGTCAGTAAATATTGAATGAGAACTCAATATTCATCCTCGTATTCACTGCCGAACCGTTCTTCGTCGCCGGCCTGAAGCGGATCTTTTTGAGGGCTTCAATTGCCTCCTCGGTCAACCCATTGGGCAGCGCGCGCACCACTCTGATCCCCCCGACCTTTCCATCCGTGGTGAAGAGCGCGTTCAGCACCACGACTCCCATCACCCTGTTCTGACGAGCCTCTTCCGTATACTTTGCCCGCTCACGGTAAAGGATAACCGGTTTTGTTGACGGGAACCTTTCTTCACTGCTGTCAGGTCCATCAGGGCCGCCTGTCTTCATGGTTCCACCGCCAGTATTACCCTTTGATCCGGGTCCGACCCCATCACCTCTGCCCGGCCCGTTGCCATGCCCGTCGCCAGTCCCTATAGCCCCACCATTGCCAGTCCCGTTTGAATTCGATCCGCGAACCCCATTGGGATCGCCGAAGTCACTCTGCGGTTTCGGCAACGCGGCAGGATCACCGTAAGCAGTTGGTGTCACCACCAGAGAAGCGTCCGGAATTTTGATCCTGTCAATGTTTGGCATCAGGACCGACGGATTGAACGACAGCAATGGCGGAGGGCCGAGACGGGGCGGGGCCAGGTCCTGGTTGCCGCTTCCACCGCCGCCACTATTCTTTTGTGGCTCGCGCTTACTCCCGCTCGAGTTGATGCCCTGCCCATTCGGGGCCGACTTCGCTGTTTTACTATGCGCATCTTTTATCTTACTGGTTATAGGGATTGTAATGACAACACCCGGCAGGTCATCAGTTGTAACATCGGGGCTGGTAGCTTGAGCGCTACCATTTCCCCACAAGCCAACGATTACCAGAAACGAAACAATCAGGGTATAGGTGATGACGGCCACCCCTGTCCCTGTCTGCAATAACCTGATCCGCTGGCGCGGACTGCCGTCGCCTTTCAGCAATCCGGTAATGAATTCGCGCGGATCGCGCCTGAATTCATCGAGGGCCTGCGCGAGAACCCGCCCCAGCCTCGCGGGCAGCGGCTCGCTGGCGAGCAGAAAGTGAAATTCACCTGTTCCGGCGAACTGCGCCGTCGGTGACAAAAGCATCCCATCCCCGGAGGGGGCAGCAAAGTTGTTTCCCATAACTGACCTCCATGGCAAAGCTGTTGATAGTTTGTGGTAAGTGTCATTGCTGACATCTGGCTGCCCAATGAACGTCAGAGGGGGATTTCCTTGCGCGCTTTATCGGAGAATGTGCAAAAGAAAACGGCCACCGCGAAGGTGGCCGTCATCAGGTAATTGAGTCCGAGATTGATCCTGAATCGGTCAGAGGTCAGTAGATATTGAACGAGAATTCAACGCTACCCAGTTTCGTCGCCACGGGCTCACCATTTTTGGTGGCCGGTTTGAACTTCATTTTCTTTGCCGCTTCGATTGCCGACTCGGTCAGGCCATCGGGCAGTCCGCGAACCACCCTGACATCCCTGACAGTCCCTTCGGCGGTCACGATCATGCTCAGGAGGACAACCCCCTGAATCTTGTTCTGACGCGCCTCTTCAGTGTACTTGGCCTTTTCCTTGTACAGGACGACGGGTTTCGTTGACAGAGCCGAATACGGAACCAGCCCGCCTGCCCCGCCCTTGCCAACGCCGCCGCCGCCCGCCATATCACCGCCGCCGGCATTCCCGCCGCGACCACGTCCGGCACCACCACCTTCGCCTTCACCAATCCCTCCGCCGCTGCCCGTGCCGATTCCACCACCTTTGCCTGACCCGGGTGCCGGAGGCCCCTCAACACCTTTCGGATCACCAATCGACCCCTTCTCCAAGGGTAGAACTTTCGGATCACCTAACAGAGTCGGTTGAGAAATCAAAGTCGGATTCTTGATCTTCGGCGGATCAGGACTTGGTGGAATGATGGTTGGTGTCAAAGAAAATGGCGGCCTTACACCCTTGCTCGGCGGAGCCTGTGTTTCCTTACCGCCGCCGCCGCCGCCGTGCGCCTGCTGGATCTGCTTCTTGCTGCCGCCGGTGAAGCCGCCCTTGCCCTGAATCTCCTTGGGCGCCTTTTCAACCTTGGCATCAGACGTGGGCAGCAGCTGCACCTTTTCAAAGCAGATTTCAAACTTCTCGTCGTTTTCCTTGCCCTGAATGAGGACTTCACGCTCGCGCTTGCCGCAGTCTTCGCTCTCGACCTCGACCCGGTATTTGCCCGGGATCAGCTTGCTGAAAGAAACCTCTCCCTTATCGTCGGTCGTCAGGGTGGCCTGGAAATTATCCCCGGACAGCTGCTGGACGGTCACTTTGGCCGCGGCGACTGCGGCGTTGGCGTAGTTCACGACGCTGACGTTCAGGTTGGATTTCGCCCTGATCAGCCCCATCAGCAGCAGCGAAGTGAAGATGAAGGCGTAAATGATCATGCCCAGCGCCACGCCGGCCTGTAGCAGCTGTGTCCGGCGCTTCGAATTGCCTTCGCCATGCAGCGCTTCGGCGACGAAACCTTTCGGGTCGCGGCGGAAATCCCGCGTGGCCAGCGTCACTTCTCGTTTGAATCGCGAGGGGAGTGACTCCTCATCGAGCAGGAACTGAAAATCGCCTGTCTCACCCGGTTTCAGTTTCGGAGTCTTTTTGCCGAAATCTCTGAAGAACTGCTGAACCGCCCCGCCCAGCCGCAGGATCAGGTTGCCCTGCTCCGGGATCGAGAAACTCAGGCCGGGGCTGGAAGCCACAACGTTTTTATTGGAAGAAGAAGGCTGATAAGGGGTGGACGCGACGGTTGTTTCAGCAGTGCTGCTGTGCGCTTCACCGGAAGTACTCTTTGACTTGCGGTAAGGCAATGGCGCAGCGACCGTCTCGATTTCCTGAGTCACCTGGCTGGGAGCCGGATTCACCGCCGAAACGGGCACCGGGGTAATCGGCTGCGTCTTCGCCAACTCCCGCGCATATTCTTCATTTGTCAGCAAAGCTTCTGTGTCGTTCGGGCAATACTGATACCCCGCCGGGTACGTTGCCTTACATTTCGGACATATTTTCATGTTCTACCTCACGATCAGGAATCTTAGACTTCAGTCAGCGCAAAATCAAGTTTGGTGTTTGAACCTGACAGTCCGCCTGTCCCGGACTACGCGACGCCGGCGGGGCTGGATTATAAAACTACTCACCCCCGGGCCCGCGATTGACAGAAAGAACGAAAGATTGAAATTTTCTTGCAAGGACTGATCCAGGGATTGATGATCCTCCCGGCGCCACTCCTGCCACCCCTTCATTGCTGCCGTAAAAGGCCGAGCCTTGGATGCCCGACCCTGATTGGCAGATGCCAGACCGTCACCGGCTTTAATAATTTACCAGAGACCCTGTGGAACCATCCACTGGTGTTCACGTAATTACCAGCGTAACGGCTCTCAGGTTCCGCGCGTTTTCAATCAGCAGTTGTGAGTCAGATTTCAACCGGCAGACACAGTCTGCCCCGGAGGCATGTATGAGAAGGCACTTTCTCGCACTCACCTTGTGTTCCCTTGCGTTTTCGGTGACGCCACAGGCTGCCCCCCAGAAGCCTGAATCCGCATCCACAGGGACTCAGGGTGGCCAGACGGCGAAGCCTGCCGCGGTCAAAGCCGGCGATAACAGGAAAGATAAAGAGGGCGCGGCAAAAACGGATGAGGCCGACGCCAAAGCCGAACTCCCGCTGCTCCAGCAGCGCGGTCTGCTGCTGATCGTGCAATCCGGGGATGAAGCCGCCAGCCTGAGCGATAAAAGAACTGCCGCCAGGCTGCAGGCCACTGCGGCGGATACGCTCTGGGATCACGATCAGGAGAAGGCCCGCACCCTGTTCCAGAACGCTTTCGAGACGGCCCTTAAATACTACCGCGAAACCGGGGATGACAACCGTGACCGCGCAGGCAGGAACTCATTCGTCGGCAGGGCCGATCAGCGACTGGAGATTATTCGCCTCGTAAAACAACACGATACAGTCCTCGGAAAAGAATTCACAGAGCGCTACATCGAGGAGAAGAAAAACGAGCAGCAGGAACGCCGCAACAAAAACACGCCCGACAAGCGCTCTGACCCGCGGTTATTTGGCAATTCGGACAGCGAGGGAACCGATCTGATAGAGATTGCCGGGGCGCTGCTGGATGCCGATGTCAAAGCGGCCCTGGACGTGGCACGCCGGGCCTTCGCCGTAGGGGTCTCACGCAACGCCCCCGGTTTTCTGGCCCGGCTTTCCGGGAAAAATCGTACCGCCGCCGATGAGCTGTATTCTTTCGCGCTCAGCCGGCTCGCGCAGGAGCAGATGCCGTTGCCGGGCCAGCTCCTGCTGCTTTCGGCTTACCCTTTCGGCGAAGGCAGAGTGACGGTCAGCAACGGCGGGAATACTTACGGCATGGGGTTCGGCAAGCCGAATAACTTTTCGATTGACGGCCAGCTCATTCAAACCTACCTGACGACATCTTTCGCCTGTCTGACCCGCCACGCTGAAGCGGTTTCGGATCAGTCCCCGGAAAGTGCCTCACGAATTGATTCGGCGCTGTTCGCGGCGCGCTACCTCGAACCCAGAATCGAAAAATTCCAGCCGGCCCTGCTGCCCGACTGGCAGGCCCTGACCGGCAGACTTTCAGCCATCGCATCCGAACAGTCGCGTCAGAGTATTGATCGGACGGTCAAAGACACCGCTCGAGATCAGCAGGAAGGCCCTCCGCCCGACAACAGCGACCGGCTCAAATCAAAACTGGATCAGGCGGAGAAGGCCGCAAGCCTCTCCGAGCGCGACCGCCTCTATCAGGAAGCGGCCTTCACGGCCAATCAGTCGGGCGAGACCGCGCGCGCGCTCGACATCGCCGACAAAATCACCAGCCTCGATTACCGCCGGAAGGTGCGTTCGTGGATCAACTTCGGCGCGGCTGAAAAGGCCCTCAGAGAGAAACGCTTCGATGACGCCCGCCGGTACGCCCGCGAGGTGAATGAGACGGACGAACGTGCTTATCTGCTCTTCGAGATTGCGCGCGAGATGCTCAAAGACAAAGACCGCGTCCGCGCCACTGACCTGCTCAACGAAGCCGCCAGCCAGGCGATGGCGGCTGACAACACGCCCGCCAAAATCCGCGCGCTGACCGGCATCGCGAACGTCTTCGGGACTTTCGATTCGCTGCGGGCTTTTGAAATCGCCAACGATCTGGTGAAGACGGTCAACCGGCTGAAGGATTATAAAGTTGATGAAGGGCGGCTGGTGCGGATGCTTGAATCACCGGACGGGGGCAGTTCCTACGTTTCAGCCAACACGGTCGAGGCTTTCGACCCGGCAAGGACGCTCGCTCAGCTCGCCCGCTCGGATTTCGACCGCGCGCTGTTTCTGGCGCAGTCATTTGAAGATCCGGCGCTCAAGCTGACCTCAACGATTGCCATCGGCGCGTCTCTCTTTGAGAAAAAGCCGAGAGTAGAAGCGCAGAAGACGGCGGAGAAATAAGCCTCACTTTTTATACTGTTCAAGCTTGCGGTAAAGCGTCTTGCGCCCGATGCCGAGCAGGCGTGCGGCCTTCGCCTTGTCGCCGTTGGTGTAAATGAGCGTCTGCTCAATCACGGCGCGCTCAATGTCTTCCATTTGAGCGGGGATACTAATCTCAAGGTGGCCGGTCTGCTCAATCGCGGCGTGGGCGCGGATCGTTTCAGGCAGATCGTGTTCCGTGATGTTGCGCCCGGCGGCGACGATCACGGCGCGCTCGATGCAGTTTTCCAGTTCGCGTACGTTGCCCGGCCATGAGTAACCTTTCAGGATCAGCAGCGCGCGGTCAGTGATGCCCAGTACGCGTTTGCCGCTACGCCGCTGGTAGTAGTCAATGAAGTGCGCGACCAGCGAATAAATATCCTCCGGCCTCTCGCGCAGCGGCGGCAGTTGAATCGGGTAAACGTTCAGCCGGTAATACAGGTCGCGCCGGAAGCGGCCTTCGGCAATCTCAGCCTCCAGATCCTTGTTCGTGGCGGCGATCACGCGCACGTCGGTTTTGATCACCTCGTTGCCGCCGACGCGCGTGAACTCGCCGTCCTGCAACACGCGCAACAGGCTCACCTGCGCGGCCAGACTCATCTCGCCGATCTCGTCCAGAAAGAGCGTGCCGCCGTTGGCCTCCTCGAAGCGCCCGATCCGGCGCGAGCGCGCGTCGGTGAAGGCCCCGCGCTCGTGGCCGAACAGTTCAGTTTCGAGCAGCTGCTGCGGGATCGCGCCGCAGTTGATCTTGATGAAGGGCCGCGCGGCGCGACCGGAGTTGAACTGGATCAGGTTGGCGATCAGCTCCTTGCCAGTGCCCGATTCGCCCTGAATCAGCACCGTCGTCTGGCTGTCGGCCACGGACAGGGCCATCTCAATCGCCTGCCGGATCTTCGGCGAGGAGCCGATGATCTTTTCGCCGGAGCGGGCGTCGTTGAGTTCGCGCTTGAGCCTGATGATCTCGGCGGCCAGCCGGTCTTTTTCGAGCGCAATCGCCAGCTGACTTGAAATACCGGTCAGCAGCTGCGTTTCGTAATCGGTAAACCGCGTGGCTTCGTTGTGCCAGACCAGCCCGACGATCCCGAAGATGCGATTCCTGACCGCAATCGGCGCGATCAGCGCCGATTCGCCCCTGATGATGTTCGAGAGCAGGTAGCGCGCGAGCGGCGACTGGCGCGAGTATTCGAGCTTCAGCACGCTCCCGTCTTCCATCACCCGGCGCACTAGCGGGTGATCGGGCAGGCGGATCGAACGCGCCTCGCGGAAGCGCGCCTCAACAGACTTGCGCAGATCAAACCCCCGGCGCGACCGCAATTCATCAAAGTGCAGATGCTCGCCGACCGTATCCAGCACGCCGATGCAGCCGTAATCGGCCCGCAGCACTTCCAGCGCCTTGTCAATCACGAAGGCCGCGATCTCGCTGAAATCATTCCGCGTATTGATGTCGTTCGAGATTTCGAGCAGCAGCTTCGTGATCTCGACTTCCTTTTCCTTGTCGGCATAAAGCCGCGTGTAGATCAGCCCGATGGTGATCTGCTCCGCCAGCCAGGCGACCAGGCCGACTTCAAACTCAGTCCACTTGTGCGGCTCGTAGCAGTAATGCAGGCCCATCACGCCGAGCAACTCGTTGTTGTGGACGAACGGCACGATCAGGATCGAGCGCGTGCCGATCAGCTGGCAGGCCGTGCGAATCCAGATCGGCGAATCAGTGATGTCGTCAACCGCGTAGGGCCGCGCCTGCGGCAGGTATTCCCTGATCTTCTCCTTCGGAATCAGATAGTCGGGGACGTTGACGCCGACGCCGGGGCGCAACTGATCATCCGCGCGGTATTCGTAGCTGACGCGGAAGCCGCCTTCGCGCGTGGGCATGACGATGTTGCAGCGGTCCACGCCGAGCCGCCTGCCGACTTCGTTGACCGTCGCTTGGAGGAAGCGGTCAATGTCAATCACGCTGCTGAGCGAAGGGTGGACGCGACTCAGTATCTCCTCGCGCGCCTCGTACAGCTCGATCAGCTTTGACGGGTTGATGTCGGCCTGGATGTCGTTTTCGGTCTGCATTGACAACCGGAGTCAGGATATTTGGGGGCAGCTGCGTTATGCGGAAATTGAAGTCACCGAGCCGTAATCGTGCGACAGGATTCTGAACTCACTGTGAGGTTTCGCTTCCGGCAGGCCGAGGATTTCGGCCCAGGAGCGTTTGACCGGCCAGCCGATCTGCACTTCCAGTTCGCCGACCGTCATGCCGTCAAGAAACTTCAAATCATGCTTGCGATAACAGTCAGGGGGAATCATCAGAAATTTGCCCTCGTACTTGCGCGCGGCGGTGACGAAATCAACCCCGGATAACAACCCGGCGACCGTCACGCCTTTGCCGAAGAAAACATTCTCGACTCTGGCGGCACGCAGCCTCGTGCCGAAACGTTCGTTGATTTCCGCGACTGCCTCCCGGAGCATCGGGTAAAAAATCTCGCCCGTCGCAATCGTCCCGTAAACCCGCCGCGCCGCCGCCGGATCGAATTCGCCGCGGTCGCGCATCCGCTCGAGCTGGCGCAGGCGTTTCTGGTGTTCTTCAAAAAACTGTCGCACCATCCCGATGCCGTCTTCGATCTGCGGGTAGCTGCTGTCTTCCGCCGCGTGGCCGCGCACGATGCGGTAATGCGCGCGCGGCGGGATCGGGCGACCGGCGCGGATGTAAAACTCATCGCCGAGAAAGGCGAAGACCGTGCCGAGCCGCCCGCGCATTTCCTGCTGAATTGGCGTCACCAGATCAATGATCTCTCCGCAGTACTCATCAGTCACGGGCGTCAGTCGGTCGCGATACTTGTGACTGTCGGTGATGCCGAGCGGGACAATCGCGGTCGAGACCACGCCGGGGTGGAGCGCCGCCAGATCGCGGATGGTTTTAATCAGATGCTCGCCGTCGTTGATCGTCGGGCACAGGACGACCTGCGCGTGGATTTCGATGCCGTGATCAATAAAGTGCCGCATCTTCGCGACCACGTCATCGCGCTTCGGGTTGCCGAGCATGTAAGCCCGCAGCTCGGGGTCGGTCGTGTGAACCGAGACGTACTGCGGCGACAGGCGCTGCTCGATCACGCGCTCGACTTCAGATTTCGCAATCGTCGTCAGCGTCGAGTAGTTGCCGTACATGAACGAAAAGCGCACGTCCTCGTCGCGGACGAAGAGCGACTCCCGGGCGCCCCCGGGGTTCTGCTGGATGAAGCAGAAGATGCAGTCGTTGCCGCACTGGCGCGGCGTCATCGGCTCGAACTCGACCCCCCACCGCTCGCTCTCATCCTTCTCGACTTCGAGCTGCCACTCCTCGCCGTCGGCCTTGATGACTTCGAGCGTCAGTTCCTCCTCGCCGGAAGTCAGGAACCTGAAATCAAGCGCGTCGCGGACGCGCCTGCCGTTGATGGTCCAGACGCGGTCGCCGACGGCAAGTTCAAGCTCGGCGGCGAGTGAATCAGGTTCGACCTCGATGATCTTAATGCCTTTTGCCATTAACTACTTTTCTTTCCTCTCCATCAACTGATCAATTGCCTGCCAATAGTACCATTCAGATCAGGTTTTCGACCGCCTGATGTTCCAGCCCCTGCGATTCGGCGACCGGCTGGTAGGTCAATATTCCGTTATAAGTATTCACGCCATTCCGCAGATGCTCATCTTTTCTGATCGCGTCCTTGAGCCCCTTGTTCGCCAGCTTGAGCGCGTAAGGCAGCGTCGCATTGGTCAGCGCGAAAGTCGAAGTGCGCGGTACGGCGCCGGGCATGTTCGCGACGCAGTAATGCAGCACGTCGTCAACATAAAAAGTCGGGTTGCTGTGTGTCGTCGGGTGCGTGGTCTCGATGCAGCCGCCCTGATCCACGGCCACGTCAACGATCACCGCGCCCTTGTTCATCGTCCTGAGCATGTCGCGTGTCACGAGCCGCGGCGCCGAAGCCCCCGGGATCAGCACCGCGCCGATCACCAGGTCGGCGTCCGCGCAGGAATCCTGCACGGTGTAAGGGTTCGAGACGAGCGTCTTGATCTGCGAGCCGAAGATGTCATCGAGGTAACGGAGCCGGTCAAGGTTCTTGTCCAGCACGACCACGTATGCGCCGAGCCCGACGGCCATCTTGATCGAATTGATCCCGACCACGCCGCCGCCGATGATGACGACTTTCGCCGGCAGCACGCCCGGCACGCCGCCCATCAGCACGCCGCGCCCGCCTTCGGGTTTTTGCAGGTAATGCGCGCCGACCTGCACGGCCATGCGCCCGGCGACCTCGGACATCGGCGTGAGCAGCGGCAGGTGGCCTTCCGCGTTGGTGATCGTTTCGTACGCGACGCCCGTGATTTTCCGCCTGAGCATGACCTGGGTGAGTTCCGGCGCGGGCGCGAGGTGAAGGTAAGTGAAGAGGATCTGGCCTTCGCGCATGCGGTTGTATTCGGGGCCGACCGGCTCCTTGACCTTGACGACCATGTCGGCGCGCTCCCAGACCTCATCCGCCGTGCCGACGATCTGCCCGGTGGCGCCCTTGTATTCATCATCCCTGATGCCGCTGCCCTCGCCGGCCCGCGTTTCGACCAGGACGGTGTGCCCGGCGTCGCTGAGCGTTTTGACGCCCGCCGGGGTCAGTCCCACACGAAACTCGTTATCCTTAATCTCTCTGGGCAATCCGATGATCATAGATTCTCCTTCGGCTGACACTGTTGCTGGTGATGTTGATAAGGTCAATTCAAATATGTGAGGGTAACAAACCTCTGCCACTAAAGAAAGCTGCGGTCACATTCTGCAGCGGGCTTCACCCGGGCGCTTTAATTCTACCTTTTTATCCGGCAGGGGGTGAAATTACTGTGGCCGCGCATTCCCGTGCCGGACGGCGTTGGTTACAATAGCCGCAATTTTTGACAACCCTGAAACAGGAGGCAGACATGCTGCTGGGGATAGACTTCGGCACGACGCGCACGGTTGTGGCCACGGTTGATCGTGGCAACTATCCCGTCGCCAGTTTTCAACTCGCCAACGGGGATTCGCAGGACTGGTACCCGTCCGTGATCGCGGCGCGCGGCTCCGAATTCCAGTTCGGCTTCGACGCGGCGGCCAGACAGGCGGAAATTGCAGCCGGCGAGGCTACGGGGTGGAAGATCCGGCGCGGATTCAAACGCAAGCTGGCGCAGTACGGGCCTGATACGCCCATCACAATTAACGAACAACCCATCAGCGCGCTGGATCTGCTGACGGCGTTCCTCGCGCAACTGCGCAGTGACCTGATTGAGCGGTCAAACCTGCGCCTGCCGCGCCGGTATCAGTTCGAGACGATGATTTCAGTCCCCGCCAACGCCAACAGCAATCAGCGCTTCATCACGCTCGAAGCCTTCCGGCGCGCAGGGTTTGAAGTGCGCGGGATGATCAATGAGCCTTCGGCTGCGGGCATCGAATACGCGCATCAGGTGCTTTCTTCAGACTCCACGCCACGCCGCGAACATCTGGTCGTTTACGACCTTGGCGGCGGGACTTTCGACGCGGCCGTGATCAGCATCGCCCATCGGATGCACGACGTACTCAGTAGCGATGGCATCGCGCGGCTGGGCGGGGAAGATTTCGACCAGATCCTGCTCGACCTCGCGCTCGAACAGGCCGGCATCACTGAAATAACCAGATCAGCCCGGCAGAAACTGCTCGAAGAATGCCGCGAGAAAAAAGAAGGTCTGCACCCGAATACCCGCAAGCTCGCGATTGATCTCGAACGCGGCGGCAGCGGCACGAGCGGCGCGGGAGAGGTGATCGTCACCACCGCGGATTATTACGAACGCTGCCGTCCGCTCGTCGAGCGGACGATTGAGGCGACGGAGCGGGCGATTCACAAGGCGCTCGGCGCCGCCGACACCGGTTCGCTCTCGGCGGTCTATCTGGTCGGCGGTTCGAGCGACCTGCCCGTCGTGGCGCGCACGCTGCGCGAGCGGTACGGGCGGCTGGTGCGGCGCTCGCCTTACCCGCACGCGGCCACGGCCATCGGGCTCGCGATTGCCGCGGACGCCGGCGCCGGTTACAGGCTGCGCGAATCCTTCACCCGGTATTTCGGCGTGTGGCGCGAATCCGACAACGGCAAGGCGCTGACCTTCGACGTGATCTTCGACAAGGACACGCGGCTGCCCGAGAAGAACGGAGTTCCGCTCATGAGCCAGCGCCGCTATCATTCGGCCCACAACCTCGGCCATTATCGCTACCTCGAATGCAGCAACATCTCGCGCGATAACGGCCTCTGCCACCCGCGCGGTGACATCACGCCCTGGGACGAAGTCAGATTTCCCTTCGCCCTTGAGCTGCGGGAAGACAAGAATCTCGAAGAGCGGCAGGTGCGCCGACTGCCGGGTGACGGGAATCTGATCGAAGAGACTTACACCTGCAATCAGCACGGCATCATCGAGGTTCAGATCACCGATCTGACCGATTTTTACCAGCAGAGCTTCCGGCTGCGTGGGAAGAAGTCATAGGCCCCGGGATGTCCGGCAAACTTTCCAGTTTGCCATTTTCCCAGCCATCGGCCCTTCACAAAATCAACAGCAAACTGGAAAGTTTGCCGGACATTTTCAGAGGAATTCATGAACATGCGTCGCCATTCATTTCGCCTTGTCACTTTGTTGTTGTTTCTCGCGCCTGCCGCATCATTCGCGCAGGTCGCCGACCACTCAGCCCGCCTTAAGGAGATTGACGAATACGCCACCAAAGCGATGCAGGACTGGAAAGTCCCCGGCTTCGCGATGGCAATCGTCAAGGATGACAAGGTGATTTTTGCGAAAGGCTACGGCGTGCGCGAGCTGGGCAGGCCCGAGCCGGTTGATGACCACACGCTCTTCGCCATCGCTTCAAACAGCAAGGCGTTCACCGCCGCCGCGCTCGCGATCCTGGTTGATGAAGGCAAAGTCAGGTGGGATGACAAGGTCACGAAATACCTGCCCGGCTTTCAGCTTTACGACCCTTACGCGACGCGCGAACTGACGGTGCGCGATCTGGTCAGCCACCGCAGCGGGCTCAACACCTTCGGCGGGGACCTGCTCTGGTACGAATCCACCTACGGCCGCGATGAAATCCTGCGCCGCATCCGTTACCTCAAGCCGACTTTCAGCTTCCGCAGTCATTACGGCTACCAGAACATCATGTTCCTTGCCGCCGGTCAGGTCGTGGCGGCGGTGACGGGCAGAAGCTGGGATGATTTTGTCAAAGAGCATTTCTTTAGTCCGCTGGGGATGACTTCAACCAACACGACTGTCAAAGCGTTCAAGCCCGGCGACAACGTGGCGACGCCGCACAATGAGGCGGGCGAGAAACTTCACCCCATCAGCTACGACAACGTGGATAACGTCGGCCCGGCGGCGGCGATCAATTCGTGCGTCGCCGATCTGGCGCAGTGGATGCGGCTCCAGCTCGGGCGCGGGGCGTATCAGGGGAAGCGAATTTTCAGCGCGGCGCAGTCGCACGAGATGTGGCAGCCGAACATCTTCATCCCGATCAGCGAGGGCGCGGCGAAATTCAACCCGACGCGACATTTCAACGCCTACGGGATGGGCTGGTTTCTGAGCGACTATCACGGGCGCAAGGTCGTTTCGCACGGCGGCGGCCTGGACGGGATGATTTCGCAGACGGCCCTGATGCCGGAAGAGAACCTTGGCGTCGTCGTCCTGAGCAACAGCGAGACTTCGCTGCCGACGGCCCTCGTCAACAAAGTCTTCGATGTTTTTCTCGACGTTCCCAAACGCGACTGGAGCGCGGAAATGCTCGCGCGCACAAACGCGGGCAAGGCCGCCACGAAAGCAGCCGAGCAGAAGACGGAGCAGGAGCGCGCGAAAGAGACGAAGCCTTCGCTCGCGTTGCAGCGGTACGCCGGCACTTATCAAAGCGAGATGTACGGCGAGGCGAAGATCACCGAAGAGAACGGGCGCCTCGTCCTCAGGCTCATCCCAGCGCCGAATTTCGTCGGCGATCTGGAACACTGGCAATACGACACATTCCGGTTGCAGTGGCGCGAGAGCGTGCGCTACCCCTTCCCAAAGGGTTTCGTCACCTTCACGCTCAACGCGAAGGGGCAGATTGATGAGATGAAGATTGACTGCCCGAACCCGGATTTTGATTTCACCGAGCTTGAGTTCAGGCGGGCGCCTGATTCTGCCGGCCCCCGTCTTTCATCGCGGTGAAGCTGCTGATTGTTCCTTGAACGCGAGTACACTCAGCTCTCACCAGAGTCGTTGGAACGCTTTCGCCTGTAACGTCCCGTTCACTATGATTCAATCCGCCCCGGCTCTCCATCCGACGCACACACGCCTTCGAGTCCTTGGGATGCTCGTGATTCTGGCATCGCTGACCTACCTCGACCGCCTGTGCATCTCCGCCGCCGCGCCTTCGATCACGCAGGAGTTCGGATTTTCACCCTCGCAAATGGGTTACATCTTCAGCGCCTTCACGCTGGCCTATGCGGTCTTTGAAATCCCGAGCGGGTGGCTCGGCGACCGCTACGGCACGCGCAAAACGCTCACGCGCATCGTCCTCTGGTGGTCGGCCTTCACGGTGCTGACGAGCGCGACCAGGGGTTTCGCTTCGCTGCTCACCGTGCGGTTCCTCTTCGGCGCGGGCGAAGCCGGGGCCGTGCCCAACAGCGCCGGGACGGTCTCGCGCTGGTTCCCGCTCTCGCAGCAGGGGCGCGCGATGGGCGTCGTCTGCATCGGCCACGCGATTGGTGCGGCGGCCACTCCCCCGCTCGTCTTCTGGCTGATCAGTTTCCAGGGCTGGCGCCTGCCCTTCATCGAATTCGGTCTGCTCGGCGCCGTCTGGTGCGCGGTCTGGTACTGGTGGTTTCGGGATCAGCCGAAAGAGCATCCGGAGGTCAATGCTGCCGAACTTGGTCTTATCTATTCCGGCCAGGGGGAAGGGAGTCAGCACTCCCACTCACACAGCGTGCCGTGGAAAACGCTCGTGAAGAGCGGCAACCTGTTTTTCGTCTGCGCGATGTATTTCGCTTACGGTTACAACCTCTACTTCTACATCACGTGGCTGCCGACCTACCTGCTCAAGGCGAGACATTTTGCGACGGATTACGCGGGCTACTTCTCTGCCCTGCCGTGGCTGTTCGGCATCATCGCCTTCATCATCGGCGGCTGGGCCACGGACTGGATCGCTACCCGCACAGGCAACCGCAAGCTCGCGCGGTGCGGGATCGGCGTGTTCGGTCTGGCTTCGAGCGCGCTGGTGATGGCCAGCGTGCCGCGAACTGAAAACAACACTGCGGCGGCGGTGCTGATCGCCTTCGGGCTGTTCTTCCAGTTCCTGACCGCCCCCTCGTGCTGGGCGGCCTGTCTGGACATCGGGCGGCGGCATGCGGGAGTGGTTACGGGAGCGATGAATACTGCCGGGAATCTCGCGGGGACGCTGGCCCCGATTGCATTCGGCTACATTCTGGAGAAGTTGGGATCATGGACAATTTCATTTTACGTCTCCGCCGGGATTCTGGCGGTCGGCGTGGTGATGTGGCTGTTTGTTGATCCGCGACGCCCAATCTTTGAGGAAGATTCGCCGGCTCAACCGGCCCGCGCCGTTGCTTGATTAAGGGGGCGAATCAGTACCGCGAGCGGTAGCGAGCGTAGTTTCTTCAAGTGTTACCTGGCCGGATGTACGCCCGCTACCGCTCGCGGTACTGATTCGGACGACTTTGCGATCTGCGCCCGGACCAGGCCGGGCTGATTGTTCCTGACTATTTCCTCCTCAACTCGGCGAGTTTCTTCTTCTGCCCCTGAGTGAGGGTGACTCTGAGCTGTTCGTTGATCTGCTGATTGATTTCGCTGACTCTGGCCCTGCGGTCGGCTTCTGAAAGCGATTTGTCCTGCTTGAGGGCGTCCAGTTTTTTATCACGCTCTTCGTAGACCGGGGCGAGTTTCTTCTTCTGACTGTCTGACAGATTGAGTGAAGCAATCAGCGGCGGGATGCTGGTTTTCTCACTCTGAGCCGCGGGCTGACTGCCGGATTGAATCATCGGCTGACCGTAAGCCGCCGGCAGAATCAGTGCCGCCGGGATTACGATGGCTGCCAGAAATCTCTTCATGCTTTTTCTCCTTCTCAGGTAGTTTGGTGGCAGGACAAAATGACCGCTGTCGCTCCGAGTACCCCGTCGGGGGCGCGGCAACAACTCTGAACTTAACTCTCGTGTCCTGCTGATTGGCATACAATAACACAACCGTCCTCCACGTGGTGAATAACAAACCTGCCGCGATGAAAGTTGAAACTGACCGGGCCGCTCAGACGATGGAAAAACGACGGGGCCGATTATTGCAGGTGCTGGGCGTCGGCTTCGGCGTGGCAGTGATCATCGGCAACACCATCGGCGCGGGCATCCTGCGCACACCGGGCGAAGTGGCGGCGCATCTGCCGGACGGCCGGCTTTTTATCTCAGTCTGGATCGCCGGCGGTCTGTACGCGCTGCTCGGCGCGATTTCGATGGCCGAACTCGGCACGATGATTCCGCAGTCGGGCGGACAATATGTTTTCGCCCGCCGGGCGCTCGGCGATTACGCGGGCTTCATCGTCGGCTGGAGCGACTGGATTTCGACGTGCGGCACCGTGGCCGCAGTCGCCATCGTCGTCGGCGAATACACGAGCGTGCTGGTTCCGGCGCTGGCCGGACGAACCGCGGGCATCGCGCTCGCCGTGACGGTTGTCTTCGCCCTGCTGCAATGGCGCGGCATCAGCTGGGGCAGTGGCGTACAGAATCTGACGAGCCTGCTCAAGGCGCTGGCCTTCATTGCGCTGATCGCGGCGTGTTTTGCGCTGGGCGGGAATCATTCCAATATTGCTTCGCCGCAGCCGCCGATTCCGATTGAGCAATCCTTCTTCGTCTCAATCATCCTGTCGCTTCAGGCGGTGATCTATACCTACGACGGCTGGACGGGTGTAATCTACTTCTCCGAAGAGGTGCGCGAACCTGACCGCGACATTCCGCGGGCGATGCTCGGCGGCGTGGTTTCGGTCATCGTCATTTACCTGCTGGTCAATCTGGCCTTCCTCTACGTCCTCCCAATTCCAATGCTGGCGGGCGAACAACTGGCCGCGGGCGCGGCGGCGCGGGCGATCTTCGGCGAGCGCGGGGATACCGTCATCCGGGTGCTGATGATCGTCTCGATGATGAGCAGCATCAACGCCAATCACCTGATGGCGAGCCGCGTGCTTTTCGGCATGAGCCGCGACGGCCTTTTCTCCAGGCGCGCCGTGGGCGTCAACAAAGGTGGCACGCCGACGGCGGCGCTCCTGATCGGTACGCTGGTCGCAGTCATCTTCATACTGCTCGGAAAAACCTTCGATCAGGTTACCGCGGTGGTGGCCTTTTTCTTCGCCGCCAACTACGCGATCTCTTTCTGGTCAGTCTTCGTGCTGCGGCGGCAGGAACCGGATGCGCCGCGGCCTTACCGCGTGTGGGGTTACCCGTGGACGACCGCGCTCGCGCTGACGGCTTCGATTGCCTTCCTCGCAGGTGCCATTGCGAGTGATGTCGCGGGCGGGACTCTCGTCAGCATCTATGCGCTGATTCTGCTGGCGGCGAGTTACCCGGCTTTCCGGCTGATGAAGTGGGTAGTGTCTGTGGAACTCCCCCGGGCCTGACTTCGCCCCTCCCGGGCCTCCTTCGGCCTGCCGGCGGACAGCGAACTTTCCGATGTAAGCCGGACAAGCAGGCGCGGACGCGTTCGAATCGTGAAGGCAGAACCCGGTCAGCGTCTGGTGGGGCCTGAGCGGGACTTCATCCGCCTGATGCATTCTTTCAACTGCTCCCTCATCTGAGCCGCGTCAGCCGCGTGATAGCGGCGCCCGTGCCCCGGCAGCACCCACTCGAAATCATAATCCGGCAACCGCTCCATCGAGCGCGTCTGCTCACCCCAGTCGTACCAGCAGACTCGCGGCGAAGCGTAAAGCGAACGGTGATCGGGCGACCACCACAGATGATCGCCGGTGAAGAGGTAACGTCCCTTGTAAAGAAAGATCATGTGCCCCCGGGTATGGCCGGGCGTCGGGATGACCAGCAGGTCGTCCGCGAGTTGCACCACCTCACTACCGGTGATGAGTCGCTCCACGTGTTCAGTGGAACGGCTGATGTCATGGCGATGCAGGACGCGCTCCGCGTTGAAATGTGCCGCCCACCTTTCGTGATCCGCAACGTCGTCGCGGTGCGTCAGGAGGATCAGCTTTATCCCGCCCAGTTCTTCAATCCGTCTGGCGAGCGGGCGGGCGAAGCGCGGCGAATCCACCAGCACGTTGCCCCCGGCACGCCTGATGAAGTAGCCTGCCGCGCCGTAGGAAGATTCCGCCGCGAACCCGCAAAAGTAAACGTCGCCTTCGACCGGCTCTGGGAAAGCCGCGACGGCCTGCCGCACATCGTGTCGCCCTGCGTCGCCGATGGAAGAGGTCGGGCAAGTGATCAGGGCCTTGAGCGCGGCCAGTTGTGCCTCCGCCGTGGCCGGCTGCTGATGGACGGCGGATTGCTCGCCGATACGTTTGAATGTGTCGGGCGCGATCTGACGGCAGAGGTCGCAGTCAATACAACTGTGGTCAACGAAAAAATCGCCGGAGACATTCTCGGCTCTTCTTTGATTTTGTAATGCCATTGGGAAAAATGCTCCCACAAATCGCCGGCGGGATCAAAGCTCAGGGCAGGCGAGGGCCGGGCCGCTGATGATACCAGTCCTCTTGCAAAAACCGTTTCGGTCGTGGTGAGCGACCAGGGAAACGGTAGCGCAAACTGTCGAGTTTGCGTCGCTTCGATCACGCGTCCACCTGGCGACGCAACGCAAACTCGACAGGTTGCGCTACCGTTTCCGCGAATTCGGTTTCTTTTGGTGGCGCTCGGGGCTCAAACCCGGATTACTTTTGTAAGAGATCTGGTATTGCCGCACGTGTTCCAACCCCGGCGGAGAAGACGCCCAGCCATTTTTCCGGGTATGCACCCGGTCAATCGGCTGATGTGCCCGCGTGACGTTTCGTGGCATTCTGGGCGTGGCGTCGGGCAGTCTCGCCCCACGCCAACGAATGTTTACGGAGGAATGCAATGGAAACACAGGATACTCATGAGTCAAACGCGCTGCCGGCCTTTTCTGACGGGCTGGCGGGCGCGGTCGAACGCGCGGGCGGCGCCATCGTGGCGATCAATGCGCGCCAGAGGATTCCGTCAAGCGGCATCCTCTGGCGGGAGGGCGTCATCGCCGCCGCCGACCACACGATCAAGCGTGAAGAGGAGATCACCGTGCTGCTGCCGGACGGTCGCACGGTGCCGGCCACGCTCGCGGGCCGCGACCCCGGCACCGACCTGGCCGTGCTGAAGTTCGACAGCGCGGGCCTCGGCCCGGCGGAAATCGGCGACACGGCCTCGCTCAAAGTTGGCCATCTGGTGCTGGCCGTCGGGCGCGTCAGCGAACACGGGCCGAGCGCGAGTCTGGGTGTCGTCAGCGCCACCGGCGGCGCGTGGCGCACGTGGCGAGGAGGGATGCTGGATCAGTTCGTCAGGCTCGACCTGGCGATCTATGACGGGTTCTCGGGCGGGCCGCTCGTTGATTTGCAGGGGCGGGTCGTCGGCCTCAACACGTCGGGCCTCACGCGCGGCGGCGCGCTGACCATCCCCACCGCGACGGTCAACCGCGTGGTGGACGAAATACTCGCGCGCGGGCACGTGCGGCGCGCCTGGCTGGGCGTCGGGATGCAGCCCGTGCAACTGCCCGAAGCGTTGCGGCAGAGGCTCAACCTGACGAACGAGTACGGCGTGATCGTCCTCTCGGTCGAGCCGGACGGCCCGGCTGACAAGAGCGGGATGCTGGTCGGCGACGTGCTGGTGGCGCTCGGCGGCGCGCCCGTCAGTGACACTGACGAAGTGCAGGCGGCACTCGGCCCCGAGCGCGTCGGCCAGCCGCTCGACGCCGGCTTGATTCGCGGCGGCGCGCTCGTGCAACTGACCATCACCGTCGGCGAGCGGCCACAGGGAAGGAGGCGGCAATGACTATCACTGAATCAAACCCCACGGGAGCGCACCTGCAACTCCTCGCCGATTTCGCCGGGCTGGCCGAACGCCTGCGGCAGTCCACCGTGCAGGTTAAATCCGTGCGTGGAGGGGGGCGCGGCGGGTCGGGAGTCGTCTGGCGCGATGACGGGCTGATCATCACCAACGCGCACGTCGTCCGGAGCGAGCGCGCGCAGGTGCAACTGGCCGACGCGCGGGTCTTCGATGCGCGGGTGACGAGTCGCGACGAGGCGCACGATCTTGCCGCGCTGACGATTCAGGCTCAAAGCCTCCCGGCGGTCACGGTCGGCGATTCCGGGGCGTTGCGCGTCGGCGAACTGGCGCTGGCAGTCGGCAACCCGCTCGGCCACGTCGGCGCGCTGACGACCGGCATTATTCATGCGAAGAGTCAGCGTTGGGTCGCGGCCGACGTGCGGCTCGCGCCCGGCAATTCGGGCGGGCTGCTCGCGAACGCGCGTGGCGAGGTCGTCGGCATCAACAGCATGATCGCGCGCGGCCTGGCGCTCGCCGTCCCGAGCCGCGAGGTCGAGCGATTCCTCGCGCGCCGGAAGGGCGGTGAGCGCCCGCGCCTCGGCATCAACTTCCAGCCGGTCGTGGTTCCTGTCGCGGAGGGGCAGACGCTCGGCCTGCTGCTCCCTGGCGTGCAACAGGCGAGCGCCGCCGAGCGGGCCGGGCTGATGATCGGAGACATTCTGATCGGCGTGGGCGGCCAGCGCTTCCAGGCGCCGGACGATCTGGCCGTCGCACTCGACAGGGTTGATGAAGACGGGACACTCGG
This sequence comes from Blastocatellia bacterium, assembly GCA_035652435.1. Classification (GTDB taxonomy): domain Bacteria; phylum Acidobacteriota; class Blastocatellia; order RBC074; family RBC074; genus DASRDU01. The sequence goes on from DASRDU010000038.1 coordinate 30,386, forward strand.
CCTGGAACTGCTGCGTGGCGGCAAACGGCTGGCGGTGACTGTCACGTTCGATACGAGCGCCAGCGCGGCGGAGGCGGCGTGAAGCGCGTGCTGGTGGTGGCGGCCTCTTCAGTCGTGCGCGCGGGGCTGGAGGCGCTCGTCAGGGCCAGCCCCGCGCTCGCGCTCGTGGGCAGCGCGGCGAATGCAGGCTTCGCGCGGCAGGTTGACGACCTGCGGCCCGACGCGGCGCCCGACGTGATACTGATCGAACTGGACAGCCGCAACGAAGTGGCGGTGAACGAACTGCTCACGCTTGCCTCCGGTGCCCGGCAGGCGCCGGCCATTGTTGCGCTTGTTGACGAGGCACAGGGCGCGTGGGCGGTCGAGGCGCTGCGGACGGGCGTGCGCGCGCTCCTCACGGGCGAGGCTTCGGCGGAAGAGATTCAGGCCGCCGTGGAAGCCGCGGCGGCAGGTCTGGTCGTGCTGGACAGCCGCGTGGCCGAAGCGCTGACAGGCACGGCGGCCTTCGTCCCGCGCGGCGCGCCTGACTTGCAGCCGGAAGCGCTGACGCCGCGCGAGATCGAGGTGCTGGTGATGATCGCCGAAGGCTTCGGCAATAAAACGATTGCGCAGCGCCTTGGCATCTCCGAACACACAGTCAAATTCCACGTCAGTTCGATCTTCGCCAAACTCGGCGTGACCTCGCGTACGGAGGCGGTCAAGATAGGCATTCGCCGGGGTCTGATCATGCTCTAAAATGATCGGCATGAAATCCCGGATTGATGATTATCAGTTCGATGAGCGACTCGCTTTTGCTTCTACGCCGCCTTCTTCGTGGTACGTTGACCCGCACATGCTCGAACGCGAGAAGGCCGGCGTCTTCGCGCACACGTGGCAACTGGTCGGCAGAACCGATCAGGTCGCCGCACCGGGCGATTACTTCACGACCACCATCGCCGACGAGCCCATCATCGTGGTGCGCGGCGCGGATGACAGGCTGCGGGCACTTTCAAACGTCTGCCGCCACCGCGCCGGGCCGGTCGCCGAAGGCGCGGGCAATCGCAAAGTCTTTCAGTGCGGCTATCACGGCTGGACTTACCGGCTGGACGGTAAACTGCATGGCACGCCGGAATTCGAAGGCGTCGAGTGTTTCGATAAAGAGCAGAACTGCCTGCCTGAATTCCAGGTCGAGACGTGGGGCGGGCTCGTGTTTGTGAATCTCGACAGGGGCTCGGCGCCGCTCGCTGAAACGCTCGAAGACCTGCCGCAGCGCGTCGCCCATCGTGACTTCGCGGCGATGAAGCCGGCGGCGCGCAAGGACTGCTACGCTGAGTGCAACTGGAAGGTCTACGTTGACAATTACCTCGAAGGCTATCACATCCCGCTTGTGCATCCGGCGCTCAACCGCGAGCTTGATTATCAGCAATACCGCACTGAAACGAAGCGTTATTACTCGATCCAGCATTCGCCGATCAGACAGGACAGGGCGGCCCGGCTGCGCGTCAACGAGGAGACCGGCAACAACGAGGCGCAGTTCATCTGGCTCTTCCCCAACCTCATGCTCAACGTCTACCCGGACAATTACTCGACCAACCTGATCATCCCGCTCGGGCCCGAACGCACGCTGACGGTCTTTGAGTGGTTCTTCCTCAATCCCGAAAAGGCGGAAGTGAAGAAGGAGATTCGCCGGGTGGTCCAGTTCAGCGACGAAATCCAGCACGAAGACATCCGCATCTGCGAGGCGGTCCAGCGCGGGCTCAGGTCGCGCACGTATTCAGCCGGGCGTTATTCGGTCAGGCGTGAAAACGGCGTGCATCATTTTCATGGGCTGCTCGTGGATTATCTCGCTGAAAAAAAGGAACAGCGTCAGCATTCAGGCGCAATCTGAATGCTGACGCTGTTCCGAACCCGGGTACAGTACCGCAGCGGGATCTTTCACCAGTGGCCATGCCGGGAGCCTCCGCTCGCCGCTACTGGACCGGCAATCCCGCCTCACTTCGTCTCTGCCAGCCTGATCGTCAGCGCGCGAACAGCATTCGGCGCATCCACCAGCCCGAAGACTTCGAGCGTATACGGTTTGTTGAGCAGCAGCTTGAAGAACTCGTCCGGCTTCAACTGCTGAACTCTGGAGCCCTCGCTGGCGATCAGGACGGTCTTCGCATCCACCTTCACCGCCACGCGCGTGCCATTGGCCTGAGTGAGGACGAAGCTGCTGTCAGCCGCTTTCACGTCGGCGGGGGCCACACTGCCCTTGAGCTGCACGCCGATGACGATGACCAGTTCGGCGGTGGCCGTGTTTCCGGCGAGCGAATCAACCAGCACGTCCACCTGGCTGCCGACGATCAGGCTTCTCGGCGTGAGCATCTCGTTGAGGATGTTGCGAATCTGCGTCGTCGCTTTCAGGTTGATCGTCACCAGTCTGGTCGGCGCGCCCGGTGTGTTGGCTGGCCCGAGGATGCGCGGGTCAGTGAAGAGACTGACGACGAATGAGGCCGGCAGCCCCGCCACATCAGCGATTGTGCCGGCGACGTGCGGGTGTGAAATGACGACGTCCGAAGCCAGCGATGGAGTGACCAGATCCCTGAAGTCAGGAATCTGCACGCTCACCCTGTTACCCACGGCCAGATCGTCAGATTTGATCGGCCCGCGGATGTCATCAACAAAGCGGGTCTTGTCATCCCACCTGATCGTCAGCTTGTCCGGCTTGACAAACGTCTGGATCGGGCCGGAAAAGGATTCCACTTTTACCTCGAAGGTTCTGGCGGTTCGGTCTATCGAACTGACGGCCCCGATCACGAATGCAGGTCTCGCGGGCGGCCTGATCCCGCCGATGTATACCGTGACGGCCTGGACGACGCCCTTGTCGTCGAGTTTGCCGACCACGTCAACTTTCTGGTCAGTGGCGAGCGCCGAAAAATCGGTCGGCTTGCCCTGCTCGCTGATGATCGCCGCCTTCGACGCATCAATCAGGATGGTCGAAGTATTGCTCCCCTCCGACCTGAGCAGCTTGAACTGTTTCGTCGCCTTATCAATGCCGGCGACTTTGCCGGAGATGGTTTGCAACGGCGGCATGATTGACGGGACGATGCGGCCGAGCAGCAGCACCGGGTCGAAGAGGTAGCTGCCGTCCGGTTGCTTCCTCACCGAAGCGCGCAGGTCGAAGCCCAGGCTCACGCCGACGGTCGAATCCTTTTCCAGCTTGAACGGCTCGGGCAGTTTCTGCTGGACGGTCTTCTTCGCGAGGGCGATCTTCACCGGCTGGCCTTTGAAGCTGGCGACGACTTCGCTGATCTCGGCGGTTTCGGCGACATAAACTCCGGCCCTGAGTTGCAGCACCCTGAGCAACTTCGCCGCGCTCTCGGGCGAGAGCAGGTCAATCGTCTGCGGCGTCGAGATCACCGAAACTTCGACGCCCTTGTCAGTCACCAGATTGAATGATTTGAGCGTGACTTTGAGACTGTCAATGTCCGGGAAGGGTGAGAAGTTGACGCTCGTGGCGCCATTCACCGAGACAGTTGAGGTCGTGAGGGCAACTGAGACGCTGGCCATCTCCGCGCTCACCACGTCGAGCGTGACCGAGTTGCTCGGCTGGTCATCTACTTTGACCGTCACCGGCAGGGTGCCGTGATCGGCGACGGCGTCGGGCAATTCAAAGTTGAGCTGATCGAGCCCGGCCAGGCCCCGCTGCGGCCCGGCGTAATGAACTTTCGCCTCGATGCCGCCGACGTAAACGTGGACGCGGCTGCTGACAAAACTGCTGCTGCCCGCTTCGCCGAGGCCCGTGCCGTAGAGCGCGAGGATCGTCTGCTCACCCTGATCGGTGTGGACGCTGAACGGCCCGCCGCGATAAGTGCGCCCGTCAATGATCGCACCCGCGCCGCTGCCCGACTGATCCTGTGTGAAGATCGAGAAGGCCGCGCTACGAACCCGGATCATCTCGCGCGATTTCGCGACGCCGTCGCGCTCGATCACGACTTCCGCATCGCCGGCTGCGGTGTCTTCGGGGATCAGGTAGTTGATCTGATTCGCCGAAACGAAAAAGAGCGGCGCGGCTTCGCCGTTCACCAGCACGCGCGTGCCGGCGAGTCTTGTCGGCAGAGGCAGACTCGTGGCGGCTTCCGTCGCGCCGGCCATCTCGACGCCGAAAGCGGCGGTGATTGCGCCGGGCGCGAGGCCGGGCGAATAATCCGCCGCGCTGACGGAAACCTGCTGCGCCTGAGCCGCCAGAGTGAGGGAACAGAGCCAGAGGAGAATCAAAGCCGGGAACCATCGCGGGTGCTTCATCGGGGCCATCCTTTCGATTGAGACGATGCCACTCAAGTTCGCGTGAGGCGATACTGCTGTCTGGGAAGTGTTGCCGGTAACGACGGCAGCAATTTTACGACCGACCGGCGATTGCAACAAGCGCGAAAAGAAAAACACCGGTGCAACGCAGGCCTGACTGGCGCGTTCACTGAAGGGCGAATTGACCCTGGACTGCCACCCCGAGTCTGTGGAAAGGCGCCGGGCGATGTTATAATTCGCGTCGCTGACACGTCAGGTTCGCAATTCAAAGGTAGCCCCATGACGACACTTCCCCTGCCACAAGTCAGACAACCACTCTGTGCCCGAAGCGATGGAAATCGGTCGGCGTTCGATCCGAGAGACGCCGGGGTGTGGCTCCTGCGCCAGTTGAGGGAGGAAGACGTGCGATGAAGCCTGAACGCTGGCAGGAGGTCCAGAAGCTCTACCTCGCCGCCCTTGAATACGAGACGAGCACGCGCGCCGCGTTTCTGGAGCGCGCCTGCGCGGGCGACGCGGCGCTGCTCGACGAAGTCGAGACACTGCTCAGGTGTGGGACGCAGGCGGAGGGCTTCATCACAGTGCCCGCACTCGAAATGGCGGCCCGGCTCGTCGGCGCCGAAGCCGACTCTTCACTGGTCGGGCGCCGGCTCGGGCGCTACCGGATCCTCTCGCGGCTCGGCTCGGGCGGCATGGGTTCGGTCTACCTCGCCTCACGCGCCGACGACCAGTTCCAGAAGCGCGTCGCGATCAAGCTCCTCAAACGCGGCCTGGACACCGCTGAGATCGTCCGCCGCTTCCGCTACGAGCGTCAGATCCTCGCCTCGCTCAACCACCCGAACATCGCGCGACTGCTCGACGGCGACACGACCGAAGACGGGCTGCCTTACTTCGTCATGGAGTACATCGAGGGGCAGCCGATTGACGCCTATTGCGACTCGCACCGCCTGACCATTAGCGAGCGGCTCAGGCTCTTCCTGACGGTCTGCGGGGCGGTGCATTACGCGCACCAGAATCTGGTCGTGCATCGCGACCTCAAGCCCGGCAACATTCTCGTCCCCGAAGACGGATCGCCGAAGCTGCTCGATTTCGGCATCGCCAAGCTGCTCAGCCCCGACCTCTTCCCCGAAACTGTCGCGCCGACGGCGACGTGGGAGCGCCCGATGACGCCGGCTTACGCGAGCCCCGAACAGGTGCGGGGTCAGGCGATCACGACCGCGAGCGACGTCTACTCGCTGGGCGTGGTGTTGTACGAACTGCTGACCGGGCACCGGCCATACCGGATCACCAGCTCGGCGCCGAGCGAGATCGCGCGCGTCGTGTGCGAGGCGGAGCCGGAGCGACCGAGTACGGCGATCAGTCGCGTGGAGACTTTGCCGGGAAGCGCGGGCGAACCGACGGCGATCACGCCGGAGTCGGTCAGCCTGACGCGCGAAGGCGAGCCGGAGCGGTTGCGCCGGCGATTGAAAGGCGATCTGGACAACATCGTGCTGATGGCGATGCGCAAGGAGCCACAGCGCCGCTACGCCTCGGTCGAGCAGTTCGCCGAAGACATCCGGCGGCATCTGGAAGGGCTGCCGGTCATCGCGCGCAAGGACACGTTCGGTTACCGCGCCGGGAAATTCGTCCGCCGTAACAGGGCGGGAGTCGCGGCGGCGGCGGTCATCGCGGCGCTCATCATCGGCTTCATTGTGACGACCCTGATGCAGACGCGGCGCGTGGCCCGCGAACGCGACCGTGCCGAGCGCGTCCTGGCCTTCCTGGTAGATACCTTCAAAGTCTCCGACCCGACCGAAGCGAAGGGCAACACGATTACCGCGCGCGAGATTCTGGACCAGGGCGCCGAGAAGATCAGACAGGAGCTGAAAGACCAGCCCGAAGCGCAGGCGACGCTGATGAACACGATGGGTAACGCCTACCGCAGTCTGGGGCTCTATGACCGTGCCACCCCGCTGCTCGAAGAGGCGCTCAAAACGCGGCGGCAATTATTCGGCAACGAACACGCCGACGTGGCCTCGACCCTGCACGACTTGGGGATGCTGCGGTTCGACAAAGGCGATTACGCGGGCGCCGAGGCCCTGCACCGCGAGGCGCTCGCGATCAGGCGCAGACGGCTGGGAGAGGAACACCTGGCTGTGGCCGAGAGCCTGAACGCCCTGGGAGGCGATCTGAGGGCGAGAAGCGATCTGGCGGCGGCTGAGCCGCTCTACCGCGAGGCGCTCTCGATGCGGCGTAAACTGGTCGGACAGGATGACGCCACCGTCGCGCAGTACATCAACGACCTCGCTCTCCTGCTCACCGAGAAGGGGGATTTCGCGGCGGCCGAGCCGTTGCAGCGCGAGGCGCTCGGGCTGCAGCGCAGGCTGCTCGGCGACGCGCATTCAGAGGTGGCGACGAGCCTCAACAACCTCGCGCTGCTGCTCCAGCGCAAGGGCGATGATGCCGCCGCCGTGCCTTACTACCGCGAGTCGCTGGAGATTCGCCGCAGGCTTTACGGCGAAGAGCATCCGAACGTCGCTTTCGCCATGGCGAACCTCGCCTCGGCGATCTACCTGACCGGCGACCCTGCAGGGGCCGAGCCGTTGTTCCGCCGCGCGCTCGAACTGCGCTGCAAACTGCTCCCGCCGGGGCACCTCTACATTGGCCACTCGCTGATGGGGCTGGGCAAGGTGCTGACCGACAAAGGCGACCCGCAGGGCGCGGAACCGCTCCTGCGTGAAGGCGTGGAGATCTTCCGCCAGAAGCTCCCCCCCGGCGAATGGCGCACCGCCGACGCCGAGAGTTCCCTGGCCGGCTGCCTGACGGCACTCGGCCGTTACAGTGAAGCCGAACCACTGCTGGTGGGAAACTATCCGATCCTCAAGGCCAAAACCGGTGAGCGGAGCAAACAGACCGTACGGGCGCTGAATCGGATCATCGCCCTCTACGAAGCCTGGGGCCGGCCGGAGAAAGCCGCCGAGTATCGTGCCCTGCTCGCGCGATAAGAAGTGATCTGATTACAGCAGTTTTCAATTGCGTGGACAGTGGAGCGCGGAGCGTTTGGAGTGCGGTCGCCCGGTGCCGCTTTGGTCTGACTCTATAGCCGCGCTGACAGTAAAGCTGCGAAAGCGGCACCGGGCGACCGCACTCCAAACGCTCCGCGCTCCGGTTGTCCTGAACATCCATTTGAGAAGCGCTGTAATGCCTGAATGCGACCAGTCACGGCTTCCGTTTCGGCGCCCTGCGTCTGACACCGGCGGCAGCTCCCCGCAGCTCAAACAACACGTCGAGCGGCGATTTGCCCGGCGCCCTGATGACCTCGCTCATGCGTTTGCCCTCGGGTGGTGCTGAAAATGTAATGCCTGAGTTGTGGAAGTCTCCTTCACCGCCGCAGACGCAGAGAACACAGAGGAAGCGCAGAGAGCCTGCTGGCAGGCCGGCTTCTCTCTCTCCCTCTCGGCGAGGGCTCAGCGTTCTGCGGCGTCTGCGGCGGTGAACTCAGCCTTACTTTTTCAGCGCCACCCCCGTCTGATTGGCCTCAGCCGCCAATCCTGCAGGTCGTCGCCTGAACTGACGACACGGAAGATTCTGACATCGGGGTTGGCTTTGATTGCTTCGATGAAGCGCGGCATGGCCGGGTTCCTGCGGTTGACGGTTCGTACCACAGCGGTTTTCAGATGGATGTACAGGGAGCTGGCAGCTCCCTGCTGACTCCGGGACAAGGGTCATCTCCAGTAATTGCTGGCGGCAGGGAGCTGGCAGCTCCCTGTACATTGCCACCGGCAGCCTGCTCACTCAATCGAAATGCGCTGTAATGATGAATCGGACGATCCGGTTCCGAAGCGTATCGCCCGAAACCGGCGGACTATTTTCAAGCCATACCCGATCAGATGTGCGCTCTGATGAACTCCAGAGTCCGTTTGATAATCTCGCGCGACCTGTCGTTGTCGTCCTCGATGTCGAAGCCGTGATGGCCTCCGGCGTGGTTGGCGAGGTCAATCGTCAGATTGCTGGCCAGCGCCGTCCGGGCGAAGCGGTCAAGCCCCGCGTTCAGGCCGGCATCGTCAGGGCCTGCTCTGGCGATGAAGATCGGCGGCGCGCCTTTACTGTTCCGGCTGAGGTGGTAAAGCGGAGAGTATTCTTCCAGGGTTTTGTCCGTGACGGACGCGGGCGCCTCTTTGCGCTCGTCCCGCAGGTCCGGAACGGAATAGCAGGCCACGAGGCTGCGAATATATGAGGGGGTGTCGCGCAGCGGCTGGCTTTGGACGAAAACCCGAAGAACTGAAACTCCCGCGCTTGATACTCTGAATCAGATAGGCCGGGAGATAGTCTTGCCAACCCGCAGGGCTGAAAAAAGACATCGCATGACTAATCCAACCGGTTAAATCGTCGTCTTCAGTCAGTCCCCGCCATGTTTTGCCCACCAGCGCATTGTGTAATCCCTGACATTCCTCACATATTTTTATATGGTCAGTAGTGCTGATGATGTCGTCATCACCGGGATAAGGCACTTCAGAAAATGCCGCCTTGATTTTATCGATCAAGAGCTGGTACGTGTTTTCCTCTTGCATCGCAATATTATTGGCGTCTCTGGCAGAGGCTCGACTCTCATCTCACCCGCGCGCCGGGATTGTTCCTTTCAGCCCCGCGACGATACGCCAACGTGCCGCAGCAAATTTTCAAAGCGCGCGTCCGACCGCAGCCGATCCAGCATCGGCTCGACACCCAGGTAGACCAGAAAGCCCGAGCGCTCCTCGCAGGCTTTCTCAAACCACCTGAACGCCTGATCCATTTCGCCCATGCCGAGCGCGACCAGCGCGAAGTAATAGGAGGGCACGTAACGCTGCTTCGCGATCTGTTCGAGTTCCTCGATGACCCGCTCGGCGGCGGCGCGGTTGCCGGCGAGCCCGTAGACGTGGCCGAGGTGGGCTTTGAAATCCGGCACGTCTTCGGCCAGCGCGACGGCCTTTTCGAGCGCGTCAATCGCGGCGTCAGTCGCACCCTGCTGGCCGTAGCTCATGCCCAAAAACTTCCACGCGAAGGCGAAATTCGGGTCCATCTCCAGCACCTTCAGGCCCTGCTCGCTCGCCTCGTCGAACCGGCGCGCGAAGTAATACGCCCAGCCGCAACTGAGCGCGGCGAAGTGTGACAGCGGGTCGAGCCCCGACGCCTGCCGGCAGGAGCGGATCGAGGCCTCGTGCTGCCCGGTCGCCTTAAGATAAAACCCGTACCCGTCGTGCGCATTCGCGTAATTCGGATTCAGCTCAATCGCGCGCTTGAATTGTCGCTCGGCTTCGGCAAAGTCCCAGTCGAACAACAGCGCCGCGAATCCGAGCGAGCAGTGGGCTTCGGCCAGCTGTTCGTCCAGCTCCAGCGCCTTCGACGCCGCCGCCTTCGCCTTCGGGTAAGCCTCGCGCGGGCGCCAGCCCCCGGTTGACGAGGCGAGGAAGGCGTAAGCGTCGGCGAGCCCGGCGTATGCCAGCGCGTAATTCGGGTCGAGGTCAATCGCCTGCTGAAAATGCTCGATGCCTTTTTTGATCCACTCCTCGGTGCGCTTGGTCGAGGTGAAGTATCGCCCCTTCAGGTAGAGGTGATAGGCCTCGGTGTTTTCAGTGTAGCGTTTGACCAGTTTCTTCTTCTCTTCGCCGGATAATTTGAATCGCAGCTTCTCGCTGATCTCCTGCGCGATCTCTTCCTGCAATTCAAAAATGTCGGTCAGCTTCCGGCGGTACTGCTCGCCCCAGAGCTGTGAATGCTGCACGACATCATTCAGTTCGGCGCGGATGACCAGGGTCTCGCCGACCTGAAGCATTCTGCCGCTCAGCACCGCGCGCACGCCGAGTTCATGGCCCGCCTGCTGCGGATCAACGGCGCGGCCTTTGTAAAGAAAGACCGTGCCGCGCGGGATGACGCGGAGCTTGGGCAGTTGCGAGAGGCTGTTGATGATGCTTTCGGTGATGCCTTCGGCGAGGTATTCGAGGTTCGGATCATTGCTCGCGTTCGCGAGCGGCAGCACGGCCAGCGAATCAATCGCCTTGCGCGAGCGAGTGCGGCGCGCGGACGGGGATGAACGAATTGATCTGGCGGATAACTCTTCCGTGATCTCGGGCAGCGTCTGCCCGGCATTCCAGATCGCGGTCGCTTCCGATTCAAACTCCAGCCGCTGCCGGAATCGCTTGAGGTCACTGAGCAGTTCGCTCGCGGTCTGATAGCGTTCGTCCGAGTTCCGGCTGAGCGCCCTGAAAATACTGCGTTCCAGAGCGGGCGGCACCGACGCATTGCTCTGCGAGAGCGGCGCGGGGTCTGATTGCAGGATCGCCACCAGCACGTCGCTCGTCGTCGGCCCGGTGAATGGCTGGCGGCCCGCGATCATTTCATACAGCACGATGCCAAGGCTGAAGATGTCGGTGCGGTGATCAACCTTCAGGCCGCGCGCCTGCTCGGGCGACATATAACTCGCCGTCCCCATCACCGTGCCCGGATTCGTTTCGGCTTTGAAGATGGTCGGGGCTTCGGGGTCGAAGGCGGGCGGGTTGAATCGTTCGGTCACTTTGGCGAGGCCGAAATCCAGCACTTTCACGTAACTGTCGTGCCGCAGCATGACGTTTTCCGGTTTGATGTCGCGATGCACGATGCCCGCGGAGTGGGCGGCATTGAGCGCGCTCGCGATCTGCGAGGCCACATCGAGCGCGTCAGGCACGCTCATCCGACCGGTCGCCAGACGCTGGCGCAATGTCTGACCTTCGATGTATTCAGCCGCGATGAAATGGACGCCGTCGGCGCGACCGACTTCGTAAATGGTGAGGATGTTCGGGTGGTTGAGGGCGGAGGCGGCGCGCGCTTCCTGCTCGAAGCGGCGGACCAGTTCGGCGTCCGCGGTGAAACGCGCGGGGAGCAGCTTGAGCGCTACTTTGCGGCCCAGCCGCTCGTCTTCGGCGAGGTAAACTTCACCCATGCCGCCGGCGCCGAGCTGGCCGAGAATGCGATAGTGGGAAATCTTCTGCGGAAGCATGGCGCGGCATTATACTGCCTCGCCGCTCGTCCGGGAATCATTCTCACCGGAGCCTGAGTATTAGCAGGAAATATCTCTGCAATTGATCCGCTTCACTTGCCCATCAGTCGGCGGATTCTCTCTACAAACGCTTCCTCGTCCGCAAATCCCGACCAGCGGTCGAGGATTCTGCCCTGCGCGTCAACGAACGCGCCCGCCGGGATGAGATGAATCCCGAAGAACGACTGCAGCGGAGTATGCTCCTCGCCCGGCGTGGGTTCGGTCAGAAACACGAACCGATATCGGGGATGATCTTTGACGAATTGCAGCGACGCCCTCCGCTCCTCCTGCACCGCGACCGCCAGCACCTGCAGTTTCCCCGGGTGATCATCCGGCAGCTTTTGCAGCGTCGCCATCTCTTTCACGCACGGCCCGCACCACGAGGCCCGGAACGAGAATAGATCGGCGGTCTCATTGCAGGCCATAAAGGCGTCGCCGGCACGGGAGAATGTTCATGCCGGCGCGACTTTTTTTTGCTTTCTCTGCCGGGCCGGTGTCGGGTGAGAAATCCGGCAATTGATTGGAGGGAGCAACGGGCTGTGCTAGCTTATTTTCCCACCGCCTGATTTTCGTGCCGGCCGTTCATAACACCGGAGGGTCTTATGGCTGTTCCCTCAAGCCGGGAAATCACCCGACTGCTCGTCGCCTGGAACCGGGGCGACGCGGCGGCGCTCGAACAACTCACGCCTTTAGTCCATGCGGAACTGCACCGTCTGGCCAAACGCTACATGGCGGGTGAGCGGCAGGGACACATCCTGCAAACCACGGCGCTCGTTAACGAGGCCTTTCTCCGGCTGATTGACTGGCAGAACGTCGAGTGGCAGAGCCGCGCCCATTTCTTCGGGCTGGCGGCGCAGATCATGCGGCGCATCCTGGTGGACTTCGCCCGCGCACGGCAGCGCGACAAGCGCGGCGGCGACCAGGCCCTGCAGGTTTCGCTCTCGGAAGCGGCCAACGTCGCCGAGGAGCAGTGCGCGGATCTGGTGGCGCTCGATGACGCGTTGCAGACGCTTGAGAAGCTGGACCGGCGGCAGGCCCTTGTCGTGGAGCTGCGCTTCTTCGCCGGCCTGAGTCTGGAGGAGACGGCCGAAGTACTCAGGATTTCTGTCAGCACCGTGCGGCGCGACTGGAGTCAGGCCGAAGCGTGGCTGTTCCGTGAACTGAACCGGAAGGAGAGCCGCCATGACGGCTGAACAATACCGGCGCATCGGCGAACTCTACCACGCCGCGCTGGAACTCGCGCCGGAAGCCCGCCCGGACTTCCTGGCCGGGGCTTGCGGCAGTGATGATGAGTTGCGCCGCGAGGTCGAATCCCTGCTGCGGTCGCACGAGCAGGCGGGCGGCTTCATCTCCGGGAGGGTGGCCGGGGTGGCGGCCCAGATGGCCGCCAGGCAGCAGGCCGCACCGCCCGTGGGCCGCAGCCTCGGCCATTATCAGGCGCTCTCGCTGATCGGCGCGGGCGGGATGGGTGAAGTTTACTTGGCTGAGGACACGCGGCTGGGCCGCAAAGTCGCGCTCAAGCTCCTGCCCGCCGCCTTCACGCAGGATCAGGAGCGCGTCCGCCGGTTCAGGCAGGAGGCGCGCGCGGCATCAAGTCTCAATCACCCCAACATCCTCACCATTCACGAGATCGGCGAAGCTCCGATGGCGGAGGGCGGCGCGCATTACATCGTCAGCGAGTTTGTCGAAGGCGAGACGCTGCGGGCGCTGATCGAGCGTCGCGGGCTGGGCGTCAAACAGGCAATAGCCATCGCCGGGCAGGTGGCCGGCGCGCTCGGCGTGGCGCACGAGGCCGGGATTATTCATCGCGACATCAAGCCGGAGAACGTCATGGTGCGGCCCGACGGGCTGGTCAAGGTGCTGGACTTCGGCCTCGCGAAGCTGACCGAAGCGCCGGCGCGCTCGATGGATTCGGCGACCACGGCCGCGGCCACGCTCAGCACGGCGCCGGGAGTGGTGATGGGGACGGCGAGTTATATGTCGCCGGAGCAGGCGCGCGGCCTGAAGGTTGATCACCGCACCGACATCTTCTCGCTCGGCGTCGTACTCTATGAAATGATCGCGGGGCGCAGGCCGTTTGAAGGCGCGACGATGAGCGATGTGATCGCGGCATTATTGACCGCCGAGCCGGCGCCGCCTGGGCAGTATTGCGCCGAAGCTCCGGCGGAGCTGGAACGGATCGTCGGCAGGTGTCTGGCGAAGGATCGTGAAGCACGGCATCAATCGGCGGAGGAGTTGATCGCCGATTTGAAGACGCTCCCGCCGGGCAGTCAGCCCGAAGCGGCGACGACGCGCGCGGCTGAAGGAGCCGGGGCGAGGTTCGCAGCGTGGCGCCGGCCTGTGGTTGCAGCGCTTGCGGCGGTACTGGCGGTCTCGCTCGTCTGGTTTCTCGTCTGGCGGCGCGCGCCCGCAGTCCGGTCTGATCAGATCAGGTCGCTGGCGGTGTTGCCGCTGGAAAATCTCTCAGCCGACCCGGCGCAGGAATACTTCGCCGACGGGATGACCGAGGCGCTGATTGCCGGCCTGGCGAAAGTCGGGGGGTTGCGGGTGAGTTCGCGGACTTCGGTGATGCAATATCAGCGGGCGCGCAAGCCGCTCGCTGAGATCGCGCGCGAACTCGACGTGGACGCGGTAGTCGAGGGTTCAGTCCAGCGCTCCGGGGAGCGGGTGAAAATCACCGCGCGGTTGATCCACGCGCCGACCGAGCGGCCTCTCTGGGCCGAGACTTACGAGCGCAACCTGCGCGACGCCCTGGCGCTCCAGAGCGAGATCGCGCGGGCCGTGATCCAGCAGATCCAGATCAAGCTGACACAGCAGGAGCAAACTCGGCTGGCGAGCGCCCGCCCGGTCAACCCGGCCGCATATGATGAATACCTGCGCGGGCGGTTTTACGCCTACCGCCAGAACAAGGCTGACAACGAGACTGCCATCAGGACGCTCGAACGCGCCGTGGCCCTGGATCCGACCTTCGCCGCGGCCCATGCGGAACTGGCGCAGGCCTGCGTGTGGAGGTTCTTCTTATTCACGCCGGGTGAAAAGGAGTGGGAGGAGAAGGCCTTTGTGGCGGTGGAGAAAGCGCTCTCCCTGGACCCGGACTCAGCCGCCGCCCATCTGGCCCGCGGCCGTCTGCTCTGGACGCCCGTCAATCATTTTCCCCACGAGCAGGCGATTGAGGAATACCGCCGCGCCCTGGCTCTGAATCCGAGTCTGGACGAGGCCCAGAATCAACTCGCGCTGGTCTACAATCACATCGGGGCTTTCGACCTCGCGCTTCAGGAGTTGCAAAAGGCGGCGGCGGTCAACCCGACCAACAGGCTCGCGCAATTCCGGATCGGAGAAACATTCCTGTTTCAGGGGAAATATGAGCAGGCGCTGGCTGCCCTGCGCAGGAGCCCCGGTGAAGTCAATCCGCCGATGGTCGGGTCAACCCTGGCCATGGCTTTACTGCATCTCGGCAGAAGAGACGAGGCGGCGGCCGTAGTCGAGGAGTTCCTGAAAGATTATCCGGGTGATACGGACACGGGGCTCTTTACAGGCATCCAGGCCCTGCTCGCGGCGCTGGCCGGTGAGGGACAGAAGGCGGAGGCCAGGATCAGGAGTGCGATGGAAAAGGGGAAGGGCTTCGGCCATTTTCACCATACCGCTTATAACATCGCCTGCGCTTATGCGGTGATGAAGAAACCCGAGCCGGCCGTCAGGTGGCTCCAGGCGGCGGCAGACGGCGGCTTCCCCTGTTACCCGTTGTTTGAGAGTGAGCCGTATCTGGATCACCTCAGGAAAGACCCGCGCTTTATCGCGCTGCTGGCGAAGCTGAAGGAGCAATGGGGACACTACCGGACCAGTTTATGACCCGGCGGCACCCCGGTGCCGCGCGCCAGTCTGGTGGTGGCTTTTCACCAGACTGGCGCGCGGCGCAAACGACCTCCGCCGTTTACTGCGAGCCGTCCTGCTTTGCCCGCTCGATCACCTTCTGCGCCACCGCGCGCCCGACCTCCAGCCCCGCCTCGATGTCGCTGCGGAAGTGAATCCCGGCCCAGAGCCGCGACAATCCGGCCTCCTGCGCCTGCGCCGCGAAGTAGTCGGCGTCGCGCGGGAAGAGGTAGCCGAGTACCGCCGCGTAAGGCCCGTCGAACATCGCGTGCGCCGACGGGTAGGTTGGATGATTCGGGTTCGGGAAGAGCGTCACTATGCCCGGGTCGAGCATGTTGGGCCGGGCCGCCCAGTAGGTGTACTTCCCGTCCCAGCACGCGATAATGCCGTCGTAGGCCGCCACGCTCATCAGCGCGTAAGCGCGGGCCGCGCGCGGCGGATTACGGTCGAGCTGGTACTCGAAGAGTTTCGTCGTCAGGATGTCATTCCATAATATCGAGGTGTTGCCCTGCCAGAAGTAGGCCGCGCGCGTCGTGTTGAAATTCGCGCCGCTCGCCGGGATCGGGCGCGGGAAGTTTTTGACCTCGGCCAGCTCCTGCGCCTTCTGCGGTGAATCGAAGGCCGGCGGCGGCGGCGGGCGAAACTCGCTGCCCGAAGAGATCACCCAGGTGCGCCAGGTTCCCGCGAGCGGCGTGGCCGGATTGGTCCCGCGCCAGAAGCCCGGCCCGGTCGGGATCGTGCCGGTAAAGACGGCGTCGGAGCCGTCAGTCCGCCCGCGCGCGATCACGAGTTCCGCCACCCGGCGCCCGAGTTCCAGCCCGGCCGTGACGTCGCTCTGGTAATGCACGCCCGCGTTGAGCCGCGACTCGCCGCACTCCTGCGCCTGGCTGGCGTAGGTCGTCGCATCATCGGGGAAGAGGTAGCCGAGTACCGCCGCCGCCGCGCCCGCCGCCGCCGCGTGTTCGCTCGGATAAGACGGGCTCGAGGGGACGGGAATGACGGGCGCGACCTGCGTGTTGACCTCGCTCGGGCGCGGGCGGTTGTAAACGTACTTCGCGTCCCAGGCGGCGACGGTCGCGTCGTAGATCGCCACGTTCAGCAGCGCGAGGATGCGCGCGCTGCGCGGCCCGGTGATGTTGTTTCTGACCAGTTGATTGATGGCCAGTTCATTCCAGCGGTAGCCCGGGGGGCCTGAGTCCCAGAAGCTGATGGCGTCGAGCGCGGCGGCGTCGCGCCGGTTGGTGCGGGTGATCAGATTTCTGATCTCGAATTCCTGTGCCAGCCCGTCGGGCGGCCGCGTGGGCCGGAACTGCGAGCCGGAGGAGAGTACCCAGGTTTTCCACCTCCCGGCCTGTGGCTCGACCTGCGGCGGACCCGAGCGGCGGCAGAAGAGGCACCTCCCCTGCGCGCTGAAGGTCAGATCGCGCGACGGGGCTGGCATGAGGTTGAGTGAAATCAGAGTGGCAACGAGAAAGACCCGGAGCCGGAGATTGCGCTGACAGGCGAAGATAATGGGTTTCATCGGATTCTCCTCAAAGAATGCGGAGCGGAGCGATCCGCTCGCCCCGGCCTGGTGATCGGGGGAGTTCGGATTCAGGGCAATCGCCTGACTGCCCTCACCGATGAAGGCGCCGTCAGCGGCGCAAAGTGTTCATGCGGGCGAAACTATTTTCTTCCGGTCAATTTTCTCCGGCTCCTGAGGCCGGGCTGCTTTCTTGTCAACTGGCGGGTTGTATCAGGCGGCGCTGGGGATAGTGCCTGCGCGGCGGGAAGTGTTTCCGGGCGGGGCTTGCCGTGGCTTTACGGAGTTACGGAGAGGAGGGCCACGGACGGGTGCGGATGCAGGCTGCTAAAGTCTGCATCCGCACCCGTCCGTGGCCCTGTTTTTACTGCCCTGACGGATCTTAGCCGTCGGCGCAGAAACCACCCCGCGCCTTAGAAGCTGAGCTTCATGGCGAGCTGAATCTGGCGCGCCGTCGCGCCGAAGAGCAGGCTCGAAATGACGCCCGCGCTGCCGGTGCCGATGGTGTTGCCCGGGTTGGCGAATTGGGCGTGGTTGAAGGCGTTGAAGAACTCCACCTTGAACTGATGCTCAAAGCGGTCGCGGAAGCGCGTCACCTTGACGAGTGACAGGTCAAAGTTCACCTGCTTTGGTCCGCGCAGGATGTTGCGCCCCGAGTTGCCGTAGGTGCCCGTGTTGTCCGTCGTCGGCACGAACGCGCTCAGGTCGAACCACCGGTCAATTGTCGGGTGATCAAGGACACCTGACGCGATGCGGTTCGGGCGGTTGCCCGTGCCGGTTGACTGTACGCCCACCGCCTGGTTGACCGAGAACGGCAGCCCGGTGCGGGCGAGGAAAATCCCGCTCAGTTGCCACCCGCCAAGCAGTTTGTCGGCAATGACGCTGTCGCCGACACTCAGCCACTTGCCTTTGCCTATGGGCAGGTCATAGGTCCAGCTCGAAGTGAACGTGTGCTTGATGTCGAAGTCCGAAACGGCGCGGTCGCGGTTGAAGTCGTAGGCGTTCTGCACCGTGCCTTCGGTGTCGGAGACGACGTCAATCGTCTTGCCGAAGGTGTAGGAGTTGACGAACATCAGACCGTGGGTGAGGCGGTTGGAAAACTTCACGAGCAGCGCGTTGTGGTTCGAGTAGCCGCGGCTTTGCACCTGCGAGAGCGCGCGCAGCCCCGGGGCCAGTTTGATGAACGGGCGATTAACGTTCGAGTCCGACACGCCGACGACGGGCGGAGCCTGGTTGATGTCCATCTTGGCCACGAGGTGCGTCCCCTTCGAGCCGACGTAGGACAGTTCGAGCGCGTAGTTCCGGCCGAGTTGTTGCGAGAGGTTCAGGTTCCACTGCTGCGCGTAGCCGTCCCGGAAGTTCGGCTCGAAGATCGAGCGCGTCGTGCCGGTCGGCGCCGCATTCGGGTCGGGCACGGGCGGCGCGGGAATGCCGTTGCTCAGCTTCAGTGTCGGCAATAACGTCGTCGTCTGCGAGTTCGACAACAGGAACGGCGGGTTGCTGGGCTTCTGCGACGAAGTGCCCGTGAGCGGGTTGTTCCAGAAGATGCCATAGCCGCCGCGCACGACCGTCCTGCCGCTGCCGAATACATCGTAGGCGAAGCCGAAGCGCGGCGCGAAGTCCTTCTTCGGCGTCGTCTGCAAACCGCGCCCGACCTTGATGCCGTTGATCACGGCGCTTTCGGATGCGACGACGAATTTGCCCGTACTCGTGTCGAAGTTCGACTGCCGATCATACTGTTCGACGTAGGGCACGAAAAGGTCGTAGCGCAGGCCGAGGTTGAGCGTCAGCCTGCTGCTCGCGCGCCAGTCGTCCTGAACGTAAGCCCCGTATTCCGGGCGGCGTTCGCCGACCGTGCCCTGCATCAGGCCGCGCGTGATTGATGAGGCGTAACCGAGCATGAAGCTGGCGAATCCGAAGCCCGTGTTCGGGTTGGTCGTGCAGCCCGAAGCGATGCCCGCGCAGTTCGAGGTCAGGTTCTGGTTGAAGGTGAAGTTGCCGACGATGTTATCCACGTTAAAGACGTTGCGCCGCCGCCTGGTCAGGCTCGCGCCCATCTTGATCGTATGCTGCCCGCGCGTGTGGGTCACGTTGTCGAAGAACTGATACGTGTCGAGGAAGGTCAGCAGCGGCTGGTTCGAGTTCGCGCCGAGGTTGCGAATGTCACCTTGCGCGAAGTTGATCTGCGACATCGCCGTCGCCGTGTCCGTGATGTTGACGCCCGGAATGCCGACCGCAGCCGCGAGATTCGTCCCGGCGTCAATCGAAGTCACCTTGAAGGCGATCCGGCTGAAACCGGCGCGGGCTTCATTCAACCACCGCGGGCTGAACGTGTGCGTATCGTTGAGCGCCAGGCTCTGCGCGCGAATCAGGCCCGTGCCCGCGCCGAAGGTCGTTCCGGAGTCGCCGTGCGGCAAAGTCGCCGGCAGGAACCGGTGTGTGCGCTCGAAGCTGTACCGGCCGAAGAAGTGATTGCTCTGCGAAAAATAGTTGTCAATCTTCCCGTCGAACTGATCGTCCTCGCGCTGCAGGACTGGGTTGTAGAGAAAGTTGTTGATGATCTGCCCGTTCGACGCCTTCGTCCCGGCGACGTTCGGCTGCGGGTAGAGCTGGTCAACGACCTTCCTGGCCGCCGGGTCAATCAGGTTCGCGGGGATGACGTTTCCGGTGAACGCGGTCTTGCTGATCGGGTCGTAGATCGTGCGCGTCAGTTCCGAGAAGTCGCCCGCCCGCATCTTCACCGTCGGCACGGTCGAAAGGTAGGTCTTGCCGTCGCGAATGCGGCCGCCCTGGTAGTCGCCGAAGTAGAACATCTTGTCGCGGCGAATGTGCCCGCCCGCCGTGCCGCCGAACTGATTCTGCTTGTAAGGCGGTTTCACGCGGTTGTTTTTGTTATTGAAAAAGTCGTTGGCGTCGAGCGCGTCGTTGCGCAGGAATTCAAAGGCGCTCGCGTGAAAGGCGTTCTGGCCCGACTTGATCTGGATGTTGACCACACCGCCTGAGGAACGCCCGAACTCGGCCGAGTAGGTGCTGGTCTGGACCTTGAACTCTTCGAGCGCGTCAATGCTCGGGAAGATGACGACCGAGTTGAGCCACGTCTCGTTGTTGTCGACGCCGTCGAGCAGGAAGTTGTTGTCGCGCGTCCGCATGCCGTTGGCCGAGAACGAGGCCGAGGCGCGCCAGGCGAGGCTGCCCGCGCCGTCAATGTTCGCGCCCGGGATGCCGCGCAGCACGCCGGGCAGCGTCCGCGTCAGCTGGACGAAATCGCGCCCGTTGAGCGGGAGGTTCTTGATCTGCGTCTCGTTGATCGTGCCGCTCAGGTCGGAGCTGTCGGTCTGGACGAGAGGCACCGTGCCCTCGACCTCGATCAACTCGCTCGCCTGGCCGACTTTGAGCGCCAGGTCAATGCGCACCTTCTGATCCACGCCGAGCTGAATGTTGGCGAGCGAGAGCTTGTTGAAGCCGCTCATCTCCGCCGTGATGGTGTAAGCGCCGGGCGGCAGCGAGGGCGCGATGTATTCGCCCGACGAATCGGTGACGACGGTGCGTGTGAGGCCGGTCGCCGTGTGAACGAGAGTCACTTTGGCCCCGGCCACCGCCGCGCCGCTCGGGTCGGTGACTTCGCCGAGGATCGTCCCGCTGACGGCCTGCGCGGCCACCGCCTGCGGCAACAGACAAAGGATCACGGTCAGGCCGAGCAGGGCCAGCGTGGCATTGCTTCTCTTCATAAAATCCTCCCGGATAAGGCGCTCGATAAAGTGGCCTGCGGTCTTCGGGGCCGCAGACCACGTTACTTTGGCAGCTGTGATTATGGATTCGCCCCGGACGGGCCGGCGTACTGATCGAAGGGCATCGCCGTCCCACCCGCGGAAATTGTCTGTTCGGTAATTGTGAGCCAGGGATTTGCGCCTGGTCATTCCCAGCAAAGCCACGCTTGCGCGTCAAATCGCCAGATGGCGGGAACGGTGTGCTGTTCTTCCTGGCCTCGCTGCTGATGGTGAACATTACCGCGAGGTTCGGTGGCGTCAGATTCTCTCTTTCGTAAAATGCCTGTGTCAGCCAGTCTGATCAGCATTCCGGATCAGGTCACCGGGGTTCTCCTGCACGCGGACACGGTGATACCGGATTTCGGGTACGCGTGAGTACAACAGGAAACACGATGAGGGTAACTGTTTATTGAACGGCTGCTTCCCCGGCAACCTGCTGCCGGAGCGCATTCTCTGATATGCCAGAAGTACTGTCAAGAAGAAGCAGAGAAACAACAGGGCAAATCGTGCCCGGCCGAAATCTCTTGTGTGTCTGCCTGATCTATCAGCATATGAGCATGGCGAACCTGAGCCCGACCTGAATTGACATTTCAGGTTTCAGCGGGCGACCCGTCAGTGGAGGGCTTTCAATTCGGGACTGATGACGAAGGTATTGGCGTCCCAGTCAACGGTCACGGTCGTCCCGTCTGAGAAGGTGGTGCGCTCACGGCGGTAATTTTTATCGAGGAATTCGTGCCTGGTCATCTCCAGCAATGCCAGCCTTTCCTGCAAAGCCGCCATCTGGCGGATCATCCCCAGGTTCTTTTCAAGGTCTTCCAGGCGATTGGGGAACTGTGGCTGTGGCAGGCCGCCGTTCAGGAAACCATGCAGGTCGGTGGGACTGTAAGTCGTAATGATGGCGTCATGGTAGACCAGATTGAAGAGCGGCACGGGAACAACCTTGACCGGGCCGAGGGGCGAGGAAATATCCGCGTAAGGGATCGTCCAGTCGCACGCCGCTTCGGTTCCCACAATGCCGAGATTGTTGCGCGTCCAGTTGTAGCAGTTTGCCCGATCCCGCAGATTATCGGTCCGCGTCGTCGGGTGTTCGGGATTGAAGTCCTCGTCCGGCGGAACGTAGCCGAACACGTCCAGATAGCTGCCGTCCGGCCTGATGCCGTGGTCGAAGAGCAATTGGTAGTTCCTGACAAGAGCCCCCAGCATGAAACGTGAGTTGAGGAAAGTCTGGGTGCCGCCGTCCCAGTGGCGCATAAAGGGGAGGTATCCCTCTTTCCAGTCACCGAATCGGGTGCCGGGGAAGGCATGCGGCGGGCTCAGAGCGTCTTCTTCATGAATGGCGAACTGAGGGTCGTATGAAGGGGCGTCGGTGTAGTAATCGCGATACTGGTCGTGCAGGGTGAGGATATAACCGAGTTCGCGGCACGTGTCGGCCAGCCGTTTCATGCCTTCCCAGCCGCCCGCCTTTTCCGGCGGCGGCAGTTCATCCGGGTGCTGGCGGTCGTAGCCGAGATGTGGCCACCCGGTCAGGCATACGTGCAATCGCTCAAGGCCCCCGGCCTTATACTCGCGAAACTGGCGCGCGCGTTCGTCGAAGGTCGTCAGGCTGTAGTTCTTTTCCGGATTCTTCGTATCGTAACGGTCGCTGTCCGACTTCAGGTTTCTGAGGATACCGACCCGGGTCAGTGGAGTTCCGATCAGACCTTTGACGGCGGGCGTCCGCACGATCTTTTCCTTGAGCGAAACGAAGAGCCCCGTATCCATCGCGTAGCGGCGAGAACGTTTGGCCAGATCCACATAATTGCCGTCCGCGACAAAACACATCCGGGCCGTGCGCAGGTAGCCGAACCGGCCGAGCGTCGCCCGCCACCTTGGGCCGATCACTGTCGGGCCGCCGGCCGGGTGCTGGAACTGGTAAGCGGCATCGTTGGGCGTTTCCACGATGATCATCATCGCCGAGCGGCCCTTCTGGAACCCCCACCAGGACATGGACCACGATTCGATGACGTTGCTCTGCACCTCGCTCCGGTCGCTCGCCGCGATCTTCCCTTCCGGCGTGATGGTGCGAATCGGGAAGTACTCTTTCGGCCAGTTGCGCGGCAGCAGAGTGCCGCGCCCGTTGCTCAGCAGGGTGTAATCAACATCACGGGCGTCGAGCGCCGTCGGCCAGTCCAGTTGTCTGACGACGGTCTCGTTTTCATTCGCCGTAGTGTCGAAGACCAGCTCCTCGTCTTTGCCCTCAAGACAGACGGTCAGAAATAACGACAGGTCCAGTTCCGCGCCCTGATGCCGCAGGCCGTTGTGGCGCCACTGCCCCAGGGCGATCTTCACTCCTGTCTTAAATCCCGTATCGTAGGGTGTGATCACGGCCTTCTGAGCATCGGCCAGCCGCAGATAAAACTCTTCGCCCCTTGATCTGACCTGCAGATCCCTGGCCCCTGACGGTACCATCGCCCAGTTTGCAGGGCCGGCCTGCACGCTGATCGCCAGGTCCGAGGCGTTGAGTGTCACCTTGTTTTTCCGCCCCGCGATCACCCACTTGCCAGCCGAATGTGAGACGTTCACTGCCGGCGCTCCCCACTGCTCGCGCGGGAGTTGCTGCGCCAAAGGCATTGACGAGAGGATGAGTGCAGAGACTACGGCCTGAGTGATAAGGCGAGATAACGACATAACATCCCTCCGGTAATATTCCCGGCAGCTACTTTGTCATAAACGTCCAGGAGACTTCCGAGTAATGCCACTTCCTGCCGTTGCTGTCCGGCGTGACGCTGCCCTGCCACGTGCCCCTGCCGTCTTTAGTGACGCTCAACTGCGTCCACGAGTAATCGCCCTTCTCGTAATTGAAGGTTTCGCCGTCGTCGTCGTAGAGCGCGAGCCTGCCCGGCTGCTCGCCGTAGTGGCGGATCTCAAGCGGCAGGGTTTCATCCGGCCCGGCCGTCCACTGGCGCTCGCCGATCATCGGCACGAGGGCGCCGTCCTTCACGAAGATCGGAATCTGCGAGAGCGGCGGCGTGACTTCGATTGTCCGGTTTTCGCCGATGAGTTTCCCCGTGTAGAAATCGTACCAGCGGCCCGCGGGCAGCGTGATCTTGCGGGACTTCACGCCGGGAGGAATCGGCGCGACGAGCAGCGCGTCGCCGAGCATGTACTGATCCTTCGCTTCCTCCACCCGGCCAATCGCGTAAGGGTTCGCGGTGGCGTCGAGCCGGCCAGCCTCTGATTGCGCGGCGGCACTGAAACCCGGCACGAGCTGCATCGGGCGGATGACCGGCGTGCCCTGATAGTGGTACTGGGCAAAGGTCGTGTAGAGGTAAGGCAGCAATCGCATGCGCAGGACAATCGCGTCGCGGATGTAATCTTTCACGTCAGCGTGCGTCCAGAGCTTGTCGTCGGTCGCCCAGCCGTTGAAGAGCGAGAGAGGTGACAGAACAACCGCCTGCGTGCGCCTGAGCATGTCTTCGCCCTTGCCGCCGCGGACCTCCGGCGACCACAACACGCCGGCGAAGCCGCTGTTGCCGACCGCGGTGATGTATTCGTCAAAAGCATAGTTGTCGTTGTAGATCACAAATGGCAGCGACGACGCGCCCGCGTTGGTGCCGCGCACCTGGCCGAGCGTGCGGCGGTTCTGCTGGCGGAAGAGGTCATAGACCAGCCGCTGCACGAGCAGCCCGTAGGTCTGGCGCAGTTGTTCGCCGTCGCGGCCCGAAGGGAAGGTCGCGGTGTCGGGCCAGAGGTAGCGGTCGTAACCGTCCACCTCATCAATCTTGAAACCGCCGACGGCCCGTGGGTTCACATTCACGACTTCACGCGCGAGGTGGTCGGCGAAGATTTTGCGCGGCTCCGGCATCGTGTAATCAGGAACGATGCCGTTCCACACCAAGTGAGTGCCGGCGTAGGGCAGCAGTTTCTGGTAAAGCGGCGCGGTCGGCGAGACGTATGGATTGAACCACAGGTTGACGCGCACGTGCTGCTTTTCCACTTCGGCGAGAAACTTTGCCGGGTCGGGGAAGCGTTTCGGGTCCCATTCAAACGAACAAGGATACGCGTGGTCGTGCCAGCCGGGTTCGAGGCCGAGCATGTCAAGCGGGATGCCGTTTTTGCGGAACTCAAGGATTTCGTTGAGCGCCTGCTCAGCGCTGTAACGCGTCGGCGTGCGCGTCAGGAAGCCGAGGCCCCACTTAGGCGGGAGCGCGCCGCCGCCCGAGAAGAGGTTGTAGCGGCGGATAGCGTCCATCGGGGTCGGCCCGGCGAAGACGAACACTTCCAATCCGGGAGCGTTCGCGAGCGCCTCGATTGAATCAGAGCGCGGCTGCGCGGCCCAGGCCTTGCCCGTCGTGCGATCAATCACGGGGGGCTTTTGCGTGGCGGCGAGTCGCACGCCGAGGCCCACGTTGACATTCAGGTAACGCGCGGTATTAAAGAGAACGGCGTATCCATTCGTAGAAACGTAGAGCGGGACGGGCGCGTGCGTGCGTCCGGTCTGGCCGCCCCAGTGATCCACGTGCAACTGGAAGATCGAGCCCGTGCGGCGCATCGTCTTGAAATCCACGCCGAGGCCGTAGACGTCTTCATTGAGCGCGAGCGGAAACCGCAGCGCCGTCTTCCAGTCCCACTGGCGCGCCTCGATTTCTTTCTCGTCAATCGGGAAGGGCGCGGCGGGCAGCTTCCGCAACCCTTCGGCGGCGGGTCTGGCGCCGGCGGCAGTGAGCAACGTCAGGCTTTCGGGCTTGCCGATCTGCGCTCTCCAGACGCCGGGAGCCACCTGCTCCCATTTGGGCGTGACGGTTTTTCCCGTCGCGAATACGGTCTGCGCGGCGAGCAGTAAGACTGCGCCGATGATCAGTTTTTTCATGTGAGTTATTGCCACTGGTACGCCTTCATGTTTTTCAGGAGCAGGTAACAATCCCTGAGCCCCGAGCTTTTGACTGAGCGGTAGATGCCCCACTTCGGGCGGACGCGGGAGTTGGCGCCTTCGTCGCGGAACAGTGAGACTCCGGTTTTTGTCTTGTCGGTGATCACCTTTCCTTCGGACTTAACGACCATCCGGGCGCTCCCGCCGTTGCTGGCCGAATCGAATTTGAATTCAAACTCCACGTCAATCCACTTGTCCTGCAATGGCGCGAGGGGGATCGGGTTGAAGTGTTCGCCGGACTCGAAGAGCCGTAGTTCCACGCTCGGCGTGCCGTCGTGGTTGTGGAGTGAGAGCGTGACGAGCGGCGCCCCGCTCGAGCCGTTATCGCTCACGACCTTCTGCTGCATGATGTGGGTGAAGGAGTCGGTCGCCGTGAGCGAGGCGGGGATGTACATCGAATAAGTGAAGCGCCACGTCTGCCCCCGCTCGATGGCGAGGTCAGTCCCGTCCGCTGTCTTCATTCCCTTGACCTCGTTGCGCTGGCGGTCGTCGGGCTTGTCGCGGTCGCGCAGATGCATATCCACGCGCCAGGCAGAGTCTTTGACATAGATGTGCGTGGCCTCGGCGTGCGACTTCGTCCGGTCGTCTTCGATTCCCTCAAACGCCTTGAGGCCCTGCTTGTCCGGATTGGCATCCCACTTCCCGACCCACCCTGCTGCCTGGGCGCGCCACCCGAAGTAAAGGCAGAGGGAAAGAGCCAGCATTGCGGGACACAAGACCTTCCTCATTGAGCCGTGTCCTTTCGCTATTTCGATATTTTCAGTAAAGGGGTGCGATCTTTGCGGCCACGATATAACCTGAGACTCCAAGAGTCTGTGACCGCTTCAGCGAGATGAAAACTGCTGTCACTCGGGACAATTTCAACCGCAGGCAGCACAGGAAAACTTTGTCGGTGTTTTCCCGTGCTGCCTGCGGTTGTTATTCAGTGTGCCGGAGAGGCGCGATCCGATTTATAGCCATCACCTCTCCGTCTGATCAGACTGCCGCTCAGAACCTGACCTTCATGACGAATTCAATCTGCCGCGCGTCGTAAGCGGACTGGGTGTAAGTCCCGAACGTATTCGAGACATCCAGCAACTGGCCGAGCGACAGTTTCAGCGGCGCGTTGGCGGCGCTGTCGAGTGTGGACTGGACCACCGTCGCGCCGAACGAAGCGTTGAGCGTCGGCTTGAACTGGGTGTGGTTGAAGACGTTCGTCGCCTGAGCCGAGACGCTGATGGAATACCGCTCGAGGATCTTGAAGGATTTCTCGAGCGCCATATTCGCATTCCAGAATGACGGGCTGCGGAAATCTCCGAACGCCGCCGCCGACGTGCCGTACCAGAAAAGGTCGGCAATCGCCTTCCCGTTCGGCCCGGTGACGATGCGACCGGAGAAGGCATCAATGTTGTACTTCAGGAAGCAGCCCTTGCACGGAGTGATCACGCGCCCGCTCGGGAGCGTGACTGAAGTCTTGCCGTCGTACCACCGCTGCAAATCCTCCGGCACTTCGAGCGGGACTCCTGGCACGCGATCAGGCAGCGTATTGAGCGAGTTCGTGCCGCCATTCCTGAGCGGGGTGACGAACCCGGTCTGGGCCGTCACCGATCCGCCCAGACGCCAGCCGCCGATAATTGAATTGAGTACCGACTGACCGGCGTCGAATCTGGCGCCCTTCCCGAACGGCAGGTCATAGACCCAGTTGGCCGAGAAGCGGTGCGGGACGTCGTTGGTCGTGATCTGGCGATTCAGGTGGCGCAGGTCCGGCCTCAGGTTGGGGAAGTAGTTGGCGTTGCCGTTGTCCGAATAGCCCTGGTTGGTCTGCGCGTTGTAACGGTTCGTCGCGAGCAGCTTCGACCAGGTGTAATGCGCACCCAGTTGCAGTCCGCTCGCGAACTGACGGTTCACCGACAACTGCAAAGCGTGATAATCGGAAACGCCTTCCGAGAGGTGAATGTTGTCGCCTTCGAGCGGGTAGGGGAAGACTGCATCCAGACGGCTGATGGTGCGGTTCCTGATGACGCCGCCGCCATAAGCGATCAACGGCCCGGAGGCGGCGGTCGGATTGCTCGGGTTGCAGGTCTGCAGCGTCTGGAACGGATTGCAGATTTGCTGGGTTGATGGATTCGTCCCGCCGTTGCTGGCGATGTAGGTGTCGCGCCAGGAAGACAACAGGCCCTGATCAACCAGCTGTGCGCTGTTGGTCGGGATAAAGGTCACCTGCAACCGGCTGCCGTGCGAGCCGATGTAACCGGCTGACGCGACCCAGTTGGCCCCGAACTTCCGCTCGACGAAGAAATTCCACTGCTGGACGTAACCGTTTTTGAAATTGTATGGGAAGCGGCGCGCCCCGCCATAAATTCGCGGGTCTTTCGTATTCGGGCCGACCGGCTGGACGATGGGATTCACCGCCAGACTATTGAACGGCCCGATCACGACGCCGGCAGGAGTCGTCCCGTACGCGGTAGTGGTTGATGAAGGAGCCGACGGCGTGAACGCCCCGGCGCCATAAAATCCCGGCCCGTCGTTGAAGCCCGTGTTGGACGGGACGTAAGTCAGGCCGTAACCGCCGCGCAGAACAGTCGTATTGTTGAGCTGGTACGCTGCCCCGATGCGCGGGCCGAAATTTGCATAGTCGGTCTGCCAGAGGTTGCGCTTTGAGACCGTATTGCCCGGGAAGATGATTTCGCCCGCGGTCCCGAATAACGGATCCTTCGAGTTCAGGTCAATCGAGCTGAAGCGGTTGTACCGCTCGGTCGGGCCGGGCTGAACGTCCCAGCGCAGTCCCAGGTTGAGCGTCAAACGATCATTCACCTTCCAGTCGTTCTGGCTGTAAAGCGCGTAATACTTCTGCGCCAGTGCCAGCCGGATCGCGAACCCGGGCGTCACGAGGATGTTGCCCGCGCCCAGCAGGATTGAAGCCATACCGAGGCCGTTGAATGAAGCGTCCGGGGTCGTCAGCCCGCTCGTGCTGCCATCGGCATTGATGTTGAATCGCGTGAACGAGGCGTCCGTCTGGATCTTCATCGAGTCATCGTTATCAATGTAATTCGACAGCAGCACCCGGTATGTGCCACCGAACTTGTGAGTCCAGCGCCCGCGCGTCCAGGTCATACTGGCGTTGAAATCGGTGTTGGTCTGCCGCTCCCGCTTGTGCAGCGACGTGGCGTTACTGAGCGGGGTGACATTCCCGCCGGGGCCGAATGACGGCGGGGCGCCTGGACTGGCGTTGAGGGCCTGAATCTCTTTGGGCACGCCGATCTGGTCGTAGTTGAAGTTGTCGAACGCATCCCCCTCGTTGTCGGCCTTGATGCGGTTGACGCCGAGCCGCGCGTCGAGGATCAGGTTGGGTGAGATCACAAACGTATCGCCGAAAGCGAAGTAGAAATTATCATCCGGCTGCCGGTTGCCGACGAATTCCTTCTGGGAGTAATACTGGTTGTCGTCGCCCCAGGTTCGCGGCGTCAGGATGTTTCCTTTCTGAAAGCCGTAGGTTCCGTAAAGGTTGTGACTGCCCAGGTGATAATCTACCCGCGAGTTGATGTTGTTTTTGGTGAACTGCTGATTGCCCCGCCGGAAGAAATTGTTGGTGTTGAACTTCTCGTTGTCCGGCGTGCGGTTCGGGAGCGGGTAGGACTGGAGGAGTTTCAACCCGAATGGATTGAGCCGCGCGGCGGGCAGTTGATTCGGCAGCTGCGTCCGTTGATAGATGTTGCCGACTTTTGTGACGCTGAAGGGGTCATAAATTTTGACGAGCAGTGGATTGGTCTGGGTGCCGACATAAGTCTGGCTGAAATCGCCCTGCCTCTCCGCCGCGGTCGGCACTGTGAACAGGTAATCGTAAGCGCGGTGGAAGCGCAGGCCCTCGTAGCTGACGAAGAAGAATGCCTTGTCGCGAATGATGCGTCCGCCGCCGGCCCCGCCGAAGGTGTTCGACTTGAACGGCCCGCGGGCGATGTTGTTGGCGTTGTTCGAGAAGGAATTGGCATTGAGCGCCTCATTCCTGATCCGGTAAAAGCCCGAGCCGTGATACTCGTTGCCGCCGCTCTTCGTGGTAAAGATGATCACGCCCTGGGCGCGGCCGTATTCCGCCGAGTAGTTGTTGGTGATCGTCTTGACTTCCTGCAGCGCGTCCTGATTGGGCAGCACGGCGGTCTCGTTCCAGGCCGAGCCCTGAATGCTGACGCCGTCGAGCATGATGTCGTTGGAGAAGGCCGCGCCGCCGTTGATCCCGACGGCGGAAGCCTGACGCCGACCGTCAATCCCGATCCCGAATGAAGTCGTGGTCTGGGTGTCGTTGAAAAGCCCGCGCGGCACCACTCCCGCCTGCAGCGAGGCGTACGAGAAAGGGTTGTGGGTGATGTTCGGGATCGCGTCCACGGTCCGCTCGTTGATGACGCCCTGCACGGTCGCGCTGGCGGTCTGGAGCGCGGCGGCGTCGGTCGTGACGGTCACGGTATCGGTCGTCACGCCGGCCTGCAACCTGACTTCAATCTTGACGGTCTGGGCGGTCGAGATGGTCACGCCGGTCTGGTTGTATTTGGCGAATCCCGACTTCTCCACATTGACCGCATACGTCCCGGGCTGAAGGTACGGAACTGTGAAACTTCCCGTCTCGTCAGTAACCGCAGTCAGCGGGACATTGGTCTCCTGATTGACGACCGACACGTTCGCCCCGGGGACGGCCGCGCCGGTCGGGTCAGTCACGGTCCCGGTGATGGTGCCTGACTTGATTTGTCCGAGCGACACGCCGCTGAGGATCAGGCTGAGCGCCAGAAACCCGACGGCGGCAACGGCCGTTTTGATTCTCGCTACCGATCTCGTTAGTAACATATGTTCTTCTCCATTGGGGTAAAAGTCTTTAGTTCCGCTGAACAGACTTCTGGGTGATGTTGGGATGTTCTCTTCTGAAAATGTCCGACAAGCTGGCAGCCATTGGCTGCTGCATAATCTCTCAGCTCCGTAGGAGCGCAATGTTTATAGACCGGTAACCCCTGTCTTCCCCCAGCTCCGCAGGAGCGGCATGTACACATTGCGCTCCTGCGGAACTGGGAAGAAAGAATTGACGGATTTCTATAAACATTGCGCTCCTACGGAGCAGGGCAACAACTTGTGCAGATACCTTCGCACTCAACCCTTGACCGGGATCAGTTTCACCGAGACCAGCGTCAGGCCGAGTTTCTTCCCCGCCTGAATCACTTCGGGTTTCAGCGCGAGGTTGTACCTGCCTGCTTTATCGAACGTCACGCGGCCGGCCTTCGAGACGACGTACTTCCAGTACGGGTTGAAGGGATTCTCTTCCTTCCCCTGGTTGGCGACGGTGCCCTGGATCTTCTGACCCGCCACTTCGACGGTCACCTGATGATCGCCCTCCCAGTCGCGCCCGTACTTCTGCTCCGAAGTCAGGATGACGACGTCGTAAGCGCCAGGGCGGCTGACCTTGAAATCCCAGCTCACCCACTCATCCTTGTTGAGCCACCCTTCGACCACGCCACGGCCGTCGAGTCTCAGGTGCGGCCCCGCGGCGGCCTTGTGAATGTCGGCCAGATAAGCGGGCAGCGTGACGGTCTGGTCCGGCTGCTGAATCAGAGAACTCTCGACCTGCGGAACTCCCCCGATCTCAAGCACGATGACCGACTCGTATTTGTCCGGGGCCGCGGCGGGCAACTGAATGTTCAGGGCGTAATGATCCTTCGCCTGATCATTCTGCTGTGCGATCTTCAATTCCCCTCTGTTCGCGAGCAGCCACGCCTTCTGCACCTTGTTCTTCAGCCCGTAGAGCGTCAGTTCTTTCTGCGGCCAGTCGAAGACGTGCAGGTAAAGTTTGCCCGGCTTTGTCGTGATCAATCCCCACGGCAATTCATACGGGAACGGGTTGGATGATGCTCCGTAGATCGAATCGCCGTTGGCCTTCATCCACTGGCCGACCTCGGCCAGCCGCTCGACGCTCTCGCGCGGGATGACGCCCTCGGCGGTCGGGCCGACGTTGAGCAGGTAATTGCCGCCGCGGTTGACGACCTCGACCAGCTGCCGGATGAGGATCAGTGGCGATTTCCAGTTGTGATCATCTTTCTTGAAGCCCCACGTGTCGTTGAGCGTCACGGGCGTTTCCCAGTCGCGCCGGGCAAGGCCCACGCTGATCTGGTTGTCACCCGCCGAGTCGTAATCGCCCACACCGTGCCCGACACGACCGCTGACCAGACAATCCGGCTGGAGCTGATGCACCAGGTCAACCAGCTCCCGGCTCTGCTCTTTCGTGATCGTGCGCGGCGTGTCGAACCAGATGAGGCCGACGGGGCCGTAATTCGTCAGCAGCTCGCGCACCTGCGGCTTGACCTTCTCCTCCAGATAGCGCGTGAAATTCTTTCCGCCCTCGTCAGGCCAGTCCCAATTGTTCCCGACGGCGTCCCGCTCGTGCCAGTCCTGCGTCTGCGAGTAATAGAAGCCCAGTTTGATCCCGGCCTTCTGGCAGGCGGCGGCCAGTTCCTTCATCGGGTCGCGCTTGAACGGGGTGGCGTCCACGATGTTGTACCTGCTCGCCTTCGAGTGGTACATCGCAAAGCCGTCGTGGTGTTTTGAAGTGATAACGAGGTATTTCATCCCGGCATTTTTCGCCACGCTGACCCACTCCTCGGCATTGAACCTCACGGGATTGAATTGCGCGGCCAGTTGTTCGTATTCGGCGACCGGGATCTTCGCCCGGTTCATAATCCATTCGCCGATGCCGGGGATGGGTTTGCCTTTCCACTCGCCGGCGGGGACAGCATAGAGTCCCCAGTGAATGAACATCCCGAAGCGGGCCTCGCGCCACCACCGGAGGCGCTGCTCCTTCTGCTCATCCGTGGATTGTGCCGGGGCTGACACAGATGTCTTTTTCGGGGTCTTCCCGGGTGGGGCTTGTGCGGCTGCTGAGAGGATTGCTGCCAGGAGAAGCATACCTGCGAGGGAGTAATTCACCGACTGAATCAATCTGTTTCCTGTGATGCTCATTTTTCCCTTTTTGCGCGCCCTGCTGAAACTGCCGCGCGTCCTTGTTCAAAGTAATTCGCGCCACCCCCGGCACAGTTCCACGACGTTTTCAATGTTGCGCCGTCTCTTTTTTCGCCGGCTTCGGCATGAGCAGATTGCTCCGGTCTGATGCATCCACCTCGGAGATCTTCGCGAGCAGCGCCTGATATTTCCCGCCCGGGTATTTGATGGCGGCCCGGCGGAGCAGCGAATACAACATCTGCGGCGGCCATTCGCCGAGCTGCTGGTGCGGCCACTTCTCTTCACCGAGCGCGTAGGGCGTGAGGTAATCGAGCGCCTTGCGGATGCTGCGTCCGTCCGCCGTCTGGTAGTTCCACAGATCCACGCCGACGTTTTCCCCGAGCCTCGCCAGCAGCATCAGCCCGTCCAGATTGCCGACGCTGTAGCTCCAGGCTTTGGTGCGGACCAGTTCGAGCGGCTGGCGCCCGTCGGGTTCGATCTGCAAAGCGATGCGCTTCTGCCGGGCGGTGTTCAGAATCTCCGTGGCCAGTTCCTTCTTCCCCAGAAAGAGCGCGAAGGAGACGGCCTGAATGTCATAGTAAGTGCCGTGATTGTTTTTGGCGGCTGATTCATCGCGCCCGTTTTTGCTCTCCCGCATCCACCCGAGAAACTTCGTAAACCAGTCCCGCAGGCCGCGCTCGTCGGCTTCAGTCAGGGCCTTCGATCCGGCGAGCAGCCCGATGGCATCCACCGCCCGCGTGAGCCCGCGGGTTTCAATCAGGCCGATGCCGCGACCGGTGTTGATGCCGGGGATCCCCTGGGCGAATTGCAGGTTCGGGTTCATCCGCGTCGCCGGGTCGAGGAACCACGCGCGCAGCAGCACGGCGGCTCTCGCCGCGTAAGCTTCATCGCCTTTGAAGTAGTAAGCGAGCGCGAGCGTCTCGACCGCGCCGGCCATCTGATCCATCGTCCGGTGGTCAGAGATTTTGTTGATCTCCGGATTGCGTTCGCCGTCGCGGCGGATGTAGGGCAACCCGTTCGGCGATTTCGGATCGGGCCAGAAGTACGGCGCCTGGCTCATGTAATCGTGCTTGTCCCCGCTCGGCGGCGTGACCTCCTTCGTGGTGACTGAAAACGGGCCTTCGGCGAGCGCCTTTTTCGCATCCTTCTCCAGTTTCGCGAGCGCCGGGGCCAGACTCTTGTCGCCGTCAATGATGCGCCGTTTCGTCGCCTGCAGATGATTCGCATCGAGCAGGAAGACGCGCGGCGTGCCCTGAGTCACAGCTTTCTGCGCTTCAGCCAGCCCGATCACAGAGAGAACGAACAGAGAACAAAGTAACAATCTTTCAGTTTTCTTCATTGATACATCCTTGATGAATTTATCTGAGTGCCTGATGACCTTTATTTCTTCGCATCAACCGGCGTCAGAGAAATGTGAAACAGCCGCATCAACTCGCCGCCCTGAATGTCTGTGGGCTTAACCGTCACTTCGTGTTCGCCCGCCGACAGGCTGATGCGGCCCAGCGTGACTGTCGTTGACTGAGCGTCATTGGGTGTCGGTTCCACCGTGGCCTTCAGCACCTGATCGCCGACGGTCACAGTGTAGCTGCCCCGGCAGGCGGTCGAGCCGGTGGTGTATTTCACGGCGACTTCAAAGGCGGTCGGCTTATTCACCCGCACCTTCCACCCGATCCACTCCTTCGGGTTGCTCCACTCATAAACGTAAGCCCGCGGCGCTTTGCCGTCGCCGAAACGAAGCTTCCCGCCATGCAGTTCACCGTCAAAGGCGCGAAGCACATTTGTGTGGCCGCCATCAGCGAGGAGTCGCACGGGATTTACCTTCACCTCACCAGCCACTTCAACTGCGACCACGCTGTCGGCCGCGTCCGGAGCTGTGGCAGGCACACTGATCAGGACATCGCTTGCGTTGAGCCGCGAAGTGCGGAGTGGTTTATGCCCGGAGTCTGCGAGCAGGTAAGCCCGGGTGACCTGACTCCTGAGCCCGCCCACGACGAGCTTTCCGCCATGCGGCCAGTCGAACACGTGCAGATACAGGGTGCCGCCTTTGCGCGTTGATTCGCCCCATGCCTGCACGGGCAGCGGCGTGCGTTCAGTGCCGTAGAGGCTGGCACCATTGACCGACAGCCATTTGCCGATGCCGGCAAGAATCTGCTGATCCTTCACATCAATCCGCCCGTCACCCATCGGGCCGATGTTGAGCAGAATGTTGCCGCCGCGCGCCGCCGCTTTGGCCAGCACCTGAACGAGCAGCGAAGGCGACTTGTGGCTGTGATCGTGCTGGTGCCAGCCGTACGACTCGTTGGTCGTCGGGATTGTCTCCCAGTCGCCATCGGTCGCCGGGAACTCGACGGCCCGGTCGCTCGTGTTGATGTAATCACCGAACGAGTGGCTGTGCCCGCGCGCCAGGCGGCCGTTCACGACGACGTTCGGCGCGGCATCTCTCACGGCCTTCAGAATCCGCAGATTCTCTGACAGTGGCAGCTTGTGCGGCGTGTCGAACCAGAGTATGTCCGGCTGGTAATTTTTTATCAGCTCGACGATCTGCGGGATCGCCTTTTCATCAACGTAGCGGCGCGCCCTCGCGAGCAGATCAGGATGCTGGTCGTACCACTGCACGCCCCCGTGCAGATTGCGGTCGCCGCCCGGGTTGTCGTAATCCCAGTCATTGCCGGGCGCGTCCGGATGCTCCCAGTCAAAGGCGTGCGAGTAATAGAAGCCGAAGCGAATCCCGTTCCTGCGGCACGCGTCGGCGAGTTCGCGCATGGGATCACGCCTGAACGAGGTGGCGTCACGAATGTTGTAGCGGCTCACGGCGGAAGGGTACATGGCGAAGCCGTCGTGATGTTTTGCTGTAATCACGACGTATTTCATCCCCGCGGCTTTGATGATTCGCACCCACTCGTCCGCGTCGAACTTAGCCGGGTTGAAGGGGGCGACGACCTTCTCCCGATAGACAGCCAGAGGGATTTTCTGACTGCGCATCATATGTTCGGCGTAGCCTCTGAATGGTTTGCCATTCCACTCACCGCCGAATGTTGAATAAGCGCCCCAGTGAATGAAGCAGCCGAAGCGCGCGTCACGCC
Source organism: Blastocatellia bacterium (assembly GCA_035652435.1). Taxonomy (GTDB): domain Bacteria; phylum Acidobacteriota; class Blastocatellia; order RBC074; family RBC074; genus DASRDU01. The sequence goes on from DASRDU010000038.1 coordinate 65,796, forward strand.
ACCAGGCGATCCGCTGCTCGTGCGTTTTCATTGAAGCGGGCCACCAGCCGTGGAGCGCTTCCTCGACTGCCTTTTCATCCCGCCCCTTCGCAGCAGAGCCGTCATCCTGAGGCAGCGCGGTGGCGCGCAGACAGAGGATGGCGAGTATGACCATCAGAGCATGAACTGAATGCAGGGTGCGGTTGCGCTTGTTTGTTATCGCAGGTTTTCTCATCTCAATTGCATCAGTCCCGAAACCGCCAGGGGCTCAAACCTGTTCACGCTCCCTCCGGCGGACAAAGTTCTGATCCTGCTTCGGCACATCTTCGCACTCGATGGCAATGGTTGTGATCGGAGTGTCGGGCGCTTTCTCGGGCAGCCCCGTGAAGCGGACGCGGTAGGTGTCCTGCTCGAATTTCACTTTCTGCCCCGTCGAGAGCAGGCTCGCCGATTTGACCTTCGTCATCAGGCCGGCCAGAGCCACCGTGTCGCCCGGCCAGAAGTGGACGTGCATGTAGAGCGTGTTCCCGCGGCGCGAGAAACTGGCATACCTCGAACGGCTCGGCTGGCAGCGGTCGGCCCCGTAAAGCGCCTGCCCGTTCTTATCCATCCACTGGCCCACCGTCGTCAGGATGCGCACCGACTCTTCGGGGACCGAGCCGTCGGGTTTGGGGCCGATGTTGATCAGGTAGTTGCCGCCGTCGTGCGCGCAGGTGATCAGGTTGCGGATGACCTGTTTGGGCGTCTTCCAGTTGTCGTCGGCCCTGTGGTAGCCCCAGCTGTCGTTCATCGTCATGCAGGCTTCCCACGCGCGGCCTGCTTCCGCCGCCTCGATCCGCTGTTCCGGCGTGCTGAAATCGCCCATCTGTTTTTTCGGGTCGTTGCGGTTGTTGACGATGATGTCGGGCTGCAGCTCGAAGACCATCTTGTTCATCCGCTCCGACTCCCAGCCCTTCGTGTCGAGCGGCCACGGGACGTCGTACCAGAGGACGTCAATTTTGCCGTAGTTCGACATCAGCTCGCGGATCTGCGTGTGAATGTATTCGACGAAGCGTTTGCGCGCCGCCTCATCCTTCTCGCACCGCGCGCCGTCCGGGTGGTGCCAGTCCATCAGCGAGTAATAGAAGCCGACGCGCAGACCCTCGGCGCGAACCGCTTCGACATACTCTTTCACGAGATCGCGACCCGGGCCCTGTTTCGGCGCGCAGTAATTAGTGGTCTTCGTGTCAAAGAGGCAGAAGCCTTCGTGATGTTTGGTCGTCATGACCATGTATTTCATGCCTGCCTGCTTCGCGAGTTTCGCCCATTCGCGCGCGGCGTTCGGCTTCGGCTTGAACTGTCTGGCGAGCGGCTCGTATTCGGAGACCGGAATGCCTTCCATCTCCATTACCCACTCGTGGCGCCCGAGGACGCTGTAGAGGCCCCAGTGGATGAACATGCCGAACTTCGCTTCGTGCCACCACTTCATCCGGCGGGTGCGGTCGGCGTCCTCGTCGGGGCCGTGTACAGGTGTAGCGTTGATGGAAAGATCGGTAGCCGTCACCGCGGCGCCGGCCCCGAGTAGTTTGAGATAATCGCGTCTCGAAAGATTATTCACAGTCATGTCTGTTTCCTGATTCCTTTCAATGCAGGTGTGGCGTAACCCCGGAGGGTTTCCGCCCGGGCACTGATCGCCCGCGTCCTGACCGTTGCGTGTCTGCGGGCCGGTGTGTGATGTCAGGGGTGGAGTTTGCGAATGTATGTGTCTTCTTCGGCTCGGTAAGATTCCGGTATCAGAGTCCTTCAGTCAACAACACTCCACCCTGATATCAACCAACCCCTGGTCTCCTTCATCTCGCGGCCGTCCGCTTTATGGGATGAATTGATCTTCCTGCCTGAATCCCAATGAACTTAAGATCGTGCCGGCATCAGGCGACCAGGTGGCTGCCCGATGCCGGCACGTGAATCTGCCGGGAATGGTTCTTATACTCCCCGGGTCAGAAGGTGAGCCTGAGCGCCCCCTGCATCACGCGCGGCGAGCGGGCACTGGTCGGCTGGCCGAACCGCGCGTTGGTCTGATTGAACTGGTTGGTCGTGGTACTGAAAGCGTAGGTCACCCCGGTATCCACGGCCTTGAAATTGGTGTGGTTGAAAATATTGTACGTCTCCCAGCGGAACTGCATCCGGACCTTCTCACCGAGGTGGAAATTCTTGAACAGCGCGAGGTCGGAGTTGAAGATCCCGGGCAGGCGCAGCATGTTTCTCGACGCATTGCCGATCTCACCCCTCGCCAGAGGACGGGCGAAGCAGGAGGCGTCAAGCAGGACGGGCGTCCCGTCGGCAGCCGCGCCCACCTCGTGATTTGGGTTGCAAAGCACGAGTGGCCGCGCATTGACTTCCCCGCCGGTGATATCGGTGATGACCGTACACGTGGTGGCCCCCGTCTGGGTGGTCCCGGCAGGACAGGTTTGTCCGGCCGCGATCGTAACCGTACCGCCGTTGTAAGTGACACCCACGCTGGCCGGCCTGCCGCTGACGAGCGACGTAGTGCCGGAAAGCTGCCAGCCGTCGGTGATGGCTTTGACCAGGCGGTTGTCCCAGCGCCGCCCGAGACCGGGGATGTCCCAGATGTAGTTGGCCGTTAAGATGTGGGTCTGATCGAAGTCAGCCGGGCCGTAGTTGAATGCCCTGTACGGGCGCGGGAAGGACACGTCAGAGGAGTCGTCGTTGGCGTAGTCGAGCGTCTTCGAGTAGGTGTAGGCGATCCCGAACAGGAAGTTGCGCGTGTAGCGCCGGCTGACCTGAACCTGCAACGAGTTATAGTTCGAGGCGCCCGAACCCATTACCACGTTGATGTCGGCGTAGCCCTGGTACGGACGCAGGAAATCATCGTTGAGAACCCCGGTCGTGCTGAACGGGTCTCTGTTCTCCGGGTGCAGATCCACGAACCTGGCGCCGTCGGGGACGCCGTTGATGTTGCGCCGCTCCCCGAGGTGCCGGGCGAGCGAACCCACGTAACTGACTTCGACTATCGTCTTGAACCCGATGTCCTGCTGGATGCCCATCGAGAAGTTGTAGACGGTCGGCGTTTTGGTGTGGACCTCGACCGCATTGAGCGAGGTCGGATTTTCAAGTGCGGTGCTCACCAGGTTCGCGAGGTTGTCAATGTTGCCGAAGTTGATCGTCACGCTGCGCTGGAACGGCGGGTTACTGACCAGGTTGCCGCCCGTCGTGCCGCCGCCGGTGCGCGTGCTGTGGTAAATGCCTCCCTGGGCGCGGAAAACGGTTTTGCCCTTGCCGAAAATGTCCCACGCGAAGCCGAAGCGCGGCTCCCACTGAATCGGCGCCGGATCCTTGAACCCATGAGGGACGCCCGGGTCGGTCCCGACCACGATGCCATCGAGCTTATCACCGGCCCCGGGGACGAATGTCCTGACGAGGTTGGTGTTGGTCGAGAGCGCGCCGGTCACCGGGTTGAGTGCGCGCCGGTTGGCCGTCGCACAGGCTGTTCCAATCGCCGGCGTCCCGCCGACGCAGAATGGACGATAGAGAACCGGCGCTTTAGCCGGGTCGAAGCGCTTCGGGTCGAAGTTCGAGGCATCCAGCTGGCGCTGCGCCCACTGTGAGTACCAGCCCATGCGCAGCCCGTAGTTGAGCGTCAGCCGCCGGTTAACTTTCCACTGATCCTGCCCGTACCACTGAATGAGCAGTCGTTCGAGGTCGGTGTGCGGGCGGGAAGACGACTCGGTGTAGCTCTGGAAACTCCCGATGAGCGCGTTCGCGTAGGGGTGAGTGGTGTTCCCCTGGGCGGCCGTGAAGGTGCTGCTGTTGCCGCTGAAGTTGAAGGTGCCGGACCAGTTGCCCCCCGGCGCCTCACCATTCCTGATCCGCTCGATGTAGATGCCCGCCTTGTAACTGTGATTCTCACGGGTGAAGGTGAGGTTATCGGAGATGGACGGCAGGATGTAATCCTCGCCGACCTCGCCCCAGCGATCAAGCCAGTTGATGTTGGCCACCGTCGTCTGCGACAGGCCGCCCCACCCCGTCGCCCTCGGGATCGTCCCGAGGATGTTATTGGCTGGGAAAAGCTGCGGCGCGGTGTACTTGAGCGCGCTCCTCGTCAGGCGGTCAATCTCACCATTCGACGGGATGAACCCTTCCGAGTCGTGCCGCACGCCGACCGTCACCTCGTTGACGATGCGCGGGCTGAAGAGGCGAATCCAGTTGAGGACGAGGCCGTTATCCTTGTAGAGGTAATGCGAGCTGATCCCCCACGTGTTGTTATCCCCGCTCGGCCACCCGGAGGTCTGGAACCCCTCGTTGTCGGCCGTCCACCATTGCGCCTTCACGTAGAAGGTGTCCTTTTCGGACTGCTTGAAATCCACGCGGATGACCTGACTCCGCTTCGGCACGTCAACGCTCTTCTGGACGACGTAATTAAAGGCGTTCCCGCTGAGCGTGCGGCCGCCCGCCTGATTGGGTAAGGGGAAGAAGTTGAGGATCGCCGCCCCGCTCGGATTGAACCGGTCGCGCGGAATGATGTTCAGCCCCAGCGGATTGTCCGTGGTCGCACGCGTTGGGTCGCGGAAACAGGCGCTCTGGTCGGTGGCGTTGCAATTGCCCGTTCTGAGCGGGTCGCGGACGTAAGCCTTGACCGGCTGCCCGCCCGAGAGCCCGACGAACGACTGTGAGAAGTCGCCCTGACGTTCGAGCGCCGTCGGCACAGTCACAAAGCGGGCGCCCTGCGGCGTGATCGTGTGCGGCTTCTCGAGCGAGTAGAAGAAGAATAATTTATCCCGGTTGCTGTTGGGAAAAATCTTCGGTATCTGGACCGGGCCGCCGAAGTTGAAGCCCCAGATGTTGTGACGATAAAGCCCCCTCTTCAGGCCCTGTTTGTTATTGAAAAAGTCGTTGGCGTTGAGCGCCTCATTCCGCAGGTAATAGTAGCCGCTGCCATGATACTGGCGCTGGCCGCCCTTGGAGACGATGTTGATCTGGGCGCCGCCGTTGACGCCGTACTCCGCCGCGTAGTTGTTGCGCAGCACCTTGACCTCGGCGACCGCATCCTGATTGATCGCCATGCTCAGTTTGTTCGAGCCGCTCGGCTCGCTGCCGTTCAGGCCGTCAACCTGGGCGATGGTGGAGCGGCCACGCTGCCCGGAGATGTTGGGCAGGTCAGTGCCGAAGCCCTCACCCACGGATTCGACGTCGTCAATATAGGAGGTCCCGGGCAGCAGGCGCAGGAGCGAGGTCACGTCGCGCCCCTTGGTCGAGATCAGTTCGATCTGGTCGGCCGTGAGCCGCGCCGTCAGGTCGCTTGATTCGGTCTCGACCTTCGCGCCTTCGGCCACCGTCGTGACGGTCTCGGTCACTTCGCCGACCTGCAGGATGAGGTTGCCGAGCGCCAGGTCCTCGTTCGCGCTCAACACGTTATTCTGCCGCTGTAAGAGGCGAAAGCCTTTCTGCTCGACCTTGACCGTGTAAATCCCGGGCTGAAGCGCCGGGACAGTAAAACCTCCCGACTCATTGCTCGTCACGGTGCGTGTGTCCCCCGTCTTCTCGTTGACGAGCGTGACGGTGGCGCCGGCGATTGCCTTGTCAGAAGCGTCAACGACGGTGCCTGAGATCGTGCCCGTGACGGTCTGCGCTATAGCCAGCCCGCTCGCGAGTATCACGCAGAGCAGGCCACACAAGAACCTTAGCCGGTAGCGATTGATACTAAACATGGTAGTCCTCCCGATGAAGTTGTTATTCATGTCAACGCTTATCCTGTCACCTGTTATTCGGATTCGTCAGCAGGTTCCGTTGACGACTTTGAGGCTGAGCTTTGGGGGACCGGCACAGCCCACTGCTGTCAATCCCGGCCCGCAGGCTGAACCGGTTCAGGTCTGCAGGCCCTCGGTAATTTCATTCGTCAGGTATCGTACGGCCCCCGCCTGAAAGCGGTACGACCTGATCAGCCCTTCAGAAACTGAGGCGCATGCCGAACCGAAAGACCCGCTCATCAATTCCCTCTCTGCCCGTGCCCGCCGTCGAAGTGATTTCGGTGTACCCGCCCAGGCTTTTGATCGTGCCGTCAGTATTCAACTGCAGGTTGGAACGGTTGCCGCCCGGGTTCGGGAAATGGGGCGTGTTGGTGAAATTGAGCGCTTCGGCCCGCGGCGTGGCGAACACGACGCAGAGAGCCAGCAGCATGGTTGCGACGAATACAACATGCCTGGTTTTGCTGGTCATGGTGTCACCTCGTTGATGGTGGGGTATCGCTGACAGCGAGCCGGTGCAGAGGTCAATCGCTCACTCGCGCCGTCACCTGCCCGCTGTCGAATTCTGTAACGTCCGGTGCGCACCCCGGCCTTTAGAAAGTAAACCTCAACCCGAACTGCAACTGCCTCGGCGTCGTCCCCTGTGCGAGGCTCGTGATCCGCCCCACATTGGCGGCGATCTGAGTCGCGTTGGTATTGACGGTGAGTGACGACGGCACGTCGTAGTTCTGGACGTTGAAGATATTGAACGCCTCGAAGCGCAACTGCAGGCTCATCCCCTCGCGCACCCGGATACTCTTGAACATGGAGTAGTCCATATTGAAGACGTGGGGACCGCGGTACACATTGCGCCCCAGATTTCCGAAGGAGCCGGAAGGGATGCCGAAGGCGCAGGAGTTGAACCAGCTGAAGCTCGTGTGGACCGCGTCGGCGGCGCGCCCGCCCTGCGAGACAGTCTTCTGGCAGAGCGGGTCGGGGTTCGCCGCGACCGGGCCGGCCACGAAGGGGTCAGCGATCAGGTTGGGCCGCAGGTAATTGCCCGGGGCGCTCGACGCGCTCCCGCGGAGGTTGGCAAAGTCACCGGCGACCTGCAGGCTGTAGGGCGCACCCGACCGCGCCTGCATAATGTAGTTCGCCTGCCAGTCGCCCAGCAGCCAGGAGGCCGGGCCGCTCTGGAACCACCTCTTCCCTTTCCCGAACGGCAACTCATAAACTGTCGCCCAGGAGAGGAAGTGCGTGATGTCGTAAGACGACACCCCGCGGGCGGTACTCGGGTCGCCAAAGTTTTGAATCGTCGAGCCCCCGCCCGAACCATTCTCGACGTTGAAATAGCCGCTGCTCACATCAATGGATTTGCTCCAGGTGTAGGAGACCAGCGTACTCAGGCCGTTTGAGAACCGGCGCTGGAATTTGGCCTGCAAAGCGTTGTAGTGCGCGTCGCCGATGTCGAGCGTGTAGTTCAGGCCGGCGCCCACCCAGGGCATGGGCCTGAGCGCGTCAATCACCGAATTGGGCGTCCCATTCGGCGAGGCCTGACGAGCGGCGTTGCCAAGGCCCGAATAAGGCAGCCGCCCGCTCTTGCTGCCGACATAAGCGGCCGAGATCACCATCGTGGGCGTCAGTTCCCGCTGGATCTCAAAGTGCCACTGATGTGAATAGGGGTCCTTATACGTCGGATCATCGTTAAAGCCGCCAACTGTCCAGGGGGTGGCCGTCGGCAGCGGGGTGGCGAAGCCCTGTCCCTGCTGCTGAATGATACTGAGTTGCGTCCCGTTGACGAAGTTGGCGCTCAGATTAATCGGGCCGCCGGAGAAGGCCGTGGCATCCGGCCAGACTGCCGCTTCGAGGTCATTTTGCGCGTACTGGCTGCGGGCCGTAATGGCGTCCCAGTAGAGCCCATAGCCGGCGCGCAGGACCGTCTTCGGGTTGATGGCCCAGGCCACGCCGATGCGCGGCCCGATATTGTCCTTGACCGGCGGCGGCGCGAAGAAATCCTTCCCGGCCAGGATCACGTCACTAAAGTGCGGATCCGTCTGAAACGAGTCTGGGATGCAGGGCGCCGCTTTGACCACGCTGCAAAAGCCGGGCATGGTCCGGGCGCCGATGATCCACTTTTTATTGGGGAGATCGAGCGCGTTCCAGAGCCGTCCGTCGAGCGTCTTCGGCTGATTCAGGTAGTCGTAGCGCAGACCCAGCGTCAGGGTCACATTCGGCGTCACTTTCCATTCGTCCTGCGCATAGGTTGCCCACGAGGCATATTTGAAGCGCACCGGGCCGCCGTGCAGGATCGGCAGTTGAGCTGAAAAAGTATTGGGGAACCCGAGCAGTGCCGACGCCAGCGATAAGCCTGTTCCGCTTTGTCCGGGTGCCGGGTTGCGCGTCTGTTCGTCGTTGAAGCTGTAGGTCTGGAAGGTATTCAGCTGGATCCGTTTGGCTTCGATGTACCAGAAGCCGGCCTTGATGTTGTGACGACCTTTCAGCCAGACCACGTTCGGCGTCACACTCCAGTTCGGATTTTCCCGTGGCGCCGGGCCGCGAATCCCGAAATTGCCGTTGCCGCCGTTGGTCCAGTTGGCGAGGCTGACGAGCAGGCCGCCGTATTTATCAACATCCCCAAACCCGAGCTGCTTGAGCGGGTCAAGCCCGGCCGGGTGCTGGTTCTGCTGGCCGGCATCCACGCCCGGCCTGCCGGCGTAGCCGGCGCGCACGTCGAGGATGAGGCTCGGAGTGAAGGTGTGCGTCCAGCCGCCGCCGTAGTTCCTCCCCTGTGAGCCGCCCCCGGTAGAGCCGACGTTGCCAATCGGGGTCAGAATCGAATTCCGCTGCTCGGTGTAGCGGAAGAAAACATTGTCGCTGTCGCGGAAGCGGTGATCCACGCGCCCCTGATAACTGTTCGAGTTGTTGATCGTCGGGCGCGTGCGGATGAAGTTATTCGTCAGGTCGCGCGCGTCCGTGAAGTTGGGCGTCGCCGAGTAGGTCTGGAAGAACTTCTGCATCGGCGCGAAGATCAACGCCTGCGGCAGTTTGTTGCAGGCCGCGCCGATGGTCTGATCCTGCTGTTTCTGGGCATTGACCGGCAGCGGATTTCCCGAGGCATCACACCTGAAGGGGTCGCGCACAAAACCGCTGCCCGACGCACGGGTCGAGTACGGGTTGTAGATCTGGCGGCGAAAGCCCGGACTTGTGTTGCTGAAATCCCCGGCAATCTCGGCGGCCGTCGGCACGTAGGACAGCGCCAGATCGGCCTGGCTGTAGCGCCAGCCGTCATAGCTGAACGAAAAGAACGTTCTGTTTTTGATGATGGGGCCGCTCACCACCGCGCCAAACTGGTTCTGATGAAACGCCGTGGGCCCGCTCGGTACAAGCTGCCCCGGCTGGCAGCGGGCCAGAGTGCAGGTGGCGTCGGTGAAAGCATTGCGTGCGTCGAAGAAATTGTTGCGCACGTATTCGAAGGCCGAGCCATGCAGGGTGCTGCCCCCGGACTTTGAGACCATGTTCACGATGCCACCCGTCGCGCCGCCGAATTCGGCCTTGGCGTCGTGCCCGACGACTTTGAACTCCTGAATCGCATCAATGTTCGGAATGACGATGTAGTTCGGCCCGCGGACGTTGGTGTTGATGATGCCGTCGTAGAAGTAGAGCTTCGACCGGTTCTGCTGCCCGTGGAACGAAGCGTCGGAAAAGCCCGATCCCGGCAGGCCCACGTTGCCCTCGCAGCAGCCGACGCTCCTGTTCTGACTGGTAGAAACCGGCGTGACGCCCGGCGTGAGCGTCAGGAGCTGCGTGAAGTTCCGGCCGTTGAGCGGCAGGTCCTGCACCGTCCGCTCCGTAATCACCGTGCCCAGCTCGGTCGAAGATTTCTGGACCAGCTCTGCCATGGCGCTCACTTCCACAGTCTGAGAGATCTCGCCTACTGTGAGCGTCAGGTTCTGCGTCAGGGTCTGGCTGACACCGACGTCGAAGGCCGGAGTCTGCGTCGTCTTAAAACCCTTTGCCTCAACTTTGAGAATATAGTTTCCGGGCCTGACGTTCACGAAGGTGAAGTACCCGCTCTGACTCGACGACACCTGAGTCTCGATTCCGGTCGCCTGGTTGATCAGCTTGACAGTCGCGGCGGGGACGGCGGCGCCTGTCGCTTCGTTCACCGTCCCGTTGACCTCACCGGTCGAAGTCTGGCCGTGGAGAACCGGGCCCGACGCGATCAGCACGAACAGAAGCGCCGCAACTATAGTCTTCAGCGAAATCATAATTCCCTGCCTCCCTGCCGGTTGATGAAAACCAGCCATGTGACAATTCAGGTTTTGATAGTTACTCAGCCAGAACAATCGGCGGCCCGGAAGGCCCCGCTGAGAGATGATCAGATATGCCGCCCCCTCATCTCCCCCGGAGGTGAATCAATTCCCGGGGAGAAATCAGGCAACAGGCGCGTCAGTCAAAATGTGAATACGTCAGGCGGCTTGCATGAACCGCCCGATCAGGCCTCAATTTTGATCCCAGCAAAGCCGGTAGGTGGTATCGGCGACAGGGAGCTTATAACCGTTACCGGTAACGATTGTCAAGCCCTTTCGCCTTTACCGGTAACGATTCGTGGGAAAAAGGGGCCCGAAGGTTTGCGTCCTGAGGGTTGTTTCGCCCCGGCGCCGGACGAGCGCCGGATGACGAGTCTGGGTGTGAGGATGATGTGTTGCGCCGCCTGATCCAGCGGCTTTCCCTCGATCAGTCTGATCAGTAGTTGCGCCGCCTGCTGTCCCATCTCGGCCGTGGACCACGCCACTGTGGTCAGCGGGACGCCGAGCATGTCGCCGTAGTGGATGTTGCCGCCGCCGACGACCGCAACATCCTCGCCGACAGTCAGGCCGGCCTCACCGAGCGCGAGCATGGCGCCGATGGCCGTCGGGTCGTTGACGGCGAAGATCGCCTCCGGCACGCTGCCCTCGGCGATCCACGCGCGCATCGCCTGACAGCCCTGCACCTCGAGGAAGCCGCACCCGCGCACGAGCGACTTGTCGTACCGCAGCCGGTGTTTCGCCAGCGCCTGCCGGTACCCCTCGAAGCGCTCTCTGGCCACCGTCACGTCCGGCCCGCGCAGGTGCCCGATGCGCCGGTATCCAAGGTTGATGAGATGCTCGGTCGCGAGCCTGCCGACCTGCACGTTGTCAGTAACCACCGCCGGGCAGTTCAGGTTCTCGAGTTCGCGGTCAATCAGCACGATCCTGAGCCCGTCGCGGAGCATCTTGCGGTAGGGCTGCGCCTGTTCGGGCGGGAGCGCCGAGGCGATGATCAGACCGTCGGTGCGCTGCCGCAGGGCCTCGATCTCGCTCACTTCCCGGGCGGCGTCCTCGTCGGTGTTGCAGACGAGAATCTGAAACCCGGCGGGGCGCGCGACGCTCTCGACGCCGCGCAGGATTTCGGCGAAGTACGAATGCATCAGGTCGGGCACGACCATGCCGAGCAGGTAAGAGCGGCTCGTCGCCAGCGCGCGCGCGTGCTGATTCGGGCGGTATTTCATCCGGCGCGCGACGGCCAGCACCTGCCGGCGCGTCTCGGCGCTGATCTCAGGGTGGTTGTTGATGGCGCGCGAGACGGTCATCTTGGAGATTCCCAGCTCGCGGGCGATGTCAGCAAGAGTCGTGGCCATAATCGTTCACCTGAATGGATAAGATCATCTGGCAGCGCTGAAATTAAGATTGATCTCGAAGCCCGCTTCAGCAGCAGAGAGGAACACCTTTCCGACAAGTGTCGCCACTGTAATGACGAAACCAGGCAATTTCAAGTTGTCTTATGGTGAGGAGGGTGCCGAAGGAAGGTTATTGAAAGGAAGAGGGCGAGCAGAGGGTCTCGAACTCCCGACTATTCCCTGTTGAAGGTGAAGCGCTTGTAGCCGAACTGCGAGGCGGTTTTACGCCGATGGCAGTTTGCGCAACGCACCTCACACTTCTGCATCTCGGCGAATATATTTTCCCAGGACCAGTTATTGATCACCAGCTGTGCGATGGCATTTGTTTTATCCTGACCATCCCGGTGGTCGAATTCGAGGACGACCGGGTCGCCTTCGCCACAATCCACGCATGGGTGTTGCAGCAGATATTCGTAAACCCTCTTTGCTTTTTCTTTCCTGAGTCGGTTTCTGCTCTCGCCGTGTTTTTGTTTATACAGATCGTGATTGGCGTAATATCGCTTCTGCCAGTTCTGGTGATAGCACTCCCGACACCAGGACGATTTGCCGTCTCGCGACCTCTGTCTGGACGGGAATGCAGTCTCAGGCTTATCAGTTTTACATCTCGTACACCGCTTCATGCGGCTTATTATATAAGGTGAGAGTGTTTGCGCGAGTCAGGTGTGAGTCGGGAAATTCCCGACGCCAAAGTGATTGAAAGTGAAGGGCGAGCAGCCGGTCTCGAACCGGCGACCTCCTGAGCCACAGTCAGGCGCTCTAACCAACTGAGCTATGCTCGCCATAAAGAACAGGAACTGACCATCGAAAGGTTGAAGCTGATACTGGACTGATGATCGGCCTCAACAAACGAGGGGAAATCTTAATCGGCGGAATTTGATCAGTCAACCAGCCGGAATCATTTTCCGTGACAGCACGCTGCCTTTTGCAACTACGGCTTATTCGCTGTCTGACTACCCTCTCTCACCGTCGGGTATTTGATCCCGAGCTGTTCCAGATAAGATTTGTACTTCGCCGGGTCGTAGTAATACTTCTTCAGTTCGGGCAGAAACTTTTCCATCTTCTCCTTGTTGAGTTCAATCGCCGGCTGGTCGGTCGGGTTGACGAGCGGCTGGTATTTGGTCTCTTTGGTCTGCACATTTTTGAAGTAATCCCACGCCTGCGTGACCAGCTCGGGGTTCAGCAGGAAATCGAGCGTGGTCATGGCCTGAACCTTGGCGCCGGCAGTCGCGCCTTTGTGCGCGATGGGCGTGGCCATCGCAATCGCGTTCTCCCAGCTGTGGCCGGGCAGGTTCGGGATGTTGGCCGGGAAACGCAGGTAGACCATCGGCACGTTCCACGAGATGTCGCCGACGTCGTCCGAGCCCCCGCCCGCGACCGGCTTCGGCTTTTCGAGGACGGTCGGCTTCGTCTTCAACCCTTCGACCTTCGCGCCAATCTCCTTCTGCAAGGCTTTCGCCAGCGTCTGGTCGGCCTCGCTCCATTCGGGCATGCCGACCGCCTCGATGTTCTTCGCCTGAACTTCGGCGACGACCTGATTGAAATGATTCGGCCACGCGGAGCCGACGAGGCGCTGCGTCACAGTGGTGTCGGTCATCATCGCGGCGGCCTGCGCCATCTTGTTGCCCAGTTCGTAAAGCTCCCTGATGTGCGGGTAATCGAGTTCGCGGAAGAAGTACCAGACCGAGGCTTCCGAAGGCACGACGTTCGGCTGATCGCCGCCGTTGACGACCACGTAATGCGACCGCTGCTGCAGGCGCAGGTGTTCGCGCCGGTAATTCCAGCCGATGTTCATCAGTTCGACTGCGTCGAGCGCGCTGCGGCCCGACCACGGGGCGCCCGCCGCGTGCGCCGCCCTGCCGTGGAAGTAATACTGCACGGAGACGAGCCCGCTGTTTTTTTCGGGCTGGCCGTAGTTGGTGACGAAGTCGCTGTCCACGTGACAACCGAGGACGATGTCCACGTCCCTGAACAACCCGGCGCGGACGAAGTAAGCCTTCGTGGCGACGAGTTCTTCGGCGACCCCGGGGAAGAGTTTGATCGTGCCGCCCAGTTTGTTTTTTTCCATCAGCTTTTTCAGCACCAGCGCCGCCGTGACGTTGACTGCCTGGCCGGAGTTGTGCCCTTCGCCGTGGCCGGGCGCGCCCTCGATGATCGGGTCGTGATACGCGACGCCGGGTTTCTGCGAGGCGCGCGGGATGCAGTCAATGTCGGTCATAAACGCGATGACCGGCTTGCCCGAGCCGTAGCTCGCCACCCACGCGGTCGGCACCCCGGCGACGCCGCGCTCGACCTTGAAGCCGTTCTTTTCGAGGATGCCGGTGATGTATTTGCTGGTCTCGTACTCCTGAAAGCCGAGTTCGCTGAAGCTGAAGATCTGATCCACCATCTGCTGCGTGAAGGTTTGCAGTTTGTCGGTTTCGCTGATCGCCTCGCGTTTGAGTTCGGCAGCCCTGTTCGCCGGCGCATCCTGAGCGCGCGCGGGCAGGTTGATCGTCAGCCCCAGCAGAAAAACAGAACAGAACACGGTGAGTCTTTTCATCGTCGTTTCTCCCGTCAGACGCGTGAGCCCGGAGATTCCCGGCTCGCGCTGCGAAGTTGATAATGCGTGTATGAAAAAGAGGAATTGAATAACCGGCTGTCACTGACAGCAATGAGATATTCCGCCCACCGGCAAGGCTGGGTCAAGCGGAAGTCCTCAACATCATATTGCCCGGCGCACTCTGCCGCAATAATGGCCTCTTTCACCCCGTACAGATCATTTGCCCGCCGCCACAGGCTTCGCAATAACCCTGGTGCCTGCCCTTAATTCATCAGTCCCGCGCACCGCGACCTGATCTTCCGGGCCGAGGTCGCCGAACACTTCGACGAGGTCAGTGCCTTTGCTGTTGATCGAGGCCCCGCGCCTGACATCCACCCATTCCGCGACGCCTTCGCGGACGCGAATGACGAACGTCCGCTCGGTCGTCGTGGCAATCGCCGAAGGCGGGACGAACAATGAAGGGCGCGGCCTGCGCGTCGGCCAGATCACTTCGGGGAACATGCCCGGCGCGAGCCTGCCCGACGAATTCACCACGTCCATCTCCACCGGCATCGTCCGCGTCTTCGCGTCGAGCGAATGACTGATGCGCCGAAGTGTGCCGCTGAAAGGCTCGCCGGGGAAGGCCGGGACGGTGAAATTGATCTTCGCGCCGGGCGTGATCCCGGCGATGTCGGTCTCGGGGACCGGGACGACCAGGCGCAGCCGCGAGACCTGCTGTAACCTGAGCATCGGCGTCCCCGTGGGGCTGGTCAGGCTGCCCTCGTGGACGTTGCGTTCGGTGATGACGCCGTCGAAAGGCGCGGTGAGGCGCAGGTAAGCTTCCATGCTCTGCGATGACCGGGCGGCTTCACGAAACGCCCGCTCGCTCTCCCCGAGCGCCCTCACCTGTGCCTGCGCCGCCTTCTCATTTTCATTCCAGAGTTGAATCCGCGCGCGGCCCGCTTCGACCGCGCGCTGGGCGACTTCGACATCGTTCCCCGCGACGACGCCGGGCGTGGCCGAGGCAGATTTCAGTCGCTGGTAAGTCGCCTCGTCGGCGGCGAGTTTCGCCTGGGCTTCGAGGCGCTGGGCGCGGATGCCGTTGACCTTCGACGCGGCTTCGACGCGCTGCGATTCGGCGGCGCGGACTCTCGCTTCGGCCTCACTGCGCTGCGTGTCGAGTTCGGGCGCGCGCAGCCGGGCGAGCAGCTGTCCCTTCTTCACGACCGAGCCGCGGTCAACTTTGATCTCTTCGACGAAGCCCGGCACTTTGGCGTAAATCGCCGTGTCCTGAAAGGGCTGCAATTCGCCGGGCAGTCGGAGGCTGCGACTGAGTTCCTGCGACAAGACGGTCGTGACAGTGACGGTCGGCGTTTGTGACGGCGTGGCCGACGGACTGGTCTGCCCCGGCGGTTTCTGCGCGCTCCCGCCGGTGCTGCAGGCACCGATATAGACGGCGGCCAGTGTCAGACTGAATCCTGTAATGAGTCGTTTGCAATTCATCTGCGTTCTCGTTCCTGCGTAATCAATCATCAGACTGCTTCCGGTTCCGTCGCCGCGTCGTCGGGGTGCAGCGATGCCGAAGCGCGGCTGGCCCTGCGCTGCGCCATCGCAAAGACGAGCGGCAATATGATCAGCACCGCAATCGTCGAGGCCGCCAGCCCGCCGATCACCGCGCGCCCGAGCGGGGCCGTCTGCTCCCCGCCTTCGCCAATCGCCAGTGCCATCGGAACCATCCCCGCAATCATCGCCATGCTGGTCATCAGGATGGGCCGCAGGCGGCTGCCCGCGCCTTCCATCGCCGCGGCTTCAGACTCCAGCCCCTCGCGCCTTCGCTGTTCGGCGAAAGTGACGAGCAGGATCGCGTTCGCCACCGAAACGCCGATGGCCATAATCGCGCCCATAAACGATTGCACGTTGAGCGTCGTGCCGGTGACCCACAGCGCGACGGCGACGCCTGTAACGACGGCGGGGATCGTCGAGAGAATCACCAGCGCCACGCGCACCGACTGAAAATTTGCCGCGAGCAGCAGGAAGATCACCACCACGGCGAGCAATAATCCCAGCCGCAGGCCGGAAAGCGTCTGCTGCATCGGCGGGACCTGCCCGCGCACGCTGACCGTCACCCCGCGCGGGGCTTCGCCGGCGCGCCCGATGGCGGAAGCGACTTCGCCGGCCACGCTGCCCAGATCTTTGCCCGCGATGTTGGCCGTGATCGTGATCATTCGCTGCTGGTTGTAACGGTCATATTCGCCGGGCGTCGTGCCGTAGCTGATCTCCGCGACATCGCCGGCCATCGCGCGCGCGCCGCCGTTGCTGTTCATCACAGGGATGCTCTGCACGTCCTCGATGGAAGTGATGCGCGATTGCGGGATTTCGACCTGCACCTGATAGGCGGTGCCGCTCGCCGGGTCGCGCCAGTAGACCGGCTGAATAAAGCGGCTCGACGACGTGGCGGCCACGAGCGAGCGCCCGACCTGCTCGACCGACACGCCGAGTTGTCCGGCGCGCAGGCGATCAACTTTGATCTCCACGGTCGGGTAATCCAGCGGCTGGCCGAATTGCAGGTCGCGCAACGCCGGGATCTTTTTCATCTCGGCCAGCACCTTGTCGGCGAAAGCGCGATTGGCCGTGAGGTTCGGCCCACTCATCGCCACTTCAATCGGCGTGGGCGCGCCGAAATTCATAATCTGGCTGACCACATCGCCCGCCTCGAATGAAAGGTTCGTGCCCGGAATTACTTCGGGCAGCTTCAGGCGCAACCGCTCTTTCAGGTCATTCAGCCGGATGCCGGAGCCGTGCCGTAACGCGACGGTCAGCACTGCCTCCTGCGGCCCGCTCGTCCACAGATGAATCGTGTTGATGGGATAACTCGCCGGCTGCGTGCCGACAAAGCCGAGCGTGATGGCGATGTTGGCGGCGCCGACCTCACTGCGAATCGCGTCGAGCGCCCTGAGCGCGATCACTTCCGTGCGCTCGACCCGCGTGCCGGTGGGGGCGCGCAACCGCAGTTGAAACTGCCCGGTGTCCACGTTCGGGAAGATGTCAGTGCCGAGGTTGCGGCCGATCAGGAAAATCCCGACGCAGGCGACCAGCGCGTAACCGGCCAGCAGCGGCCAGCGCAACCCCCACGCACGCTTCATCAGGTTTTGATATCTGGTTCGCGCCCTGTCAAAGAATGGCGGCGTTTCATCCGATTTGCGGGATGAACGCAGCAGCCAGGCCGACAGCACCGGCACGAGCGTGTTCGACAGCACGTAAGACGCGAGCATGGCAAACCCGACGGCGAGCGAGAGCGGGATGAAGAGCGACCGCGCCACCCCGACCATGAAGAATGACGGGACGAAGACCGCCAGCACCGAGAGCATTGCGAGCAATCGCGGCGTGATCGTTTCGCGCGTGGCGATGAGGACGGCCCGCGCCCGCGGCTCGCCGCGCGCGAGGTGCGTGTGGATGTTTTCAATCGCCACCGTTGATTCGTCAACCAGAATGCCGATGGCGAGCGCGAGGCCGCCCAAAGTCATAATGTTGACCGTCTGCCCCGCCAGCCACAACCCGACGAGCGCCGCGAGCAGCGCGAACGGGATCGTGACGACCACGACGAGCGCGCTCCGCAGGTCACGCAGGAAGAGCAGCACCACGAGCCCCGTCAGCAGTGCCCCGAGCGCGCCTTCGATGGCGAGGCCGCGAATTGCGTTCTTCACGTATGTTGACTGGTCCAGCTCGAAACTGACTTTGATGTCTTCGGGGACGAGCGACTGAAACCTGGGCAGCTCGGCCTTGACGCGATTGACTACGTCGAGCGTCGAGGCGTCCGACCGTTTGGTCACCGGGATGTAAACGGTGCGGCGCCCGTTGACCAGTCCGTACCCGGTCAGGATGTCGGTGCCGTTCTCGACCGTGCCGATGTCACGCACATAAACATTCGTCCCCGAGCCCGACCGGATCGGCACGTCGGCCAGCTCCTGGATGTTCCTGACGACCGAATTGACCGGCGCCAGGCGATTGAGGTCGCCCGTGCGCACGTTGCCCGCGGGCATAATCGTGTTGCCCGCGGCGATGGCTTTGACGACTTCTTCCGGCGACATCCCGTAAGCGCGCAGCCGGTCGGGGTCGGCGCGGATGATCACCGTCCGCTGGTTGCCGCCGAAGGGCGGCGGCGCTGAGACTCCGGGCAGGGTCGAAAACATCGGGCGCACGCGGAAGAGCGCCAGATCCTGAATCTCGCCGACGCCGCGCGTGTCGCTCGAAAAGACGAGCTGGCCGACCGGCACGCTGCCCGCGTCAAAGCGCACGACGAACGGCGAAACAGTGCCGGGCGGCATGAAGGCCCGCGACCGTTCGACGTAGGCGATGGTCTGCGCGAGCGCCTGACTCATGTCAGTGCCCGGGTGGAAGAAGAGCTTGACCAGCCCGACGTTCTGAATTGATTTCGATTCGACGTGTTCGATCCCGGCGATGTAGAGGAAGTGATACTCGTAGTACGAGACCAGAAAGCTCTCCATCTGCGCCGGGTCCATCCCGCCGTAGGGCTGCGCGACGTAGATCACCGGCAGGTTGAGGTTCGGGAAGATGTCCACCGGCATCCGGGTCAGCGCCAGCACTGAACAGAGCGCGACGCCGACGACGGCCACGAGAATCGTATAAGGGCGACGCAGTGCGGTGTTGATCAGCCACATAATAAAATCGGTGCCCCGGGAACACGGACAGCAGTTCGATAAAAGCGTTCCGCCCCGCCGGAGCGCAATATTCGGAGAGGAGTACCCCGCCGACGATCACCCGGGTGAGCATCGTCGCAGCGGGCGCGCGGGTCACGAGGATCTTTTGCCTCAAATTCATGAGGCGCCTCGGTCAACCGGGCGGCTCACAATTTCGGCGGCGGCGCGGTGAATTGCGCGAGGTCGGCGAGGCCGAGACTGCCCTCGATTTCGCCGATCTGCCGCACGGCGTCCTCGAAGCCGTCTTTGCCGAACTGCTCATGTTCGATCTCCTCGAACCGGTCGCCCATCTCATCGAGTTGTTTTGCCGTGAGCGTCTGCTTCCAGGCCGGGAAGATGATCGTGTCTTCGCGCGCCGCGTGGGCGCGGTACATCCGCACGAACGATTCCAGCGCCCGAGCGAACGGCTCGGCGCCGCCCGCGCTCAAACGCCCGCCCTGCGTCACGGCCAGAATGTAATCGGTGATCTCGCGCCCGCGCGCGTGTTGCGCAATCAGGATGTCCGGGTAGCCCGCCGCCGCTCCGCCCGCGCTTTTGACCGCGGGAAAGATGTGCGCCTCCTCGAGCTTTTTCTCGTGATATTCCTCGCCAAAGGCGCGGAACAGTTTGGCCGTCTTTTGCAACGCTTCGGGCGGAACGGCGGACGGATTGCCGCGCAGCCTGACCGCGGCTTCGCTGTAGATCAGCAAAGCGCGCCGCAGGACGCCATGTTCGCGCATCAAATCCTCCGTCGCCGTCACCTCACCGCCTTTCTCGTCTTCACTCTGTTTCGGAGAGGCTTGTTTTTCCGCCTGCCCGCCGGCCGATGAACTGCCTTTGTTCCCGCAGCCGATCAGCATCAGCCCCGTACCCGCGACGGCAGAGATGCACAGAAAATCGCGACGCGCGTCATCGGCTTTCAGTTTCATCGCTTTTCTCCTTGTTCAATGAATGATCCTTTCGGAAACATTTCCGCCGGGAGTCCTCAGTCATTTCTCCGGATGGTTACGGCCAGATTACCAGATTGCCCTGCTACGGGCGATTCGCAGCCGGCGCGTTCGTCACCTGACCCAGAAAGGGCTTGAGATCGCCCTGTAATTTCGCCGCCACGAGCAGCGCGCGCCAGACCGACAGCCTTGCCAGCGCGTCATCAATCTCCGCCTGCGCCAGCAGCCGCTGCGCCTCGGCGACTTCAGTCACGTTCGTCAGGCCGTACTCGTAACGCACTTTCGCCCGCGTCATGGTTTCCTGCGCGGCCCTCAGCTGGATCGGCGTGTTAGCGGCGATCTTCCGGGCCGACTCGACGAGCGTGCGCGCCCGCGCGTCCTGCGCCCTGAGCGCCTGCACGACCTGATCGTAACGCGCCTGCTCCGCGGCGATGTTGTTCGCTTCGACCCTGCGGCGGGCGCGCAGGCCGAAGATGTCAGAGACGGCGAAAGTGACGGTCAACCCCGTCGCCCAGTTCGCCGTGTCGGGGTAAAAGCCTCGGCCGTTATCAATCGCCCCGTTGACCAGTGCGCCGGTTCCCCGCCCGGACAAGGCCGTCTGAAAGTTGAAGTGCGGGAAGTACGAACGATCCAGCACATGCTCGCGGGCACGCACCGTTTCGAGCGCCGCCGTTTGCGCGAGCGCAACAGGGTGCGTGGCGAAGTTGATTGACGGCGGCGGCTCGACCGGCGGCAGTGTGAGCAGCGGGCCGGGGTCAATCGTGATCGCGGCGCCGGCCTGTCCGATTGCCTCGGCCAGACCGACGCGGGCGAGTTCGGCATTCTGCTGCGCCTGAATCAGCTGATTCCTCGCCGCCGCCAGTTCCGCATCGGCGCGCGAGGCGTCAGCGCCGGGGCGAAGCTGATTGTCAACGAGCGTGTGAACAGCCCTCGCGAAGACTTCCATCCGTTCGACATTGGCCTGCGCCGCGCGCACCGCCTGCTGCGCGGCGAGCGCGGTGAGGAACGCATCGGCGGCGGCGGCGCTCACGTCGAGCCGCGTCACGTCAGCCCCGGCCTGAGCCTGTCGGCTCGCCGCGCGCGCCAGATCAACGCCGGCCCGGCGCAACCCGAAATCGAACGGCTCCCATGAAAACAGCAACCCGCCCGCGCTGCCCCACGCGCTTTCAAAGCCAGCCGTGCCCAGCACCGGCCCTGAGATCGCCGGGACGACCGATTGCGGCAGCAGCAGGCCGAAGACGTTGTTGCGCGAGGCGCGATTCTCCTGCCAGAGCAGATCGGCCCGCGGCAGGTATGCCGTGCGCGCCACCTCGACGCCCGCCTCCGCGGCCCTGGCCTGCGCCTGCGCGGCGCGGACGGCCGGGTAGTTGTCGAGCGCCTGCCCGACGGCCTGATCAATCCTGAGCGGCTGTGGTGCCGGCTCCTGCGCGAAGGAAAGAAATGAAATCGCGGGCAGTAACAGACAGAAAGCTCCCAACCGAATAGTAATTTTGCTGGTCAGCATCAGTAGTAGTTTGGTCACCGCCGGTGAATTCAGTTACCTGGGGAACAGATACTTCAGCACTTTGTCGAAGCGTTTACCCCACGCGGCTTCGTCGTGGGTGGCGCCTCTGGCTTCGATGTATTTCAAATCCGGGCCGGGCCGCCACCCCCTGGCGACCAGCGCGTCGCGCAGCAGTCTGGCATTGTGCGTGACCATCCCGCCTTCTTTCGTGCCCGCATCCAGCCAGATTCGCTGCGGGGTCGGGCCGGGAAGTTTTTCGACTTCGCGGAGAATCACTCCGTTGTCCCACCACACCGAGGGCGACATCACGGCCAGTTTGCCGAAGACATTCGGGTAGCGCAGGCCCAGATAAAGCGTCACCAGCCCGCCGAGCGATGCGCCGCCGAGCGCCGTGTTTTCCGGGCCGCCGAGCGTGCGGTAATGCGCACCAATGAACGGCCTCAACTCTTCGACGATCAGCCGGCCGTACAGATCGGCCCTGCCACCGGCTTTGAGCTTCTCAACTCTCGTCGGCGTGTACTCATCGGCGCGTTGCTCGCCGGTGTTGTAAATGCCGACGATGATGAGCGGCGCAATCGTGCCCGCTTCGATCAGCCGCTCGGCGGTCTCGTCAACCTGCCATTCCTTTCCGGGGATGAACGAGGTCGCGCCGTCAAACAGGTTCTGCCCGTCGTGCAGGTAAAACACCGGGTAGCGGCGATGCCGGGCCTGCTCGTAATCGGGCGGCAGGTAAACGATCACGTCGCGATGGTTGTGCAGAAATTTCGAATGAAAGTCTTTATGAAGACGTATCTCGCCCGTCAGCGTGTGCGGGTGGCGGTCATTTTCTTCGGCCTGCAGGGCAGCGCCGGGAATCACAATATTGCTCACTGCGATCAGCTGTCGCCACGCCGGTGGCAAGCCCTTCTCCTCAAGCGCGTTTATCTGTGGGAAACGGTGAAAGATGAAAATCCGTCAGACTTTTTCTGTTTTCACGGCGAAGCTAATATAATGCCCGCGAAGTTGCAAGGCTCGGCTTTATTCACCGGTCATAAACCAGACTCGAATCATTTCGGCGAATGAAGATCACTCACACCCGGGGCGCGCTGGTGGCGCCGCGAACGTCGCAAGAACAGGGCCGGGAGTCAGAAATAACGCGAGGGGGCTGCGGTCATTATGATCATCACGACTCAGTACGCTGACATCACTGTCGCCGGCAGCCCGCTGCGAATGTACGTCGCGGCCCCGGCGAACCGGGAGAAATACCCGGGGATCATTTTTTACTCCGACATCTTCCAGCTCACCGGGCCGATGATCCGGGCGTGCAACCGGCTGGCCGGCTACGGCTTCGTCGTGGCCGCGCCGGAAATCTACCACCGCATCGAGCCGCCCGGGACAGTGATCCCGTTTGACGATGACGGGCGAACGCGGGGGCTCGACGACGCGGCGAAAACTCCGGTCGCGCACTTCGACGAAGACTGCCGCGCCGTGCTGGATTACCTGAAAGGGCACCCGCGCGTGGCCGAAGGCAGACTGGGCGCGGGCGGCTTCTGCATCGGCGGGCATCTGGCCTTCCGCGCCGCGCTGCAACCGGACGTCGAGGCGACGGCCTGTTTTTACGGCACGGGCATTCACAACGGGAAGCTCGGGCAGGATGCGGACGCCGGGTCGCTCGAACGCGCCGGTGAAATCCGCGGGTCGCTGCTGATGGTCTGGGGGACCGGGGATCCGCACATCCCTGAAGAAGGCCGCGACAAGATCCTCAAGGCGTTGCAGCAGGCCGGGACGAAGTATTCATTCAGTTTCCACCCGGCCGAACACGCCTTTATGCGCGATGAAGGCCCGCGCTACGACCCGGTCTCAACTGACCAGGCGTTCGGCGAGATGATCGAGCTGTTCCGGCAGGTGTTCGGGCCGACAAAGCTTGCGAGCGCCTGATCTGCGTTGATGGATAATGGAGGCTGTCACCACGATAATAAAGCGACGGCTCAGGTTTCAGGCGAGATGATTTAACTGTTTCGTGGAATGCTTTACAGCCGACCACATCAGGAATTGGCTGGGAGTCCGTCGCAATTCACAGCAACTGCTCAACGATCTGTCAACAATGTCTGATGAGACTGAAAAGGATTCTTACGCCGCACAGTGGCGTGAGCTTCGTAAACGACAATTCATTTTGGCTTTGACGTTCATCTTATACATCCCCTGGATGCTCCTGATTACGTTTTTATTCGGTGATTCGGATCAGATCGGCGTGTCTGCATTCCTGATCTGGGGGGCTTTATTTATCACTTCAAACATCAGAGTACTCTTGTGGCGCTGCCCACGATGCCATAATTCTTTTCACTACAGGACACTTTACAGTAACCACATCGCTCGCCAGTGTCTGCACTGCAAACTGCCCAAGCCGTGGTTGTATGACTGGAAAAGCCTTGATCCTTACCGGAAAGACAAGGGACAGTCTGAATAAGACACACCGGAAACAGTGAGAATACTGCTCCTCGAAAATCTGCATGAAGATGCTCACAATCTGCTGGCCGAAGCCGGTGAAGTGGTGATGGCCGAAAGACTGGACGCGGATTACCTCGCTTCGGCCGTCGCCGACGCCGACGCCGCCTTCACCCGCGGCAAGGGTCGCATGCCGCGCGAGTTTCTGACTGCGGGCAAAAAACTCAGAGCCGTCGCCCGCTGCGGCGTGGGCACCGATAACATTGATGTCGCGGCGGCAACCGAACTCGGCCTGCCCGTGATTTATGCGCCCGGCTCGACGACGATGGCCGTCGCCGAACACACGATGATGCTCGTGCTGATGGTCGCGCGGCGCGCGGCGCGCCTGAACGCCGAAGTGAAATCCGGCAACTGGGCGTATCGCGATCAGCACGGGATGAGCGTTGAATTGCGCGGCAAAACCCTGGGCATCATCGGCCTCGGCGACATCGGCAGGCGCGTCGGGGAACTTGGGTGCGCATTCGGCATGAAAGTCGCCTACTGGAGCCGCCGGAGCCGCGACGAACGCTTTGAGTACGTCGAACGCGATGAACTGCTCGGCCGCGCTGATGTCCTGTCCCTCAATGTCGCGCTCACGCCCGGCACCCGGCACCTGATCAACCGGGAGACAATCGCGCTGATGAAACCGACGGCGATCATCATCAACACGGCGCGCGGCGATGTGATTGACGATGCGGCTTTGTACGAGGCTCTGGCCGCGGGCCGCCTGGCCGGGGCAGGGATTGACGTGCTGGCCGCGAATCACGAGCATCATCCGCTCTGGTCGCTCCATAACCTGGTCGCCACGCCGCACGTCGCCGCCGTCACCGACGTGTCCTTTCGTCAGATGTGCGTGCCGACCGCACGGGAAGTGATCGGGATCGTGCGCGGCAAACGGCCCGACCCGCAGCTGCTTCGTAATCCTGAGGTTCTGAATCAATCATAACTATCCACGGAGACAGCCATGAAATTCGCCATGCACAACTGGATGCGCCCCGAGCCGATTGAGGTCACGCTCGAACGCCTGAGCCGTCTCGGCTACGACGGCATCGAGATCAGCGGCGAGCCGGCGCGGCACAACACGACCGAAGTTCGCCGGCTGCTCGACAAGTACAAGCTCGAATGCTGGGGCGGCGTGACGATGATGTTCCCCGGGCGCGATCTGGTTCACGACGACAGGTACGTCCGGCTCGGGACCATCGTGTATATGAAGGATTGCATCAGGATGATTCACGAACTCGGCGGGCATTTCTTCTGCGTCGTGCCTTCGACCGTCGGCAAAGTGAAACCGCTCGCCTCGCCCGCGCAGGAGTGGGGGTGGGTGGTGGAAGGGCTCCGGGAGGTCGCCGACTTCGCGCTCGAACACGACATCCGCATCGGCATCGAGCCGCTCAACCGCTTCGAGACCTACCTGATCAACCGCCACGATCAGGCGCTCCGGCTGGCCGAAGAGGTCGGGCGCAATGTCGGCGTGACGCTCGACGCCTTTCACATCAATATTGAAGAAACTGACCCGATGGCCGCGATCCGCGCGACCGGCGACAGGCTTTATGATTTCCACGTCGCCGACAACAACCGCAGACCCGCGGGCCAGGGCAGCTACGACTGGAAAGAGGTTCTCGGCACGCTCAAAGAGATCAACTACCGGGGGCGGCTGACGGCTGAATTCGTGCTGCCCGTGGATCGCACGCCGCTCGCCGTCTCCGCCGAAAAACGCGAGGCCGACATGCAGATCACCGAGGCCGATCTGAAATTCATTCAGGAACACGGCTCGGGCCTCATCCCGGCGGCCGAATACGACCGGGCGACCGAGAGCAACATCAACCACCTGAAAGGCATTCTGGCCGGGATGTAAAACCTGCCCTCGAAGATTCACGAGGCCGCACGATGGCTGGTAATGTTTCTTTGTGATCCTTCGTGAGTCTTCGTGGAAGACATTCTTTTCCTTGATTGAGGTAAGTACTGATGCCGCTGATCGGAGCCAATGAACTGAAACGCAAGCTGGTGATCGTCGTGGAGGGGCAGCCCTACACGGTGACTGATGTTTTCTTCGCCACGCCGTCGGCGCGCGGCGCGTCAACGATGGTGCGGACGAAGCTGCGCCACCTGCTGACGGGCGCGGTGCTGGAAAAGAGCTTCAAGACGAGCGAGAAGTTTGAAGAGCCGGACGTGCAACTCTCGCCCGCATCCTTCCTTTATTCAGACGGCGCGGGGTTTCACTTCATGGATGAAGAGAGTTACGAGCAGTTCGCTTTTGACGCGGAACAGCTCGGCGATGACCGCCTCTACCTGAAAGACGGCCTCTCGCTTCAGGTGCTGAAATACAACGGCGACCCGGTCTCACTGCAACTGCCGCAGTTCGTCGAACTGGCGGTAACTGAAACCGAGCCGGGCGTCAGGGGCGACACGGCCTCGGGCGGCACGACCAAGCAGGCGACGCTGGAAACAGGGTTGCAGGCGCGCGTGCCGCTCTTCATCAAAGAAGGCGAAGTCGTGCGCGTCAACACCCAGACCGGCGAAGTCGCGGGCCGGGCATGAACGAAAGGATGAAAGCCAGCCAGGGGGTGCAGAAAGATGCTAACGCCGGACCCGGCGATCATGTTAAAGTCCCCCCGAAACTGACACCGGCTCCACCGTCAGAAGTCCCGGCTGAAGAAAAGAAGCAGTAGTTTCGATGAACCACAGGCCCGATCCGGGAACGCAGCGTCAGGCCCCCGCCGCCGTATCCCTTCAGTAACCGATCACTCAACCCTTTCATCCGTTGCCGCCGCAGGCGGCGCACTTTCTGTTCCAGTTTCTGATGACGAGCCGTACTTCCGACCTGAACAATCAATCCGAGGCTGACCTGAGAGTCTCCGTGATCGTCACCCTGACTGACGAGCGTGGGCAGGGGAGGGAGTGCGTCAGGATGCTGACGCAGGGGCAGACCCTGGCCAGAGAAAAGTATGAAGTGATCGTCATCACCGACGGCTCGTACCCGCAACTCGCGCGGGAGGCTGAAAAAATGCTGGCCCCGCAGGACTCGCTCGTCCATTTTCCGTCGAGCAACGAGTTTTACCTTTACGAGATTGCGGCCCGACGGGCCAGGGGACGAGTGCTTTTCTTCACCGAAGCCCACTGCGTGCCGGAGCCGGAATGCCTCGAAGCGATGGTGCGCTTCCTCGACATCAGCGGGTGCGACGGGGCGCGGTGCCGCAGCGTCAGGATTGATGAGAACCTGAATTATCTGGCACAGATGGAAGATCGCGTCATTGAGGATTTCCGCTCCGCCAACCTTCAGAAAGATCACTGGCTCAAAGTGCTGATTCACGGCTTCGGGATTCACCGGGACGTCTACTTCCAGGAGGGCGGCTTTACCTCGGAATTCGGACAGTTCGCCGAATGGGAACTTGCCGCCAGATTACACAGCCGGGGCAGGCGCCTGGGATATGCGCCCGAAGTAGTCGTGCGGCACTGTTACGCGGGCGACCTGAAAATACTCTTCAGTTTCATCCGCGATTTCACGCGCGGCGAAATGAAATGCCGGGCAACGCTCCCGAAGGAGTTCTGCGAAAAGTATTTCGGCCCTTTGCCGGAGTGGTTCGAGCATGGTTTTTACAATTCGGCTCTGACCCGGCGACTCTGTCTCTATCTGATTGAGCGATTTTCGTCGGCGCTTAAGGACGGGGATTACAAAGCCTCACTTGAATTGCTGAGGCTGTTGCGCCGCTTCGATGTGACTGCGCTCTGCGGACTGCGCTGGCACCTGCTGGCGGCGAGAAAGTCAATCATCCTGGCCCGCCTGAAAATGCGGCTCTGGCGATTTTCCGCCGAGCGCTGCTATCAGGCTTATCACAGGCACTGGGCCGCGATCATTCAATACTGCCGCCTTGAATTTCTGGCCGATCAGGCAGCCGCACTTCGGGGTGAAGTTCCTGCCACCTTCCAATACGACCTGACCCGGATCGCGGCAGATGACCTGACGGGGTTCTATCCACTCGAAACCTGGCAGGGGCATTCATTCCGCTGGTCGGAGCCGGCTGCGGTGGTCCGGGTTTCGCTGCCCGCCGGGGATTACGAAGTCAGGATCGAGATGCTGCCGGTGCGATCGGAAGCGCTGCCGCTGCACATTGAAGTCATCTTCGACGGTCACACCGTCTGCAAAACCACCCAGGACTCGCACCGGCCGGTCACCTTCCGACTCACCGCCGACAAGTTCAAGCCGGAGACCGACCGGCATTATCTGGCGCTGCTGTGCAACGCCTTCAGGCCACTTCAGTTTGACTCAACCGATGAGCGCGCACTCGGTCTGCCGGTCACCGGCATCAGTTTTGGCTCAACAGCTCATCAGCCCCCCTGTCCCGCCACACAAGCCGAGGTTCAGGTACGCTGAAGTCGTAATCACCCGTTCATCCGGCTCCCCGCGGTCTGCTGCAACCCCGGGGGGAAGACTCCGGGATGACGCGGGCCGGGAATTCCTGGTATCGGTATCACCGATGGATATGGCTGGAATTATGTATTTTACAATTCGGCGGCAAAGATGACAGGATAGCCCGGCTCTGTGGAGGTTCCCCTCCCCGGACGGCTGAAAGTTTCCCTGCCGGTCACCGGCAGTCGCTTCCACGCTCACATCACTACAGACTTCCAGTCACAAACTGGAGGCTAGCTTTGCCTGGGTCAGGATCAACCGTCCGGCGCCGCATCGAGGCAGCCGCGGCGGTTGATCCTCGTCGCACGGCAACGGCCGGCCGCCCTGGCACAGATGTGCCGCAGCCTGATCTCCGATCAGCTCACCGATCAGTCAATCGCCGCCGTCCTTTGCCCGAAATCCAGCTACTACCGAAAGCGAACGGGGATTGCCGCGCTCGGACGGCAACCCGTTCACGCTCGCGAAACCGGCACCGGATGCCATCAATGCCAACAATTCGGTTCACTGAAAGGAGACAGATCATGAGGTTGAGGAGAAAACAGAGAGGGGCAGTTTCGACGCGTCCCGTCGCGGGAGGAGAAAGACGGGCTGAGGGGATGAGACGAAAGCTCACCCGGTCGGTCACTGGTCTGGTGCTGTGCTGCCTGTTAGCGCTTTCCGGCGTGGCAGGCGCACAGGGTCTGGGCAGCATCGTCGGCACTGTCACTGATCCGACCGGGGCGGTCATTGCGGGCGCCAAAGTCACGGCGACCGAAGTTGGCACGGGCTTCGCGCGGACGACGACCACGGACGCCGAGGGGCGCTACGTGCTGGCCTCGCTCCGCCCGGCGCAATACGACCTGAGCGTCGAGGCGGCGGGCTTCCGCACGTTCAGTCAGAAAGGGGTGACGCTGCTCGCGGATCAGACCCTGACGCTGGGCATGGCGGTGCAGGTGGGCGCGCAGTCTGAAGTCATCAGTGTGACGACCGAAGCTGTTCAGGTAGACACCTCGACGCCGACACTGAAGCAGGTCATCGAAAGGGAGCGCGTCCAGGAGTTGCCCCTGAATGGCCGCAATGCGGCGACGCTCACGCTGCTGGTGCCCGGCGCGGTCGCCGCCCCGAGCGGCGGCGCCGACCAGGGCACGACCAAGACTTTTCCGGGCGCGGTGACGATTGCGGCCAACGGCGCGCGGCAGAATATGGTCAGCTATTCGCTCGACGGCGGCAACTACGTGGACGAGTACACGAACGTCAACCAGCCCTTCCCGATGCCCGACGCGCTTCAGGAATTCAGCGTGCAGACGAGCAACTACAGCGCGGAATACGGGCAGAACGCCGGGGCCGTGGTGAACGTCGTGACGAGGTCCGGGACCAACAATTTTCATGGCGACGCATTCGAGTTCGTGCGCAATGAGGTTTTCAACGCGCGACAGTGGCAGGCGGCCAAACGGGATCAGCTCAAGCGTAACCAGTTCGGCGGCGTCTTCGGCGGCCCGATCATTCACGACCGCACCTTCTTCTTCGCCTCATTCCAGGCCACCCGCTTTCGCAACGTCGGCGGGGCCAGAACGATTACTGTGCCCAGTGCGGCGCTGAGGGCGACGGCCACTGACCCGGCGGTGATCAACCTGCTCAAGGGCATCCCGGTCGGCGACGCCAACAACCAGGTCAGTTTCGCGAGGCCCGACCGGCAGAATTTCAACGAAGTCCTCGGCAAGGTGGATCACTCTTTCAGCCAGAAGGACAAGGTCTCGGGCCGCTACTTCTACAACCGCTTTTCGAGGAACGCGGTCTTTGATCCGGCGAATTTCCTGACCTATTCCGACGGCTCAACCATCGTCTCGCAAAACACCCTCATCACATACACGCATGTCTTCAGCTCGAACCTGCTCAATTCCTTCCGGTTCAGCTACGCCAATGAAAAGGCCACGCGCGGCCCCGCGGCCGACGCCATCAGCGTCAACGATCTGGGCGTCGCGCTGCCGTTCCAGGCAGCGCCGAAGGCCATCCAGCAGATCAGGATCAACGGGGCGTTCAGTTTCGGAGACAATCCCAACGCCACGTTCTTCCGCGACAACTTCACCTGGGGCGATGACGTGAACTGGGTGCTTGGGAAGCACGACCTGCGCTTCGGGGGCGTGATCGAGCGCAGCCGGGTGGATCTTGATAACAAGTTCTTTCAACCTGCCGAGTTCAGCTTCCCTTCGCTTACGGCCTTCCTGGCCGGCCAGCTCGGTGACTACAGCGGCAACCTGGCCTTCCGTCAGGGCGCCGGAGAATTCAAACTCAATCGAAACTATTTCATCGGGTTCTATGTCCAGGACAATTTCCGCGTCAGCCGCCGCCTGACTGTGAACTTAGGATTGCGCTATGAGCCTTTCCTGCCGTGGCACGAACTCAAAGGGCGTGTGCAGCAGTTCCGGCTCCCGGACTTTCTGTCCGGCATCCACTCGAAACAATTCCCCAACGCGCCGGCCGGAGTATTTTTCCCCGGCGATGTGGGCGTGCCTGAAGACGGCGTCGGCGCCAGCCTGAACAACCTTGCCCCCCGCATCGGTTTTGCTTACGACGTGTTCGGTGACGGCAGGACCAGCGTGCGCGGCGGGTTCGGGATCTTCTACGACACCCGCCTGACGGGCATCATCAATAACCGGTTCGTGGACCAGACTCCGTTCAGCCCGCAGTTCATCCTGAGTACACAGACCGGCGCGGTCAGGCCCGGCTCCTTCAGTGATCCGCTGTGTACCAAAGCCGCGACGCAGACGGCCTTCGGCTGCACGTCGCAGAGCGGCGTCTATCCGTTCCCGGCGACATTCCCGCCGCCGGCGAACACTCCGTTCACCCTCAATCAGCTCATCCTGAGCTGGGACCCCGTCAACAAATATCAGGTCCCGACGGTCTACAACTGGAACCTGTCGGTCGAGCGCCAGTTGCCGTACAGCGTGCTGGCGCGCGCCGCGTATGTCGGCTCTCACAGCAGCCACCTGACCGAGACGATAAATCTGAACCCGTCGCCCGTCGGTGGCGGCAATCGCAGACTCAACACCATCGCCGGCGCCCCGCTGTTCAGCGACATCCAGCAGGATCTGCAGGACATCAATTCGAGCTATCACTCACTCCAGCTGTCCGCCGAAAAACGCATGGCCGCCGGGCTGACGATCCTCGGCAGCTACACCTGGTCGAAGAGCATTGACGATCTGCCGCCGGGCGCGGGCGTCACGGGCTTCGACACTTACTCGGCGCGGCCCTGGGATGACCCGCTGCGGCACCAGTTCGACCGTGGGCCGTCGGAATTCGATCACACGCACCGCTTCGTGGCGTCTTACGTCTGGCAGCTTCCCAAACTCGGCGGCGCAAACGGGCTGGTGCGCGGGGTGCTGGGTGACTGGCAACTGAGCGGGCTGGTTTCGGCGCAGACGGGCCGCCCGATTACGATCCTGTCGGGCGTGAATAATTCCGGCACAGGAATCGGGCAGGACAGAGCCAACATCGTCGCCAACGCGTACGGCTCCGGGGCCTGCGCCGGCAGCACGAAAGCCTGCAAGGACTGGATTGCTCCGACTTCGTTTGTGAACAACCCGGCCGGCACGTTCGGCAACGTCGGCAAGGGGAGTTTGCGTTTCCCGGGCGCTTTCACCTGGGATATGGCGTTCACCAAAAACTTCTCGTTCACCGAGCGCTACAAACTCCAGTTCCGCGCCGAGTTTTTCAACATCTTCAACCGCGTGAACTTTGACGAGAGCATCGCCACCGGCAACTTTGCGAAGCTCAGCTCGAAGGGGAACTTCGGTGCCCTCAACCAGGCCGGCGACCCTCGCATCGGCCAGTTGGCGCTCAAGCTCTTCTTCTAACCTCTGCCGAAAAAGCAGCGCACAGCATTCGGGGCGCCTTCCGCAATGAAGGCGCCCCGAATTTGTATTGCCACAGCGCGACACTTTATTTTGATCAGAGCGCGGCAGAGAAATTTCTCAACCGATACCAGCCCACTTGCAGATGTGTCAGTAGCCCGGGCCGTCGTGGGAGGGCTGGCTCACACAGCCAAGCCCTCCCACGACGGCCCGGGCTACTGACACATCTGCTGATCGTGACTTTTGCAAGAGGTCTGCTATCTCGGGAACCCCTGCTTCGGCTTTCTCGCAAAAACATATCCCCGCCGGCTCGGGTGTTCGACATTCTCGTAAGGCTCCCTTTCAATAACCTCCTCGATCCCGAAGCTGGCCTCTTTCAAATACCCTGCCATTTCATCCGTACCGAAGAAGATGAAATCGGCTGACACCTTCTCGCCCCACCACTCATCGAGATGGATCACTTCCTCGCCGAGATGGAAGGCGAGCAGGAGTAATCCGCCCGGTCGCAGGACGCGCTTCAACTCCCGCAGGGCGTCCGTTACTTCCTCGCGCGGGATGTGGATGATCGAGTAAAAGGCGGCGATTCCGGCCAGGGAATCGTCCTCGAAATCGAGCGAGAGCATGTTGCCCTGCCTGAATTCCATCTCCGGATTCAATTGCCGGGCCTGCTCAATCATCCCCGGGGAGAGGTCAATGCCGATCACATTCGCGCCCCGGCCGTGCAGATAACGGGTGACGTGCCCCGGCCCGCACCCCAGATCGCATGCCGGACCCTGAACATCTTTGGCAAACCGATCCAGCAGCGCGCGATCCAGCGGCTTATGCTCCAGTTCATTGAAGATCCGCTCGACGTACTGCCCGGCGACACGGTCATAGGTCGCCTGCAGGTCAGTTGTTTTCTGTTGATCCATCTATTTTCGTCTTCGTTCGTCCAAATCTTTTCCAGCGGCGTCTGTCTGAAGTACCATCCTAATTGATCCTCTGGCTTGCTGTCAGCCTGTCTTCATCAGAAAGGAAAACGAGAATTGAATGACTGAGAACACGAATCATTCGCGCGTCGCTTCGACTGAACAAATCCGCTCGCACTTCCCCGCCCTCGACCGTCTTCACAACGGCCACCGGGTGGCCTACTTCGACGGCCCCGGCGGGACTCAGGTTCCGCGCCCGGTCGTCGAGGCGATGAATGATTACCTTTATCACCACAACGCCAACACGCACTGGGCCTACCCGACGAGCGCCGAGACCGATGAAATCATCGAACGCTCGCGGCAGGCGCTGGCCGACTTTCTCAACGCGTCGCCCGAAGAGATCGCCTTCGGCCAGAACATGACTTCGCTCACGTTCCATCTGGCGCGGGCGCTCGGCAGGCAGTTCCGCGCCGGCGACGAGATCATCGTCACGGAGCTTGATCACCACGCGAACGTGGATTCGTGGCGGGCGCTCGAACCGGAGCGCGGCGTGACGATCCGCGTCGTGCCGCTGGACATCGAGACCGGGCAGATTGATCTGCGGGACCTTGCGAATCTGCTGAATGAAAAGACGCGGCTCGTGGCAATTGGCGCGGCCTCGAACGCGCTCGGTACGATCAACGACATCGGCGCCGCCGCGCGGATGGCGCGTGAGGCCGGGGCGCTCAGTTTCGTTGACGCCGTCCATTACGCGCCGCACGCGCTGGCTGACGTCCGCGAGATCGGCTGTGATTTCCTGGCCTGCTCGGCCTATAAATTCTACGGCCCGCATGTCGGCCTGCTGTATGGGCGCGCCGAACTGCTGCGGGCAATCGAATTCCCGAAGCTGCGCCCCGCGCCGGACAACGCGCCCGAGCGGGTCGAGACGGGAACGCAAAACCACGAAGGTATAGCGGGCGCCGCCGCCGCGGTTGATTTCCTGGCGTCGCTGGCCGAAGGCGGCACGAGGCGCGAGCGGCTGGCCGCGGCCTTCGGCGAGTTGCACGCGCGCGGCAGTCAGTTGCTCAAGCGGATGTGGGAAGGCCTGTCTGCGATTGACGGCGTCAGGATTTACGGCCCGCCGCCCGACGCGCCGCGCACGCCGACGGTTTCCTTTACCGTCAAGGGTCACAACTCAACCGAAGTCGCTGAGGCTCTGGCCGCGCGCGGGGTCTTCGCATCGAACGGCGATTTTTATGCGGCGACTGTGACTGAAAGGATGGGCGTCGCGGACGAAGGCTTCCTGCGCGCCGGGTGCGCCTGCTACACGACAATGGAGGAGGTCGAAAGATTGATTGAGGGCGTGCGCGAGTTGTGACTGGTTCGGAGTACCGAATCAGCCGAAGAGCGGCTGGCCCTGATAAGCCACACGCCAGCCGCGTTCGAGGCTGGTTTCAATCGCCTGTTTGTACTGGGTCAGGGCTTCGCGCCGTTCGCCGAAGGGTTTGACCAGCGGCTGCTCTTCGCGCGGGTCGAGTTTGGCGACGGCGTTGACCGAAGTCGTTTTGCCATGCTCGTCAGTGACCGTCCCGCTGATGATCGAGAGCAATGAATACAGCTCGCCTTTGTTGAGGATCGTGACCACTTTTTCCGGATTCGCCATAATTCCTGCCATGCGTGTCATTAAAGAAGCTGACCGATCCTAACACGCCTCCTCTGCGCTGCCAACCACATAATCAAGGCGCCTGATTCGGCAGGGTAACGGTTCAGAAAGAAAAGACCTCTGGCAAAAGTCACAATCAGCAGGCGTGTCAGAAGCCCGGCCGTCACGCGAGGGCCTGGCGGTGTGAGTTCAAGCCCTCGCGTGAGGGTCGGGCTTCTGACACTTCGGCAAGAGATCCAATGCTGAAGCGCCGTCCTCATAAAAAAAGCGGCGACCACACAGGCAGCCGCCGCTTTCGAGGCTCCTGTCAGTGCCTAATTCTTCCTGGCGGCCGGCTGGCGGAACGAACGCTCGACCATGTCGTTCGGGTCGGTCGAGACCGGGCCGTCGCGCCACAGCCAGCGCATCATCTCCGGCATGATCGCCCCGCCGAACTTCTGCCCGTGCAGATTCATCCCCCACGTGTAGTTCACGTCGTAGCCCTTCTGCGTGAGCGCCTTCATCAGCCGGACGTTCTGGTAGAACCAGTCGCGCTTCTCGTCGTAGACGCCGTTGCGGAGCCCGCGGTTGTCGTTGCGGCCGTCGCACAGGAAGACGCGGATCGGCTTCTTCTCGCTCGCCAGCACGCGCTCGGGGTAGACATGCCCACCTCGCAGGTTGACGAAGCTGCCCACGTTGCTGAGTACCTTCCGGAAATGGTTCGGGCGCTCCCAGGCGACCGTGAAGGCGGCAATCGCCCCCGAACTCGACCCGCCAATCCCGTGCATCTCCGGGTCCTTTGAAATGTTGTACTCCTTGTAGAGTACCGGCATCAGTTCCTCGGTGATCACCCGCGCGTACTTGTCGTCGAGCGTGTTGTATTCGGTCGGGCGGTTCGTCGTGCGATCACCCCACTCCTGCGCGTTGGGTTCGGGCTGCTCGGGCGTGCGGCCCGGATTGATGAACACGCCGATCATCACCGGTATCTCGCGCCGGTAGATCAGGTTGTCCATGACGTTCTGCGCCCGCATATCCCCGTTCTCGTCCTTGAAGGCCTGCCCGTCCTGAAAGACCATGAGGGCGGCCGGCACTGCCGGGTCGTACTGTGCCGGCACGTAGACCCAGTAGGTGTGCTGAGTCCCGGGGTAGGCGTTGCTGGGGAGCGTGTAGGGACCGCGGATCTCGCCCTTCGGGACGCCTTCCTGCGGCAGCGAGTCGGGGCCGAGCCGGTATTGAGAATTCGGGTTCGGTCCGGGCGGCATCGGCTGCTGGCCGCCTCCTCTTCCCCCCTGCTGCCCCGGAGCGGGTTGCTGCGCCGGGACCTGCGCGAGAGCCATCGCCACCGCTCCCGCAAACACTAAACCGATGACGTACGTTGCTACTTTTCTCATTCAGAATCTCCTCTGGCTGAAAGATGCCCTGGCTGCCCGCTGAATAATGCGCGCGCCCCGAATGCGCCTGTGGCGTCTGCACAGTAGTCAACACGGGGGTTCGGTTGCAGTTTTAGCGGGTCGATATGTTAATGGTACGGCGCGACGTGGTCAGGCCTCATTCGCGTTCGTGAGTTCACCCGCCATAGTCCTTACACATAATTCTGGCTTTCTCCAGGAATCTCGGCATTCGATTTCCCTTCCACTCTTCATAATGAACTGGATACTCGTCGCCAGGCCATTTGTACCTGCCCTTTCGGAAACGATACGTCGAGAGGATTCCATCCGAGGCGCTCATATGTGTGCAGGTAATTATAGTTGGCCATCCCTTTGAACTCTGGTAACTGTAGATGTATTGCCCGGATATCTCTCCGAGGCATTTGACCGGATTGACCGTATATAGCCGCCAGGAACAATTTCCTGTCCCCCCACAAACCAAAGGGACGAAGTATACCGTACTGCCCTTGCTGATGAGCCTGAGTGTATATGCTCTGTCTCCCCAGCTACCCGAACGTCCCCGATCATCGGGCGGAATAGCTTTATAAACAACCCGCTGTAAGGATCGTTTCGGGAACAGTTTTGTTTGCGAGCAGTTCCAATCAAAGGTTTGGAGTTTCTTTCCTCTCATCTCAGGCCATCGGAGATTCTGCGCATTGCCCGACAATTGCAGCATCAGGAAAAGGAAAAGTATGAATAGCAATCTACGCATTATTACTTGCCTTGCAGAGGTCTGACACACAGATTCAGGGGGATTGTACGCCACCAACGACTCTGGCCAGCAGGCGCCCGGCAGCTTCCTGAAAAATTTCGGGCCTCGGCAGCAGGCTCAGCACCAGAAAAGCCTCGCGCTCGAAATCGAAGAAGTATCCCGGATGCACCAGCACGTCGTCTTCTTCGAGCAGCCGGAGCGCCCACTCCTCTTCTGAAAAGTGCCGCGGCACTTCGAGCGTAGCCGACCACCCGCCCTCGACTTCGAGCAGCCGGCAGGGCGAATCTTCAACGAGCCCCGACAGGTATTCCAGATTGGCGCGCGCGCGCGCGATGATCTGACTCTGGATCGGCTCGCGCAGTTGCAGCCACGCGGGGACGGCGTGCTGCACCGGCGTGTTGACTGACAGAAAGGTGTCGGCGATCAGTTCCTGCCGCTCAAGCGCTTCTCGTCTCAAATCCTCCGGCCCGCCCGTGATGATCCAGCCGAGTTTCATCTGCGGCAGCCCGAGCGTTTTGGAGAACCCGTTCATCACAAAGGTCAGCGCGGATGAAACGGAAGTGAGCGGTGCGGCGCGCGCCACGTCGGGGCCGAAAGCGTAATCAGCAAACACCTCATCCACGACGAGCGCCAGCCCGCTCGCCGCGCAGATTCCGGTCAGCTCATCGAGTTCATGGCTTTTGATGAATGACCCGGTCGGGTTGTTCGGGCTGACGACGATGACGGCGCGGGTGCGAGGAGTGACGGCACGGCACAATGAATCGAAATCAATCCGCCAGCCGACGGGATGGACGTAAGCCAGTTCATACGGCCGCAGTTCGACGCCTTCGAGCGCGGCCAGAAAATCAAAGAGCGGGTAGCTCGGCTGCGGGACCAGCACGTTGTCGCCCCCGTCGGCGAGCAGCTTGAAGAGCCAGCCGTAGGCCTCGCTCGTGCTGGCCGTCAAGTGAATGTGTTCAGGCGCGACCGTCTCACCGCGCGCGCGGTAATAATCGGCGACCGCCCGGCGTGCGGAGACGAGGCCCTGCGGCGTCGGCTCGTAAGTCATCGCGCGCGGATCGGCGAGCGCTGCGAGGATTTCAGCAACCGGGTACTCAAAACCCGCGCGCGTCGGGTTCGATTCGGTCAGGTCGAGGATCGGCGCCCCCGCTTTTTTCTTTTCCGCCAGCAGCAGGGCGAGCCGGTTGGTGGTCAGCGTCCATTTGAATCTTGCAGAGAACATGCCGGAAAAGTAACACAGGCCCCGGCCCGCGCTAAAAGGCCCCCGGGCCGTCACGCACGAGACCGGAGCCCGTGATACTTCGCTCTTCAATGTCATGTGTGACTGCGGGGGAAAAACGTTTCTGGGTTTTTCTGACTCCTTCGGGGGCGCAGGCCATTCGCAGCTACAAAGGTTTTCGCCGCATAGCGGCTGGCCGACTCGGGATACTCTCCCCACTGATGTAGCTGCCAATGGCCCGCGCTCCCAGGGGAGAATCAATTGACCCTGGTTTCACCGATGGCGCGTAATCAGTCGCCAGGCTAAAATGCTCCATCACTTTTCCAATTTCTTTCAGCAGAAGGATCAATGATGAATCTACCGCCATTCAAAAATGAGCCGTACCGGGATTTCTCTGACGAAACCAACGCGCAGGCAATGCTCAGGGCGATTGCGGATGTTGAGGCGCAAACCGGGCGCGAGTACCCGCTCGTCATCGGCGGCGAGCGCATCACGACCGGCGATCTGGTCGAATCGCGCAACCCGTCGAAATTCAGCGAAGTCGTGGGCCGCGTCCACCGCGCCAGTCGCGAACTGGCCGACAAGGCCATCAAAGCCGCGTGGCAGGCTTTTGCCACCTGGCAATACACGCCGGTCGAGGAGCGCGTCGCTTACCTCGTCAAAGCCTCCGCCGAGATGCGCCGCCGCAAGGATGAATTCAACGCATGGATGGTCCTGGAAGTCGGCAAGTCGTGGGCCGAGGCCGAGGCCGACACCGCTGAGGCGATTGACTTCATGGAATTTTACGCGCGGCAGGCATTACGTTTTGCCGAGCCGCAGCCGCTCACGCAATCGCCGCTCAAGGATGAAATCAACGACCTGACCTACATCCCGCTCGGCGCGGGCGCGGTCATTCCGCCCTGGAATTTCCCGCTCGCGATTCTCGCCGGGATGACCACCGCGGCCGTGGTGACCGGCAACACCGTGGTACTGAAGCCTTCGGATGACAGCCCGGTGATCGCGGCGAAGTTTATGGAATTGATGGAGCAGATTTCGCTGCCGCCTGGGGTCGTCAACTTCCTGCCCGCCGACGGCCCGACCGTGGGCGAATATCTGGTGGAACACCCGCAGACCCGGTTCATCTCCTTCACCGGCTCAATGGCCGTCGGCCTGAGGATCAATGAACTCGCGGCCCGCCCGAAGCCGGGGCAGCTCTGGATCAAGCGCGTCGTCGCCGAGATGGGAGGCAAGGATACGATCGTCGTGGACGAGACGGCGGACGTGGAGGCGGCGGCCGAAGGGATTGTGGCTTCGGCCTTCGGGTTCTCGGGCCAGAAATGCTCGGCCTGTTCGCGCGCCGTCGTCGTTGATGCGGTCTACGATCAGGTGCTTCAGAAAGTCGTCGAGCGCACAAAGAAACTCGTCGTCGGCCCGGTCAGGGACGTGAAGAATTACACCGGCCCGGTGTCGAGCCAGAGGGCTTTTGACAAGGTCAGCAGCTACGTCGAGATCGGCAAAGACGAGGGCCGCGTGGTCGCCGGCGGGGGCCGGCACGAACTGGCTGAGGAGGGATGGTTCATTCAGCCGACGGTCATCGCCGACGTTGATCCGAAAGCCCGGGTCGCGCAGGAAGAAATTTTTGGGCCGGTGCTGGCCGTCATCAAAGCGAAGGATGTTGATGACGCGCTGGCGATTGCGAACAACACGATCTACGGCCTGACAGGGGCGTTCTATTCGACAAGGCGTGACCGGATCGAAAGGGCCAGGCGCGAATTCCACGTCGGCAACCTCTACATCAACCGCAAATGCACGGGCGCGCTCGTGGACGTGCATCCGTTCGGCGGCTTCAATATGTCGGGGACGGATTCGAAGGCCGGCGGGCGCGATTACCTGGGATTGTTTTTGCAGGCCAAATCGGTCGCTGAAAAATACTGAATGTTTGTACCGCAGACTGCCTCGGTCTGCGATACATCATTGTTCCGAGGAGACAGCAATGATGAGACGTAGTCTGATCACACTGATGACAGCAATCGCACTTTCCACTTCGTTGCTCTTAATGGCGGGCAGGGCAGGCAGTGCGGCCCTTCCCATCGGCCAGCCGGCGCCCGACTTCACGCTGAAAGACCTGAGCGGGAAGACTTACTCGCTGAAGGATTACCGCGGCAAGGTTGTCGTCGTCGGCTTCTTCAGCACCGAGTGCCCCATCGTCAACGCTTATCATGAGCGCATCCGCGCGCTCGCGGCCGACTACCAGAAACGCGGCGTCGTGCTGCTCGGCATCTACCCGAACAGCGTCGAATCGGCGGAGATGATCAGGGCGACCGCCAACAGGCAGAAATTCACTTTCCCGGTTCTGAGGGATGACGGCAACAAGGTGGCTGATCTTTACGGCGCGAATTCGACGCCCGAAATGTTCGTGATTGATGGCGAGGGTAAGCTCAGGTATCACGGTCGCATAGACAATTCGCCCGAGCTGGCGCGCGTCAAACGCCACGACCTGCGCGAAGCGCTCGACGAATCTCTCGCCGGCCGACCGGTCAGCGTGGCCGAAACGAGAGCCTTCGGCTGTGCCATCAAGCGCGTCAAAGCGGCGGCTGAAAACAGACCGCCGGCGGTCAATATCGAAGCCGCGCCCGCTTCAGTCGGTCTGCTCAAACCGGCCGGGTTTGCGGCGCTGCGGGAACAGTCACAGGGCAAGGTGCTGCTCGTCAATTTCTGGGCGACGTGGTGCGGGCCGTGCGTGGCGGAGTTCCCTGAATTCGTCATGCTTGACGAGAAGTACCGCGACCGCGGAGTGAAGATCGTCTCGATCAGCGCGGACGAGACGGCCGACCTCCGGACCAAGGTCGAGCCGTTCATCAAAAAGCAGAAGGCGCGCTTCGACGTTTACGTGCAGGACGTGGACGACCCCGAAGACATGATCAAACAGTTCAGCAGGGAATGGTCGGGCGCGCTGCCGGCGACTTTCGTTTTCGACAAACAGGGCAGACTCAGTTACTCAATTCTCGGGGTCATTGACCGCGAGCAGCTGGTGGCGGCGCTCGAAAGCGCGCTGAAACCCTGATTACATCCGCCTGATTCACATCGCCGTGGCAAAACGAGCAGGGCCGACTCTCAACTGGGGGCCGGCCCTATCCGTTTTGTTGCCTCACCCTCCCGTCCGACCATCCCCGGCACCCGCGCAACTCGGCGGGAAGACCGGGATGATCAACGCCACATCGCCGCCCCTGGTCAGCTTGTGCAGGTTGTGCCCCTGATTGAAGAGCGAAGCGTTCAGCCCGGTATTCGGGTTGTAATTGATCGCCGCGCCGAGCAGCCCCATCGTGGTCGTGCCGACAATCGGGTCATCCGCAGTGGTGGAGGCCCAGAACTTCATCCAGCCGGTCATCCCCGCCCTGAGGACAGAGTTGAAGCGCGGGGCCGTGCGCGGGAAGTCGTTATTAAGCGACCGCCTCACCTGGCAGCCAAGGTTGCTGAGGCTGAAGCTGAAGCCGTTTTCCAGTTCGTCAAACAGCAGGCCGAAGATTTTGCCGATGGGGGCGGCCGACGACCTCATATCGCCGCCGATCCGGTTGATGATGAGCAGCGTGTCATTGCCGTCCGAGCGGCTCTGAATGTTGTCAACGGCCAGCACGCGCGGCAGCCGGCTGTAATGAACGTCGTCAAAGAGCAGCGTGACGGCCGAATCGTCCGCCCCGGCGACGGGGAAGGTGACGAGCGGTGATTGTGGGGCGGCGACCGCCTCAGCCCCGAGATTGGCCGCGTGGCCGGTCGCGAATTTGACGTACTCGTCGCCGATCAGCCGGTCGAACTGAATGGGCAGCCCGGAGCTGTTGACGGCGAGCGCGATGGCGTACCCGCTCACGCCCGGATCAACTTCCGAAGCCAGCAGCGAGGTGGTCTGATTCCTGGAGAGGCATATGTACGCGTCGGCGACCGCGCAGGATTCGCCGTCCACGAAAAACAGGTGGACGGCCACGCCGCGCTGGTCGTCCGTGTTGGTCACGCTGATGCGCGTGTTCTGAAGGATCGTGTTGGTCGGGTTCGAGGTGTAGACGTTGTAAACAAGCAGCGAGCCGGGTTTCTGATCGCTCAGGTCGGTGCCGGGCGTTCCCGGGTCGGCGGCCGGCGCGACGGTGGCGAGCGCGAGCAACGCCAGCACAGGAAATAAACTGTGCGTGTGTCTGCATGAGGGGCCCATGTTGTTACTCCTTTGTGGTTGTTCACTGAAGGCAGGGCTCTGGTTTACTGCGGAGGGAAGCCCTGCCGGGCTGCACGCGGTTGTCCAGGGGCGGTGCAGCGCCGGAGACGCGTCTGCTGCCGGATTTTCCTGCGGAGGTGAGGAAGTCAGCCGTCTCGAAAATGCATAGAGTTCAATCGGCGGGACGGTGAAATTACCAATCCGGGCACTCTTCCAGAATTGATGATTGTTTGCTGGGCAGGAGTGATTTCCTGAAGGCAGGGCCGCAGGCCGCAATGAGTGACCGTCAAAAGGCAGAGGGCCGGGATTCGCACCCCGGCCCTCTGGTCTGAATGGTGGGTTAATTATCGGGCCATGTCGAAAGAGACATCGCAGTTATTCGGGAAGATCGGGAAGATCAGGTAAGTCGTCGTCACGGCCGTCAGCTCGTGCAGGTTGTGGCCCGCGCCGAAGGCCCGCGCTCCCGTCGCCGCGTTCGGGTTGTGGTTGATCACCGCACCCGTCAGCGCGCGATCAACGACCAACGCACTGGGGCCGCCGAACTCGCTCACGTTGAGCGTGTCGGTCGAGGTCGCCCAGAACTTCATCCACCCGACGCTCCCCGCAGGGATCACCGAGGTGAGGCGCGGCGTCGTCCGCGGGAAGGTGTTATCGAGTGACCGGACGAGTTGGCAGCCTCCGCTGGCAGTCCAGCTGAAGCCGTTCTCCAGCTCGTCGAAGAGGATCCCGAACAGGTTACCGATGGTCGCCGCTGACGTGCGCAGGTCGCCGCCGATGCGGTTGACGATCAGCAGCGTGTCGTTGCCGTCGGCACGGCTCGCGATGTTCGCCACCGCCAGCACACGCGGCAGGTCAATTGCGATCTCAACACCCGAGTTCAGCGCGCCGTTGACCGCGGCGAGCGCCCCGAGTACGCCGACGGCGCCGAGGCTGGCGTGGTGGCCGGAGGCGAACTTGACCTGCTCATCGCCGATCAGCCGCGCCCCAGGGCCGACCTGGGTGAACGGGACCGGGATGCCGTTGCTGTCGGTCGCGATGGCGATG
Source organism: Blastocatellia bacterium (assembly GCA_035652435.1). Lineage (GTDB taxonomy): Bacteria > Acidobacteriota > Blastocatellia > RBC074 > RBC074 > DASRDU01. The sequence continues at coordinate 108,671 of DASRDU010000038.1, forward strand.
ATGTAGCCGGTGGTGTCCGGGTCCATGTCCGAGGCGTAGAAGGTCATCGTCTGGCTCTTGGTCAGGCAGACGAAGCTGTCAGCCACCGAGCAGGTCCGCCCGTCCACGAAGAACAGATGCACGGCGATGCCGAAGGCGTCATTGGTGTTGGTGATGGAGATGCGGGTGTCCTGGACGCCGGGGTTGGTCGAGCTGGAAGTGTAGATGTTGTAGATCAGCACGTTGCCCGGCAGCTGATCGCTCGGGAAGACCGGGACGACCGGCGCGCCCGGATCGGCCGCCAGCGCCGAGGCCGAGACGACGACCAGCGCGGCGAGCGACAGCAATAGTTGTGTGAGTTTGTGTGAGAGTCGCATTGCAGGGGAATCCTTTCGCGTGACTTTCATGAGGAATTCAGACAGGGCGTACAGACATCGAATGACTCATCCGTTCACGCTCTTGCGGAAGGTCATGACTTCAGATGCTGTACTCGTTCCCCATCAGGTGTGAGGTTATCAGCCACAGGCAGGCTGGCGCCCTTTGCTTTCAGCCCGCCAGTAATTGAAACAACCATAGCGGGCGCAATTCCAGACAGCCTGAAAGCCGCCGCCAAAGCCTGAAGGAAGCCGCCCTGAGGGTCAGGGACAGAGGTGACCACCCCTGACTTGTCACATCAGGCGGAGACCTCCCGCACTCTGGCGAAGAAGCTGGTCCAGTGAGAAGACCGCAGTAAATCGGGGATCAGCCTGTGTGAGAGACAGACTGGATCGGGGTATAAGCTTACGTCGAATTGCTCCTGCCGGGTGTGAGGTAAGCTGACTGACGGGGCAGAGTTTATTAAATCCGCTGTCGCTCGTCAATTGTTTGTCCGCGAAATCCTGAATTTTCCTCCCTCTGTTTACCTGGGGACGTGATCGTTTCGTCAGGCTGAAGTGTTTTTTTTCAGGCGGCGATTGATTCCGCAGTGGTGGGCCGTAAAAAGGCAGAGGGCCGGGATTCGCGCCCCGGCCCTCTGGCTGAACGGCTGGTTAGTTACATACCGCTGACGACACGGACAACTCCCGTATCGCACATATTCGGGAAGATCGGAACGATCAGCGGGGTTACCGGCACGGCCGTCAGCTTGTGCAGGTTGTGGCCCGCGCCGTAGGCGTTCTGCCCGGTGGCGGCATTGGGGTTGTGGTTGATCACGGTGCCGAGCAGCGCGCGATCAACAGTCACCATGCCGCGGCCGAACTCGGTCAGGTCGAACGTCTCGGTTCTCGTCGCCCAGAACTTCATCCAGCCGACCTGGCCCGCGGGAATGATGGAACTGAAACGCGGCGCCGTACGCGGGAAGGCATCATTCAGTGAAGCCCTGAGCTGGCAGCCGCCGTTGGCCGTCCAGCTGAAGCCGTTCTCGAGTTCATCATAGAGAATGCCGAACAGCGAACCGATGGTGGAGGCTGATGTGCGCAGGTCGCCGCCGATGCGGTTGACGATCAGCAGTGTGTCGTTGCCTTCGGCGCGGCTCTGGATGTTGCTCACCGCCAGCACGCGGGGCAGAAAGAGTTCGACCAGAACGCCCGAGTTCAGCTGTGGGTTCGCCGCGACGATTGTCCCCACCGTCGCTTCCGCGCCGAGGCTGGCGTGGTGGCCGGAGGCGAACTTGACCTGCTCCTCGCCGATCAGCCGGCCCCTCGCGACCGGGATGCCGTTGCCGTCGGTCGCCACCGCGATGATGTAACCGGTGACGTCAGGGTCAACGTCTGAAGCGCTGAAGGACGTGGTCTGGCTCTTGGTCAGGCAGATGAAGGAATCCGCGACCGAGCAGGTGTTGCCGTCAATGAAGAACAGATGTACAGCTATGCCATTGCTGTCATCCGTGTTGGTGATGCTGATGCGGGTATTCTGCACGCCGGGGTTGGTCGAGCTGGAGGTGTAGATGTTGTAGATCAGCACGTTGCCCGGCAGCTGATCGTTCGGGGCGAGGGCGACGTACGGGATTCCCGGATCGGCCGCCAGCGCTGCGGCTGACAGCACGAGGAGCGCCGCGAGCGAAAGAAACATTTGCTTGAGTTTGTCTGAGGTACGCATTGTGTGGGGCTTCCTTTTTTGTTGATTCAGGGTGGTTGATTGTCCGCAGACCTGGGGCGCATGCCCGCGGCACCTGCTGTTGGAAGCGGTGCCCGGACAGCCTGCGGATACACATGACTGATTGATGCACTGATGATGGTGTAACCGTTGGATCAGTTGCGCAGCATTGATACTTCTAATCCCGGCGGAGTTCCCCGATTTATGAGGATCAGGAGCAGTCAGCTGATACGAATCGGGGTAATCAGGAAGTATCAGGCCTCATCAGCGCTGATGATTCTGCGATGTGACTGCCTGATATATCACTGCCAGGGTTGAGTCGGCGTCGAATCGCTGGTACGCTCTGGCTCGCCGGAGTGAAGTTACCACCGCAATTCAATCACATCTCAGAGGAGAAAAAGTCTCGTGAATAAATTCCGCACTGGCATTCCCAGCCCGGGCGCCGGCCTGATTGTCCGGGTCATTTTTCTGGTCTCGTGTCTCGCCGGCCCGGCCTTCGGGCAGACTCAGCCGGCGGCTCCGCAAACACCGGCGCCGGCTCAGCCCGCCGAACTGAAGGTTCCCGAAGGATTCACCGTCTCGGTCTTCGCGTCAGGCGTGACGAACGGGCGGCTGATGGCGGTCAGCCCGGACGGCGTGTTGTATGTCGCCCGCCAGTCGCAGAGTGACGTCGTCGCCCTGCCGGATCGCGACAAGGACGGACGCGCCGACAAGATGGAGATCGTCGCGAGCGGCCTCACGCGCCCGCACAGCCTGGCATTCCACCAGGGGTATCTCTACATCGCAACCAACCCGGCAGTGCTGCGGGTGAAATACTCGGGCGGCAAAGTCGAAGGGACGCCGGAAAAATTCATTGACCTGCCGGTCTCGACCACGCCGCACTGGACTCGCACCATCGCCTTCGGGCGCGACGGGAAGCTCTACGTCTCAATCGGCTCGTCGTGCAACCTCTGCGAGGATGCCGACGAGCGCCGCACGACGATCATGGTTTACAACGCCGACGGCAGCGGCGGACACCCATTTGCCAGAGGACTGCGCAACGCCATCGGCTTCGACTGGGACCCGCAGACCGGCGTGATGTGGGCGACCGACATGGGTCAGGACAAGCTCGGCGAAGAAAAGCCGTCGGATGAGATCAATCGCATCGAGGCGGGCAAACATTACGGCTGGCCTTACTTCATCGAGAACAACGTCCCCAACCCGGATCTGAAAGACGCCAAAGGCTCGCTCAAAGCCGAAGAGGCCGTCCCGCCGGCGCTTGAGCTTCAGCCGCACTCATCGCCCATTGACCTGACTTTTTACAAAGGCCGGCAGTTCCCCGCCGCTTACCGCAACGCGATGTTTGTTTCACTGCACGGCTCCAGCCCGACGGCGCGCAAGGAAAGGATCGGTTACAAGGTCGTGCGCGTGGTGATGAAGGACGGGCGCCCGACCGGGCTCGAAGACTTCATCACCGGGTGGCTGAAGGACGGTCAGGTCACGGGCCGCCCGGCGGGGCTCGCGACCGGCGCCGACGGCGCGCTCTATGTCTCGGACGATAACAAGGGATTCATTTATCGGATTACTTACGGGAAGAAGTGATTCAGACGAAAGGTGACGATGAAAACAACTCCAGTGACACTCGAAGATTTACGCGGGGTTTTCCCCGTGCCGCCGCTCGCACGGAAAAATGACGCGCGGCGCTCGCTCGACTTCGAGCAGAATAATCAGATCGTGCGCCACATCGCCAATGGCGGGTTGACGCGCTTTCTTTACGGCGGCAACGCTTTCCTTTATCACGTCACGCTGGCTGAATACGAGCAACTGCTCGACTGGCTGACCGGGTTTGCCGACAACCTGTGGGCGATCCCGAGCCTGGGGCCCTCCTATGGCCGGGCGATGGATCAGGCGGCACTGTTGCGCAACCGTCGCTTCCCGTGCGCCATGATGCTGCCGTGCGGCGACCCGCGCGACGCCGCCGGGCTGGAAAGAGGTTTGCGCGAAGTGGCCGAAGCCGCCGCGACGCCGCTGATTCTTTATCTGAAAGAAGAGAACAATTTCGGCGCGGACAAGGAAGCCGGGCTGGATGTCGTCGCCCGGCTGGTTGACACGGGCGTCTGCGTCTCAATCAAGTATGCGGTCGTGCGCCAGAATCCCGCGGAAGATGATTATCTGGCGAGCCTGCTCAAACGGGTGGATCGCAACCGCGTCGTGAGCGGCATCGGCGAACGGCCCGCCGTCGTTCACATGCGCGACTGGAAACTGCCGGGGTTCACGACCGGTTCGGGCTGCATCGCCTCGCGCCTGAGTCAGCAGGTTTTCGAGGCGTGCGTCGGGGACGATTACGCGACCGCCGAAGCGCTGCGCGCCGAGTTCCTGCCGCTCGAAGACCTGCGCGACGCATGGAGCCCGGCGAAGGTGCTGCATTACGCCACGAAGCTGGCCGGCGTCGCCGACACCGGCCCCGTGCCGCCGTTCCTTTCCTCAGTATCCGAAGAACTGTTGGAGCAGATTGCGCCCGTCGCCCGCACGCTGAACGACCGGAACTCGCGGTCCTGATAAAGACATATTGTGAAAGGCTCCTTCACCGCCACAGACGCAGAGAGAGCAGAGACAACGCAGAGAAGAGCGGGAACTTCTGCGTTCTCTGCTCCTGCGGCGGTGAACTTTCCTCTCACATCAGGTCTCCTGACCTGGCACCAGCCTGTTCTTACTGATCGGAGAGCAATAAATGAGAAGTCCCGCCCCGCAGATTGAGGCCCTGCCCATTCAGAGTCCGGCGGTGGGTGATGTCGCCGAAAGGGCGCGTCGCCGGATCACTCGTCGCCTGCTGCCGTACCTGCTGCTGCTCTACCTGATCGCTTACATTGACCGCACGAACATCGGCGTCGCCAAGCTGAAAATGCTGGGCGATCTGAAATTCACTGATGAGATCATCGGCTTCGGGGCGGGCATCTTTTTCATCGGCTATTTTCTGCTCGAAATCCCCGGCACGCTGATCGTCGAGCGGTGGAGCGCGCGCAAGTGGATCGCGCGCATCATGATCTCGTGGGGCATCGTCGCGACGCTGATGGGCTTCATCGGCACCCCGCTGCTCGATTTTCTCAGCACCAGGCAGCAGTTCTATTCGCTGCGCTTCATCCTGGGGCTGGCGGAAGCGGGCTTCTTCCCCGGCGTCATCGTTTACCTCTCGCACTGGTTCCGCTACGAAGACCGCGGCAAGGCCAAGGCCAAATTCATGATCGGCATTCCGCTGGCGACGGTCATCGGCGTGCCGCTCTCAAGGCTGATTCTGGAAAACATCAACTGGTACGGGCTGCCGGGCTGGCGCTGGGTCTTCATCCTCGAAGGCGTCCCGTCGGTCATCCTTGGCATCATCACCCTGTTTTACCTGACCGACCGGCCGCACCAGGCGAAGTGGCTGCCGGAAGATGAAAGGGAGTGGATCACCGGCGAACTCGCCCGCGAAAAACAGCAGAGAGAGGCCGCCGGTCGCACGAGCGTGTGGAGTGCGCTCAGGCACCCGCAGATCGTCCTGCTCGCCCTCGTCTACTTTTTCGCCGTCACTGGCAATTACGGGCTGACCTTCTTCCTGCCCTCGATTGCGCAGAATATGAAAGGCGTGTCGGTCGTCTGGCAGACGGTCGTGACGATGCTGCCTTACATCTGCTGCATCATCGCGATTCTGCTGCTCGGGCCGTCATCGGACCGCACGGGCGAACGCCGCTGGCACACGGTCGTGCCGATCCTGCTGACCGGCGTCGGGATGGGGCTGAGCGTCGTGACGGCCAATTACCTGGGGCTGACGGTTGCCGCCCTCTGTCTGGCCGGGCTGGCGCCGGGAGCGTGGCCCGCCTTCTGGTCGCTGCCTTCGGCCTTCCTGACCGGCTCGGCCACTGCCGCGGCCGTCGGCCTGATCAATTCAATCGGCAACCTCGGCGGCTTCATCGGGCCTTATGCGGTCGGCTACCTCAAGGATACCACGGGCAGTTACAAGGCCGGGATGTGGTTCCTGGCCGGCTGCGCGCTGCTCGCCGGATTTCTGGCCATGCTGATCCGGCCACCTGAAAAAACGGCATAGCGTCTGTTTGAAAAACAGCAGGAGTCCGATTTTTCCACGCCGCGTCAGCGGCAGAATGAACTTAGCCCGGCGTGATTCGACTCTCCGGACAAGCCCGGATTTATTCAACGTGAAATCACTATGAACAACTCATCACAGCACAAAAAAACTCCGCAGGATTTGCGCAGCCATCGCTGGCTCGGCCTGAACGATCTGCGCTCATTCACCCACCGTTCGCGCATGAAGCAGATGGGCTTTGGCCCTTCGGATTACGCCGGCAAGCCGGTCATCGCCGTCGTCAACACGTGGAGCGACCTGACGAGTTGTCACACCCACTTCCGCACCCGCGCCGAGGAGGTCAAACGCGGCGTCTGGCAGGCGGGCGGCTTCCCCGTTGAGATTCCCGCGCTGCCGCTCAACGAGACTTACATGAAGCCGAGCCCGATGATGTACCGCAACCTGCTCGCGCTGGAAGTCGAAGAGTTGTTGCGCAGCCAGCCGATTGACGGCGCGGTGCTGATGGGCGGGTGCGACAAGACGACGCCGGGCCTGTTGATGGGCGCGGTCAGCATGAACGTGCCCGCGATCTACCTGCCGGCCGGGCCGATGCTGCGCGGCAACCTGAACGGGCAGGTGCTGGGCAGCGGCAGCGACGTGTGGAAATTCTGGGCCGAAAAGTGCGCGGGCAACATCACCGAGGCCGAATGGAATTCGATGGAAGACGGCATCGCGCGCTCGGCCGGAACCTGCATGACGATGGGCACGGCCTCAACCATGATGTCGCTCGCCGAGACGCTCGGAATGACTCTGCCCGGCGCCTCGTCAATCCCCGCCGTTGACGCCAGTCACTCGCGGATGGCGACCGAATGCGGGCGGCGCATCGTCGAGATGGTCTGGGAGGATCTGAAGCCCTCGGACATTCTAACCATGCAGTCATTCGAGAACGCCATCACCGCGGACATGGCTATCGGCGGCTCGACGAACGCGATCATCCATCTGGTCGCGATGGCGGGGCGCGCCGGCATTAAACTCGACCTCAAAAAATTCGACGATATTTCACACCGCACGCCGATGCTCGCCAACATCAGGCCGTCGGGCCGGTTTCTGATGGAAGACTTTTATTACGCCGGCGGGTTGCGCGCGCTGCTCTGGCAGATTCGCGACCTGCTGCACCTGGATTGCGCGACCGTCTCGGGCCGGACGCTCGGCGAAAACATCCGCGAGGCGAAGGTTCACAACGCGGAAGTGATTCGCCCGCCCGACAACCCTGTGGCGACGATGGGAGGCACGGCGATCCTCTACGGCAACCTCGCCCCGAACGGGGCGGTGATCAAGCCGACGGCGGCTGAAAGGCATCTGCTCCAGCATACCGGGCGGGCCGTGGTCTTCAGCGACTACAACGATATGAATGCGCGGATTGATGACGAGCAGTTGGAAGTGGACGAAAACTCCGTCATCGTGCTGCAGAACGCCGGGCCGCTCGGGGGGCCGGGGATGCCCGAGTGGGGCATGCTGCCGATCCCGAAGAAGCTGCTCAAAAAAGGCGTGCGCGACATGGTGCGCATCTCCGACGCGCGGATGAGCGGCACGTCATACGGCGCCTGCATCCTGCACGTCTCGCCGGAATCATATATCGGCGGGCCGCTCGCCTTCGTCCGCGACCGCGACCTCGTCGAACTCGACGTGCCGAACCGCAAACTGCATCTGCGCGTGAGCGACGAAGAGATGGAGAAGAGGCGGGCGGCGTGGGTGAAACCTGAACGCCGCTACGAGCGCGGCTACGGGGCGCTCTTCTCCGAGCATGTGACGCAGGCCGATCAGGGCTGCGACTTCGATTTCCTGCACGCGGGCGCCGGAGTGCCGGAGCCGGAGATTCACTGAGGCGACGGATTACGAAAAATCAGTACCGCGAGCGGCAGCCAGCGTGTTTCCCGTGCTGCGGCCATTGCCGGGAGCTACGCTCGCGGTACTGACTCGCTGGTGCCCGCCGTTTCAAAAGGCCGCACCCGTCTCTCTGAGAGGTTGCCCTTCAGGCACAGGTTCAAATTCAAGGAAGTACTGTTTCGGCAGCAGCAGGTCGAATTCCTTCGCCAGCCGGAAACCTGCGCGGCGCAGTTCGTCAACGGCCTCATCTTTGAGGATGCTGTGTCGGGCATTGTTGTTTGTCCGCACGTAATCGAGGATCACCAGCCGGCCGCCGGGACGGAGCGACTGCCGGACTTTCGCGAAGTAAGTCACGCGATCATTGATGTGATGATACGTGTCGCACAGGAAGATCACATCCACCGAGGCAGCGGACAGCATCGGGTCGTCGGGCGGGACCAGGCGGGCCTCGTAATTCGTCAGGTTCAGCCTTCTGGCGTCGGCGTTCATCGCCCTGACCATCGCCGAATCAATCTCGACGCCGACGGCTTTGCCGCCCGGGCCGACGGCTGCGGCGAAGCGGCGCGTGAAATAACCGGAGCCGGCGCCGATGTCCACGATCACCTGACCGGGCCTGACGTTCATCAGTTTCAAAACCTCATCGGGCTTCTGCTCTTTATCACGACTATCAGGTTCGGCGGCTGACGGACCGCCCTTCAGCAGTCCCGCGATCACTTCCTTCAGCTTTGCCGGGGGGATCGCTTTGGCCGCGATCTTCCCTTCGCGGTTGAGGACAAAGTACGCTGGCGTGCCCTGCACGTTGAAGAGTTTTGCGATCTGCCCATCTTTCCCATCGCGGACCTGCGGCCACGTCAGCCCGTGTTTACTGACCGCGTCCTCGAACGGCTTCGCCTCTTCGTCAACCGAGATGCCGATGATCGCCAGTCCCTGGTCCTTGTGTGTTGCGTAAAGCTCTTTCAGCAGGGGAAACTCCCCCACGCAGGTGCCTCACCATGAAGCCCAGAAATCGAGCAGCGTCACTTTGCCCCTGAAATCGGCCAGCGCCACGGGCTCGCCGCCCAGAGCCCGGTAAGCGAACAGCGGCGCCGGCTGCCCCAGGTTGAGCGCATCGAGTTCGTGGATGTTGCCTTCAGCTTCCCTGGCCAGCGGCGTGTTCGGGTAGTCGGCGATGACCTTCTGGAATGCGGCCCGCGCCCGTTCGGTCTCGCCCTTCTTCCAGAACCCTCCGGCGAGCGCGAACTGCGCCTGCATCTTCACGTCCCTGTCCGGTGACCTTTCGAGCAGGAATTTCGACTTCGTCATCAGGTACTCGTAATCCTTCTTTCTGTCCGCCGCTTCGCGCAGCACGCCGATGACCCTTTTCCACGCGGCGTCATCGGGGGCGAGCGAGTCGGCAAGGCCAACCAGGTCGCCGGTCTGTTCGGCGTGGACCAGAAAGTGCAGGGCTTCGGCGGTGGCCCGAGCCGACGCGGCCGTGCCCGGACGCTGCTCGCGGTACTGCCACAGCGTCGCGGCCCACTTCCTGCCCGGGTAATTTGCGTCGCCTTCCTTACCGCCCGCCCTGAGGTACTGCTCGGCATCCTGCCAGGCCTCGCGGATGGTCTTCTCAATCTGCTGCAACTCGGGATCAGCCGGCGGCGTTTGCTGTGCGGCGACGGTCGCGGCGAGCAGTAGAGCGAGACAAAGAGTGATGAGCTGAACGAAGCTTCTGCTTTTCATTGCTGACCTCCGGTGATTGAAAGTTGATTCATTTTGCACCCAGTGCCTCTGCCCGTTTCACCCGGCTTGCGTCTGTCACTTACTTATACCGCCGGGCGGGGCAAATCGTTGAGTTACGGCAGCGGCATCGTAGGCGGTCGTGATGACGAAGTCTTCCCGGCGCTGTAAGAAGTTGTCGCGGGTTATCACGGCGGCTGGTACAACTTTTTACATCTCAAAATCGCCGGCGACCGCCCGGTCGGGCAGTGCGCGGTTGTATACTTGGCGGCATGCTCAGGTGGCCGCACTTCAATTCTTCCCACCGCGCGGGGCTGATCGCGTTGCTGCTGATGGCGGTGTTGCTGCCGGTCGCCCTGCTGCTCTTCGTCCAGTACCGTTCATTCGCCGACCTTGAGGACAAGACCAGGGCCGCCGTGCAGGAGAACCTGCGACAGACGCTGCAAAGCTTCGTGCGCCGGGCCGGCGAGAATGCGGAGGCCCTCGCCACCGAAACCGTGGGCGGCATTGACCCGGCGGATGTCGAGGGGGAGAGGCTCGACCGAATTGCCGACCGTCTGACGGCCATCCGGCAATCCCACCCGGAAACCGGTCTGGCTTTCGTCGTGGTCCACTGCTCGTGCCGCGAAAGAAACTTCGCGCTCTTCGCCACGCCTGCCGGGGTCCTCCGGGTTGATCACGAGCATTTCAAGCAGACCGCCGAAGTGCAGACGCTGCTTGAAACCTGGCGGAACGCCAGCCTGGTGCGGGGCGCGACGGCCTCGCCGCAGAGGGCTCTGTGTGAACAGTCTTCCTGCTCGCTGTTTCCGGGGGAGGGCGCCGAGCCGGCGCAGTTCTTCGTCTTCCTGCCGCTGCACGCGGGCGAGGGCAAAGGCCAGATCGGTTTTGCCGGGATCACGCTCAGGCCCGGCTACGTCAGAGAGCGACTCCTGCCGCAGACGGCCGGCGAGTTACTGCGCGGCGCCGGAGACGATGCGACGCCGATCATCAGCGTGCTTGATGAACACGACCGCGAAATTTATGCGAGCCGGGAGGGCCTCGGGCGGCGCGAAGTCGTCCTGCCGTTCAGCCCCGTTTTCCGCCAGTGGAAACTGGCCATCGGTTATCACGACACGACGATTGCCGCGCTGGCGCGCGATCAGTTCCGGCGGAATCTGCTGCTGATCGGGGTGGCGACTGCGCTGCTGCTCGCGGGGGTGGCCCTGACGTTGCGCGCCACGGCCCGCGGGATGAGGCTGGTCGAAGCCAAAGCGGCATTCGTTTCCAACGTCTCGCACGAACTGAAAACGCCGCTCGCGCTGATCCGGCTGTTCGCCGAAACGCTGGAACTGGGGCGCGTGCGGGGCCCCGAAGAGGCGCACGAGTATTACCGCATCATCAACCGCGAGAGCCGCCGCCTGACGCGGCTGATCAATAACATTCTGGACTTCTCCCGGATCGAAGCCGGGCGCCGCCGGTATCAGTTCGCCGAAACTGATGTCGCCGAAGTCGTCGGCGAGGCCCTCCAGATTTACGAGTACCAGCTGAAGAGCGCCGGGTTTGAGGTGGCAGTAAACATTCGCCCCGACCTGCCGCCGGCGCTGATTGACCGCGAGGCGATGGGCCAGTGTGTCCTCAACCTGCTCGACAACGCGGTGCGGTATTCGGGTCAGGTGAAGCGGATCGAAGTGAGCGTCGGCGCCCGCGCGCACGACATCGCCATCGAGGTCGCCGACCACGGCATCGGCATTCCGCGCGCGGAACACCGGCGAATTTTCGAGAAGTTCTACCGCGTCAGCACGGGGCTGGTTCACGACACCAAAGGCAGCGGGCTGGGGCTGGCGATTGTCAGGCACATCGTCGCGGCGCACCGCGGGCGCGTCGAGGTCGAAAGCGCCCCGGGCCGGGGCAGCCGCTTCACAATTCTGTTGCCGGCGGGCAGGGCCGGGGCGGCCGGCGCCGTTGCCATGAATCCCACAGCCGGCGCGGGAGGGTACAGCGTTGCCGAGAATCCTCATCGTTGAAGACGAGCCCGATCTGGCGCTGGGGCTGCGCCACAACCTCGAATACGAAGGCTATGAGGTGACGACGGCGCCGGACGGCGAGCGGGGGCTGGACGCGGCCTGTCAGGAAAGGCCCGACCTGATTCTGCTCGACGTTATGCTGCCGAAGTTAAGCGGGCTCGACGTGTGCCGCCAGCTGCGCAGCCGCGGCGTGCAAACGCCGATCATCATGCTGACGGCGCGCGGCCAGGAGATTGACAAAGTCATCGGGCTCGAAATCGGCGCGGACGATTACGTCACCAAGCCCTTCAGCCTGCGCGAGCTGCTGGCGCGCGTGCATGTCCAGTTGCGCCGCCTCTCGAACCGGGAGGCGGAACCCGCGGTCAGTCGTTTCGGCGCGATTGAGCTGGACTTCAACAGGCATCAGGCCTTCAGGGGTGGGAAGCCGCTCGAACTTTCGGCGCGCGAATTCGAAATCCTCAGATACTTCATCACGCACCGCGGCGAAACGGTGACGCGCGAGCAGTTGCTCGATGAGGTCTGGGGCTATGACAATTTCCCCCTCACCCGCACGGTTGACAATCACGTCGCCAGACTGCGCCAGAAGATCGAAGAGAACCCCGCCGAGCCGCAGCACATCATCACCGTCCACCGGGTCGGGTATAAGTTTCTCGGCTGAATCGAAGCTGTCAGGGCGGGACGCTCGCGGGCGGGAATTCGCCAGCGGCATCAATCAGCGTAGCCGTTCAGGTGGCGCAGAGGGCAGGCCAATCGGCTTGCCCTCTGCGAGACACGCACCTACTCCAGTAAAGAGGTGAGTTTCACACTTCGACCGTTGTTAGTCTCCGGATACTTTTTCCCGAGGTCACGCGCAATAGTGTTCATCTCGGCCTTGGCCTGCTGTAGGGTGACGCCCGATTTCAGACGCGCGATCACATTCAACCCGGCGTTTTTGTCCGTTAGTATCGTGATGCCCGGTTTGAGCTTCGGGGTCACCTTTGGCTCAGGAACTCTGTCTTCCAGACGCATGCTTTCATCATCAGGGGTCAGAGGCAGCCACACATCATACTGTTCCGGGAGTGCGAAGCCGGAGGGCATAATTCCGATGACGGTGTACTTCTCCTGATCAAACGTCACAGCCCTTCCAATCACGCCAGGGTCACCGCCGAAGCTGCGCTGCCATAACGAGTGGCTGACGACCACGACATGACCTCGACCGGGCTGGTACTCCTCCGGGAGAAAGACGCGGCCCAGTGATGGCTGGACTCCCAGGACGAGAAAGAAGTCGGCAGTCACCAGCCCGCAGAACATTCGTTCGGGCACCGCGAGATCGGTGCGGTTAAAGCCCCGGGATGTGTAAGCCGCGATCAGACCTAAAGTCTGGCTCCGGTTCCGCCATTCAAGAAAGTCCCGGTCAGAGATTGCTTCTTCTCTGGCCGAAGGAGCAACTTTCACAATCTTCACCAGTCGGTCGGCATCAGGGAATGGTGATCGCTTGTGCAGGCGGGAGCATCCCTCAATGAGAACGAGAGCCGCGGAGGAAAAAAGGATGGCAAGCACCGTTACATTTCCATAGACAAGTCTTTGAGACTGCCTTTGTTGACACTGCCAATACTGCAACGGAAATATCACCTGGCGAATCCCTCCTGTGAACGGTTACCAGTCAGTGTATCGAGTCTGATCATTCATAGCGTAGCGCGACCAGCGGGTCCACCCGTGTCGCCCGGCGCGCGGGCAGGTAACACGCCACCAGGGCCACCAGCAGGAGCAAAACGGCAATCAGCGCGAACGTCAGCGGGTCGGCGGCGCTCACGCCGAAGAGCAGTCCCGCCATCAATCGGGTCAGCGCAAACGCGCCGGCCAGGCCGACGACCACCCCGGTCACAACCATCCGCATGCCCTGACTGATGACCAGCTTCACGACGTCACCGCGTTGCGCGCCGAGCGCCATCCTGATGCCGATCTCGTGCGTCCGCTGCGCGACCGCATACGACATCACGCCGTAAATCCCGACCACAGCCAGCACGAGCGCGACGCCCGCGAACAACCCGAAGAGCAGCAGATTGAACCGGCGCGGCGCCACCCGCTCGCCGAACAGCTGCTCGACGGTCTGAATCTCCGAGAGCGGCAGGTCACGATCCATCGCCCAGACCGCTTCGCGCACGGTCCTGGTCATCGCGAGCGGGTTGTCCGCCGTGCGCACCACGACTTCCATTGCCCGCACCGGGTCCTGGGCGTGAGGCAGAAAGCTTTCCATCCTGACTTCCGTGTCGAGCCCCTGTCGCTTCGTGTCGCGCACCACCCCGACCACCGTCAGCCACTGCGCATTCGGCCCCGGATCGCCGAAGGTGAAGCGTTTGCCGACGGGGTCTTCACCGGGCCAGAAGCGGCGCGCCATCGTTTCGTTGACGATCACAACCTGCAACCCGTCGCGCTTGTCCTGCTCGGTGAAGGCGCGGCCTTTGACAATCGGAATCCCAAGGGCCTCGAAGTAACCGGGGCTGACTGAATCGAGCGGCAGTTCCGGGCGCTGCCCCTGCGGCGGGAGCGGGCGGCCCTCGATGGAAAAAGTGGCGGAGGCGTGGACCCTGTTCATCATCACGCTCGAGGTCGCGCCGACCGCCTGTACTCCGGGCAACGCGCCGAGCCGCTCAATCAGTTGCTGATAAAACGCCGCCACGTTCGTCCCTTCGCGATATTTTGAGGGCGGCAGGCTGAGGCGCACTTTGAGCAGGTGATCGGGGCTGAAGCCGGGGTTGACCTGTTCGAGCCGCCACGCGCTTCTGAGCAGCAGGCCCGCGCCGATGAGCAGCACGAGCGAGAGCGCGATTTCAGTCGCGACCAGCAACCCGCGAACGCGCCCGCCGCCCGCGCCCCCGGTCTCGCTGCGACCGCCTTCCTTCAAAACCTCGTTGAGCCCGAGCCTCGATGATTGCAACGCCGGGACGAGACCGAAGACTATCCCCGTGAGCAGTGAGAGTCCGAGCGTGAAGAACAGGACCGTGCGATCAAGCCCCACGCTTTCGAGGCGCGGCAGGTCGCGCGGCCCGAGCGTGACCAGCAGATCGAGCCCCCATCTGGCGACGACGAGCCCGATCACCCCGCCCGCGACGGCCAGCAGCACGCTCTCGGTCAGCAGCTGGCGCACCACGCGCCAGCGTGAGGCGCCCAGCGCCGCGCGAATCGCGATCTCACGCTGGCGTGACGCCGCGCGCACGAGCAGCAGGTTCGCCACGTTCGCGCACGCAATCAGCAGCACGAACGCCACGGCCCCGAGCAGCACCAGCAGCGCCAGCCGAATCCTCCCGACCATCTGCTCCTGCATCGTCACCACGTTGATCCCGTAACCCTGATTCGCGCCCGGGTACTGCTGCTCCAGACGGTCACCGATCACGCCCATCTCCGCCTGTGCCTGTGCCCGCGTCACTCCCGGCTTGAGCCTTCCGATCACTGGCAGCCAGAAAGCCCCGCGCGCCTGCCGCAGGTCATTATTTGGGGCGAGCGGCCTCCACAGTTCAACTTTGTCCGGAAACTGAAAGCCGCGGGGCATAATGCCCACGACCGTCATACTGCGACCGTTGAGGCTGATCGTCCCGCCGACGACTCCCGGGTCGCCGCCGAAGCGCCGCTGCCACAGCCCATGCCCCAGCACCACCACCTGATCGTGGCCTTCCTGCTCGTCTTCGGTCGTGAAGCCGTGACCTGTCATCTGGCTGACGCCCATCAGCTCAAAGAAGTTCGCCGACACGCTCGCCCCGCGCACTTCCTCCGGGTCACCATTCCCGGTCAGGTTGAATCGCTGGGTTCTGACGCCGGCCAGCCCCTGGAAGACCTGATTCTGCTTCCGCCAGTCCTCAAAGTTCGGGTACGACGTGATGTCTTCGCGAATCCCTTCGCGGCGGTTGTCCACCCAGACCCAGGCAAGTTGTTCGGGGTTCGGATATGGCAGCGGGCGGAGCAGCACCGCATTGACCACCGAGAAGATCGCCGTATTCGCGCCGATGCCGAGCGCGAGCGCGACGACCGCCACAACCGTGAAGCCGGGTTTTTTGAAAAGCACCCGCAGGCCGTAACGCAGGTCGTGCCAGACTGTGTGCATACTATGACCCTCCTCACTGCTGTTTCAGCAATAAACTGACGATCGGGGGCACGAGTTCCTCGCACCAGGCTCTTTCCAGATTCGTCATCAGCGCGATGGCAAAGCGCTTTTCCGGAATGAGGTAAAGGTAGGTGCGCGTGCCGGCCTGGCTGCCGTCATTCGCGACTCTTTTCGGCCAGTCATTGTCGGCTTCCGTCACCAGCCAGCCCAGCCCGTAAGATTCGAGCGGTTTCCCGTCGCGCGTTTTCTGCCGCGTCCACATCTGCTCCAGAGTCTCCTTCTTCAGGAGCTTCCCCTCCCCGAGCGCGATGGCGAATTTCGCGAGGTCTTCGGCGGTCGAAACCAGCCCGCCTCCCGGCAGCCGGCCACTGGTATCGAGCGGCGGGGCAGCCTTCACTTCCCCGGTCGCGGACTTGCTGTACAGCTTCGCGCGGTCGGGGATCTCGGCTTTGATGTCATCGGGTTGTGTCCGATTCATTCCCGCAGGCTTGAAGATTTTTTCGCGGAGGTAATCGGCGTATTTCATCTTTGCCGCGCCTTCGATCACACAGCCCAGCACCGTATAGCCGAGCGTCGAGTAGAAGTATTTCGTCCCCGGTTCGTGTAGCAGCGGATCATCCCTGAAAAAACTGAGCGCCTCCGTAAGGCTCTCGAAATGGCGGGTGGACGGGTCAGTCATTCTGTTGTGACGGACGCCACCCAGGTGAGCCAGCAATTGCCGCGAGGTCACCGGCCACTGCTTCTCGGGAAAGGCCGGGCAGTATTTCTGCACGGGCGCGTCCGGGTCGAGGCGGCCCTGCTCGACCAGTTGCATTACGGCGGTGGCGGTGATTGATTTGGTGATTGACGCCAGCCGGTAAACCGTCGTCGCCGTGGCGGGGACTTTGTTGTCAGGGTCCGCGAAGCCGAAACCCTTTGACCAGCGGAGGCTGTTGTCAGTCACAATGGCGACGGAAAGAGCCGGGGCTTTGTGCTTTGCCATCCATTCCGAGACGGCGGCTTCGATCTTCCGGACCTTTTCAGGTGGCAGCTGCTGCGCACTCCCGGCCGGCGCCAGAAGCAGAAAGCATAGAAGCGGGCCGGCACCGGTAATCGCGCAGCCAAAAAAACGCGGGACATTTCTCATGGCCTTCTCTCCCTGTGAGGAATGCGGAAGTAAAGAGGCAGAAGTAAAAATCAGGGACGAAGAATTGCGCCGATCAACATTGCGCCCTTCCGAAGCCGCCAGCCGTCAGCGATCAGCCGTCAGCCAAACCTTCCGGCTGAAAGCTGAGTGCTGACAGCTCATTCGTACCTGAGCGCGACCATCGGATCCACTTTCGTCGCGCGACGCGCCGGCAGGTAACACGCGAGCAGAGCCACCGCGGCAAGCACGAGCGCGATCAGTGCGTAGGTCAGTGGGTCGGTCGCCCGCACGCCGTACAGAAAACGCTCGATCAAGCTGGTTGCGGCCAGCGACGCCACCAGTCCCAGCGCGAGGCCGACGGCGACGAGTGCGACGCCTTCGCGCAGGATGAGCCTCAGCACGTCGCCGCGCTGCGCCCCGAGCGCCATGCGGATGCCGATCTCGCCGGTGCGCCGGGCGACCGTATAGGCCATCGTGCCGTAGAGGCCGAGTCCCGCGATGGCAAGCGCCAGGATCGCAAAGCCGGTGCAGAGCGTCGCGAAGGTGCGCTCCTGCCCCACATTCTGCTCCACTACGCGATCTTCGGTGGTGATGCCGGTGACGGGGATGCGCGAATCGGCCTCGCGGACTGCCTGGCGGACAGCGGCGGTGAGGGTCAATGGATCGGCATACGTGCGCACGGCGAAGGTCATACCGCGCACGTCCTTGCAGCAGGGCA
>DASRDU010000039.1:0-88603 GCA_035652435.1 Blastocatellia bacterium
GTACCTTGGCGTCGAGAAAGTCAGGCAGGGCCGCCACCCGAAGCGGGCGATCCTGCTGATCTCCGACGGGCAGGACAACTCCTCGCGTTACACCTACGGCGAACTGCGCAAGCGGCTCCGCGAGGCCGGCGTGCAGATTTACTCCATCGGGATAGTCGAGATGGGCGGCGGCTCGGGCGGCACGCTCGACATTCAGGGGCAGGGGATCCTTGAGGAGATTTCGCAGGTGACCGGCGGCAAGGCCTTCTTCCCGCGCTCGGCGGCGGAACTCGAAGACGCCACGACGCGGATCGCGCTCGAACTGCGCCACCAGTACAGCGTCGGCTACGTCCCGACCAATCTGAATCACGACGGCCGTTGGCGCAAGATCAGCGTCAAGGTCAATCCGCCCCGCGGGTGGCCGCGCCTCTCCATCCGCGCGAAGGGCGGCTATTACGCCACCCCCGGACCGTCCGCGCCCGGCAAGAACAGGTGAGGATAATCCGGCGGCTGATGCCGGCAGGAATGCGGTAATGATTTTATGAAGCCTGCATTCGGCCCTTACTCAGAGAATGAGGCGCGTGGCGGGCAGTTCCGCAGGCTGATGGCGCGGATCAGGATAACCGGATACGCGGCGCCGGGCTGGTGATCAGAGCGAACAAAAAGCACGGGCCGTCGTCACGCTGTCTGACGACGGCCCATGTGCATGATGAGTGGCTTGCCGGATTTTATGGGGCGGGTTGCATCGCCGGTGTATTGTCACCCCCGAACCCGCCATTGTCGGCGAAGATGATGCCGTCAGTGATAACGGCGCCCTCAACGATGAGAATGCCGTCGCCGAACAGAATGCCCTCACCCTTGACCCTCTTTTCACTGAACAGAATGCCATCAGAGAGGATCGCTCCATCAATAAAAATGATGCCTTCAGTATAAAGGATGCCCTCCGCAAACAGGATCCCCTCATTGCTGATCGTGACCGGCCCGGACTTGAACTTCACGCCGCTGGAGACCAGGGAGGGAACTGTGGTAAATGCGCTATTGACTACAGGTGTCGCCTCAATGAAGAGGATACCTTCGGCGTACATCCCCTGCCAGTAAGTCATCAGGTCGCTGCCGTACAGCACGCCGTAATTAGTGATAACGCCCTGTGACCAGAGGAACGGCTCGGCCTCAATCATGCTGCTCTGATCCGGCAGCTGACTGGTGAGCATCGGCTCTCCGCAGGCCAGTGAAGAGGCATCGGCTTTGATGAGTTTCGCCAGCCTGACCGCGCCGTCAATGTTCAGCAGCCCCGCGCCCTGCTCGAGCGTGTTGAAGCCCTTGAGCAACTGGGCGCTGTACATCAGGGTCGCCTTGACCAGGCCGGGAGTGAGATTCGGGTTGGCCTCGAGCAGCAATGCGGCTGCGCCGCTCACCATCGGGGTCGCGACCGAAGTGCCGCTCAGGTACATCACCCGCTCTTTCGGCCTGGCCGAAATTCCGGTATCCAGGACTGGATAATTGGCAGCCAGATAGTTTGACCCCGCTCCCCCACCGTTTGACGAA
Organism: Blastocatellia bacterium; assembly: GCA_035652435.1. Classification (GTDB taxonomy): domain Bacteria; phylum Acidobacteriota; class Blastocatellia; order RBC074; family RBC074; genus DASRDU01. The sequence goes on from DASRDU010000039.1 coordinate 1,525, forward strand.
GCCCCGATCAGTTTGTTGCCGGGCGCCACGAGATCAGGCTTGATCAGATCGTCATAGTGTTTCACCCCGTCGGCATCGGTGTAATAGCCGCGCGTCGGCCCGCGCGAGCTGTAAGTCGTGACGACATCATCCGAGCGTTTGTTGGTCCCGAAAGTGTTGGCCGCGCCGACGGTGATCACCGACGGCTCGATCCCGGGCGAGTGGATGCCGCCGTAAACTTTCTGACCGTTCGCGTCCTTGCCATCATTGCCGGCGGCGGCAACGACGACGATCCCGGCGTTGAAGGCGCGGCGCGCGGCCCGGCAGAGCGGGTCCAGTCTGTAGCTGTCTCTGGCCGGGGCGCCGAGGCTCATGTTGATGACGCGGATGTTGTATTTCGCCTTGTTCTGAATGCACCATTCGATGGCGGCGATCACGTCGCTCGCCCTGCCCTGGCCGCTGGCATCAAGGACGGTCAGGTTGAGGAGGTTCGCGCCCGGCGCGATGCCTTCATACGTCCCGGCGGAAAGGTGGCCGCCCGCGAGCATCGTCGCCACGTGAGTGCCATGACCGTAGGGGTCATCAAAGCCGTTTCCGTCGGTAAAGTTCCGGCGCTCGACGACGCCCGGGTGATTATCCGCGTGCTTGAGCAGGGAGTGATTCTGATCAATGCCGCTGTCGAGGACCGCCACGCCGATCCCGCTGCCGTCGAGCAGCCCGTCGCCCGCCAGGTTGCGCACCTGCGCGGCCCCGGTCGTGATCGTGACGTGGCCCAGTGATTTCACCGGGCGGTCGGGGCTGACGTAGGCGACAGCGCGCTCCGCCGCCAGCTCGCGGACGCGCGAAAGCGGCAGCTCGATGGTCACGAGGCCGGCGGCTTCGTGGGTGCGGGTGATGCGGCCATTGAGGCGTGCGACCTGGGCTTTCAGGGCAGTCTGCGCCGCCAGGTCATCGAGCTGAACGATGACCTGGCGGGCGTCTTCGGCGGGAGTGCTGTCGGAATCCGTTTCGGCCTCCGGGCGTGCAGCCCGCGCCAGTCTCTCGCGGCGAATCTCGCCGAGCGTCCTCGCGGCCTTCGCCTCTTCCTTCTCGGCCGACTGCAGAGTCTCTTCCAGATCAGGTGAGAGCTTCGGGCATGGCTGCCCGGACGCGCGGCGTGCCCCGGCGTCTTTCGCGGTGCGGCCACCGGGCTCAACCGGCCCAGCCAGGGCGGATTGAAAACCGAGCGCCACCGTCAACGCCATCGCCAGCATTTGTCGGATCACTCTGCCTGAGTGGGAAGTCATTTTTCGGGCTCCTCTGGTGATTGTAGGAATGATTGACTGCTCCAGCAGGGGCATAGAGCGGCGGACACCTTAATGCGACTTTAATGCCGTGCGGAGAGATGCGCTGATTCTTCAGGCTAAGTGCCGGGAGGAGGTGAAGATAATTCGCAGGGCGGGAAGATTGGTTGCTCAGGCTGCGGGTCAGGCTTCCTGGAGGACTGATTGAAGGGAGAGCTTTATTCCGGCAATCTGACCGCTTCTGTGACCGAATTTCAGCAGGGCGCCTTTGACTTTCAGCAATGAAGTCTTCTCAAAACTCACGAGGCCCTATGAATAAAGGCGATTCGTGGTGTTGAGTGAGCGGAACTCGCACAAAATTTCTGTGCGATGATTTGTTTTTTGTTAGTCGTCAGAACAATCATCGAAGCGATGATTCCAAATATCCAGTAAAATCAGGGTGAATGGTGCTATCAAGGATTCGCCTGGTGCGCTCGACCTCTCAATTTAGTGGAGATGCAGGTTGGACTTTTCGGCTCAACTTGCAAATTCATCACCCGTGAAATCACGGATTTGCTCGGAAATCTTCAGATTTTTCGAGTTTTGAGAAGACTTCCATGCCTGGCTTGCAGCGTAAAGGGCCGTGACCTGATCACCCGGCTGACCCAGCGGCCCGGCGTCGGCGTCGTTCGGCCTTGTCGGCGTACATTGCCTGGTCGGCGCGCGCGATCATCTCTTCGAGCGATGTCTCGTGGCCGTCGCATTCCGCCAGCCCGATGCTCACGCCGCCGCGCGCCTGCTGCCCGTTTTCGACCTGCACCACGCAGTTATCCACCGAGTCCCTGATCCGCTCGACCAGCGGGCTGATTTCAGGCACGCGGGTGTTGGGCAGGATGGCGATGAATTCATCACCGGCGTAGCGCCCGAAGAAGTCAGTCGCGCGCAGGTGCGTTTTGATCTGACTGGAGATTTCGATCAGGAAGAGGTCGCCCACGTGATGGCCCAGCGTGTCATTGACCTGCTTGAAATTATCCAGATCCATCAGCAGGAAGGTGAACGGCTGCCCTGATCGGCGCGCCCGCTCGGTCTCGGCATCGAAGGCCCTGAGGATGGCGCGCAGGTTGGGCAGACCGGTCAGGCGATCAGTGCAGGCGGTGGCTTCCGTCTCTTCGTGGCGGACGGCGTTGGCGACGGCGTCGCTGGCGAGCCGGGCGATGTTTTCGACGAGGCGGAGGTGGTCGTTTGAATATTCCTCAAGTTCGGCGGAATAGAGGGCCAGCACTCCGACGACTTCCTCGCCGCTCGCCAGCGGCACGACGACTGAAGTGAGGTACCGGATGTCGAAGGCGAGCCCCAGCGCGCCCAGTTCGAGCCCCGGGTCGGCATTGAACATCGGGCGCTGATTGGCGAAGACCCAGCCGGAGAGGCCCTGGCCGACCGGGATGGAGCAGCCGTGGAAAGCCGGAGCGCTCTGCCCCAGCGCATGTGCCACTCTGAGCTGACCGGTCTCTTTCTCTTTGAGCAGGACTGCGCTGGTGCTGGAAGGCACGATGTCACTCACCCGCGCGAGCAGCTCGGCCAGCGTGTCGGGTAACGAAAGGCTGCTGCCGACGCTCTGCGCGATCTCGTACATCAGGACGGCCTCGCGGTGCGCTTCCGAGATGCGAGCCAGCGATTGTGAGTAACTCTGCTCCGGCCCCGTCACGCCGCCCGCCGCGGGCGCGCCGGTCGCCCCCATCTGCGCCGACAGGGCAACCGTCGCGTAACCCAGATTCCGCTCCTTAATCTCGGCCTCAAATTCCGGCAGGTGGTTGATGAAGACTTCGACGACTTTAGGGTCGTAAGCGGTGCCCGCGTTCACGAGCAGCAACTCGACGGCCTTCTCACGCGTCAGCGCCCGGCGGTGCTGGCGCGGCTCGCGGGACGAGTCGAAGCTGTCCACGACGCTCAGGATGCGGGCCGTCAGCGGGATCTCCTCGCCGCTCAGGCCGTCGGGGTAGCCCCGGCCGTCCCACCGCTCGTGGTGGTGGCGGACGATGGGGACGATCGGGTAAGGGAAGCTGACGCGCTCCAGAATCTCCGCGCCGACGACCGTGTGCGTCTTCATCTTCTCCTGCTCGGCCGGGGTGAGCCGGCCGGGCTTGGTGAGGATGTAATCCGGCACTGCGAGCTTGCCGATGTCGTGGAGCATCGCCCCGGCCTCGACCGCCTGCGTCTCCAGTTCCGGGAGCCCGAAGAGCCGGGCCATCCTGCGCCCGTAAATCCTGACGCGCTCGACATGCGCCGCCGTGGTCGAATCCTTCGCGTCAATCGCGAGCGCCAGCGCCTGCACCGTCGCGAGGTGTAGTTCGTTCATCTCCTCGATCCGGCGCATCTTCTCCTCGACCTTCTGGTTGTACTGCTGGTACGAAAAGTATATGAGCAGCAGCGCCGGGGCCGCGGCCAGCGTGGTCACCCAGCCGTAATGCTGGACGCAGAAGTAAATCGCAATCGAGACGAGCGGTAGCGGGAAGTAAGTGACGGCCGTCCAGAGCTGATTGTCCACCCACTGCCGTCGGATCGGGGTGCGGTAGCGCAGGCCAAGGATGGTGGCGAGGGAACTACTGACGACGAGGAAATGGACGGTCGTCGCGATGAACAGCGGCAGAATCAGCTTCGCCGTCCGGTGGCTGAATCCGGCGTAAGGCGCGACGCCTTCGAATCGCATCGCCAGTTCGTAAACCAGGCCCGAGCAGAAGAAGGAGAGCGCGAGCATCCCGAGCGTGAAGACGTTGCTCTCGATGCGCCTGACCGAACGCCTTGAGGCCACAAAGCCGTCCACCCCGCCGACCACGATGGCGGCGGCGGGCCCGTAGAGGACGAGCAGCAGAAAGGTCACGGCGTCAGAGACCGTCAGTGAGATGTGGCGTTTGTTGCCGAGCTTCATGCCCGGCGAGGTGATCCTGACCGGCTTGAAGCTGACTGCCACCGCCGCCAGCCCGAGCAGGGCGACCGCGACGAACGCAGATCCGTCGGACCAGACGAGCAGCCTGACGAGACTCCCCAGCCAGAGCAGTCCTCCGGCCAAAATGACGGCCCATTGGAAGACCCCGGCTTCAGGAGTTTGTTGCGGCCTGTTTTTCACTCGTGTCTCGGTCGAATCTTTCTCCGGGAGTGCTGTGGACAGCCAGGCTGCCAGCGACTTCCTTAATTATTCCGCCTCTCACCGGGGCGCGATCCTGCGCCGTCGCCCCTGCCGGGTCTGCCCGTCAGCCCTGAGCTATCGGAGTCTGCTGGTTCAGCTTCTGGACGTGATCCTTTATGCGAGTCATATGCCGTCGCCTGGGCGGGCGGATTGCGACGGCAGACATTAAAGATAGGCGAATCGGTCGGCCTGCCCCTGCCCGCCCGCCCACATTTCCCCTCAGCGGACTGATCCGGATGACCGAAAGAAGCGTCAGAAAGACTGACCGCTGATGGCGGGTGAGGGACAATAGGGAGACGGGCTGCCCGAATTCCAGCCTGATCGGACGCCCGTGGAAATTTATTTCGGAACTGACCGGAAGTGGTATGATGACGGCTCATCAGAAGGCTCCTTGCCGTCCCGTCTTAAGCAGCATTCAGGGAACCACGATTGACAACCAGTTTCGGCGCCGCAATTTTTCGCCCCGGCCCGCTTCAAATCAACCATGGTCAGAATCAACCCTCGTCTTCTGCTCCCCCACCTGCTCTGGGTTCTGCTCGCGGGCAGCATCACTCTTTATGCTCAGCATCCGGGCTTCGCCGTTCAGGTCGCTGCCTTTCGCACCGAAGCGGAGGCCCGCGCGCTGGTCCGCCAGCTCCGGGCCGTTGGACTGGAGGCTTACCGGGTCAGGGCCAGTATCCCCGGCAAAGGGATTTACTACCGCGTGCGCTTCGGCCGTTTTGAGAGCAGCAACGACGCGACGAAACAGGCCGTCGCCGCGCGCTCACACAGACTGATCAGTGAGTTTGTCATCGCCGATTATGACGCGCCGCCCGATCCCGTCAGTCACGAGATGATCCCCACGACCCCCGGGGAAACGGTCGCTGCCGGGCGCCGGCCCTTGTCGGTTGCTTCAATGTCTGCATCACCCGTGAAAACAAAGTCAGCTTCTCCGAAGCCGGATAAAACTCCGGCGGCCCAGCCGGCCCGCGCACTCCCGAATCTGCCGGCCTCCCGATCAATCGTGCCGCCGAACGCGTGGCAGGCCGCGATCATGATTTCTGCGGCGGGCAAACCGATTGAAGACGAAACCCCGCCGCCCAGGCCGCGGATTGCGGTGCCGCCGAAGGTACTGACTGCAACAGCCCTTCCCTTGGACTCTGTGCAAGCGGATTACGACGCGGCGAATATTCTTCCGATCAATTCAGCTTCAGCCAGTGGCGTCGCGGCAGCCATCATCTCCGACCCCGGATGGGAGATCGTGCGTTACAGCGCACCCGGCGGGCAGCACCTGAACGCGGTTCATTTCACGGACGCGCTGAATGGCTGGGCGGGCGGTGAAGCCGGGGCGGTCTGGCGGACCAGTGATGGCGGTCGGCACTGGAAGGTTCTCTCAAGCCTTGATGGCGTCAGCGTCTCGGCTCTCTATTTTGCCGACGCCGGCTCGGGGTGGGTGATCGGCGAGGCACGCGACAAGCAAGCAGTGTTGTTTCACACCACGGACGGCGGGCGAAGCTGGCGCGAGCAGTCCGCCCCCGGCATCACGCGGTTGCAGTTCGTTGACAAACTGCACGGCTGGGCGGTCGGGCGCAACGCCACGCTTCTCAGGACGACCGACGGCGGTGCAGAATGGAAGCGGTACGAGGAGACAGGGCAGTTGTTCGGCGCCCCGGTCGAAGGCTCTGTTTATAACTTCGGCTTCTCGGACGTTTATTTCACAGACGCGGAACACGGCTGGGCGGTGGGGAACTTTTACGGGCGCACGCGCACGCACATCGGCGGGCTGTTTGTGACCGGTGACGGAGGCGGCAGCTGGAAGCGCGTGCCCCTGCCGATCAAACCTCCAAAGCCCGGTGAACCTGCCGGCGCGGTGACCGCGAGCGCCGGGCCAGGGCACACGCCGGTCGTCACCGGGCGGATCATTCCGGGCGCATTGCGGACGGTCCGCTTCGCCGACGTGAATACGGGCTCGGTCGTCGGCGAGATGTCGGACGGGGAAGCGAAGTACCTCTTCGCGCTGCAGACGAAGGACGGCGGCAGGACGTGGGAGCAGTTCCAGACGCCCGGTCTCGCGACCGCCGGCACGTATTTTCTCAGCCCGGAGCGGGGCTGGGCTGTCGCTGCAACCGAGTCGCCTGCTGATGCGTATGATATGTCGCTCGTGCGCACCGAGGACGGCGGTCTGACGTGGCGGAAGGATCTGACGATGCGCGGCAGCCGGATTCGCGGGGTCTTCTTTCTGTCGCCGGGGAAGGGCTGGGCCGTGGGTGATCACGGGATGATCCTGCGTTACGAAGATCGGAATAAGTAACAAGTATCAGATTTGCAGGCAGCAGATATGGCTTTCAGGAAAAGAAAATCTCATCCACGAAGTGACACGAAGAACCACGAAGGAAAAACCGGGCTGATTACTTCGTGATCCTTCGTGTGCCTTCGTGGATGAATCATTTTCCCGGACCCAGGTAACTTCCGGCTTCTGCCATCTGACAACTGACACCTGAGACCTGACTATGAAACACCTGATTGCTGCCCTCCTGCTGGTTGCGCTCGCGCTTCAGCCGACTATCATTTCAGCCCGGCAGACGCCGGAAAAGAAAACAGAGCGGGCAGAAAAAAGGACGACAGATACGCCCGCCGCGCCATCGCGCGCCGAAGCTCAGTCCGTCAGAACAATCCCCATCGAAGAGTTACTGCCGTCCAACACCCTCTCCTTTATCACGACGACCAGTCTTTCCGGCCTCGTCGAGGGCTTCCGCCGGCTGGAGGCATACAAGGCTCTGGAGGCACGACTGCCGAAGGCCGAGCGTGAAAGCGCCGACAACCCGCTCGACCAGGCGGCGCGCCTGCTGAGCTTCGGGATCAAAGAGGCCGGCGTACTCGATGAGACGCGACTGGGCTTCGCGTCTTTCAAAGCCGACACTCCGCCCGAAACCGATCAGGCTGAAGTGGCAAAGAAAACCGCCAGCCGCAAGGCGCGGCTGACGAGGGTGGACGAAAACAGCGATGTGACAGACTTCACCCCGGGCGCGCCGGACGTGCCGCCCCCGCAATTCGTCGCCTTCGTCGAAGCCTCCACCCTCGAGCAGGCGAAGAAGGCCAGAGCGCAGTTCATCGCTTTTTACAGCGAGATGATTGCCGACCTGGGCAGGCCCGACGAGGCGAAGCCCGTCAAAGAGCCGCGTTTCAAGGGCGCCGCCGTCGAGCGGCTGAAGAACGGTTACTTCGGCACGATGATCGGGACGACTTATGTCCTGGGCGAGCCGGGCGCGATTGAAACCATCCTCAAGCTGCGCGCCTCAGGTGACGTCGCGCGGCTCGCCGACGATCTGGATTACATTCAGGCGCGCAGCAAACTTTCGGCCCCGGCGGCCCTCTTCGCCTACGTCCACGGCAAGACGCTCGACGGTTATCTGGAGCCGCTGGCAAAGATGGCGGCCGGGTTTATGGGCCCGAGGCTCGATTTCGTGATCGCGCCGGGGGCGATTAAGAGCGTCGCGTTCTCATCGAGTTTCGAGCGTGACGGCGTCGTGGATCGGATGGTCGTCTCGCTCGATTCGGCGAAAAAAAATCTACTCTCAACTATCTGGAGCGGGCCGGCGGTGGAGTTCCGCTCGGCCGGCTACATCCCCGCGGGCACGCAGATTCTCGTCAGCCACAGCCTCGATTTCACAAAGCTCTATGACGACCTGATCGTCCCCGCCGTCTTCGGCACGATGGCGACGAATGAGGCTTACAGAGTCGCCCGGAAAGAGATAGAGGCGAGCAAGGCTCAGAAGAACGACTCCGACAAAAAAGACAAAGACGACGACGAAGCCGACCGCGAGGCTGACGCCAGCGCGATGAAGAAGGCCCGGGAGGAGTCGCAGAAGCCTGAATACATCAACGCCCTGATCGCCCGTTATGAGAAAGAGATCGGGATGAAGTTTCGCGAGGAGATCGCGCGCGACCTGGGCAACGAGATCACTCTGGCCATCGAGATCCCCAGGGCCCCGACGGCGCTCGAAACTGAAAGTCGGGAACACATCGCCGCCATGTTTGCGATTCGCGACCGCGAGGCGACCCGCGTGGCGCTTAACAAGCTGATCGCCTACGCCTTCGGCGCCCTGGGCAATGGCATGGCGGGCAATCGCAACAGGCGGCCGGGTGAGCAGGACGGCGATGACGCTCAGCCGCCCGCGCAGGCGGAAGAGAAACCGAAGACCGACGAGCAGCTCAGGAAAGAACAGGAGCAGCGCGAGGCCATGGCGAAGATGCTGCCGCGCGAAAGTTACAAGAAAGCCGAAATCATCTCCGTCGTCGCCTTCGCCATCGGCATCCTTGACGATTACGTGATCCTTGCCGACAGCAGCGAGACGATCAAGCGGATGATTGACGCGGCTGAAAACAGCACCTCGATGGCGCGCGAACCGAACTTCACCCTGGCCTTGTCCGGCGCCACCGCCGCGTCAGGGACGCGGGTGTATGCCGCGCCGAAATTCTTCGACGAGTCGCTGACCGATTTCGTCAAAGCCTGGTCGGTCAAAGCCCCCGGCACTTCCGCCGCGCCGCCGCTCAACCTGCCCGCCACGCTGGCCGGGTTCGTCGAGGCCGACGACCGGAGCATCCGGCTCGAAGCCTGGACGCCCGTCGGCGTGCCCGGGCTCTTCGCCTTCTCGGCATTTTCCTCGAAGACCGAGAGCCGCGCCTCGGAACATGAATCCGAGGCATGGAAGACGCTGAAGACTCTGGCGAGGGTCGAGAAGCGTTACGCGGCTGACCACGGGCAGCGGTACGCCACGCTCGACGAACTGATCAAATATCAGAAGGATCATCCGCGACCGGCGACGCCTGATGACCGGATGACGAAGGAGCAGATCCGCGAGATGGTCATCTACAGCATGGAACTCGGCGCGCTCAAGGCGGAGAAGAATAACTACCGCTACGCGCTGAAACTCAAGCCGGCCGGCAAGGGCTTTGAGGTGACCGCCACCCCTGTGAAGTACGGGCGCGACGGGCGCCACTCGTTCTTCATTGACGAGACGGGCAAACTGCGCCGGGCCGATAAGAATGGCGAGCCCGCGAACGCGAGCGATGAGCCGGCCAATGACAGAAACGACGACGACAAAGAAGACGACAAGTGATGCGGCCCCGGATCACGCGTTGACGCCGATCCTCGCCGCCCGCGATGTCAGCAGGGAGTACCGGATGGGCAGCGAGGTCGTGCGCGCGCTCGACGGCGTGACGCTTGAGATCGCGCGCGGCGAATTCGTCGCCATCCTTGGCACGAGCGGTTCAGGCAAATCCACATTACTGAATTTATTCGGCGGGCTTGACCGCCCGACGGATGGCGAAGTCCTCTTTGACGGCGAAAGCCTCGGGCCGTTCACTTCGCGCGAGATGTCGCGTTACCGCCTGCGCCGCGTCGGGATGATCTTTCAGAGCTTCAACCTGATCCCGACGATGACCGCCCGGCAAAACGTCTCGCTCGCGCTGGCCTTCGCCGGGGTGGATCGCCGGATGCGGCAGCCGAAATCGCTCGAACTTCTTGAGCGCGTCGGCCTCGCGGCGCGCGCCGAACACCGGCCCGCCGAGTTATCGGGCGGCGAACAACAGCGCGTCGCCATCGCGCGCGCCCTCGCCAACGAGCCGCAGGTGCTGCTCGCCGACGAGCCGACCGGCAACCTCGACAGCGCCCGCGCCCACGAGCTGATGTTGCTGCTCGACCAGATGCGCCGGCGTGACGGCAAAACTATCGTCATGGTCACGCACGACCACGAGCTGGCCCGCACGTTTGCCGCCCGCACGATCAGACTGAAGGACGGCAGAGTGGAAGAGCCCGCGCCTGCGCAGCCCCACGTATGAACCTGACCGACATCATCGCCCTGGCCCTGCGCAACCTGCGACAGGCGAAACTGCGAACCGCGCTCACGGTCGTCGGCGTGGTCGTCGGCGTGGCCGCGATCATCACGATGGTCAGCTTCGGGCTCGGCCTGCAGCAGAACATCATCGTCAAAACATTCGCGCGGATGGACGTCTTCACCTCGATCACGGTCTTCGGGCCGAGCGCCGAACAACTGATCGCGATGAGTGAAAACCGCCCCCGGGCGGAAGACGGAGCCGATTCCGGCGGCGCAAAAGGGAATCGTCGCGTGCTGGACGACGCAGCCATTGCCGAGATGGCGAAGCTCAAAGGCGTGAAATACGCGCTGCCGGTCATCAACTTCCAGTGCTTTGCGCGTTACGGCGAGCGCACCCGGCGGCTGCGGGTGGGTGGCGCGACAGCATCGGTCGAAGACAACCCGCGCTTCAAAAAGCTGCTGGCCGGGAAAGCCTTCTCCGGCGATGACGCGAATGAAGCGATCATGACGGAAGGTATTCTTGCCCGCGCATGGTTTGCCTCATCTTCGCCGCCGCCATCCCCGAGCCAGCGTCGTCGCCCTCCGCCGATGGAGGGACGACCGGGCGGGCCGTTCGTCGCCGGTTCCGCGAAAAGCGATGAAGAGCGCGCCCGCGAAGCGCAGCAGGCCATCGGTAAGGAGATCGTGCTGCTCACGCTGCGCCGGGTTGAATCGTCGGGGCCGGATTCCGTCTTCGGGATTCCGCTGCTCACGCCGCCCGGGCGCAATGGGAATGCAGGCGACGGCGCTGACGAAGCCGAGGGCAGTGACCGCTACGAACGACACGTCTTTCGCGTCGTCGGCGTGCTGCCGACCGAGACAGGGCTCAACATGCCCATGCTGGCCGGCGCCGATTTGTACATCCCGATGGAGCAGGCCAGACGTTTCCGCGAAGCCAATCGCGACCCGATGGAAAAGCTCGGTGAAGCGCTCGCCGGCGACTCGGGCTATCAGCGCGCCGAAGTCCGCGTGAGCGACCCGACGCAGGTGGTCGAGGTGCAGAAGGAGATCGAGAAGCTGGGCTTCAATTCCTTCTCGCTCAACAATCAGGTGGACGAGATCAAGCGCGTCTTCCTGATCATCAACGGCGGGCTGGCACTGATCGGCGGCATCGCGCTGCTTGTGGCCTCGTTCGGCATCGCGAACACGATGATTATGTCCATCCTCGAACGCACGCGCGAGATCGGGATTATGAAGGCCATCGGCGGCGGGGACGGCGAGATCATGCGCATCTTCTTCTTCGAGGCCAGCCTGATCGGGCTGCTCGGCGGCAGTTTCGGCGTGCTGGCCGGGTGGGTGGTTGATCGCATTGCCAACTTCGCCGTCAACCGGTGGATGCTCAGACAGAATGAACACATCGAATTCTTTTCGATCCCCTGGTACCTCTGGAACGGCGCCATCCTGTTCGCCATCGCGATCAGCCTCATCGCCGCGATCTATCCGGCCCTGCGCGCCGCAAGGGTTGATCCGATCAGGGCGCTCAGGCATGATTAGCCCGACAGATTCGACTCCCTCATCAGCATCCCCATCCGAGTTAGTGCCCGCTCGTATGAGAATTGTCATCGCCTGGCAACAGGTTTTGACACACTGTTTCGATTAGATTCCCCGAGCCCATAGTGTCCGTTCAGTCTCAACGATAACCGGGAGGAGCTAACAGCGATGGCCGCGCGAATCATCACAATCATTCTGGCACTATTACTCACCGCCGTTTCCGCCGCGGCGCAGCAGGGCGGGCCGAAGACCCGAACCGGCGACCCGCAAACCAAAACCGCGCTGGCGCCGAAACGTCCGCCGACGCTGACGCTCGAAATCGCTTCGGTCAATCAGAAGGCCGAGCGGGTGCAGCGCGCTTCGGCCGGCACCGTCTGCGGTGGTGATCAGGTCATCGTCCGCATCCGTTCCGCCGACCCAAGCATTACGCCGACGAAATACGCCTGGGTCGCCACGGGCGGCAGGATCATCGGCGATGGCGCGGAGGTGATCTTCGACACCACGGGGCTGCCGCCGGGCAGTTATCACATCACCGGCCAGGCACTGTACGCGGGCTTTGGCATCTGCAACGGCGACTGCGCGGCTTACGATACAAAGACGGTTCGCGTGACCGAATGCCCGCCAGAAATCATCTGCTTCACTTCGCCGGTGATTACCGTGTCGCCCGAAGTCCTGACGCTGAAAGCCTGCGATACGATCACCTACATGGCGACCGAAGTGACCGGAGGGCAGGGCTACGGGAAGGTGACCTATACCTGGAGCGCGAGCGCCGGGAAGCTGACGAGCAACGGCCTGACGGCGCGCCTGGACACCTGCGGCGTCCCGCCCGGCACTGAAATCGAAGTCACCGTCACCGCGCTCAGCGAATTCGCCAACTGCACGGCCAGAGGAGCGGCCAGAGTTCTGATGCCGGCGCCGCCTCCGCCGCACCGCGAACTGCCGCCCTGCCCGCCCTTCAAGAAGGGCAGCCCGCGCGTGGACAACGCCTGCAAGCTGGTGCTGAGCGACACGGTCAGGGTGATGCAATCGGACCCGCAGGCACGACTCGTGATTGACGCGTATTCGAGCCCCGGCGAAGCGCCCTCAATCGCGCTGGCCCGCGGCCGGAACGTGCGCGACCGCATCGCTGACGGCTCGCTTGGCGTCGCGCTCGACGCGAACCGCATCACCGTCCGACTGGCCGGAGTCACACGCGACGGCAACCACATCAGAATCTGGTTCCTGCCCGAAGGCGCTGCGATGCCGCCGGGCGGGCAGGAAGTTGATCCCGGCCCGGTCAATTCGGAAAGGAAGACGCCGGATGACGAGCTTCACAACCAGAAATCGAAACGCAAACCGCAGCGCTGAACTTTCAGTCTTATCCTCCTCCTGACTTGAGACACCCCGCCCGTTGATGCATCAACGGGCGGGGTTTTTACTGTAAGGACGATGCAGGATTTGATCCGTGAACTGAGTTGGACAGGGTTGAGTGTCCCATTTTCATTGGCTGAGACTGACTGTTGCGGTAGATTGCGTTAAACCGGAGGTCGCGAATTGAAGAAACAGATGGGAATGAGACGTATTATTCCTGCCCTGGCGTTAGCTTTCGTCCCTCTGTTGACGGGCTGCTCATACAGTACAGCCTTCGTTGTAGTGAATGCATCGGATCAGCCCGCGGAGATTCGATATAAGGTCAGGCCCTCTTTCGGAACCTTTAAGCCACCCGAACCACCGATCACGACGGCAGCCTCTCAGATACATGCTGCCGGTAAGCCATGGCGACATTTATTGGCTGATGAGTACGCTCCTGATCCGGAAAATCGCACGGTTACGGTGCGCGTGAAGCCGAAAGAGGCTTTGCTGGTCGAGAGAGTTCAGAGAGGTGGAATGCAGGTTGATGAGGATGAGGAAGCAACGGATTTCATGATCGAGGAACTCACGATTACAGGCGCGTTTGGTGAAATCAAACTTCAGGGCTACCAGGTGCGCAAGAGCTTTGTCGCCGAGTCAAAAAAATATTTACCCTGACCTGCCATGGCCCCGCGGAAGTGAAGCAGCGGTAAGCCCGGGGGGCAAACTGACCGCGGAAAGAGAATGGTTTCGCCGCCGGCAGGTCTCAGGAATTGACGCGCCCGGCGCCCTTGAACCCGGAGAACAGGGCCTCTTATCTCAGCCGCTCAGCGTCCTTCTTCGCTGAACCGAGTACCGGCAGATCGCCGTCCGCATCTTTCCAGAGCGCCAGGAAATCCTGGTATGCCTTGCGGCTTGTGGCCGCGTCGCCAGTGAGCAGGGCGGCGCGCGCCAGTCCGTACTGTGCCAGCGGGTATAAGACCGAGAGCGGCGCCTGGCCGCGGGCATTGAGAATCTTTTGAAACTCCGCCGCCGCTTCCGCGCCGCGTCCGAGTTTCAGATACGCCTGACCGCGCAGGTATTGCGGCCAGAATTCGGCGGCGGCCTCGTAACGCGAGGCCGTTTGTAGTTGCTCGATGGCCTGCGTTGCATCGCCGCGTTGCAGAGCAATTGCCGCACTGACCGCCGGTAGCCAGATTTCGTTGATGAGCGTGTCTTCCGGGTGAAGCCTGGTCAGTTCGTCAATGAGCAGCTTCGCCTGACTGGCCTCCCCACACAGCGCCAGCGCCAGTGCCGCGCGTGGGAGCGAGGCGCGCCCGCGTGCGAGCTTCAGTCCTTGTACTGCGGTGGTTCTAGCCTGGCGGCAATCTCCGAAGAGGGCACTACGCAGCGCCTGCTCGGTCGCGTACCGCGCGGCGACTTCTTTCGTGTTGCCGCGCGCGGCCAGGTCAATCGCCCGACGTGAAAAGCCCTGCGCTTTGCGCCACTGTCCCGCGAACACGGCCGCGCCCGCTTGCCAGTCGAACGCGACGTACTCTTCCGGCTTCCCGCTCGCCCAATCAAGCTGCTGCTGCATGCCCGCCGTGTCGCCGTCAATGAAAGCAAGCTGATACAGGTAGAGGTGAAAATCCGTCATCCCCAGCTTCCGCTGAAGCGCCTGCGTCAAGGTTGTTTTGGCTTCCGCGAAACGATTGAGCCGGAGGAGCGCCAGGGTCAGATTCCTGTACGGGGCGGCAAACTGCGGACTGAGGCGGATGGACTCGCGGGCTTCCACGCCAGCCTCGTCAGAACGCCCCAGCAGGTTGTAAGTGCTGGACAGATCTTGCAGTCCCGCAGCCTCGCGCGGATACGTCCGCTTATGCATCATCAACGTCTCGATCCGTTTGTGCAAATCTCCGGTGACCAGGCCGTGATACCACTGGGTGATGCGGGATTTCTCCAGCTCGCCGGCCCGGTCTTTCAACTTATACGATTTTTGCGCATAGCCGGCGGCCAGCTCCGGCTGGCCGGTCGCCAGGTAGATGATCGCCAATTGGCTGTAGGCCTGAGCAAAGTCGCGGTCAAGCTCCACCGCGCGTTGATAAAACGGAAACGCCTCCAACAATCGTCCGCTGACCGCCAGTTCATTGGCCTGCGAATAGGCTTTGAACGCCTCCGGCCTGGCCGTCGTGCCTTCCGCCAAAGGGCGGTCGTAACGCTCAATCGAACTCAGGCTCTCGCCCAACCGCTTGCGCAGGCGCGTCGCTGCCCGCGAGAGCGCGTCCAGCACCTGCTCCCTGCTTTCAGCCTGCACCTGCTCGTTCGCCAGCGGCTCGCCGCTCTGGCCGTTCACTGCTGCCAGCGTAATGACATAATGGCTGCCGAGCGGCGCGAGCGAACCGGCGATGAACGCCTTGAGATTCTGCCGTTCACAAATTTCTCGCGCCAATTCCGCCGTCACTCGTTCATTCGGTTGACGCCTCATCAGCGTCAGTTCATGCCGCATCTGCGTTTCGGGCAGGAGATTCAGGAACGGCGATTGTTGCAACTGGATCGCCAGGCCCTGTTTGAGCATCGCGTCGAAGATTTCTTCGCCCGTCTTGTTGTCAAAATCGGCCAGCAGGATCGTATCTTTCTCCGTCAGCGCAGGTTTGCGGTTGAAGTAAAACCACGCGGCGCTGGCAGCAATGACCAGCACCGCCAGCGCGGCCAGAATGCGGATCGCCGATTTCGGATTGCGGATTAAAGATAAAGCCCGTGGTCTGGTGCCGGCAGGTTCTGCCCGTGCGTCACGACTCTTCGATTCCGCAATCATCAGCTTCTGCCGGAGGTCATTGAGTTCACCCAGTAAGGTGCTGGCGGTTTGATAACGCTCTGCGCTGTTCTTTTGCAACGCCTGACTGACGATGCGTTCCAATTCCGTCGGCGTTTCGGGCGCGCATCCGGCAAGCGGCGGTGGCTCGTCCTTCAGGAGCGCGGCGATGACGTCGCTCGTTGTCACGCCTGCGAATGGTGCCTGGCCCGCGACCATCTCGTAGAGTACGACGCCGAGCGAGAAGATGTCGGTGCGCGCATCCATCTTCTCCCCGCGCGCCTGCTCCGGCGACATGTAGCGCGGCGTCCCCATCACCATGCCGGACTCGGTGTTGATGTCAGTCACTTTTGACGCTTGCGTCTCGACCACTGACGCCGACGGCTCGGTCAGTTTGGCCAGGCCGAAGTCGAGCACCTTGACGTAGCCGTCGCGCCGCACCATGACGTTCTCGGGCTTGATGTCGCGATGCGCGATCCCGGCCTCGTGCGCGGCTGAGAGCGCGGCGGCGATCTGCGCCGCGACATCGAGCGCTTCCGAGAGCTTCAGCTGTTTGTGCGGCGCGTCCGCCATCCGCCGGCGCAGCGTCTCGCCCTCGACGAATTCGGTGACGATGTAATGCGTGCCTTCAGCTTCGCCGATCTCGTAAATCGTGATGATGTTGGGGTGGTTGAGCGCACTGGCCGCGCGCGCCTCCAGCTCGAAGCGCCGCACGCGCTCAGGCTGAGTCGTGAACCCGGCGGGCAGCAGTTTGACGGCGACTTTGCGACCAAGCTGTGTGTCCTCAGCGAGCCAGACTTCGCCCATCCCGCCCACGCCCAGCAGGGAGATGATTCGGCAGTGACCCACACTCTGCCCGACCAGAGACCCGACCTCATCCCCGGCCATCGCCCGGGCCGCCACCTCCAGGGCGGGCTGGTCAATGAATTCTCCACTCTGCGCCTCGTAGCCGAGCAGCGATTCGACTTCCTGCCGCAGGGCTTCATCACCGCCGCAGGCAGCGGCGAGGTAAGCAGCCCGATGTGCCGACTCAAGCTCCAGTGCGGCGCGGTAGAGGTGACCGACTTCTTTATACCGTTCAGGCGTCATAATTCGTGACTTGGCGGGCCTGGTTCTGTCCGCCTGCTACTTACCGTTATTGCTCAATTCCCTCAGCAGCCACGACCGGGCCAGCTTCCAATCGCTGCGTACTGTGCGCGACGAAACCTTCAATACTTCGCCGATCTCTTCCTCCGTCAGCCCGCCGAAGAAGCGCAACTCGACCACTTTGCTCTGCCGCTCGTCGAGTCTGGCCAGCTCGGTCAGCGCGTCATCGAGCGCCACCAGATCGGCGCCACGTTCCCCGCAGATCGTCAAAGCCTCATCCAGCGAGACCTGCGTCGCGCCGCCGCCACGTTTGGCCATATTCCGGGCGCGGGCGTAATCCACCAGGATGTGGCGCATCGCCTGCGCCGCCACGCCGAAGAAATGGGCGCGGTTCTCCCAGCGCTTCTCCCCCCGCCCGGCCAGCCGCAGGTACGCCTCGTGGATCAGCGCCGTCGTCTGCAGCGTGTGGCCGGAGGGCTGCTGCCCCATGTAGCGCCGGGCCATCCGGCGCAGCTCCCGATAGACCAGCGGCATCAGCCGGTCGAGCGCCTCGCTGTCACCGTCGCTCCAGCGTCGCAACAGGTGACTGACTGAGTATGACGAACTCTCCATATTTTTTCCTGCCGGCTTTCCGGTTTCGCCGCCGCTTCCCGTTTCCAGAGGTGGGAGCAAAAAACTGCCCGACGCAATCCGCGCAGTAATAAGTGCCGGGCGAAGGTCCGGCAGGCGTGCGGGTGCAGGCCGCCGCCCGCCAGTAGTTCAAAGGAGACGAGATCAAAAACAAATGCTGAACATCGTGACAACGAGGATGCCTGCGGTGATGCGATGGTCTGACACGTGATCAACGGGAGGCGTGAATCGAGTCGCTTGTCTCGCGCTGATCTTAATACAGTGCCCCGGCCCGGACAAGCAGGGAGTCAGAACCCTGGAGAAGGAGCGGGTCAGACAACAGACCCGTCAGTCACAACCCGACCTTCAGTCTTGTGCTGAATCAACCATTGATGAGGTAAAGAAAACTGATGACAAGGAAAAGAATCGCACTGGTTTGCCTCATCCTCGCCGGAATCATCGCCCTCCCCGCCGCCGTGATGCGCGCTCAGTCGAATGAGGGTGCGGGCCGGCCCGAAATGCTGGCGAAGGAACTGGACGCACAATTTGAGGGGGGAGGCTGGATCGAGCGGTTGAGAGAACTCCAGTCACAGCAACTGGAAGGTTCGTGGGATGTCACCGCCACCCCGGTCGTGCCTCCCGGCGTGCCGCAACCGCCATCCATCATCACGCACGGAACCTTCTCACGTGGCGGCGCTCTCTTCGGTTCTGACCGCACCCGGCCGTTCAGCAAACAACACGGAACCTGGGCGCACCTCGGGGGCAATGAATTTGCTTCGATCAGGACTGAAGACCTCTTTGACGCGGCGGGCAATTTCACGGGCACGTTCAAAGTGCGCGCGAGGACCATCGTCACCGGGAAGGATGAGTTCGTCGGCGTTGCCAATGTCGAGCAACGCGACGCAGCCGGCAATCTGGTCTTTAACCTGTGCGCAAGGTTCCGGGGCCAGCGGATCACGATTGAGCCGCTCGCGCCGCAGTGCCAGAGCATCAACCCATTTCAATAGGAATTCGAGGTCGCCCGTTCTCGGGCGGCAATTTATCCCGGCCGGCTGATCATCAGTGCCGATCAGCAGTATGGTCGCGAAATAACCTGACGTGGCCGGGGTGAGCGATATTGCAGAACTGCCGGACGACCAGCCCGTTGTTCCAACTACCAGCTCACGGGAGTTCATCAACATGACTATCAGACTCGCATCTTTTCCTGTCGGCCTCTGTCTCTGGTTACTCATCCTGACATCCGTCCCCGCCCGGGCGCAGACTCAAAACCAGACTCAGACGCAGACCCCCGCGCCGGAGATCACCATCGTCGTTGGACGTGAAGCCGTGCGCTTCTCCGCACTCAATGAAGTCGCGGAGTGGCACCTCGTGGTCACCAGCCAGCAGGGCGAGGTCGTCTTTGACAGCGGCACGTTTCAGGGCAGCGCGCTCGAATGGCCGCTCAGGGATCAGCAGGGCGAGGCGGTCGCGAGCGGCCTCTACGCCTACACGCTGACGACCAGGACCGCGGCCGACGCTACACCCCGCACGCAGCGCGGCCACGTCATCCTCGACCGCCCGAGCAGCGCCGACCGCATCTGGGTGACCAGTGACCGCGGCGCGAGTTTGGGCGCGGCCGGCACCGGCGTGAAGCTGACGGTCATCGGGGATAGTGAATCCACCGTGGGCGGGGCCGAAATTGAGGCCACGGCGCGAAACCGCGACCGGGCGAGTGAGGGGCAGATCGGCGAAGGCAGGCGCAATCCGACGGCCAGAACTGTCACCGAAGAGAAGCGGCAGGGCACCTCCGCAGTCACCGCCTCGCCCAACCGGCTGGCGAAGTACGCCGCTGACGGAGCGACGCTCGTTGACTCCAGTGTGACCGAGTCGGCGAGCGGAGACATCGGGGTCGGGACTGCCTCGCCGGGCGGGGTCTTTGATTTGCAGCGTTCGAGCAGTGGCGACATCCTCCAGCGGTTATGGAATACGGGCGCGGGCGGGGCCAAGCTGCGGTACGTGGCGGCGACGGGGGCGACCTCGCAGTTGCAGCTGACCGACGGGCTGGAGTGGCTGATGGCGATTGCCGGCAATAACTCAATCGGGATGCAGTTCCGGGTGCGCGATACGGGTGACGCGAACAATGAGGCGACGCTGGCAACGAGAGCGAGAATGACGATCCTGCGCAATGGCAACGTCGGGATCGGGACGACAGCGCCCGCCACTCCGCTTGAAGTAAGCGGTCTGCTCAGGAGTACCAGAAGTGGCGTGGCGGCGCAGTATCTCCAGCTCTGGGGCGGTGATTCGGCCTCGATCAGGCTGACCGCCCAGTCAACTGCCACAGCCGAGAAACCTTTACTGATTCAAAATCTGAGTGGGGAAGCAACGCCGGGCTTTTTCAACACCATTCAGTTCCAGGTCGGCACGACCGCCGCCCCGGCTACAAAAATGATTATTAACAGCCTCGGTAACGTCGGCATCGGCACCTCCAACCCCTATGCAGCCAAGCTGCATGTGGATGGCGGCTCCAGTAGTGGCGTTTACGGCGGTAGCCTGAGCGGCTCAGGTGTGTACGGTGAGAGCGCGGCCGTCAACACCCTGGTGGCGGCGGGCGTGTACGGCAGGGGCACCGGCAGTGGCGGCATCGGCGTGATCGGAGAATCGAACCTCGACAACGCGGTGGGCGTGTTTGGCGTGAGTACCAGTCCGGGCGGCGTCGGCGTCTATGCCCGCAACCTCTCAGGAGGCCGGGCGATAGTCGCCGAGGGCAACGTCACGCAAGACCTTGGCAGCGGCGGCCTTGTCAAGGCGCTCCTGAAGGTCAACGCGGACGGCTCAATCGCGCGCTGCTACAATGCGATTACGGGCTCCGCGGGTGGGGCCTGCGGTTTCAGCGTCTTTCATCAGCCTAATTTTCAATATGCCTATGATATTAATTTCGGATTCAAAGTTGATGATCGCTTCGTCTCAGTAACGACCGACGTTAATAGTTTCGGGACAAGCGGGTCTGTCATTTACGGCTACGGGAACGAGAACACGATACGGGTTCTGACTGCTCGTGGAGACACTTTTACTTCCGGCATCAGCTTTACGATCATCGTGTATTGACGCCTCGTTTGAAGGGTCTGCGCGAATCATTACCTGGCTGTTCAAGCGCAATGGCAAGGTCGCTTGAAAAACATCCTGAGGATAGACCGCTGAACATCCGCTGAGGGATCGCGCGCCGCCGCGCCGCAGTGCCAGTGCCTCACGCCAGCTCGACAGTTGACAATGAAAGAGGCGTGGCGTCGGGCAGCCGAAGTGCGGGTGTTGCCCGGGCACCATCAGGTAAACGACAGCAGAAGCTAAATCGCTCACTGGTTATTTCAGCCCGGCCACGGAGATTTTCCTTGACGTGCTGAGCCACGATCACTAAGCTCTCGCCGTCGTTCATTGAAGATCGAGATTATCCGAAACCTTCCAGCTCCCCCGGGTCATAGTGTCAGACCGACCCCGGGCCGATTAACTGCTACCAGAACCCGAGTCCCCACCATTAACAAAGCACGAGCCGCCACAGGTGCGTCAGAACGCCGCCTGAATTGTGCGCCATCCAACCGCGAGCCTGCCTGCCCTGGTCTGGGATCGCTTTCTCAAAAGTTAGTCCATGAAGCGAAACCTGTTAGTGGTGCTGGCACTGGTGTGCAGTGGTGTATTGTCACTGGCCCTGGGGACGGCGGCGAACCGTCGGCACGGGGCATTGCTGGCTCACACGGATCAGACGTCCTCAGCTTTACCAGCCCCGACGAGCCGGCAGGCCGGCTCACCGCGCCGCGTTCCGCAGACCAGAGAAAACTTCGACATCCGCGCCGGGCACAAGCGCTCACTCGAAGTGCCGCCTGACGAGATCACTTCAGCCACTTCCAGGAAACGAATTCAGAGTCA
This sequence comes from Blastocatellia bacterium, assembly GCA_035652435.1. GTDB lineage: Bacteria > Acidobacteriota > Blastocatellia > RBC074 > RBC074 > DASRDU01. The sequence goes on from DASRDU010000039.1 coordinate 23,008, forward strand.
GCGGCAGAATGACGCGACGAGATTCAAATTGCAGCGCGAACATTCGGCGGTGCAGTTACGCTGGAGTTCGCTCGCCACTGCGCCGAGCCGCGTCTGGAGCCTGAGCGAGCCCTTGAGCGAGCCGACCGGCGAAGATGCCGAAGTCGCAGCGCGGCGCTTTCTCAAAAGTAACGATGACCTGTTCCGGCTGGGCACAGATGACATTGACCGGTTGCGCGTCGCGCGGCGTGAGCGCGGAGAACACAACGGCGTGACGCATCTGACCTTTCGGCAGCAGGTCGCCGGGATCGAAGTTTTCGAGGGCGAGCTGTCGGTTCACCTCGACCGCGCAGGCGCGGTGCTTGCAACGAGCGGCGAAGTCATCCCCGGCGCAGCTAAGGCAGTTAATCTCTCCCGCCCCTCGCTCGCTGCCGCCGAAGCTTTGCGCCTCGCCGCGCAGGAAGCCGATACGGAAATCATCGGTTCGCCCAAACTGCGAAAGCAGGCGAACGGCGCGGATGCCTGGCAGTCGTTTGAGCGCGCCGCGAGCTTTGATCGTGATGTCGAAGCGAAATTGGTCTACTTCCCAGTGGCCGCCGATCAGTTGCGGCTCGGCTGGCAATTCACTTTGTGGATGCGCGGGACGGCGGATGTTTACCTGATGGTGATTGATGCCGAGCGCGGCTCGCTGCTCTACCGGCACAATCTGACCTGCTATGAAGACAATCCGCTCAAGCCTCATGGTCTCGCCTTCACCGGCGAAAGCCCGCGCCCGAACCTGCCGCGCAACAGCGTTTCACCCATAGCGGTTGACCGCGAGGACTGGCCGTTCAGGGCCGCACCCTTCAACGGCTCGGAAATATTCAAGCCCGGCGACCGGCATTACGACTGGTGGAATGGGGCGGTTGCAGACTCGCTCGTCAGCAACAATGCCGACGTGGCGCTCGACGCGGATGCCGATAACCAGCCTGACCTGCCGCGCCTGAAAGCGACTGACGGCAACTTCACTTTCCCATTCGATCCGGCGCAGGAGCCCGCTTCATCTGACAACAGGCGCGCCGCGCAGGCCAATCTCTTTTACTGGATCAACCGCTATCACGACATCCTCTATTCGTTCGGGTTCACTGAGAAGGCGGGCAACTATCAGGCAAATAACCTGGGCCTGGGCGGCGCGGAAGGCGACCCGATTCAGGGTGACGTGCAGGACGGCAGCGGAATCAACAACGCCAACTTCACAACTCCGCCCGACGGCGGCGCGGGGCGCGTGCAGATGTACCTGTGGTCGGGGAGCCCCAGACTCGACAGTGCCTTTGATCAGAGCGTGATCCTGCACGAGCTGACGCACGGCGTGAGCAGCCGGCTGATCGGCAATGCGACGGGCCTCTCAGCGATGCAGTCAATCGGCATGGGCGAGGGCTGGTCGGATTATTTCGCGCTGGCGCTGCTCGTGAAAGAAGGCGATGACCCGGCCGGCGCGTACCCGATCGCGCAGTATTCCTGCAACAACTACCAGCACGGCATCCGGCGTTACCCGTACAGCACAAACCTTGCGGTCAATCCGCTCACCTTCGGCAAGATCGCCGTCAACAGCGAAGTCCACGCCGTCGGCGAAATCTGGTGCGGCGCGCTGTGGGAGGTGCGGGCGCTGCTCGTCGGCAAGTACGGCTTTCAGGAAGGCCAGCGCCAGAGCCTGCAACTCGTGGTAGACGGGATGAAGCTGACGCCGCGCGCGCCGACCTTCATTGACGCGCGCAATGCGATCCTGCTCGCCGACCGAGTCAACAACGGCGGCGCGAATCAGTGCCTGCTCTGGCAGGCCTTCGCCAAACGCGGCCTGGGGTATTCGGCCGAGACGGCGGACGCGAACGATGCCGCGCCGGTGGAGGCTTTCGACCTGGTCCCCTGGTGCAGCGATACCGGATCGGTCAGGCTCGACCGGGAAAATTATCTGAACGGTGAACTCGTGCAGATCACGCTCGCCGATCACAACGCACAGGCGCCGGTCACGGTCGAGGTGAGCAGCTCGGTGACCGGCGACCACGAGACTGTGACGCTCGCGCCCGAACCTGAAACGCAGGGCAGCTTCAAAGGCGCCGTGCGGCTGGTCGCGGGCGGTGCCAGAGCCGGTGACGGCGAATTGCAGGCGTCCGTCGAAGCCGGCGATCAGATCGTCATTGCTTACGATGACGCACTCAGTTCGGGCGGGAACGTGGTGCAGATGAGAGTGACCGCCGCGGTCGCGCGCGAAAAAACGGTCTTTGAAGATTCGGTTGAGCAGGGCAATCAGGGGTGGATCTCGAACGGGTCGTGGGGCATCACCGGCGCGCGTTCGGCTTCATCTTCTCATTGCTGGACTGACAGCCCGGACGGGAATTATCTGAACGCGGTCAGCACGTCACTGACTTCGCCGCTTTTCGACCTGTCGGGGCTGAGTGACGTGACGCTCGCGATGGCGCACAGCTTCCTGCTCGACAACGGGCTTGACGCGGCCATCGTCGAATATTCGAACAATGACGGCGCCACGTGGTCGCGGGCGACGGCCTTCACCGGAACGCAGGCGGGTTTCGCGCAGGCGCAGATCAGGCTGAGAGGCCTGGACGGTCAGGCGCGGGCGCGCATCCGCTTCCGCCTGGCGAGCGATGCCAGAGAGAGTGCCGACGGCTGGTACCTGGATGACCTGCGGCTGACCGGCCGGTCGGCGAATCCGCAGGTCGTCCCGCCCAATGGCGCGATCTCACCATTCATCACGGCCATCAGTCCGGCCTTCGGCGATCCTGCGGGCGGCACCCGCGTCACGATCAGCGGCGCGGGCTTCACCGAAGACGCCGACACTGTGGTGACCTTTGACGGCCGGCCGGCCACGTCAGTCACCGTCCTCAGCGGCACGACGATTACCGCCGTCACGCCCCCGCATTCGGCCGGGGCTGTGATCGTGCGCGTTGTCAATCGCAACGGCGAGGGCGCGCTGGGCAATGGCTTCACTTATTACGCGAGCGACAGTGGCGGCGGCGCGCCGACGCTTGTGAGTGTTTTCCCGGCTTCCGGTTCGATGCGCGGCGGCACGGCGGTGACGCTCTACGGCTCGAACTTCACGCCTGAAACGTCCGTAGCATTTGGTGCCCAATCATGCAACGTGACTTTCATCAACGCGAACACGCTGCGCGCGTTGACTCCGCCAGTGGCGACGACCGGGACAGTTGATGTCAATGTTGGTAACGGGGCGATGTTGTCGAAGCTGGCCGGCGCGTTCAGCTATACGGCGATAACACCGCCGGCGGTGGAAGTTCTCAAACCCGGCGGAGAGACGCTCTACGCCGGCAGCACCGTCAACATCAACTGGCGCTCGTCAGATAATCGCGCCGTCGCCGGACACCGCATCAGGCTCTGTCAGGTCGTTGGGACGACCACGCAGGTCATTTACGAGATCGCCGCCGGTGTGGCCGGCGAGTCGCAGTCTTACGCCTGGACGATCCCGGCAGACCTGCCGCCGGTCGGCCAGGCGCGCATCGGCGTGACCGCGATTGATGATGAAGGGACGCAGGCCGAAGCTTACTCGGGCGGCACGTTCGCGATTGAGCGCCGCTGGGATTCGGTGGCTCAACTCCCGACGGTCAGACAGAATTTCGCGGTCGTCAGTGACGGCCGGGCACTCTACTCAATCGGCGGGCGGCCCGACGGTGATCCGGCGACCGCGACCAATGAATTGTTGCGCTTCGACCCGGCGGCGGCCAGAGCCTTGTGGAGAGGGACTGGCCTCGCACCAATGCCCGTCGCCGAGAGCGGCGCGGACGCCGTGTTTCTGAACGGGAAGATTTACGTCCCGGGCGGCCTGAGTACTGGCAATCAGGCGCTCAGGAAACATCAGGTCTACGACATCGCCGCCAATTCGTGGGACCTGGCGGCGGAGTTGCCCGCCGCGGTGACGAGTTATGCACTTGCCACGGATGAACAACGCCAGGTGTATTACCTGACCGGCGGCAACGAGCCCGGCAACCTGACCAGTGCGGCCAGCAAAGTCAGGGCATATGACGCGGCGAACGACGTGTGGTCTGAACTGCCTCCGATGCAGACTCCCCGCTACGGGCACGAAGCCGCGATGATTGACGGGAAGCTTTACGTCATCGGCGGCGCGGGACCGTCTGGCGCGCTCGCCGGCGGCGAGGTTTACGATTTCAGCACCGGCAGGTGGTCGCCGATTGCGCCACTCAATCATCCGCGCATCTTCGCGACCGGCGCCCCCGGCAAAGATGAGTCAGGCAACCCACTATGGTTCGTGATTGGCGGCTGGGACGGCAGCGACGCGCTCGCGGGCGTCGAAGTTTATGACGTTCGCAGGAATCGCTGGATCGCGCTCGATGACTCATTCAACCCGCCGACGCCGCGCGTCTGGCTGAGTGGCGCGGCGCTAGGCGGTTACTTTTACGCCGTGGGCGGCTCGACGATGTCACGGGTCACGGGCGGCGGTCTGCTCGTTATGAGCCAGCGCGCCAATGAGCGCCTGCGGGTTGACGGCGTCACCCCGACCGGCTCCGATCAGGCCCCGGTGCTGTCCGTGCCGCCGGCACAGGTGGCGGTGGCCGGCAGCGAAATCAGTTTTACCGTTTCGGCGAATGACCTCGGCTCGGGCGTGCCAATGACGATTATCACGGGTGATCTGCCCGCGGGCGCGAGCTTCACCGCGGCCAGCGCCTCCAATAACAGCATGCGCGGAACGTTCAGGTGGAGCCCTGCGGCCTCCGACACCGGCCAGACCTTCGCTGTTTCATTTACGGCCAGCGACGGCCAGCTCAGCGACACAAAACTGGTCAGCGTCCGCGTCATCGAGGGCGGCAGACTGACGGCCGTCAACGCGGCCGATTTCAGCCAGGGGGCGCTCGCGGCGGATTCGATTGCGGCGGTCTTCGGCACCGGTCTGGCCCCGCGCCCGCAGTTCGCCGAGACGCAGCCGCTGCCGCTCGAACTGGCCGGCACAAGACTCGCGGTCAACGGCATTCCCGCCGCACTGCTCTTCGTCTCGCCGACGCAGATCAACTTCGTCATGCCGGCCGGCGTGAATCCGGGGACGGCCGGCATCGTCGTCAGCAACCCGGCGGGTGGCTACGCGGTCGGGGCTGTTGAGATCGTGGCGGCGTCTCCGGCGCTGTTCACCGCCGATGCCACCGGGCGTGGCGACGCCGCGGCCATCGCCACGCCCGACGGCATCACTTACCAGTCCGCGCCGTTCGACGTGACGATCAACGCGAGGCCGAATAACCTGGTGCTGTACGGCACGGGGATGCGCCGCGCGCTGGCCGCGAAATCCAGTGCCGCCGGCACTCTGGCCGAGGCGGTCAGTGTCAGGATTGGCGGAGAGCCCGCCCGCGTACTGTATGCCGGCGCGCAGGGCGGCTACAGCGGACTCGATCAGATCAACGTCGAGCTGCCTCCGAGCCTCGCCGGAAAAGGCGAGCGCCGGGTCGAAGTCGTCCTTACGGTTGATGGCGTGGCCGCGAATCGAGTCACCGTATTGATCCGGTAGATCACGATGATCAGTAAAAATGGACCGCGGATGACACGGACTCCGGCGGATCAGCGCGGATCAGATCAGTGAAAATCCGCAATATCCGTGTTATCCGCGGTCCATTCACCATTCGTCGCACCGCACTTTTCAGAAAAACCATGTGACAGTGGCATAAACCCTGAGCCTGACATATCACCTCGCCCTCCGTCCCTGGTAGTGGGTCGTTAGTGTGTTGGTGAAAATGCGAGAACGGGGGAGATGGGGTTGACAGATAAGGCGGGGATTTCCCGCCTTATTGCTTCTTGGGCAGCATTGGTTTCGGCTTTTGTTTGGGCGCAGGTTCTGGGACGGTTTGTTGTTGCCCCTGCGGCAAGGCGGATAGCGGTATCTTTATCTCGCCGTTTACCGACTCGTACTGTTTTATGTTGTGGTTGAGCAGGTTGACTAACGCCTTAGTCAATGCCGGACTCATGACTACTGTGGCTTGCTCAATTATGCCCACATTATCAATCTCGTGTTCACCAACCAAGCTGAAAATAATCCGCATGTCCCAAGGAGTGAAGGCGGCTTGTGCGAAGTTGGTGTATACGGTTTTGAAATCCGCACTTCGCACATGCTTCATTACTTGGGAGGCAGTGGGTGACGTAATTCCCACCTGCTCGCCGCTGTCCTCTGAGTCGTTTCGATTTGCCATATGAGTCACCTTATGAAGCACGTTGATCAATGCCCGGTGTATTACCACCCTTGGTAAAGGCGGTATGGTTAGGTCCTGACACTGGTTTTTGTGCTGCCGATGCCGCGTAAGTCTCGATAGGGATCACCTGAGCGGGCGGGCGGGCGGGTTCCGCCCCCTGTCCGCCAGCCGGCTCAGATACCCTGATTGGGATTTCAGGAATATGGAACGGAAACACTCTTGCTGTTTCTTTCTCTTCGTTGAAAACCGGATCTTTATCGAATGCGGGTCTTTGCAGCGAGTGACGGCTGAAATTCTCATCGTCATCAAGCAGAGTGCCAAAGGTTTCAAACGTGATACGCAGACGGACATCCAGTGCGCGTGCGATCTTATTCAGAGTCTCCGTTTTCCAAGAAGAATGATTGACATTCTCAAGTCGTGAAATGCCTTCCTGCTTTGTGCCGATAGCATCTCCTAAAGCACCTTGGGTCATGTCGCGCTGTTCGCGTATAACCCGAATCTGTGTTGCGATGCTTGTGTTCAGAAAATCTTCTGCGTAGGCATATCGGTATTCAGGATCAGACTTCAATTCCTTCTTTAACTTTTGCCGATACTCTTCAGACTGATTCATGACGGCATCTCCTTTTAGCGTCTTTAATAACTACCTCTCTGTATTCTTCGGCTTTCTCCTTAGCTCCCGCCGGAAGCTTACCGCCAGTCTCAACCGCGCCAAAAAGAAAGGTGTACTCCGATTCGTTATCAATCGGACCTCTGCACAGCATCGGACGGAGCATCACGTCGCCATGTATCACCAGCTTGTAAACGTGCTTGTAGATAGGCCCGGCGAGTAACTTTGTGCCAATCGCCAAATCATAGTCCATCTGAGCGAGTCGCCTGATTTTATTATTCAGCATTGCCTTGTCCCTGACTGTCAGCCGGTCTGCCTTAGCCCATTCCACCAGAATATTCCGGCCCCGTTCAGTCAGAAAGTCCCACAGTAAATACTTGTCCATACTATCACGCTCTGAATATAACACAAGAGTTATATCGCACGTTTTTTCCGTTTGACCCGTATATAACTTGCAGGTTATACTATTCGTAACCTTCAGAAAGCAAAAGGCCAGCCGAAGCTGGAACTTCAAGCTGGCCTTCGTTCATTGAATCCTGTGGCAGGTTGGCAGAGCGGTTTAATGCGCCGGGCTGTAAACCCGGTGACGGTGCTAGTCCCACCGTCCATCCGTCCGAATCGGATACCTGCCGCCAGATTGTAAAACCCCGATAAGGCTGGAACCTCATCGGGGCTTAACCCACACAGCCGAAGCCGTGCGAGCCTTGCAACTTCATTATCGGCTTTCCCTGTGTGGCTTTCAAGGGGAAAGCCACAATGACCTGCCATTACTGTCGCGCCATCGCGCAGCGTTTCGGCTACGACCGGAAACGCAATCAGAGATTCCGCTGCCTTCAGTGCGGAAAGACCTTCATCGAATCGCAGAGGAAGCCGCTGGATGACATGCGCATCCCGATTGAGAAGGCGATGCTCTGCCTGCAACTGCTGGTTGAGGGCTGCTCAATCCGCAGCATTTCACGCATCACCGGGATCAATAAAAACACGGTCATCTCTCTGCTCCTGACCGCTGGCGAGAAGTGCCAGCGCGTGATGCGGGACAAAGTCAAAAACGTGTCGTTGCAGTTTGTCGAAGCTGACGAGATTTGGGGTTTTGTGCAGCGGAAAAATCGTCACGTCAAAGAAGACGATCCCGACAGAGACAGGGTTGGTGATGCCTATACGTTCGTTGCCATCGAAGCGAAATCGAAGCTGGTGATCTGCTACGAACTCGGCAGGCGCGACATCCCGACAGCCACGCGATTCATTCAGAAACTTCAGGATGCCGCCAGTGACAGATTCCAACTCACTACGGACGGCCTGAAGGCTTACATTGAAGCCGTTGAATCAGTATTCGGGACAGAAATAGATTTTGCTCAACTGGTGAAGTCATACAAGAGTGATGACGGCGGCAACGCGGAACGGCGGTACAGTCCGGGGGATTTCATCGGATCGAAAAAAGTCACCGTGATGGGACAGCCGAACGAAGACAAAATCAACACGGCGTATGTCGAGCGTCAGAATCTCACGATGCGCATGATGATGCGCAGACTGACCCGACTGACCAATGCCTTTTCAAAGAAGTGGGAGAACCTTGATAAGGCGCTGGCGCTGCACTTCGCTTACTACAATTTTTGCAGGATTCACCAGACACTCAGAGTCACGCCAGCGATGGAAGCGGGCCTGACTGACCGCGTTTGGGATATGATTGACCTGCTGACAGTCTGAAAGGGCGGGATGACCAACACACTAACGACCCATTACCCCGTCCCTTGACAAGTTGGTAAGACCACCTAAGAATGCTTCCTGCCGATCCTGGATTTACAACGATTCACTGAAACATAACCCTCCAGAATTGGGTCGGTAACGCTGGGAAAAAAACAATTCGCTGTTTCTGTTCATGAAAGCCCGATTTTCCTGATTGCTGATCGGGCCTGACCATCCTTCATTCGGATCGGAAAAATGCGAGGCGGCAGCAACAGCCGGAGAGATTTCTCTATCCGTACGACAGCCGTGCTGATCTTATGGCTCGTGTTGTGGGGCTGGCCGACGTGTGTGACGGGGCAGGCGAATTGTCCGGGCGGCGCCCCGGATTGCGCGCCGGCCGTCCGGGCTGTGCTATTCAATGACCTGCCCTCAGAGTTTCAGCGCTGGCTCGCGGGGCAGAAAATCACTTCGGCGAACTTTGCCGATTACATCAATTCTATCAGCCGCCAGACCGAAGAGCGCGAATTGCGCGGCGAATTCGACCACCTGATATTTTACGCGCTGCAATCGGAGCGCTTCACCGGTCGGCCGAAGATCGAGCCGGCCATCAGCGCCTATGAATTCGTCGGGCGGCTCGAACCCGACGAGCGGTCTCGTTATCTGGATGAGGTTCAGGATTACCTGCCGCCGGTCGAACGGCTGCCCCGGGCCGTCACCGCCCGCCTGAATGATTTTGCCGTTGTCCTCGGACGCGAGACGACGGATGAACGGCTGAGTTATTTCCAGAGTTTTCTCCGAAGGAATACCGCGCCCGGTGAAGCACTTTTGCCGCGGCTGTCGGCGGAATACGCCCGCGCGATGAAGTTTCTGTACCGCAAGGAATTTCTCTCCCGCGACATCCGCAATCAGCAGGAATTGGCCGCTTACGTCGCCGCACTCTATCAGGGGCGCGGCCACAGCACCGACACGCAGATCGAAGCGAACTTCGCCATTTACACCGCGCTCGCGTCAATTGCGGCAAAGTCGCCGGGCGCGCGGCTCAATAACGTACTCGTCATCGGGCCGGGCCTCGATTTCGCGCCGCGTACCGACCTGATTGACCTGTTCGGGCCGCAGAGTTACCAGCCGTTCGCCGTGGCCGACGCGCTGCTCGGCCTGAAACTCGCCGACCGCGACCGGCTGCACGTTCACTGCGTGGACATCAACGAGCGCGTCGTCGCTTACCTGCAAAACTTTCCGCGGCGCAAAGAGCGGAAGCTTTCGCTGCTCTCGGGCCTGGCCGACCGACCTGAACGCCCGCTCGCCGATGACTACAAAAGTTACTTCCGGCAACTGGGCCGCAGCATCGGCAGGGAAGAGGCGCTCGCCCCCCCGACGCGGTTCGCTGCCCACCCGGCAAAGGCCGTGCTGATTGACGAGGCGATTGCCCGGAAGATCACTGCGGCCCGATTCAACATCATTACCGAACGCTGCGAGACGACGCCCGGTTACGACCTCGTGGTCGTGACGAATGTTTTTCCATACTTCAATCCGACGGAGCTGATGCTCGCCGTCGGCAACATCGCGGCGATGATGAATGACGGCGGGTATCTGCTGCATAACGAGTCCAGACGAGAGCTTTCATCCTTAACGTCCGTTTCCGGCCTTCCCGCGCTCGAATCGCGCACGGTACTGATCGCTGGCGGTCAGGCCGGCCCGCTGTTTGACGGCGTGGCGGTTCACCAGAAGATCTCACACTCTCAACCATCAACCGGGAGAAATAACAATCAGTAAAGGAGGCACGATGAGCTACCGCATATTTATTTCACTGATTTTCCTGCTCGGACTGACCGTCTGCGCCCTCGGGCAGGAGTTCCGCGCCACGGTCAACGGCCGGGTCACCGACCCGACCGGCGCGGCGGTGCCCAACGCGACGGTGACGATCAGTAACGCGCAGACCAACGAAAACATCACCACCACCACCAACTCGGAAGGGAATTACACCGCCCCCTTCGTCAGGCCCGGCGTCTACACGATCACCGTCGAGGCGTCCGGGTTCAAGAAGTATTCGCGCCCCAACCAGGAGCTTCAGGTCAGCCAGACGGCGACCATCAATATCCAGCTCGAAGTCGGTGTGGCGTCAGAAACGATCACCGTGACTGCGGACGCCGCGCTGCTGGAAGAATCGAAGGCCGACCGCGGCAACGTGATCGAAAACCGCCGGATCACCGAACTGCCGCTCAACGCGCGCAACCCGTTCATGCTCGCGACGCTGACGCCCGGCATCACCTTCAACGGCCCGGCGATCTACCAGCGCCCCTTCGATAACGGCGCGATTGCCGACTGGTCGGTCAACGGCGGGCAGAATCGCAACAACGAATTCCTGCTCGACGGCGCGCCCAACAACTCGATCCAGGGCGGCAACAACCTGGCTTACGTGCCGCCGGTTGACGCCGTCGGCGAATTCAAGATCATCACCAACTCGTTTGACGCGCAGTACGGTCGCACCTCGGGCGGCATCGTCAACGTCCAGATCAAGTCGGGGACGAATCAGTATCACGGCTCGCTTTATGAGTTCTACCGCCGCAACTGGCTCGACGCGAACAATATGCTGGCGAACACGAAAGGCATCCCGAAGGGCAAAACGCTCGACCCGAATACGGGCAAGTTCGTCCCGGCCGAACACCTGCTCGACCAGTACGGCGGCGTGATTGACGGCCCCGTGCGGCTGCCGAAGAAGGTCTTCGGCCCGCTCGGTTACGACGGACGTGACAAGACGTTCTTCCTCTTCAACTACGAAGGCTACCGCGAACAGACGCCCAATCAGGCGGTGCGCACGGTGCCGCCCGAAGCGTTCCTGCGCGGCGATTTTTCGCAATACAAGAATGCCAACGGCCAGTTGATTACGATCTACGACCCGGCGACCGGGCGGCAGGTAGGCAACAGCTGGGTGCGCGACCCGTTCCCTGGTAACATCATCCCTGCCAACCGCATCAACCCGATTGCCACGGCCATCGCTCAATTCTTCCCGAAACCGAATGCCGTCACGCCCGGCAGCGATCCTTTCCGCAACAATTTTGCCGACATCCCGAACATCGCCAACGACAAGTTCAGGAACTGGATTTTCAAGATCGACCAGAACATCGGCGAGAAGGACAAGGTCTTCTTCCGGTACGGCTACAACAACCGCGCCGAGATCCGCTGGACCAACGGCATCACGACCGGGCCGGCGCAGGACGGCCAGTTGCCGCTCAACCGCATCAACTACGCGGGCGTGGTTGACTGGCTGCACACCTTCAGCCCCACTCTGATCCTGAACATTCGTGCGTCGGCGAATCGCTACATCGAAGCGGCGCGTTTCGAAGGCGGACTCGGTTATGACGCGACGCAACTCGGCTTCCCGGGCTCGCTCGTCTCGCAACTGCCGTTCAAGATGTTCCCGCGCTTCAACTTTTCGGATTTCATCAGCTACGGGCGCGGGTCTTTCACCCGCGAGCCGACCAACGTCTTCAGCCTGCAGCCGAACATCTCGCTCAACAAAGGCGCGCATGCCCTGCGCCTTGGACTCGACATGCGCTACACGCAATACGCGCGACTGGTCAGCGGCAACGCCGGCATGCAGATCAGCTTCGACCGCACCTTCACGCAGAAGGATTTCTCGCGCGGCGACGTACTCAGTGGCAGTTCGATTGCCTCCTTCCTGCTCGGCGCCCCGGCTTCGGGCAACATTGACGCCAACGCCTTCCCGATCTATTTCTTCAAGTATTACGCGCCTTGGATTCAGGACGACTGGAAGGTGACGCGCAAGCTGACGCTCAATCTGGGCCTGCGGTGGGATCTGAACGGCCCGCCGGTCGAACGCTACAACCGCGCGAATTACGGCTTCGATCCGACGGTAGTCAACCCGGCGAGCGCGCGCATTGACAAGACGAAGCTGCTCAATGGCACGCAGGTTTTCGGCGGACTTGGTTTCGCCGGAGTCGGCGGCAACCCCACCAGTCCGTACAAATATGACAAGAACAACATCCAGCCGCGCATCGGCTTCGCTTATTCGCTGAATGACAAGACCGTCATCCGCGGCGGGTTCGGTCGTTACTACCTGAATCCGACCGGGGCGCCGGGCTTCCCTCTCAACGGTTTCAGCCTGACGACGTCGCTGGTCGGTTCGCTCGACAGCAACCGCACGCCGCTTTACAACCTCGCCAATCCGTTCCCGACCGTCGCCCGCCCGGCGGGCGCGGGGCGCGGACTGGAGACGTTACTCGGCAACGGTTTCCAGTACTCGAACCCGGACTTCACCGTGCCTTACGTGCAGAACTTCTCCTTCGGCGTGCAGCGACAACTGCCATGGAAGAGCGTGGTGGAAGTGAGTTACGTCGGGAGCCGCACTTATGAAGGCCAGTCGCGTTACAACGGCATCAACGAGGTGACGCAGGCTTTCCGCGACAAATGCGATCCGACCAAAGGCGGCGACCCGGCCTTCTGCAACGCGCAGTTGCCGAACCCGTTCCAGGGCGTCGCCGGGTTTGAAGGGACCAGCTTCTTTACGGCGGCCACCCGCTCACGCTACGACCTCACCCGCCCCTTCCCGCAGTTCGGCGGCATCACCGAACTCGAACGCAACGAGGGGCGCGTCTGGTACAACTCGCTGCAGGTGCTTTACAACAAGCGCCTGACCACAGGGCTGACGATGAGCGCGACCTACACGCTCTCTAAACAGATGGAAGAGGCCCTCGAATTCCCCGGCTCGCAGGACAGCACGGCGGCCTACATTGACGACGTGGCGAAGATCAAGAATCGCTCCCTGAGCTTCTCGGACCGCCCGCACCGCTTCACGATTTCGGGCGTGTGGGAAATCCCCGTCGGCAAAGGCCGGAGGTTCCTGGGCAACTCCGGCCGCCTGGTTGATGGATTCCTCGGCGGCTGGGAACTGGCCAGCGCCTACATCTTCAACTCCGGCCGCCCCTGGCAATTGCCGGGCAACGTTGATTTCGTCGGCAATCAGGATGATGCGCGGCTGTCTGACCGCAAGCGGGTTCTGAACGGCACGCAGTTCATCCAGGGCGTCAGACCGTGCGTGGGGCAGGCGGTCAAGGATTCGGCGGGCAATTACGTGCGTGATGCGAGCGGCAAGCTGACCTACGCGCTGCTGGCTTACTCGGTCAGCTACGGCTGCACCGCGCCGAACTTCGTCATCCGCGAACCGTTCACCACGCGCTCGACGGCGATCCGCGACCCGCGCATCCGCCGCCCCGCGTTCGAGCAGTTCGACATCAACTTCGCGAAGACGTTCAGAATCGGCGAACGGATGCGCTTCCAGTTCCGCGCCGAGGCCTACAACGTCTTCAACACCCCGATGTACGACGAGCGCACCTACACCACCGACCCGAACAGCACTGAGTTCGGCTCGATCAACAAGGCCACCAACGGACAATCGAACTTCCCGCGCTTCTTCCAGCTCGGGTTCAAGTTCCTGTTCTAAAACGTCACTGCAACTTTAACCACGAAGTGATGAAGGACACGAAGAGAGACTCGGCCCCGCCCTCTTCTTCGTGTCCTTCATTTTTGCCGCCGAATATTTTTGACAGGAAATAAAGCATCCCGTCTTGACACTCCGAGTGGATGCTTAATAATCACTACTGCCGATCCGAAGTTACTGGGACAACCTCTTCGAGCCTGGTTGTCCGGGCTGACGCCGCTGTCTCTCAGCCAGTAATCGCCGGCCAGTCGAAGCCTCCACTGATGCTTGCGGCCGGACGCCTGAAACGCCTGAATTGAATCAACAGAACTCAGGCGCCGCGCGCGTTGCTCGTGCGTGGCCGCCATTTCAGGAGACGCCCCGTGAAACGTGCCCCTTTCTTTGCCCTCGCGCTGATTCTCTGCGGAATCGCGCTGTCCTCCGCCTCTGCTCATCGCCGGATCAATGCTTTGCTCACGCGCCTGCAACCGCAGCCACAGTCCTCGCGGGCGCAGACGCCTTCCCGGTCACCCGCCGCGCGCCAGGACAATGCTGGCCGCCGCCTGCCGCGGACGCGCGAAAATTTCGACATCCGCGCCGGCCACGAGCGCACGCTCGCAGCGCCGCCTGAAGAAACTGCCGCCACGGCGAACGCGCCGGCTGAAAGTATTGCCCGGCAGTCTGGCGTTTCCCGATTGCAGCGCGAACGCGCCGGCGTGCAGCTGCGCTGGAGTTCGCTGACCCGCACGCCGAGCCGCGTCTGGAGTTTCACCGAGCCGCTCAGCCCGCCCGACCGGGCCGATGCCGAAATCGTGGCGCGCAGTTTTCTCAGGCAGAACGCTGATCTCTTCAGGCTCAATGATGACGCGATTGACGACTTGCGTGTGGCGCGGCGCGAGCGGACCGAACACAACGGCGTGACGCATCTGACCCTGCAACAGCGGGTCGGCGGGATCGAGGTTTTTCAGGGCGAACTCGCTGTGCATCTGGATCGCGAAGGCCGAGTGATGATGGCGAGCGGCGAACTGATCCCGGACGCGCGGCGCGCCGTCAACCTTTCCAGCCCGCGACTTCAGGCGGATGAAGCAGTGCGGCTCGCGGCGCAAGAGGCCGACGCCGATCTGCCGGGGCCGCTCAGCCTGCGGAAAGAGCCGGAAGGCGCGGAGGCGCGGCAGCAGTTTGACCGCGACGCCGGTTTCGCGCGTGACGTCGAAGCGCGGCTCGTTTATTTCCCGCTCTCTTCAACGCAGGTGCGGCTCGCCTGGGAATTCACGCTCTGGATGCGCGAGACGCCGGACGCGTACCTCGTCATGATTGATGCCGAGCGCGGCTCGCTGCTCTACCGCTTCAACCTGACGAGCTACGACGAAAACCCGCTCAAACCGCACGGGCTGGTTTTCACGAAAGACAGCCCGCGCCCCGACCTGCCACACCTCATCGGCTCTCCGCCGGTTGTGGCGCAGGAGGACGTGCCGTTCCGCGCGAGCCCCTTCAACGGCAAAACCATTTTTGAGGCGAGCGACAAGCATTACGACTGGTGGGCCGCAGCGACCGCCGACGGGCTCATCAGCAACAACACGGATGCGCATCTGGACCGCGACTCATCGCCCAACCAGCCCGACCTGCCGCGCCTGGTCGCCGCGGACGGTAACTTTTCGTTCCAGGTTGACCTGACGCAGCAGCCGACCGTGGAGGTCAATCAGAAGGCCTCGCAGGTGAACCTCTTTTACTGGGTCAACCGCTTTCACGACATCCTCTACGCGCATGGCTTCACCGAGGCCGCCGGTAATTTTCAGGCGAACAACTTCGGCCTCGGGGGCTTGGGCAACGACGCGATACAGGCGGACGCGCAGGACGGTTCGGGGACGAACAACGCGAACTTCTCAAGCCCGCGTGACGGCTCGCCCGGTCGCGTCCAGATGTACCTCTTCACCGCGACGCCGCAAAGGGACGGCAGCCTCGATCAGACCGTCGTGCTGCACGAACTCACGCACGGGGTGAGCAACAGGCTCGTGGGCAATTCGACGGGGCTCACAGGGATGCAGGCGCGCGGGATGGGCGAGGGGTGGTCCGATTTCGTCAGCCTCATGCTCCTGCGGACCGCGGATGATGATCTGGCCGGCAGCTACCCGCACGGTCAGTTCGTCACGGGCAGTTACGCCGGGGGCATCCGCCGTTACCCGTATAGCACAAACCTCGCGGTCAATCCGCTCACCTTCGGCAGCATCAGACTCAGCACGGAAGTGCATGACGTGGGCGAAATCTGGTGCAACACGCTCTGGGAAATGCGGGCAGCATTGATCGGGAAGTATGGCTTTCAGGAAGGCCAGCGCCAGAGCCTGCAACTGGTCGTGGACGGGCTCAAGCTGACGCCGCTGGCGCCGACCTTCATTGACGCGCGCAACGCGATCCTGCTCGCCGACCGGGTTAACAACAATGGCGCGAATCAGTGCCTGCTCTGGCAGGCGTTTGCCAGGCGGGGCCTGGGGTTCGCGGCCAGCACCTTCGATCAGAATGACGCCGCGCCAGTCGAATCCTTTGTCGGCACGCCTTACTGCAACGACGCCGGTTCGGTCAGGCTCGACAGGGGGAGTTACCTGAACGGCGAGACGCTGCGCATCTCGCTCGGCGACCGCAACGCTCAGGCGCCGGTCGTGGTGCAGGTCACGAGTTCGGTGACGGGCGATCAGGAGAACCTGACGCTCACGCAGGAGCCCGGCATCACGGGCAGTTTTACCGGCACGCTGAAGGTGGTCGCGGGCGGCGCCAGTCCGGGCGACGGGATGTTGCAGGGCTCGGTCGAGGCGGGCGACCAGATCAACATCAGCTACAACGACGCGAACACCGGCAGCGGCGGCACGGCGCAGGTGAAAGTGTCCGCCGCCGTCGCGCGCGAGCGGGCGTTATTTGAAGATACCGTCGAGCAGGGGAATCAGGGGTGGATTTCCGCGGGGGCCCCGGCCCCCGGCTGGGCGATTACCGGCGCCCGTGCGGCCTCGCCCGCGCGCTCGTGGACGGACAGCCCCGGCGGGAATTATGCGAACCTCGTTGACCTCACGCTGACTTCGCCGCTCTTCGATCTGGCTGGGGTGAGCGACGTGGCGCTGACCATCGCGCACAGTTACGACCTTGAAAGCAGCTTTGATTTCGGCATCGTCGAATACTCGACCGATGACGGCGTCACGTGGTCACGGGCGAGGGCCTTCACCGGATCGCAGAGCAGCTTCGCGCCCGCGCGGATACTAATGCCCGGGCTCGATGGGCAGCCGCGCGCGCGCATTCGCTTCCATCTGACGAGCGATTCGGTCGGGACGCGCGACGGATGGTACGTTGACAACATTCGCCTCATCGGGCGGTCTGGCAACCCCGCCGTCATTTCACCCGGCAGCGTCGAGGCCCCGGTCATCACGGCGGTCAGTCCGGCCTTCGGCCCGCCACAGGGCGGCACGTCGGTGATCATCACCGGGGCAAACTTCACGGTGACCGAAGACACGACCGTGACCTTTGACAACACCCCGGCCACGGCGGCAAGCGTGCTGGGCGGGACGACGATTGCGGCGACGGCCCCAGCGCACGCGGCTGGCGCGGTGACGGTGCGGGTCAGCAATCGCAACGGCGCGGCGGCCCTTGCCGGTGGCTTCACTTTCTACACTAACGGGAGTGGTAATGCGACGCCGACCCTGACCACGATCTATCCGGCCTCCGGTTCGACGCGCGGCGGCACGGTGGTGACGCTGATCGGCTCGAACTTCACGCCCGACACAGCCGTGAGCTTCGGGGCGCAGGCGGGTACGGTGACTTTCATCAACTCGAACACTTTGCGGGCCGTGACTCCGTCGGCGCCGGCGACCGGCGCGGTTGATGTCACCTCCGGCAACGGCACGGCGCAGGCGAAACTCACGGGCGCATTCAATTACACCGGCGCCACTCCGCCCACCGTACAGGTGCAGAGCCCCGGCGGAGGAGAGACTTTTTTTGCCGGCGGCACAGTCAACATCAACTGGCGCTCGTCGGACAACCGCGCGGTCGCCAGACATCGCATCGCGCTCTTCCGCAATTCGGGCGGCGCGCTCCAATTCGTCTCCGACATCGCGACCGACGTGGCCGGTGAAGCGCAGTCGTTCGCCTGGTCAATCCCGTCCACCGTGCAGCTGACCGGTCAGGCGCGCATCCGCGTCATCGCCGTTGACGATGAAGGCGCGGAGACCGAAGCGTATTCGGGCGGCGATTTCACGCTGGCCAGGCGCTGGGAATCCGCGCCGTCACTGCCCGCGGCGCTGATGCGTCTGGCGGTCGTGAATGACGGGAAATATCTGTACGCCATCGGCGGGCGCACGACCACGAGCAGCACCTCGACTGTTTCCACCGTCTACCGCCTCGACCCGGCAGCCGCGACGCCCGAGTGGAGCAATGCCAGTATCGCGCCGCTGCCGACCGGGGCGAACGCGATCGATGCGGTCTTTCTGAACGGGAAGATTTACGTCCCCGGCGGCGTTAATTCGTCGGTCGAGGCGGTCACCCTGCATCAGGTTTACGACGTGGCCACCAACACCTGGGCGACGCAGGCAGCCTTGCCTGCGGCCAATTACTACTACGCTCTCGTCGGGGATGAGGCGCGCGGGGTCTATTACATGACCGGTGGCGGAGGGTCTGACGGCAACATTCTGTCGCCCATCAGCGCGTTCAGGTCATACGATCCGAACGCCGGCACATGGGCCAGCCTGCCCCCGCTCGGCGTGGCCCGCTACGGGCACAAGGCCGCGCTGATTGACGGCAGACTTTACGTCGCGGGCGGGTTGGGAGCGACCGGCCCGCTCGACAGTTGTGAAGCCTACGATTTCACCACGAAGCAATGGTCGCCGGTCGCGCCGCTCAATCGCCCGCGCCGCTACGGCACGAGCGCGGTCGTGCGGGACGGGTCGGGCAATCCGTACTGGTATCTGATTACCGGCGAGGACCCGGCGACCGGCGCGCTGCTCGGCGTCGAAGTTTACGACGTCCGCAACAACCGCTGGATCACGCTCGACAACTCTTACAATCCGGCCATCCCGCGCCGGCAGACGAGCGGCGCATACCTGGGCGGCTTCGTTTACACGGCCGGGGGCACCAATCCGACCAACAGCATCGCCTCCTGCGAACGGCTGCGGCTCGACAACGTCCCGCTGCTGGCGGCCAACCAGCCGCCGGTCGTCGCTGTGCCGCCGGCTCAGGTGGCCGTCCCGAACGCCGAAATCAGGTTCGATGTCCAGGCGAGCGACCTCGGCTCCGGCCTGCCGCTCACGATCACGGCCGGTGGGCTGCCGGCGGGCGCGAACTTTACGACGACGAGTGTCACCAACAACAGCACGCGGGGCCGGTTCCGCTGGACTCCTTCGCCAGGCGATGTCGGACAGACGTTCAACCTGTCATTCACGGCGAGCGACGGCCAGCTCGGCGAAACGAAACAGGTCAGTGTGAGCGTGGTCAACGCCGGGCCGCTCGGCATTGTCAATTCGGCCGACTACCGGCCCGGTTCGCTGGCGGCTGATTCCATCGCCTCTCTGTTCGGCGGCAACCTCGCCGTCCGCATCGAGGTCGCGCAGGCGCAGCCGCTGCCGCTGGAACTGGCCGGCACGACCGTGACCGTCAACGGAGTGCCCGCTCCACTCTTCTTCGTTTCACCCACTCAGATCAACTTCGCCGTCCCGGCCTCTGTCGAAGCGGGCCCGGCGACGATCATCGTCAGCAACCCGACGGGGAGCTATTCGCTCGGCACGAGCCAGATCGTCGCGGCCTTCCCGGCGATCTTCACGGCCAACGCTTCAGGCAGCGGTGACGCGGCGGCGCTCGCGACGGCTGACGGCATCAACTATCAGAGTCAGCCGTTTGACGTCACGGTCGGCGGCAGGCCGAATATTCTGGTGCTGTTCGGCACCGGCTTCCGCCACGCGCAGGCGGCCAATCCCGGTGATGATAATGGCGTGGCTGAGGCGGTCACGGCGACGATTGATGGCAGGCCCGCGAATGTAGTGTACGCAGGCGCGCAGGGGGGCTTCAGCGGGCTCGATCAGCTCAACATTGAAATCCCGGGGAGCCTCGCCGGGCAGGGGCAGCGTCGGGTCGAAGTCGTTCTCTCGGTCGGCGGCGTGGTCGCCAATCGAGTTACGATCCAGATCAAATGAGGGATTGTGAGAAGGGCAGGCTGGCCCAGTGATGACTCTGATTGTCCGGCTTCACATCCCGGCAGGTGGGGCGTAGACTCCTGCCGGAACAAAGAATCCTTGGCCGGGTATTGACAATGGAGGAGTGATCAACCGTGAAACGAAAAATACTGCCATTGCTCGCGGTCTGGCTCATCCTGCCGGGCGCCAGTGCGGGCATGCCGGGTCAGTTCATTTCCTCTGACACCTACACGCGCTACGAGCTGCTCGCGCCGGAGACGCATCAATTCAGGATCTACTACGAAGTGACGGAAACGAGGCCCGGCGCGCGGTTCCATTTCAACCCCATCCGCGCGGGCAGCGAAGCTTCGGACGAAGCGGCCTGGGATCTGGCCACGGGCAAGCCGCTCAGGTTCGAAGTCGTCACCGGCGCGCAAGCCAGAGCCGATCAGCCCGACGGCAATTTCAGTCCCGGCGAAAAGTTCATCAAAGTCTACCTCGCACACCCGGTGCCCACGCGCGGCGAGTATCGCCTCCGCATTGACAAGACCTACAAGGACGAGCAGAGCTACTACACGCAGGGCGACCACATCGTCTTCAAGCGACCGCTCGGCATTCCGCGCGACAGCGTCGTGCTGCCCGTCGGCTACGAGATCATCTCTTCAACGGTAGCGACGCAGGTGCTGATGGAGCCGGACGGACGCCTGAAGCTCGCCTTCGTCAACCCGGGCAGCGGCGGACAGTTGGAAGTCACCATCCAGGCGCGCCGCCTGCCAGCCGGCCCGGCGAAGAAAGAAGAGGTGAAGCCATGATCCGGATCACCCGTCACGCTGCTTCACCCGTCACGCTCGTCCTGATGCTGACCATCCTTGGCGCCGTTGGGCTGGCCGTTTCATGGCGCGGTCAGCCGGCCGGCGCGCAGGGCATGCAACTCGCCGAGCGCGCTTATCAGGACCGCGAGATTCTCTACGAACTGCAAGCGCCCGAAACTCACGCCTTCCGCATCACGCACGATTACACGGAGCGCAGGGAAGGCGAGAAGTATTACTTCAACGTCGTGCGCGCCGGCAGTCACGTCACCGAGCCTGAAAGCATCGATCTCGACAGCGGCGAGAATCTGAAATGGGAGGTCATCTCAGGCAGGCAGGCGAAGGAACGCAGGCTTCCGCTGCGCGACGCGCAGGACGACAGCGAAGTGGTCGTGACTTACCTCGCCAGCCCGGTAGCCAAAGGGGCAAGCACGAGGCTGCGGCTGAAAGAAACCTACACCGACCCGAAAAGCTATTACCTTGATGGCGAAGAGCTGGTGTGGGATCGCACTTTCGGGCGCCTGCGCAACACGGTCGTGCTGCCGCCGGGCTGGTACCTGACCGCGCTGGCCTCGCCGGCCACCATTCAAACATTGCCCGATGGCCGCGTCTCGGTTTATGTCGTCAATCCACGCAACGATGAGGTGCGAGTCTATTTGCGCGCCCGCCGCCGCCCCGCCAGGTGAAGCGATTCCGGTTTGAGCGCTGACGGCTGATGACCGAAAGCTGAAAACTTCAGCCGCAGATTAACCGGATCAGACGCTCGGCTGAGCCCGCCGCCTGGTGCGCGCGCCGCCCGGCTGGCGGGCTGATGCCGGCTCCGGATCAGGGCATTCGCCTCTCATCTCGTAATTGATTTTGCCGTCACTTGTCCGTATCATACGCCTTCACCGGATGATGGCCCTGTAATCATTCGAGTACTGCCCAAGCCCACTCTTGAAGAAGCGACTGTGATGACACGAGACTGGAAAAGACGGAAGACAGTTTTCCCCCACTTCACTGAGACGTTCCGCTCATCAATCCACCCATGCCGCTCATGGCACCGCCCCGCCCTGTGGTCGTGATCGTCCGGTCTGCCGCCAGCCTGAACTTATCAACCCATTACCCTTTGCGGGAGAAAGACCAGAAAGTAGCGCAATATGAAAATCCTGATCAGCGATAATCTATCGAATCGTGGGGTCGAAATCCTGAAACGCCATGAAAGCTTCGTGGTTGATAAAAACGTCGGACTCAAACCTGAAGAACTCAGAAAGATCGTCGGTGATTACGACGCCCTGATCGTCCGCAGCGAGACCAAAGTCACGGCCGACATCATCGCCGCCGGCGAGCGTCTCAAGGTCATCGGCCGCGCCGGGACGGGAGTGGACAACATTGATGTCCCCGCCGCCACGCAGCGGGGCATCGTGGTGATGAACGCGGCGGGCGGCAACAGCGTCACGACCGCCGAACACACGATCGCGCTGCTCATGTCGCTCGCGCGCAAGGTCCCGCAGGCCGCCGCGAAGCTGAAGGCGGGGAAGTGGGACAAGAAGAGTTTCATGGGCACCGAGCTGAATACGAAAACGCTCGGCATCATCGGCCTCGGCAACATCGGCAAAATCGTCGCCTCGCGCGGGCAGGGGCTGGGGATGAAGGTCATCGCCTATGACCCGTTCCTGACCCGGGACGCGGCGCAGCGCAGCGGCATCGAACTGGTCGCGCTCGACGACCTCTTCCGCCGCTCGGATTTCATCACCGTCCACACGCCGCTGACCGACGAGACGCGCGGGATCATCAACGCAGCCGCCTTCGGGAAGATGAAAGACGGCGTGCGCGTCATCAACTGCGCGCGCGGCGGGCTGGTGGATGAAGAGGATCTCTACAACGCCATCAAATCGGGCAAGGTCGCGGGCGCGGCGCTCGACGTGTTCGTCCAGGAACCGCCCCCGGCCGACCACCCGCTCATCGGCCTTGATGAAGTGATCGTCACGCCGCACCTCGGCGCTTCGACGAGTGAGGCTCAGGACTCGGTCGCCGTGACGATTGCCGAACAGGTGGCGGCCTTTCTTACCGGCGGGGCAATCGGCGGCGCGGTCAATGTGCCCGCGGTCAGCGGCGAGGTACTCGAAACACTGCGCCCGTACCTGACGCTCGGCGAAAAGCTCGGCAGTTTCCTGACGCAGTTCTTTGGCCATGCCTTCAACGAGGTGCAGATCAGCTACAGCGGCGAAGTGGCGGGCCTCGACGTGCGTTCGATCACGCGCGCCATTCTGACCGGTCTGCTCCAGCCAATTAGTGCGCGCGTCAATCAGGTCAACGCGGCTCTGATCGCCGAAGAGCGCGGGCTGCGCGTGACCGAGACCATCGCCAACGCGCCGCACGATTTCGCGAGCCTCGTCGAAGTCACGGTCAGGGACGAGGAAAGCACCTGCCGCCTGGGCGGCACTCTTTACGGGCGCAACGACCTGCGCATCGTGACGATCAACTCGCACCGGCTCGAAGCCGTGCCGCAGGGCAACATGCTGGTCATCGTCAACGACGACCTGCCCGGCATCGTCGGCCGGATGGGCACGTTCCTCGGCGAACACCAGATCAACATCGCGCAGCTTTACCTGAGCCGCACTTCGCCGGGCGGCGTGGCCCTTTCGGTCTACCAGGTGGATCAGGCCCTGAGCGCCGACAAGCTGGAAGCGCTCGCGAAAGTAAAGCACGTGCTGTCGGTCAAGCAAATCACGCTGTGATGATTGCGGATTGCGGACTGCGGATTGAAAACATCTTCAATCCCAATATCCGGGATTCGTGATTCAGAGAGCAGGTTGCGCGATTCAGATCCGCAATCCGCAGTCCGCAATCCCCGAGTCCGCAATGTTAGCGAAACGAATCATCCCCTGCCTCGACGTTGACTGCGGGCGCGTGGTCAAGGGGATGAGCTTTGTCAACCTGGTTGACGCGGGCGATCCCGTGGAGCAGGGCGAACGTTACGACCGCGAGGGCGCGGATGAACTGGTGTTTCTTGACATCACTGCCTCGTCGGATCGGCGCGAGATCGTCGCCGGGATGGTGCGGCGGGTGGCGGATCGCGTCTTCATCCCGTTCACGGTCGGCGGCGGCATCCGCACCGTCGAAGACATCCGCTCGATCCTCGCGGCGGGCGCGGACAAGATTTCGGTCAACACCGCCGCCGTCGAGAACCCGGCGCTGATCCGCGAGGGCGCGGAACGCTTCGGCGCGCAGTGCATCGTCGTGGCGATTGACGCCAAGCGGAGAAACGGTTCGACCGATAACCCGTCGTGGGAAGTTTATCTGCACGGCGGGCGCACGCCGACGGGGATGGATGCGATTGAATGGGCGCAGCGGGCAGAACACCTGGGCGCGGGTGAAATCCTGCTGACGAGCATGGACAGGGACGGGCAGCGCACCGGCTACGACCTTGAGCTGACGCGCGCCGTCGCCGATGCCGTCAACATCCCGGTGATCGCTTCGGGCGGCGTCGGCGGCCTCGAACATCTCGCCGAGGCATTCACCGTCGGCGGGGCCAGCGCCGCGCTGGCGGCTTCGATCTTTCATTTCGGCGAATACACCATCGGCGAGGCGAAGCAGTATCTGCGCGAGCGCGGCATCCTGATACGCTGAGGCCGGCGGTTACCAAAGTGTCAGTAGCCCGACCGTCAGGGAGGGCTTGGAATCATGAGCAAGCCCTCCCTGACGGTCGGGCTACTGACACACCTGCTGATTCATCGAATGATGGGAGTGCCCCACCCGACATTCTTCAGGCAATTACTTTGAAACGTGGGGTGCTTTTGTATGAGTTTGAAATCAGGTGTTCTTTCCGTGGCGCTCGGTCTGGTCTTTCTTTCAGTCCCGGCGCCGGTGCTGCGGGCAGAAAGCTCGGGATCAGGCGGGGTCGAATATTCCGGCGGCAGGCAGAAATCGGTCAGCCGGCGCAACCGCCGCGAGGCCGTTCGCGACAATGCCGTGAAGCCCGCCGCCCGGCCGGCGATACAGCAGAAGGCGTCCGGGTCGAAAGGTTCAGCCTCGTCACTTCCGGCAGGCGTGAAATCGGAGGAAGTGAAGTTCGCCGGCAACGGCGTTCAGCTGGCCGGGACGCTGCTGCTGCCGAAGATGGAGGCGGGCAGGCGCGCGCCGGCGGTGGTGATTTACGGCGACGCCAGACCGGCGACGCGCGACGGTGTTCCGGTGGGCGGCGGAGTTCATTATCTGTACCGCGACCTGGCGGAGCATCTGGCGGCCAAAGGCATCGCCGTGCTGCGCTATGACCGCCGCTGCGCCGGCGCGAGCGATTGCAAACGGCCCAGCAACTTTGACGACTACATCATGGACGGCGAGGCGGTCGTCAAATATGTCCGCCGCCGCGCGGACATTGACCCGCAGCGCGTCGTGCTGTTCGGGCACGGCGAGGGCGGGCTGCTCGCCGGGGTCGTGGCGTCACACGACGAGGGGGGGAAGGATAAGCTGGCGGGCGTGGTGCTGGCGGCCACGGCGGGCCGCTTCGGTTCCAGAGTCGTCCGTGAACAGATCAGAGTGATGATGACCGCCCAGGGGAAATCCGCGGGCGAGATCGAGACTTACCTGCAAAAAGTTGACCAGATTGTCAGTAAGATCAATGCGGGCGAATCCAATTTTTCGGCCTGGAATCTCGACCCCGGGAGCGAGACTGACGCCATGCTCATTCGGCTGACTGAGAACCCGGCCTTCGCCTTCGTGCTGCTGACCACTGACCCGTTGCAGACCGTCAAGACCATCAGAGTCCCGGTGCTGATCCTGCAGGGCGAAAAGGACGTGTTCGTGACCGTGAGCGATGCGGAATATCTGGATGAAGCCTTCGCGCGCGAGGGCCACAAGGATTGCACCATGAAAACAATGCCGGACGCCGATCACGTCTTCAAGGTCTGCAAGGGCGATGGGTCGTTGAAAACTTATCAGGACACCGCGCGCCCGCTCGATCAGGCTTCGCTCAATGTGCTGACCGAATGGTTGCAGAAGAAACTGACTTTGCAGTAAGAAATACTGGCTGCCGATGGCCACGGCAGCCTTAACAAATGGGTTGAAACAATGTACGAACCGAAACCGATTGACACGTCGCAGGTCAGACTGCCGGACGAGATCAATGAGCTGGCTGAACATCTGGCCGAATCCACGCACGACAACTGGTCGCTCGGCCGAATGCGCGAGGGCTGGACATACGGCCCGACCCGGAATGACGAACTCAAACAGCACCCCGGTCTCGTCCCGTATGACGAATTGTCCGAAGGCGAAAAGCAGTATGATCGCGTGACGGCGATGGAGACGCTCAAGGCCATTTATGCGCTCGGTTACCGGATCGTCCGGGCCTGAACCACAAAGCATGTCTGAACTGCCGATTGACAATCTGAAGTTCAATGAGCAGGGCCTGATCCCGGCCATCGTTCAGGACGCGGCGACGCGCGAGGTGCTGATGCTGGCGTGGATGAATGAGACCAGCCTGCGCCTGACGCTGGAATCGGGCGAGACCTGGTTCTGGAGCCGTTCGCGCCAGGCGCTGTGGCACAAGGGCGCGACCTCGGGCCACACGCAGCGCGTCGTCGGGATCACGCTCGATTGTGACGGCGACACTCTCGTCATCGCCGTCAACCCGAACGGCCCGGCCTGTCACACGGGCGCGCGCAGCTGCTTTTTCACCGGCCTCAACGGGGAAGCGGCGGGCGGCGTCACGACCGGCGAGCCGTCGCTGATCGCCCCGCCGCCCGCGCCGCAGATCGAGCGGCCCGGCGCGCAGCTTTCGGTCGTGGACGTGTCGGCGATGGAGCTGGGCATCCTGCTCCAGGATCTGTTCCGGCTGATTCAGGAGCGCCGGGAGCAGCGCCCCGAGAATTCCTACACGAGCTACCTCTTCGACAAGGGGCTCGACAAGATTCTCAAGAAGATCGGCGAGGAGGCCGCCGAAACGATCATCGCCGCCAAGAACGAGGGCACGAAGGAATTGTCGGCAGAGATCACCGACCTGCTTTATCATCTGCTGGTGCTGATGGTCGAACGCGGCGTCAGTCTGCCCGACATCATGGGCGAACTGAGCCAGCGCGCGGGCCGGCCGGCCGGCCCGAAATACAGGCAGAATGAAAGGTGAAGAGTGAAGGGCGGCTGTCCGGTGCCATTCACTCTTCACTCTGAACAATGATTGAAAGGCTCGATCACGTCGCCCTGATCACCGCCGACGCCCGGCGCGCCGCGGGCTTTTACGTCGAGTGGGCGGGGATGCGCGTCATTCACGAGCGGCGGGATGAGGGCTCGACGCACCGCGTCGCGTGGGTGCGTCTCGGCCACGACGCTTCCGGCCTGATCATTGTCCTGGTCGAGGGCGACCCGAGCAACTCCCGCGGCCGGATGGATCATTTCGGCTTTCACGTGACGGACCGCGCCGACGTGGATAAGATCGCCGCTCGGGCGCGCGAGGCAGGCATTCTGGTCGAAGGCCCGGGCTATGCCGGGCCGGTCGTCGGCTATTACTGCATCATCTCTGACCCCGACGGCAATCTGCTCGAATTTTCATGCGAACAGTTGAAAGCGTAAAGAGTGGTAGTCGGTAGTCTCCCGTCACAAGTTGTAGTGATTCAGGAAGGTTTTCTACCGACTCCCGACTGCTGACTTCCGATTTCCGACTACCATTTCCCAATGTCACAAATCACACCAGCAACATTCGAAGAATTCGCCGCGCTGGCGAAGCGCGGGACGGTCATCCCCGTGGTCAAGACGGTGATGGCCGACCTGCTGACCCCGGTCTCGGCGTTCCTGAAGATCGAGCGCCGCTCGCCCTACGCCTTCCTGCTCGAATCAATCGAGGGCGGCGAGAAGATCGCGCGCTACTCATTCCTCGGGTGCGCGCCGCAGCAGATCGTCCGGGCGCGCGGCAGCGAAGTCACCGTCGAACACGTCGGCGGCAAAACTGAAAAACGCACGCAGCCGATGCTCGAAGTCCTGCGCGAAATGATGCGCCAGCACCAGCCGGTCAAGGTGCCGGGACTGCCGCCGTTCGTCGGCGGCGCCGTCGGGTATTTCGGCTACGACGCGGTGCAGTGGTTCGAGCGCGTCCCGCGGGAGGCGCCCGACGACCTGAACATGGATACGGCGGTGGTGATGTTCTTTTCGAGCCTGCTGGCCTTCGATCACGTCAAGCATCAGATCCAGATCATCTCCAACGTCTTCGTTGACGGGCCCGACGACCCGCAGCTGCAACTCAAGTATGAGACCGCCTCCGCCGATATTTACCGGCTCGAAGGTATGCTGGCCTCGCCGCTGCCGATGCTCTCGCCGTCCGAGCGCAGCGGCCCGACGCAACTGCGGGCGAACATGAGCAAGGACGAGTTCGAGGCCGCGGTCGAGATGATCAAGGATTACATCACCGCGGGCGACGCCTTTCAGGTCGTCTTCTCGCAGCGCTTCGAGGTCAACATCGCGACGCACCCGTTCCAGATTTACCGCGCCCTGCGCGTCGTCAACCCTTCGCCTTACATGTTTTTCCTCAAGCTCGGCGGCGAGGAGACGCTGCTCGGCGCTTCGCCCGAGATGCTGGTGCGCTGCACCGGTAGGCGGCTCGAATACCGCCCGATTGCCGGGACCTACCCGCGCGGCGCGACGGAAACCGAAGATCTGATCCTTGGCGAACAGATGCGCGCCGACGAAAAGGAGCAGGCCGAACACATCATGCTGGTTGACCTGGGGCGCAACGATCTGGGGCGCGTGGCCGAATACGGCTCGGTCGAAGTCGCCGAACTGATGATCGTCGAGCGCTACTCGCATGTCATGCACCTGGTCTCGGTCCTCAAGGCGCGGCTGCGCGAGGGGCTGGATTGCTTCGACGCGCTCGCCGCCACTTTCCCCGCCGGTACGCTCTCGGGCGCGCCGAAGGTGCGGGCCATGCAGATCATTGACGAACTCGAACCGACGCGGCGCGGGGCTTACGCCGGGGCGGTGATGTATTTCGATTATTCCGGCAACCTCGACTCCTGCATCGCGCTGCGGACGATGTTCGTCCGCGGCGATCAGGCTTACGTGCAGGCGGGCGCCGGCATCGTCGCCGATTCGGTGCCGGAGAAGGAATTCATCGAGACGGTCAACAAATCCCGGGCATTGCTCAAGGCCATTGAGATTGCGGAAAGAGAGCTGTGATGGGATTGCAGATTGCGGTCGACGCAGTGCGTCGAATTGGATTGCGGATTGTCAGACACGGCGCGGCGCTGTGCGGTCTGCTGTTTCTGCTCTGCATCGCAACACCGGCACAAACTGCTCGCAAGAAGAATGCGCCCCCACCGCCGGATAAAATGCCGCTTGCGACGGCTGAGGAGGCGGCGAAACTGGAAGCAGTCATCACCACCGACGCGGGCGTGATCCGGTTCGAATTCTTTCCCGACAAGGCGCTCAGGCATACGCAGCAATTCATCAAACTGGCGCGGGCGGGTTATTACGACGGCTCGGCCTTTCATTCCGCAGTCGTCCGGGGACTGATCCAGGGCGGCGACCCGCTGCTCAAGGACCCGCAGACGCCGCGCGCGCGCTGGGGGCAGGGCGGGCTCAATCAGATTGCTGACGAATTCAGTGACATCAAACACGACCGCGGGATCGTTTCGACCGTCCGCATCCCCGGCAAGGCCGACAGCGGCGGCGCGCAGTTTTTCATCTGCCTCTCGCCGCAGCCGCAGCTCGACGGGCAGTATTCGGCATTCGGCAGGGTCACTGAAGGACTGGACGTCGCCACGCAGATTTCACTCGCGCCGGTTGATGACAATCGCATGATGCAGACGCCTGCGAGAATCCTGAACGTTAAAATCGAGCCGAAGAAGACCGAGCCCTTCAAGGACGCGACCATTGACGAGATGCGCAGGGAGGTGCTGCTGCACACGAGCCTTGGCGACATTACGCTCGCGCTCGACCCCGATCTGGCCCCCGAACACTGCCGCAACTTCCTGAAGCTCGTCGAGACGCGGTGGTATGATCACACGGTCTTTCACCGCATCATCCCGGGTTTCGTCGTGCAGGGCGGGATGGGCACGACGCGCACGAGCGGGCCGACGCATCCGGCGGACCGGTGGGTGCGCAAACTCAAAGGCGAATTCAGTCAGACGCGCAAACACCTGCGCGGCGCTCTCTCGATGGCCCGGGCCGACGACCCGAATTCGGCCGAAACGTCGTTCTTCATCGTGCTGGCCCCGGCCCCGAACCTCGACGGCAAATACACTATCTTCGGTAAGGTGGTGGACGGTTTTGAGGTGCTGGACCGGATGGAGCAGGCCCCGCGTAACGGCGAAGGCCCGCAGCAGCGGATCGAACTGATCGAGGCGGTGATCAAACCATAACTGATAAAAAGATACTATGCCCCGAATGAACCGCCTGTTCTTTGTCATTCCCGGTCTGCTTCTACTGCTGGCGTCAGTGCCCGGACTGACTGGCACACCGGAAGGGAAGGTCAGAATCTCATCCCCCGATGAGATCAAAGCCGAATTCGATTCGGTGCCGTGTAAGAATAAAGAGCGGCTGAATGCAGTCAAAGCGTTATTTGAGAGGATGGGAGCCAGCCCGTCGGACATTCAGGTGGAAAAGTCGGGGGGCGCCGAAAACGTAGTCATCCGCAAGCCCGGAGCTTCGGACGAAAAAGTGATCGTCAGCGCGCATTATGACAAGGTTGCGGCGGGTTGCGGCGCGATAGATGACTGGAGCGGGGTGGTTGCGGTGGCTCATCTGTACCGGACGCTGAAGGATGTCCCGTTGAAAAAGACCGTCCTGTTCGTCGCTTTTGATAAGGAAGAGGATGGGCTGGTCGGGGCGGAGGCGGTGGCCAAAGCGATCAGAAAAGAGGACGTTGCGCAATACTGCGCGATGATTGATATTGACAGCCTCGGACTGACCGTCCCGCAGGTACTCGACAATATGTCGAGTAAGAAGCTGGCGGAACTGGCCGCCGGACTGGCCAAAAAGATAGAGGTGCCGTTTTCACATGCCGAGGTTCTGGCGGCGGCGGATACCAGACCATTTCTGGCGAAGAAGATCCCTGCGGTTTCAATTCACGGCCTGAATAATGAGTGGAAGACTATTTTACACTCTGACAAGGATCAGGCCAGGAAGGTGAACCCGCAGAGTGTCTATCTGGGCTACCGGCTGACGCTGGCGATGCTGGCTCAGATAACTGAGTCGCCCTGTCAGGCTTACAGTGAGCAGACAAAAGAGAAAGCTGATCAATCAAAATGAGCATCAGGCTGAAAAGATGATGACTGAAAAATGATTCTGGTAATTGATAACTACGATTCGTTCACTTACAACCTCGTGCAATACCTTGGCGAACTTGGCGCGGAGCCGGTGGCGGCGCGCAACGACGAGATTTCGATTGATGACATCGTCAACCTTGAGCCGCAGGGCATCCTGATCTCGCCGGGCCCGGGCACGCCGGATCAGGCCGGCGTCTCGCTGGAAGTCATCCGCCGCTTCGCCGGGAGCATCCCGATCCTCGGCGTCTGCCTCGGGCATCAGGCCATCGGCCAGGCTTTCGGCGGCAGGGTGGTGCGCGCGCCTTACCTCATGCACGGCAAGACGAGCGAAATTTCGCACGACGGCAAGACCATCTTCCAGGGCATCGAATCCCCCTTCACCGCGACGCGCTACCATTCGCTGATCGTGGAGGCGGAGTCGGTGCCGGCCGATCTGGAAATCTCCGCCGACACGGAAGATCAGGTCGTGATGGGACTGCGCCACCGCAAATTCATCTGCGAAGGCGTCCAGTTTCACCCCGAATCAATCATGACCAATCCCGGGAAAAAGCTGCTGGCCAACTTCCTGGCGATGACGGCGAAAGGTCGCTGACGATGACGCTCGAAAAAGAACCCGAGACCGACCTGCCGAAATTTTTCGCCTGGGCGCGCCCGCGCGTCTACCGCGAATACGAAGCCCGCCTCAAAGCCGACCCCGCGCTCGACCCGAACTGGACCTTCTCCGACATCATGCAGCAATTGCTGGAAGAGTACCGCCGCACAACTCAGTCTGACCCGGAGCCGGAAAGCAGCCAGTAACATTTGCAGACAGGCCGCTTCGCCGGGATTCCAGTTTTTCTGATGCCACCGGATTTTGTGGGGAGATAATTTCTCCGAGCGCCAGAGGCGCGGCATGTTTATAGCCCTGCCGGGAAAACATTCCCAGCTCCGTCAGGAGCGACATCCGCCTTTACACGTGCCGCTCCTGACGGAGCTGGAGCGATTTCTCAAGACGGTTTGCTATAAACATGCCGCGCCTCTGGCGCTGTCAATCGCAGACCTGCAGAATCCGATGGCATCAGCAATTTTTCGACCTGCCCCCTTTTCTCTCCTGCAAGATTCATCGCTACCGGCGTTCAGACCGTGGACAGTCACACAGTCTGCGTCGAGTGAATCCGTGGGGGGACCAGCTTGATACAGACGACAGAAGAACTGCCTGAAGACTTCATAACCTCAGGAGTACACCACTGCTGGCCGGGCTGGGAACTCACAGAACAACATTTCACTCGAGGAGGTAACCATGAACCGCCCTGCCATCAGTCTGCTTGTCACGCTCATCCTGCTCCCCGTTTCCGCCCTGCCATCACTGGCGCAGTCAACCGCACAAGCCGCAGACGCCACTCCGCCGGTG
Organism: Blastocatellia bacterium; assembly: GCA_035652435.1. Taxonomy (GTDB): domain Bacteria; phylum Acidobacteriota; class Blastocatellia; order RBC074; family RBC074; genus DASRDU01. The sequence continues at coordinate 55,479 of DASRDU010000039.1, forward strand.
CGGCGCGTGACTCTCTACAAACACGGCGTCGGTTATTTCGAGCGGCGCGGCAAAGTGAATGGCGATCAGCAGATCACCTTTTCCTTCGACGCGGCGCAGATGAACGACGTGCTGAAATCACTGGTCGTGCTGGATCTGAGCCGGGGCAATGTTTCAGCCGTCACCTTCGATTCGACCAAACCGCTCGAACGCCGGCTTGATGAATTCGGCATCAGCCTCGACCGCACCAACGCGGCCAGCCTGACCGCCCTGATCGGGCAACTCAGGGGCGCGCGCGTCGAAGTGAAGGCTGCCGCCGGGTCAACTACCGGCACTATCGTCGGCATCGAAAAGCGCAGTCGCGCCACAGGAAACGACAGGGCCGAATTGCAGGATCTCGTCCTGATGGGCGAGGGCGGCGAACTGCGGGCCGTCGCGCTCGACCAGATTCGCGGGATCAGGCTGCTTGACGCGAGGTTGCGCGAAGACGTCGAGCGTTACCTGGCCATCCTGCAATCCACGATTCACAAAAACACGCGCAGCCTGACGATCACCTCGACCGGCCAGGGCGAACGCGACCTGTTCGTCAGTTACGTCGTCGAGGCGCCGGTCTGGAAGACGACATACCGCGTCGTGCTTGACGACAAGGGGCAGCCTTTCCTGCAGGGCTGGGCGATTGTGGACAACGTGCAGGACGAGGACTGGACGAACGTAACGCTCTCGCTCATCGCCGGGATGCCGGTGTCGTTCATCCAGGATTTGCAGCAGCCGCGTTATAAGCGGAGGCCGGTGGTTGAGATGGGTGATGACCTGACACTGACCCCGCAGGTTTCAGAGGCGGCCATCGGCCCTCTTTCTCAAATGTCCGCGGGCCTGATTTCCGGCGGCGGCATCAGCGGTGTCATTACTGATGCGAGCAGGTCGGCCATCGCCGGCGCAACCATCAGAATCAGGAATCGGCAAACCGGTGCGGAAACTGTAGTGGTGACAGACGGCGAGGGCCGATATTCAGCCCGTGGATTGCCGCCCGGGAGTTATGACGTGAAAGCTGAACAGCCCGGATTCAAAATCACTACCCTGACAGACCTGCGGATTGCCAGCCAGATGACGGCGACGGGCAATCTCACGCTCAATGTCGGCGCCGTATCCGAGGCGGTAACAGTATCAGCATCAATTGATCGGCTTGAAACCGAGTCTTCAGTGATCAGGGCCATCAGCGAAGGTTCCGGCGTCACTGTTGATGTCAACACTCAGGACATCGGCGAACTGTTTGAATACCGCATCGCCCACCCGGTCACGATCAGGCGTAACAGCTCGGCGATGATCCCGATTGTGCAGAGCAAAGTCGAGGGCGAAAGCATGTCGCTTTACAACGCCGGGAAGCTGAAGCAGCACCCGCTCGGCGCGATCTACCTGACCAACAACACCGGCCTGACGCTCGAAAGCGGCCCGGTCACGGTGATCGAAGGCGACACCTATTCCGGCGAAGCCCTGCTCGGTCGCGTCAAACCGGGCGAGAAAAGGTTCTTCACCTACGCCGTGGACCTCGGCTGTCGCGTCAGCAGCAGGGAGAAGGAAGAAAGCAGTAAAGCCTTCCTCGCTGAAATCATCAACGGCGAATTCCGCGTGCATTACAAGCAGGCGAAGGCGACGATTTACACGCTGACCAATGTGACGGCGCGACCGAAGACGGTTTACCTCGAACACCCGCGCGACAAGGATGAGAAGTGGGAACTCGTCAACACTCCGCCGCCGGTCGAAACCACCGAAAACTTCCGCCGCTTCAGAATCGTCGTCGCCCCGAATTCGGCGACCGATTTCACCGTCAATGAAGAACTGCCCGACGTCAACAAGTACCAGCTTTCCAACCTGACGACGGATAACATCCAGCTCTTCGTCAGCAGCAATTACCTGACGCCGCAGATGAAGCTGGCGCTCGACGGCGTCCTCGAACTGAAAACACAGATCGCCGGTGTAAACAAGCAGGCGCAGGGCAAACAGCAGCAGATCAACACGCTCGCGAAGGATCAGGAGCGGATGCGCGAAAACCTGAAGGCGCTCGGCAAGAGCGTCGAGGAGCGGCAGCTGGTCGCGCGCTACGTCGCGAAGCTTTCGCAGGGCGAAGACCAGCTCGAAAGGCTGCGCGCCGAAGAGCAGAAGCTGGCCGAACAGCGCGATGCGCTGCAAAAACAACTTGACGAGCTGCTGCGCCGACTGGTGATGGAAAACAGACTGACCGGCTGACCCTGGGGGTGCCGGGCGCGACTGCTTGCCTGGTTCTGGCCGTCGGGCTATGATGCCGCCCGGTCTTCGCGCAGTATTCAATGCGCCGTCGCATCAATCATCCGATTTCAAATCAGCAGCCGGCGGAGCCGTTCAGGGATGGAAGAGCAGCTTCTCGAAACCTGGAATATTCACAACCGCATCAACCTGTATCTGCTCGATGCGGTCGACCCGAAATCGCTCGCCGACGTCTCCACCTCCAAAGGGCGAACCGTCGGCGAGCAGTTCGCGCACCTGCACAACGTCAGGTTGATGTGGCTGAAGTCGGCGGCGACGGAACTGCTCGCCGGGCTGGAGAAGGTCGAGAAGGAAGAGGCCACCGATCACAGGCTGCTTCGTCGCTCGCTCGAAGCGTCAGGAAAGGCGATAGCCGCGCTGCTCGCCGGGAGCCTGTCTGGCGGCGGCAAAATCAAAGGCTTCAAGCCGCACGCCGCGGCCTTTCTCGGTTATCTGATCTCGCACGAATCGCACCACCGCGGCCAGATCGCGCTGACGCTCAAACAGTCCGGCCACCCGCTCGACAAAAAGGTCGCTTTCGGCATCTGGGAATGGGGCACGCGATAAATCGGACCAGACAACGCCAGAACCTGACACGCTACATCATGACTTCCATCAACCATCATGCAACGTGACACTTTGAAGAGAGAGCTTTTCGCCGAATTCCTGGGCACCGCCATCCTCATCACTTTCGGCTCAGCCGTCGTCGCACAGGTCGTGCTGAGCGAAAAAAATAATGGCGAATACCTGTCAATCAACCTCGCCTGGGGGCTGGCGGTGACGATGGCCGTGTACGTCGCGGGCGGGGTGAGCGGCGCGCATCTGAACCCGGCGGTGACGCTGGCCGCGGCCGTGCGGCGCGGCATCGCATGGAATAAGGTGCTGCCGTACTGTGGCGCGCAGATCGCCGGGGCGTTCACCGGGGCCGCGATCACTTTCCTCGTTTACCGCGAAGCCTTCAACGCCTTCGACGGCGGCATGCGCATGGTCACCGGGGCCAAAGCGACCGCTGGAATCTTTGCCACTTACCCGCAAAGTTACCTCTCAATCTTCGGCGGGCTGATTGACCAGATCGTCGGCACCGCCCTGCTACTCCTCGTCATCACGGCCATCGGGGACAAGCGCAACCTTGCGCCCGCAGGCAACCTCGGCCCGCTGCTGGTCGGATTGCTGGTCGTGCTGATCGGCATGACCTTCGGGATGAATGCCGGGTACGCGATCAACCCGGCGCGCGATCTGGGCCCGCGCCTGTTCACGTTCATTGGGGGCTGGGGCGGCGAAGTCTTCCGCGCCGGCAATTACTGGTTCTGGGTCCCCATCGTCGGGCCGCTCGTCGGCGGAGTACTCGGCGCGCTGACCTACGACTGGCTGATCGGCAATTACCTTCCGGCGGAAGACAATTCCAGCCAGACAATACCATCTGACCTCACTAAATCAGCACACGGCGGGGCGGGAGAATAGATTCAACCACGGAGAGACGAAGGACGCGAGGAGAGTCATGGTTATTCTCAACGTGTCCTTTATTGCTTTGTGCTGACCCGCTCGTCCCCAGACGAATCCACGGGCGCTCAGAATTTGGCACTGGTGATGATTGTGTCGTACTATCAACGTGCATTCGCCAGATTTGTTTGTGTGAAAAATTCTGCCTGCTGACGCGTGATACGTTACCGCGACCGTGAGGGAGCGGACGCTTCGGGTGGGTGAAAACAATTGCAGTCCTGGATACCGTGTATGCTCCACATCCCAATCCTTCGCAAAGGTACGCCGTACAAAAGTCTCGACATCGCCCGCGTGCCGCACTACCGGACGCGCGAGACGTTTGTCGAAGTCAGTCAGGCCAATTCCGGGCTGATCCGCCGCGACCTGCTCGATCAGGAGGCGGCGCGGGCGGCGCTCGCGGCCTTCACCACGGAAGAACTGCTCGCGATGTGCAAACGCGCGGCGGAATCATTTATGAATGACTCGCTGCCGCTCGGTGACACTACGCAATCGCCGGACGATTACGTCAGGCAGCTTTCGGCGACGACGGGCATGCCGCACGTGCTGGTGCGGAAGAACATGCAGAAGATTTACGGCGTCATGGCCGAGATGGGCAGCGTGATCGCCGGGCTGACGCGCGGGCTGGACTTGAAAGTTCTCGACGCCGGCTTCGGCACCCACGAGGGCCATTCGGTCAGCTTTTTCCCGCGCGCGCAGGCGCTCGGCATCGTGCTGCCGAGCAATTCGCCCGGCGTCCATTCGCTCTGGATTCCGGCGGTCGCGATGAAGATCCCGCTGGTACTCAAACCCGGCGGCTCCGAGCCCTGGTCCCCGTATCGCATCATTCAGGCGATGATCAAAGCCGGCGTGCCAGGCCGGGCGTTCGGGTTTTACCCGACTGATCACGCGGGCGCGGGCGCAATTCTGCACAGTTGCGGGCGCGGGATGTTCTTCGGCGATTCGTCTTCGGTCGGCAGGTACGCGAACGACCCGCGCATCGAATTGCACGGCACCGGCTACAGCAAAGTGGTCGTCGGCGAAGACTGCATTGACGAGTGGGAGAAGTATCTGGACGTGATCGTCGCCTCGATTCTGGAAAACGGCGGTCGCTCGTGCATCAACGCTTCGGGCGTGTGGGTCCCGCGCCGGGGCAGGGAGATTGCCGAAGCCCTGGCCGCGCGAATGGCCGAGGTTGTGCCGCGTGATGCTGAGGATGAGAACGCGAAGATTGCGCCGTTCGCCAACCGCGATGTCGCGACCCGCATTTCGGCAATTGTGGATCAGGGACTGAGGGAAGAGGGCGCGACTGATGTGACGGCGAAGTATCGCGCGTCGCGTCTGGTCGAATGGAACGGCGCAACTTACCTGCTGCCCACCATCGTACATTGTGAGGGCGCGGAGCATCCGCTCGCCAACCGTGAATTCCTCTTCCCGTTCGCGAGCGTCGTCGAGGTCGGGCAGGAAGAGATTCCTGAAGTGCTTGGCCCGAGCCTCGTGGTCACCGCGCTGACGAATGACCAGAAGCTGATCAACCGGCTGATCAATTCGCCCAACGTGGATCGCCTGAACATCGGCCCGATCCCGACGATGCGGATCGCGTGGGATCAGCCGCACGAAGGGAACTTGTTCGAGCATCTGTACGCACGGCGCGCTTTTCAGAGTGCAGCAGTAGCGTAGCCGTGCGTACGGATATAGAACCTGATGAAACTCCTCTATCTTACCGCTGGCGCCGCCGGAATGTATTGCGGCAGTTGCCTGCGCGACAACGCGCTGGCCGCTGAGCTGATGAAGCAGGGGCATGACGTGATGCTCCTGCCGCTTTACACGCCGACGCTGACCGACGAGCCGAACGTCAGCCTGGAGAAGACTTTCTTCGGCGGGATCAGCGTCTATCTGGAACAGCATTCATCGCTCTTCCGCAACACCCCGGCGTGGATGGACAAGCTGTGGGATTCCGCCCTGGCCCTGAAACTCGCCTCGAAGCGCTCGATTTCCGTTAACCCCCAGTCGCTGGGGGAACTGACGATCTCGATGCTCAGGGGCGAGGCAGGGAATCAGCGGAAAGAGTTATTCAAGCTGCTCGACTGGATGAGGGAGCAGGACACGCCTGACGCGGTGACGCTGCAAAATTCCATGCTCATCGGGCTGGCAGCGCCGATCAGGAAAACCCTGCGCCGCCCTGTGGTCTGCACATTGCAGGGCGAAGATTTGTTTCTGGAAAGTCTGCGCGAACCGTATCGCAGCGAAGCTCTGAAACTGATCCGCGCGGGCATCGAGCATGTTGACGCCTTCATGGCCGTCAGCGATTACTACGCGGACTTCATGGCCGATTACCTCGGCATCCCTCGCCGGAAGGTTCACGTCGTCCCGCTCGGCATCAACTTTGACGGCTTTGAAGCGGGCAACGGGCATTCGCCGGCGGACACATTCGTTGTCGGCTATTTTGGCCGCATCGCGCCTGAAAAGGGGCTGCATCTTCTCGCCGAAGCTTACAAACTCTGGCGCGAACAGCACGATTCGGTTGACGCCCGCCTGGAAGCCGCGGGCTGGATCGGGCCTGAAGGCAAAGCCTACCTCGACGGCATCGAGCGGCGGATGAAGGAATGGGGGCTGGAGGGTGAGTTTCACTATCGCGGCACGCTCGACCGACAGGGCAAGGTTGATTTCCTGCGGCGGCTGAGCGTGTTTTCGATGCCCGCGACTTACGCCGAACCGAAGGGGCTGACGCTGCTGGAAGCGATGGCCGCCGGCGTGCCGGTCATTCAACCCCGGCACGGCTCATTCACCGAAATCGTCGAGCGCACGGGCGGCGGCATCCTGGTTGAGCCGAACGACGCCGGGAGTCTGGCGGCGGGGATTCATTCGCTTTATCAGAATCCTGAACTTGCAACTGACCTCGGTCGCCGTGGCGCTATCATAGTGCGCGAGCATTACAGCGCCGGGCGGATGGCGGAGCGGGCAATCGAAGTTTACGGGCAGCTTGTGCCGTAGGCTGCCCCGATCCGCGGCTGCATGTGTGTACGGGGAGCTGCCAGCTCCCCAATGAATCAGCTCAGAGTTATTTTGAATAACGACAGGCTTGAAAGTCATCGGGGAGCTGCCAGCTCCCCGTACATTGAGATGAGGTAGCCCCGCCTTGCTTGAGGTCCACAACCTGACTAAAGAATACGCCACGCCGCGCGGCCCGCTGCCGATCCTTTCCGATATTTCGCTCTCACTCAGACGCGGCGACGCGCTCTCGATTATGGGGCCGTCGGGCAGCGGCAAAAGCTCGCTGCTTTACGTCATCGGCGCTCTGGAACCGCCGACTTCGGGAACCGTCACGCTCGACGGGCAGAACCCGTTCGAGCTTCCCGCCAAACAGCTCGCGGCCTTCAGGAATCAGAAGATCGGTTTCGTCTTTCAGGATCACTGCCTGCTGCCGCAATGCACGGTACTCGAAAATGTGCTGACGCCGACGCTGGTGGCTGATTCAAAGGATAACTTCACTGAGCGGGCGCGAATGCTGCTAGAACAGGTGGGGCTCGGCGAGCGGCTCGACCATCGGCCGGCGGAATTGTCAGGCGGAGAAAAGCAGCGGGTGGCGCTGGCGCGCGCGCTCATCATGCGGCCTCTGCTCGTGCTGTGCGACGAGCCGACGGGCAATCTGGATCATGACTCGGCAGAAAACGTAGCTGCGCTGCTGCTCGAACTGCACCGTCAGCAGGAGACGATCCTGATCGTGGTCACGCACAGCGCGGAACTCGGGGCAAAGTTCCCGAGGCGGTTCGCGCTCGTTGACCGCCAGCTCAAATCAGTCGAACCGGTGTGAACCAGTGGAGCCTCAGCCTTTCACCCCAGCCACTATCGCGTAACCGAGTTTGCCCTGCTGAATTGCCGCGAGCGCACCACTCGCCATCTGCTTTGCCGCCGTGAAATTCACGCCCGGAAGTTCCATCTTCTTCAGCCCGACCATGATTTCCGCGCCGAGCAGCTTCATCCGAATCTGATTGACCATCTCGGTCAGCGCTTCGTCGTGCGGCTCGACGCAATCAACCCTCAGGCCCGCCTGCGCGAGGAAGTCGGCATAGCTTTCGACTGACTGTGCGTCGGCAATGCACGCCACCCAGGCGAGCAGCGTGTCCAGCTCTTTGGGCAGATCACCCGCCGCCCGCGTCAGGTCGCTCATGCCGACGCGCCCGCCCGGTTTCAGCACCCGCGCGAATTCGCGCGCCGCCGCGCGCTTGTCGGGGAAGGTGCAGAACGCGCATTCGCAGATGATCGCGTCAAAGGTCGCGTCATCGAAGGGCAGCCTTTCGGCGTCGCCCTGCTCGAAGCGCACGCGACCGCCGAGCCCTTTCGCCGTCGCCGCTTCACGGGCCTGCCTGACGTTGTCGCCGCCGTAATCCACGCCGACGACCTCGCAACCAAAACTCCCGGCCAGGTAAATCGCGCTCGCGCCCTTGCCCGAAGCCGCGTCGAGGACGCGCGAATGCGGGTGCAGCCTGAGTACCTCGCCCAGCCGCTCGGTCAGCTTCATCCCGCCCGGGTGAAAGGAATCGCCGAGCAGCAGCTTCACGTAATCACTCTCGTACAGGCGGGCGCAGCAGGATTTGACGTTCTCGTTCGCCGCCGTCGTGGTTTCGATATATGTGTCCATAATTCAGGTGAGTTCGGAATGGAACGCGGATCACACGGATCGGGACGGATTCAGACGGATCAGAACAGAGAATGGCCTGATCCGTGATAATCCGTCGTACCTGTTGTATCCGCGTTCCATTCCCTGTTTTCAGCCGAGTACCTTCAGCTCCCGTTTGCCATTGCCGTTCGTCCCGTTCGCGTGATTGAACGAGAACTCGACCGGCTTCGGCTCATACTTCCGGCCTTCGGCTTTCGCCCGGCGCCGTTCGGGTTCCTGAGCGATCAGCTGCTCGCGCGCCTGCTCGCGGTAGCCGACGGTGTTGTACGAACAGAAGGGGATCTGTTTGCCGCCGGGCAGCAGGAATTCCTTGCAGCATTTCATCAGGTTCTTCTGGTTGAACGTCCACGGGTCCATGAAATCCTGCAACATGATCATGATCATGTGCTGCTTGAGTTCGGCGATGCTGAAGACGTCCGGGATGCCGCACGACTGGCACGAGAGCGCGAGCTGCTCGGCAGACTTGTCTGACCCAGGCACCGAGGATGACGACCAGAGCCCTTCGAGCGCGATTTTAACTTCCGCGCTGAAATCGGGCAGCACGCGGTTGGTGATGTAATCCAGGTAATCGTAGACGTTCACGACGCGCGGCAGCGGCGTCACGTTGTCGCCGTCAACGAAGGCATAGGTGACCGAATTGCAGGTCGGGAAGCAGCACGGCACGGGCACGAAATCGCTGACCAGGAATTTCCCGGCGGTCTGCTCCTCGATCATCTTCAGCAGGTCGGGAATCGTCATCCGGGTCATCGGGTCATGCTGCATGTGGCGGCCCGCGTGGAAGGCGGGCTGGAAGTTGATCGCGCGCACCGCCGGGTGTTTGATCGCGAAGTCGATGATTTTGCCGAGTTCGTGTTCGTTGACGCCGCGCTCGATGGCCGGAACCAGCGTCACCGTCAGGCCGATGGCCGCGAGGCGATCCAGCGCGCGCAGCTTCTCTTCGAGAATATCCGGCTCGCCGCGGATGACGCGGTAAGTTTCCGAATCGAAGCCGTCGAACTGAAAATAGATCGCGGGCCGCACCTCGTTGAGCTGTTCGACGAACTTGTCGTCTTTGGCGATGCGCTTGCCGTTGGTGTTGATCATCACGTTGGCGATGTTCCGGGCCTTGGCCGCCCTGATGAAATCAATGATCTGCGGGTGGATCGTCGGCTCGCCGCCCGAAAACTGGACGAGTTCGGGGTTGCCCTCGGTGCGCACCAGATCGTCGAGGATCGCTTCGACCTCTTCGAGCGTCAGGTTGAAGCCCGGGCCGGCCTCGGCGAAACAGAGCGGGCAATCCATATTGCACGTGCTGTTGACTTCGATAATGCCCAGACAGGTGTGCTGCTGGTGGTCGGGGCAGAGGCCGCAGTCGTGCGGGCAGCCCTCGTGGACTTCCGAGCCGAATTCGAGCGGGATCGTGCCGGGCTTGTTGTATTTGCTCTGTTCGCGGTAAAGCTGCGCGTCACCATACACCAGCCCTTCGAACTGCTCGTTGCAGTCGAAACAGCGTTTGCGCATATAAACCTTGTTGTCACGCAACAGGATTTGCGCGTCAATCACCTTGCGGCAGTTCGGGCAGATGCTGCGCGTCAGTTCGTAGAAGACGTAATCCGCGTCTTTTTTTCTCGGGGCGACGGTCGGTTTCGGAATTGTCGTGATAGTCGAATCAGCATTCATTGTTTCAGGGTTCATAGTCGAGGGTGATTGATTCTCCATGCAGCCTCCGGGAAGGGTAATTGAGTTTCCGCCAGTGAAATTACCTGGACTGTTTGATTGCGAATGAGCCGCCGAAAAATGAAATCGGTAAATTGAGTGAATCAGGATTAATGGCTTTGTTGCGCCAGCCAGTATGCCACAGCCGCGATCAGGGCGGCGAGCGGCAGCGTCGTCACCCACGCCAGCAGGATCGTGAGGATCATCCGTGTGTTCGCCGTTCGGTTCACAGCCCCGATGCCGAACAGTGAGCCGTTGGAAACGTGCGTAGTCGAAACCGGCAACCCCCAGCGGCTCGCCGTCGTGACCAGAAACGCCGTGACCAGGTTCGCCGTAAAGCCCTGCCCCGGGTTCATGCGCGTGATCTTTTTGCTCATCGTTTCGGCCACCTTGCGGGCATTGAGCAATCCGCCCACGGCCATCACTACCGCGACCAGCGCCAGACCGGTGTTCGGCGCGACGGCCTGCGCGGCCAGCAGCAGCGCCACGATCTTCGGCGTGTCGTTCAACCCGCGCGCGAATCCGACGGCGCCCGCGCTCAGGTAATGCACCACGTCCAGCATGCCGCCCGCTTCGACGCCGAGCATCCGCCCTTGGTAGCGCTCGACGCAGTCAGCCATCTGACCCGCCTGAATAACCGTCCCCGTGCTGGCCAGTGCCATCGTGCCTTCGGGCTGAATGACGACAGGTTCATAAACCGTGCCCACGCAGACGCAGGTGTGACTGGTGATGCCGAAAGCGCGGCGCATGAATTTGAAAGCCGGGTAGACAATAACTGTAATCGCCATGGCAAGCAACGGGCTGAAGAGCAGAGGCAGCACGAAGGATGAACCCAGCGCCGCAAATTTGATGTTGCCGCCGGTCGCCAGCAATCCCGCGCCGACGAGCCCCCCGGTCAGGGCGTGCGTGGTCGAGATGGGCATCCCCGTCCGGGTGGCGATCAGAACGGTGAGCGCGGCGCCGAGGCTGACGGCCACGAGAAAAGCCGGCTGCGTGGTGACGGCGTCGGGCACGAGCCCCCTGCCCTTGAAAGTGTTCACGAGCCCGCTGGCGAGCAGCAGCGCCAGCAGCGAACCCGCCCCCGTCGTGATCGTGGCCCAGGCCAGCGCCTTGCGGTAGCTGGTCGTGCCGCTGCCGAAGAGTGTGGCGACGCCCTTGAAATTGTCGTTTGCCCCGTTGCTGTAAGCGAGGAGCAGGACTGCCGCAATGATCAGTGTGTTCATAATCTTCCGTGCCAGTAGTTCTGAAAGACAATACTGCCTGTGGATTTGTATTACTGATTCGGGTTGGTGAGCGGGCGAGGATCAAGGTATGCCTTTATCTCCCTGATCGCTCCATCAATCACGCGAAAATATTCAAAGATCGGGATGACGCCGAAAGTCGTATCGGCGTCCCACATCGTCGCGACAAACTCTCCCTGCGCGATGTGCTGTCTGATCTTTACGTCTTTGATGGCCGGCAGGAAGCCTGAGATGAAGGCGATGGCGGCCTGCCGGCCACTGAGCTTCGGCGTCAGCGGGTCTTCAAAGCTCACGTCCGCGGCGAGCGGAATCCGGCTCAGGTCCTTCTCCCTGATCGCGTTCAGGTAGCTTCCCACGACTTCGATATTGTTCATTCTTCTCCCTCCCGTTCGTGCCTTCACACGCCGAACTGCTGAAAGTGATGGTCGACGTGGCGATACACGAGTACGCCCCAGTCCTTCTTTGAGAGCCGACCGAAGGCCGGGTGTTCGGGCCATTCTTCCCGCCCGCTCTCGGCCACCAGACGGTTCATCAGCGCCAGCAGCGACGCCTTCTCACTATCCCACCCGTCCGGCTTTCGCGCGATCAGTTCGGGGGCCGTGGGCGCTCCTTTGGGCCACGGCAGTTTGTAAATGATCAGCGGTCTGATCGGCCAGTAGCGGAAGGGCCCCGGTTTCGGTTTGACCGGCAATTCACCGAGCGCCATGCGGCACGAATCGGCCAGGTGCGTCAGCATCTCGTCGCAACTCATCTTCCCCCAGCGCCGCTGGCTGTCGTGCCGGAGTTGTTCGAGGCGTTGTTGCAATTCGGCCCTCGCCTCTGCTTCCCAGAATGTTTTCATCATCGGATCAGCCTCCGATGATGCTGTGAACCTCGCTGATGGTCGGGGTTCCGGGATTGATTCCGAGGTCGTGCAGAATGGGCATCAGCGTCTGGCCGAACTGCTCGAATGATGCCATCGAATCCCAGACATCGAAAACAGAAAGCTGGTTGCCGCTGCCAAAGCAGACGTGATAGAGCCGGCCCGCAGGCGCGCCGGCACCGGCGGCTGCGAGCCGGCTGATACATTCGTCATACTGCGCGGCATTCATTGACGCAGGGGTGAAAAGTAAAGTCAGTGCCATAGTGTTTCCTTTCCTGATTCCACTGTGTTAACGGATGAGCTTCGACAGCCCGCGAATGACCCTGCCCGACGTGCCCGAGAGCAGGTTGTCAATCGCCACGCCCGCCGAGAGCTGCTGGACGGCGGTTGAATAAGTCGGGTAAGCGTGAATCGAGCCGGCCAGGTCGGCCACCTTGAGGTTGTTTTTGATGGCCACGATGAATTCGGTGATCGCTTCGCCCGCGCGCCCGGCGACGATGGTCGCGCCGAGGATCGCGCCGTCTTTTTTGCTGACCACTTTGATAAAGCCGTCGGTGTCGTTTTCACAGATGGCGCGGTCGGCCTTGTTCATCTCCCAGCGATTGACTTTGACGTTGTCGCCGAATTTGACGCGGGCCTCGGGCTCCGTCATGCCGACGTGCGCGACTTCGGGGTCGGTGAAGGTGACCCAGGGGACGATGTCGGTGAAGCCGGAACTTTTACCGGGGAGCAGTGCGTTGCGCACGGCCTGGAACGCCTGCCAGCCGGCGAAGTGCGTGAACTGATAGCCGCCGATCACGTCACCCGCGGCGTAGATGTTTTTGATGTTGGTGCGAAGCTGGTCATCAACCGGGATGCCTTTTTCGGTGTAATTCACCCCGGCCTTTTCAAGGTCAAGTCCCTCGACCGTCGGCTTGCGGCCCGAAGAAACGAGCAGCAGTTCACCGCGCGCTTCGCCCTGGTCGGTCATGATGACGATCTCATCGCCTTCCCTGTACGCCACTTTGGCTTTGCCCCAGACGAATTTCAGTCCCTCGCGCTCGAAGACTTTGCTCATCACCTCCTGCACCTCGACTTCTTCCTTCGGCAACAGCCGGTCGCCCACTACCGTCACCTGAGAGCCGAGCCGCTGGTAAGCCTGCGCCATCTCCATGCCAATCGGCCCGGCGCCGATCACGATCATTGTCGGCGGCAGGCGGTCGTTGTCGAAGATCTGCTCATAGGTGATGTACGGGACTTCATTGATCCCGGCAATCGGCGGGATGAAGGCATGCGCGCCCGTGCAGAGCAGGAAGGTTTTCGCCTTGAGCGTGCGTCCGGCGGCCTCGATCGTGTTCGCGTCGAGGAAGCGCGCGGTGGCCATGATCGTATCAATGCCCTGGCGTTGCAGTTCGTCGGGTGCCTCGTGCTGGTAGACATGGTGGATCGCGCCGCGGACGTAATCGCGCACCTTCGCCATGTCTGTTTTCGGCGCGTCGGCGATGATGCCGTAATGTGAGGCGACGCGGGCCTCGTGCGCGATCTTCGCGGCCTTGAGCAGCGCCTTGCTCGGCACGCAGCCGGTCCAGGTGCAGTCGCCGCCGACGCGGTGCTTTTCGATGAGCGCGACTCTGGCGCCGAGCTGCGCCGCGAATCCGGCCGCGGTCAGCCCGCCCGAACCCGCGCCGATGATGATGAGGTCGTAGGTTGTATCAGCCATTGGATGTCATCTCCAGGAAATACTGGCACAGTCCTGCCCGCTCTCATGCCGGCGGCACTGTGCCGGTTGCCACAGTTTGAGGATGCCTTTCAGTCTCGCGCAGTCTTTGCACGGCGGCCATCGCGATCACGGCCATCGCCAGCGTGCCGTAAATCAACCCGTCAACTGCGAACTTTTTGCCTAAGATGCCGGCAATGAGTGAGCCGACCAGGGCGCCGACGCTGAGCAGCACCGAATAGATCCCCATCGCCGCGCCGCGCCCGGCCTGCGCGCCGACGACGTCGGCGAGGAATGCCAGCGCCGCCGGGGTGAAGCCGCTCTCGACCATCACGCACAGCGCGGTCGCCGCGAGCAGCGCCCACCGCGCCCCGTCTGACCAGTCCTGAGAGTGATTGAAAACGTAGAGCCCGGCGCAGACAAACAACATCGCGACGAGCGCGATGCGCAGGACTCGTTGCCGGGTGAAGCGGGCCATCAGAAAACTCCACGCCGTCACGCCCGTAGCGAACACTGCCGAATAACCGAGAAATACAAGGCCGATGCGGTCAGGCTCGTCGGCGAAGATGCCGGTCAGATATTGCCCGCGTTTGTCTTTGAGTGTGAGCAGGAACGTGAGCGTCGGGCCGAGCCATAAGCCGACGATGGCATTCATGCACAGCCAGGCCGGCGCGAGTCGCTGCAATGAAGGTTCACGCAACGCCCTCAGCAGCCCGGCGTATGCCTGTTCCGCGCCATGCCTTTTGCTGCCGACGGCGCCGACCGCCAGCAGCAACGCGCACAGGACATACACGGCGGCCACCGCCGCAAATGCTCGCGTATTGAGCGTCTTCCACAATGTGCCGCCGACCAGCGCGCCGAGCGCCAGCCCGACCAGCAGCGACAGCTCGAAGTAACTCATCACTTTGCCGCGCAGCTTCTCATCGCCGTCGGTGACGTCGGTGAGGTGCGCGAGGATTGACGGCGCGCCAGCCGCCGCCGCGATGCCTTCCAGAGCGCGCGACAGGAAAAAGATGCTCACCATCCCGCTCATCCCGAACAACTGCGTGGCGACGGCCCCGAGCAACGCCCCGCCGACCATCAGCACGCGCGGCGCGAAGGTGTCAGAGAGCAACCCCATCGGCATTGCCCCGAGCAATTCAGCCACGAATGAAATCGCCCCGAGCGTACCGACCAGAACTGCATCCACGCTGGAGCCGCGCCTTACCAGATCGGCCAGATACAGCCCGACCAGCACTCCGCCCGCGCCGCCGGCAATGCGCATCAAGCCATTGCCGAGCAGGACGAGTGGTAAACGGCGACGACCGGGGTTGGGGAGAGGCGTCATCAGCTTTCTCAAAATGGATTCACAGACTACGGAAAAGCTGCCGGCAGTTTGCCCGCGATGACCCGTCAAAATCAACTGATACTACGGGGGCCTGTCGGTTTCCGGTTTTCTTAAAAAGGATATCCCGGCAGATTCCATCCCCGGCAGGATCACTTGCCATCACCGACCCGGACAACTTAGAGTGAATAGCCTCTGCCGGAAATATCAATCGCACGACAGTTGAGGAGATGATCGGATGAAACCATCAATGCTTCGGCGGCGCCGTTCTGCTCTCACGCCAGTCCTTTCGATCTCACTGACCCTCGCCATTGCGCTTCCTGCTTTTGCTCAGAGACAGGACAGCGGCGCGACTCTCAACGCTCAGGTTGATAAAGTCTTCGCGCAATACGACAAGCCCGATTCGCCCGGCTGCGCGCTGGCGGTGATCAGAGACGGGGCCGTCATCTACAAACACGGCTACGGCATGGCCGATCTGGATCACGACATCCCGATCACGCCGTCCACGGTTTTCCACGTGGCCTCGGTCTCCAAGCAGTTCACGGCGATGGCGATTATGCTGCTGGCGAAGGAGGGGATGATTTCGCTCGATGACCCGGTGCGGAAATACGTCCCCGAACTGCGCGATTTCGCCGCGCCGGTCACCATCCGCCACCTGCTCCACCACACCAGCGGGCTGCGCGATCAGTGGAACCTGCTGATTATGGCCGGGTGGCGACTATCCGAAGACGTGGTCAGGGATGATGACATCCTCGACCTGGTCTCGCGGATGAAGGCGCTCAATTTCAAGCCGGGCGACCAGCACCTTTACTGCAACACCGGCTACACTCTGCTGGCCCTGATCGTCAAACGGGTGACGGGCCAGTCACTGCGCGATTACGCCGAGACTTTTATCTTCAAACCGCTCGGCATGTCACGCACCTTCTTCCGCGATGACCACACGGTCACCGTCAAGCAGCAGGCTTACGCTTTCCAGTCCGGGCCGAACAACAGCTTCAAACTGAGCGTCCCGAATTACGACACCGTCGGCGCGAGCAGCCTGCTCACGACCGTCGAAGATCTGGCGCGCTGGGATCAGAACTTTTACGACAAGCGCGTCGGCGGCCAGCAGGTGATCGAGCAGATGCAGACCACCGGCACGCTCAACGACGGCGAGAAGATTGATTACGCCTTCGGTCTGGCCGTCGGGAAATACAGGGGCCTCAAAATAGTCGAACATGGCGGGGCCGACGCCGGCTACCGGTCGGACCTGCTGCGCTTCCCAGAGCAGCGCTTTTCCGTCGCCTGCCTGTGCAACCTGGGCAGCACAAACCCGGGGCAGCTGGCGCGCAAAGTTGCGGACATCTGGCTGGCCGGCCAGCTCGCCCCTGAAGCGCCGGAACGGAAACAGGGCGAGAGCGCAATCACGCTGACCGAAGAGGAGATGAAGAGCAAGGTCGGCAGTTACTGGAACGCGCGGACCGAAGACCTGGCGAGAGTTTCGATCAATCAGGGCAGGCTTTATCTCTCAATCCCCGGTTATAACAGGGCGCTCACCCCGCTCGGCTCGAATCGTTTCCAGATGACTGATCAGCCGGGCGAAGTCACTTTTGAATCACCGGCGGGCGGGGGCTCCGGGCAAATGATCATCAAGGCGGAAGGGAGAAAGCCGATCATCTTTGACGCGATGCCGGCGGCCAGCCCCACGACCGCACAGTTGGCCGAATACGAGGGGAATTACTACAGCGATGAACTTGACGCGACGTATCGTGTCGCGCTGAAAGATGACCGGCTGGTGGTGATGCGGAGGAAGTACAACCCGACGCCGCTCGCGCCGGTCTTCCGCGACGGCTTCACGACGCTCTCGATCCTCGGCCACGTCCGGTTCACGCGCGACGAGGGGCAGCGCGTCAACGGGTTCATCATCAGCGCCGGGCGCATTCGCGGCCTGCGATTCGTCAGGCAGGCACAGTGATGACGTCCGGTAAGCTGCCAGCTTGCCGCCGATCGTCACCATCCGCTCTCTTGAATTTGAAGGGACTCTTTACCTGAATCGGCGGCAAGCTGGCAGCTTACCGGACACTGATATGCAAACAGGCACGTTCATCAGGCGCAATCTCGCCTACTTCTGGCGCACGAATCTGGCCGTCGTGGTGGGCGTCGCGACGGCCGTGTCGGTGCTGGCCGGGGCGCTGCTGGTCGGGGATTCCGTGCGCGCCAGCCTGCGGAATCTGCTGCTCGGCCGGCTGGGCAACACTGAGCAGGTCGTCACCTCGACCGGATTCTTTCGCGAACAGCTCGCCGATGACTTGCAGGCGCACAACCAGTTCGCTTCGGCCTTCAACGCCGCCTGCCCGCTCGTCGTGCTGGAAGGCGTGGTCACGCACGAAGCGAGCCGCCGCCGCGCTTCAGGCGTGCAGGTTTACGGCGTTGATGAACGCTTCTGGAAATTCCAGGAGCAGCCCGGCGAGGCGCCCGGCAACCGTGACCTGCTCGTGAGCGCGAGCCTGGCTGAAGAACTGGGCGGCAAAGCGGGCGATGCAATTGTCCTGCGAATGGAGAAGCCGACTGCGATTCCGGCTGAAACTCTGGCGGGCCGCAAGGATGACACGGGGAAGACGATTCGCTTCACACTGCGCGAAGCCCTGCCGGCATCGTCACTCGGTGAATTCTCGCTGCGCCCGCAGCAGGGCGCGGTCAAAGCCGTTTTCGTTTCGCTGCGGCGGTTGCAGAAGGAGATCGAGCAGGAAGGGAAGGTCAACACCATCCTGCTGTCGGCGGGGAAGCCGGGAGCGGCGAAGGTTGAGCTGACAGAGAAGCTGCTCCGGGACACGTTCGCGCTCGAAGACCTGGGCATCAAAGTCCGCGCGCTCGCAGGGCAGCACAGCCTCTCGCTCGAAAGGGAAACCACGCTGATTGATGACAGCCTGGAGAAGATCGCGCGCAGGGCGGCGACTGACGCGGGGCTCGGTTCGTCGTCAGTGTTCAGTTACGTCGTCAACACGATTCGCATCGGCGAGCGCGAGACCCCCTATTCAATCGTGACGGCTGTGGATCAGAATTATTCCGAAGGGCTGTCTCCCGTCGGGAATGAGCCTGAGGCGCCGATCAGGCTGAATGAGTGGGCGGCGCGAGACCTCGGCGCAAAAGTCGGCGATGAAGTCTCGCTCGATTATTACGTCTGGCAGGAGTCGGGGAAGCTGGTCACGCGGACGGCGAAGTTTCGCCTGAGCAGCGTTACAGGGATCAGCGGCCTTGCCGCTGATCGTGATCTGGTGCCGGAATACCCGGGCATCACTGAATCTGAAAGCATCTCCGACTGGGACCCGCCATTCCCGGTTGACCTCAAACGCATTCGACCGAAGGACGAGGAATACTGGAAGCAGTATCGCACCACGCCGAAGGCATTCATCCGGCTGGAGGACGGGCAGAAGCTGTGGCGGTCGCGCTTCGGCTCGCTCACCTCGATTCGAATCAACCTTCCGTCGGACACTGATCTTCAGGCGGCGCGTGAGTCTTATCGAAAGAGACTGAAGGATGCCGTTGACCCGCTGCGAACGGGGCTGTCCGTCTTTCCGGCACGAGCGCAAGGCTTACAGGCGGCGCAGGGGGCTACCGACTTTGGCGAATACTTTCTCTACTTCAGTTTCTTTCTCGTCGCCTCGGCACTGCTGCTGACCGCGCTCTTTTTCAAGCTCGGTGTCGAGCAGCGGCTGCGCGAAATCGGTTTGCTCCACGCCGTCGGCTTTGCGGCGGCAAAAATCCGCTCGATCTTTCTCGGCGAGGGCATCGTCCTCGCCACGGTTGGAAGTCTGATCGGGCTGGCTGGTGCCGTCGCTTACGGCTGGCTGATGATGCTCGGCTTGCGCACCTGGTGGGTCGGCGCGGTGGGGACGACGAGGCTGGCTTTGCAGGTTTCTCCAGTCTCACTGCTGATCGGCTTTATCGGCGGCGTTCTGACGGCACTGGCCTGCATCGCGTGGACGCTCAGGAAACTGGCGCTCAATTCGCCGCGCAGTCTCCTGGCCGGCGGTGCGGTCAGCGGTCAGCGGTCAGCGGTCAGCGGCCCGTCTCGGCGCAATTCTTTTTTCTCAGCTTTACGGCTTGCGGTTATTTTCAGTGTGATCGGGATGCTGTTGCTTTTGGGCGCTTCACTGAAACTGGTCGGGCAGGTGGCCGGGTTCTTCGGCGCGGGGCTGGCGCTGCTCGTTGCGCTGCTCTGCTGTGAGGCGGTGTGGTTAAGCGGCAGGTCGAAGACTCACATCCGGGGGCAGGGCTGGTGGCCGATGTCACGGCTCGGGTTCCGCAACGCGATGACTCGCCCGGGACGCAGCGTGCTGTGCATCGCGCTGATCGCCGCCGCCACCTTCATCATCGTCGCCGTGGATGTGTTCAGGCGCGACGGCGGCGACGTTTCACTCGATAAGAAATCAGGGAGCGGCGGTTACCCGCTGCTGGCCGAATCGCTGTTGCCGATCTATCATGACCCGAACACGCCCGAAGGCCGCGCGGAGCTGGTGCTTGATGCGACCGGCGATGACTCGCTCGCGGGCGTTGCGTTCGCGCGCTTCCGCGTGCGGCCCGGCGATGACGCCAGTTGCCTGAACCTCTACCAGCCGCGCAACCCGAAGATCATTGCGCCGGGGTTGGATTTTCTGCGTAGCGGGCGCTTCGCCTTTCAGAGTTCGCTGGCCGAAACGAGTGAGGAGAAGGCCAACCCATGGCTGCTGCTCGAAAAGGATCAGGCTGACGGCTCGGTCCCGGTGATCGCCGACGCGAATTCGATGACCTATGTGCTGCACCTGAAGCTGGGCGATCAATTCACGCTCAATCAGAACAGCGGGCAGCCGGTCAGATTGCGAATGGTCGGCGCGCTGGCCGACAGCATCTTCCAGGGCGAGCTGGTCATGTCGGAAAGGAACTTTCTGCGACTCTTTCATGATCAGGAAGGCTGGCGGCTGTTCCTGATTGACGTCGCGCCGGAAAAGGCCGCGGCTGTCACCGCACTGCTCGAAGACAAGCTCTCGGATTTCGGCTTTGATGTCATGCCGACCGCGGAGCGGCTGGCGAGTTTTCACCGCGTCGAGAATACATACCTCTCGACCTTTCAGACGCTCGGCGGACTGGGACTGCTGCTCGGCACGCTGGGACTGGCGACAGTATTGCTGCGGAACGTGCTGGAGCGGAGAAGGGAACTGGCGCTGCTGCGCGCGATTGGCTACAACGAACGCCACTTCGCGCTGATGGTGATTGCGGAAAATGCGTTGATGCTATTTGCCGGGCTGGGGACGGGCACGGCCTGCGCGCTGCTGGCGGTCACCCCGGCATTTATCACACGGGGCGGGCGCCTGCCGTTTGTTTCGATCAGCTGGCTGCTGCTGGCTGTATTGATCACGGGGTTGATGGCTTCCTTGTTCGCCACTATCGCGGCCCTGCGCGCGCCACTGCTTCGGGAACTGAGGGCCGAGTAAATTTCAGGCTTCTGATTACAGCTTCAAGTCCCAGTTTTGCCCTGTCAGGTCGTGACCGAAGCTGTGGTGCTGCTCCTCGTGAACGAGCCGGAAGCCCGCCTCCTCGTAAATCCGCCGGGCGGCGTGCAGCACGCTGTTCGTCCAGAGTGTGATTTTTTTGTAGCCCGCCTGCCGCGCGAAACGGATGCATTCACTCACCAGCCGCCGCCCGATCCCGAGCCCGCGCGCGTTCGGCTCGACCAGCAGCAGGCGCAGCTGGGCGACGGTCCTTGATTTTTCGACGAGGAAGACCGAGCCGACGATCTCACCGTCACGTTCGGCGATCCAGCAGCGCTCGCGTTTCGGATTGTAGTTCTGGATAAACTTCGCCGTGATTTCAGCGACCAGCGCCTCGAACTGCTCGTCCCATTTGTATTCTTCGTTGTACAGGACACCGTGACGATGCGTCACCCACCCCATATCCCCGGGTTGGTGCGGGCGGATGAGGTAAGGAACCTTGCTTTCCGGCGGCGCGCCGAGCAGCCGCTCGATCGTGTGCATCGCTTCCGTCAGTCGTTGCCGATCCCCGTCGGAAAGCCGGCTGAGCATGGCCTCAATTTCATTGTGCGAATGTGCGTTGAGTTCCGCAAAAGCCTTCTTCCCCTTCCCGGTGAGCCACAGGACGCTCTGCCGCCCGTCGGTTTCAGACGGTTTCCGCTCGATCAGGCGGCGCTTTTTGAAATCACCCAGCAGCCGGCTGAGGTAGCCCGCGTCGAGCCCCAGCTCGCTGCCCAATTCGGTCGCCGCGGCCTTTTCCCGGTGGGCGAGTTCGTAAATGACCCGCGCCTCGGTCAGTGAAAAAGGGCTTTGCAGCAGATGCTCCTGCAGGACGCCGATCTGTTTCGTGTAGAACCGATTGAAGCGACGGACTGCTTCCACGCTGTGCGTCAGGTCAGTCTTCCCCATAGTTGCCTCCCGGCTTGAAGGTTGTTGTTGACTTTATCAGCTAATTAGTTGATTTTGTCAAGCAGTTGCTCGGCGGGTGGGAAGAGAGATTGATTCTGACTGACTCCTTGGCAGAAGGCGTGGCGGGATTCCGTATTGTGGTAATGGTAATACGCCGCTTCATTTGATGAAGCGGATCGTCAGAGGATAGCGATAAGGGACTCCCTCATTGGCCTTGATCCCGGCAATGATCGTCATAATCAGGCCGAACAGCGCCACGGCGGGGAGCAGGAGAATCCCGACCAGCACGAGGATTGAAAGCCCGGCGATGATCGCGTAGATGGTGACGCTGATCTGGAAGTTGAGCGATTCCTTGCCCTGATCATCAACGAACCGCGACTGATCCTTTTTGATCAGCCAGATGACCAACGGGCCGATGATATTGCCGAAAGGAATGATGTACCCTGACAGCGCCGACAGGTGTGCCAGCATTCCGAATGTCCGTTCATCCTGAGTAATCGGCTGCATGTTTTCCTCCCTCTATTGAGCGGCGGAAATATGCCTCAGAGCCGGGGGGATTGCAAACTGCACACCGCTCCCGCCTGCACCTGATCGGATTGTTACCGGATTGAAGGGACTGCGGAAACAAACTGTGAGGGAACGGGGAGAAGTCCCGAGACCGTGAGCCGCTCTGCTTTTCCTGATGGCAGTTTGTTGTCCGGGAGAGGCGCTATGGCATGCGCCTCTCCCGGAATTGGGGTGAGTTGAAAATCAGAAGTTGAACCGCGCGACGATCTGAATGATCCGCCCGCCCGGGTCGTTGGTGTTCGACGAATCCGTGTAGGCCGACGTCACCTGCATGAAGTTCGAGTTCGAGGCAGTGGTCGTGGCCGTGGTGTTGGGGTTGAAGAAGTTGATGTTGTTGAAGGCGTTCAGGAATTCGCCGCGCAGCTCGAAGTTCATCCGCTCGGTGATCCTGACGCGCTTGACGAGGCTCAGGTCGAAGCGGGTGAACCGGGGGCCGGTGACGTAGACGTTCTGCGGGGCGCACTGGCCGCCGTAGATCTGGATGCAGTTGGGGCCGCTGCCCGGCGCGATGTAACGCCCGGTGGGCGCGCCCTGGCTGCCGTAGCCGTTGGCCGAGGTCGCGCTCGCGTTGAAGGCCTTGATCGTGTTGTCAATGATGTCCTGCGGCAGCATGTAGACGATCTTCTTCTCGTCGTCGAAGCGAAGCTTGTAGGCCTCCTGCAAATCCTTCATCGTCATGCCGACCGGGTTGACGCTGCCGAAGTTGAAGAGCTGTCCGCTCTGCACGCGGGCCGTGCCGTCAAACTCCCAGCCGCCGATGATGCGGTCAAGCAGGCCGCCCGCGTTGCCGAACAGCGTCTTGCCGCGCCCGAAGGGCAGCTCGTAGACCCAGTTGGCCTTGAAGGCAGGCCGCAGAACAAAAGTGTTCAGCGCGTTGATGCGAGGCGCGCGGAACGAGACCCGCGACGAGCTGAAGCCTTTGGCGAACCGATAGCAACAGGGGGGGCAGTAAGGGCCGGGGAAAAACTGACAGCCGGATGCAGGAGAGACTCTTTCATGAGTCACCTTCCATCGCCTGAGAGGTCCGCGTCATTAACAGGTACAACTACACATTTGGCAGGATGCCAGATGCTGTGGTGAAGGCACTACAACTAATAGCGGTCGGATTGAAAGTGTGCTAATCCGCGAAAAGGTTTTTCCGCGCGAGAATGGGGACCTGTTGTCTGATCAGAATTGCCATGATAAGCAGATATCCGATGGCTGGATGACCATCAGTCTTTAATCAATGAACTCACGAGGATGGTGAGTTCGCCCGGCAACAGCGATTATCATTAAAGTATCTACAAATCAAAGGAAGTGTCTGAATAGTATTGAACCCATCCGGGGGTATCAATACCTGAACGAAGAACCTCTTCCAGCCACCCTGAAAAATTCACCCGGTCAGGTCACCCGGTGAGAAGTTGAATTCAGGTTGTTGGATTTGCTTCAGAAAGCTGGAATTTGAGGGACGTATTGCGACCGCCTGGAATCGCCTTCACCCCACGCTTCTTTTCAATCGGGTCAGAACCTCGCGCCTCGCCCGACGTATCTGACTGGCAGAAGGTAAATCGTCAGGTCGCGGGGGCGGTGGATTCAGACGCTGGTTATCGGATAAGATTCCGGCGCTCTCGCAGCCGTCCGGACATTCAGCAAACCGTCAACCGGTCAATCAGGAATTGATTTTGATTCGAGGGAGGCCCGTCAAACCATGTCTCTTCGCACAGTCTGCAAGACCGCTTCGTTTTGTAGTCTTTTCGTCACCGTCATCTGCCAGGCGGCGCTGGCGCAGGACTGGCCGCAATGGCGCGGGCCCGCTCGCGACGGCGCGGTCACGGGCTTCAGGGCGCCGAAAGCATGGCCCGAGCAGTTGAAGGCGAAATGGAAAGTGACCGTCGGCGAAGGTCACTCTTCGCCCGTCGTGGCCGGAGGCAGGGTCTTTCAGCATTCGCGACAGGGCGATAAGGAAGTCGTTTCGGCCTTCGATCTGAATACCGGCAAGCTGCTCTGGACTGACAGCTACCCGGTGGCTTACACGATGAACCCGGCGGCGACGGGCCACGGCAAAGGCCCCAAGTCAACGCCCGTCATCAGCAACGGCAAACTGTATACGCTCGGGATCACGGGCGTGCTGTCGTGTTACGACACGGCTGCGGGCAAGCTGCGCTGGCGCAAGGAATTCGGCACTCAATTCAAAACCACCTCTCCGTATTTCGGCACGGCGATGTCGCCCATTGTTGATAAAGGGCTCCTGATCGCCCACGTCGGCGGGCACGATTCGGGCGCACTGATGGCCTTCGATGCTGAGAGCGGCGCGGTGAAGTGGCAGTGGAACGGCGACGGCCCCGGTTACGCCTCGCCGATCATCGTTGACATCAAAGGCACGCGACAGATCATCACCCAGTCGCAGCAGAACATCGTCGGCATCTGGGCCGACAACGGCGGCCTGCTCTGGAAAATCCCGTTCGACACCGCCTACGTCCAGAACATCGTCACCCCGGTCGCTTATAAAGACCTGCTGATCTTTTCCGGCATAGACAAAGGCGTCTTCGCCGTCAGGCCCGTTTACCGCAACGGACAGTGGGGTACCGAACAGGTCTGGAAGAACGATGAAGTCTCGCTCTATATGAGTTCGCCGATCCTCGGCGGCAACCAACTGCTCGGAATGTCGCACAAGAAGAAGGGGCAGTTCTTCAGCCTCGACGCCGCGACGGGAAAGACGCTCTGGGCCGGCGACGGGAGACAGGGCGAGAACGCGGCGCTGGTGATCGCGGGCGATGTCATGTTCTGGCTGACCAATGACGCGCAACTGATCGTTTCAAGACTCACTTCAAAGGGCGTTGAACCGATCAGACGTTACAAAGTCGCTGACAGCGCGACCTGGGCGCACCCGGCAGTCGTGGGCAATCGGGTGCTGATCAAGGATGCCACCACACTGGCAATGCTCGTGACCGAGTAATGCCGGGACAACAAACAGGAGTGCCCATGGGACGACTGGTTATTCTGCTGGTGACGGGTTCCCTTGTGATCGGGCAGGTTTCTGCGCAGAAGAAAGACGCGAAGTCGGATGGCTCGTCGCGCGTCGAGCGGGAACTGAAGCAGCTTGAGCGCGAATGGGACGATGCCATCGTGCAGAAGGATCTGGCTGCACTCAAACGCATCCTCAGCGATGATTTCGTCTTTATTGATGAGGCCGGGGGCATCAACCGTAAAGCCGACATCATTGCGGCGATTGAGTCCCCCGACCTCGCCATCGAGCCTTTTGAAACCGAAGACGTGGTCGTTCGTGTTTACGGCGACACGGCCATCCTGACCGGCCATTTCAGGCAGAAGGGAAAATACAAGGGCCGGAGTTTCGCGGCGCATTACCGATACACTGACGTGTACGTCAGGCAGAAAGAAGGCTGGAAGGCGGTCTCGGCGCACGCCTCGCTCCTGAAGGGATGATCCGTCAGAATTTCTTTCGCCGAACTTCTCCCCCCTCGCTGACGTTCTGACTGAAGTCCACACTTTTCAATTGACCCATCGGCTGATCAGGGACCCGTTTGTTTACAACCGGAGGAGTTTCTATGAGGCTGCAATTGCGCACGAGCCGCCGGCCGTCTGCCGGCTGGTTACTTCCCATCATACTGATCACTTCAATTGTAATTGTAACGGAGGCTATTCAGACGCCGCGCGCGAAGTCGGCGGGTGGGACGCCGGCCGCCACGAAGCCGGTCGGCGCCGGTTCATCCGCCCCCGAATGGCCGCAACTGGGCGGGCCGAACCGCAACTTTATGCCGGACGCGAAGGGCCTCGCGGCATCGTGGCCCGCCGGCGGCCCGAAGCGGTTGTGGAGTCGCGATCTTGGCGCCGGGCATTCGCAGGTCATCGTCGATCAGGGCCGGCTCTACACGATGTACAGCCGGGGCGATCAGGAGTTCGTCATCGCGCTCGATGCGGCGACGGGCAAGACGGTCTGGGAACACAGCTACGCGGCTTCGCGCCAGGGACTCGATCTGGAATACGGCGAAGGGCCGCACGCGACGCCGCTCCTCGTCGGCAACCTGCTCTACACCGTCGGCGTCGACGCGAAGCTGCATGCGCTCGACAAGCAGACCGGCAAGGTCCTCTGGTCGCATGACCTCTGGAAGGAATTCAACGGGAGCCTGCAGGATCGCGGCTATTCGTGCAGCCCGCTGGCTTACAAAAACACCGTCATCCTGACGGTCGGCGGGCCCGGTCAGGCGCTCATGGCGTTCGATCAGAAGACCGGCGCGGTCGTCTGGAAGAAACAGGATTTTGAACTCTCGCCCTCATCGCCGACCATCATCAATGTTGACGGGCAGGAGCAGCTGCTCACCTTCCTTGGCGATCACGTCGTCGGGATGAATCCGACGAATGGCGAGCTGCTCTGGAGCCACCCGCACAAGTGCGACTGGGGTCTGAACATCACCATCCCGGTCTGGGGCCCTGACAACCTGCTCTTCTGTTCATCGGCGTACAGCGGCGGCAGCCGCGTGCTGCAGCTCAGTCAGGCGGGCGGCAAAACCACGGTCAAGGAGCTGTGGGCCGGTCGTCGCATGCGCGTGCATCACGGAACGATCATCCGTCTCGGCGATCTGGCCATCGGTTCAAGCGGCGATTTCGGGCCGGCGCCACTGACGGCGGTGGACGTCAGAACCGGCAACGTCGTGTGGCAGGATCGCAGCTTCCCGAAATCAACTTTCGTCTACGCCGACGGGAAACTGATTCTGCTGGATGAAGACGGCAACCTCGCGCTCGCGACCCTCTCGCCGCAGGGGATGAAGGTGATTTCAAAGGCGAGCGTGCTGACCAGTAAGGCGTGGACTGCGCCGACGCTCGCCGGGACGAAACTTTATGTGCGGGATCGGAAGATGATGATGGCCTTCGATCTGAGTTGAATCAGAAGGCTGGCACAAAACCGAATGCCGTATGGTGAGGGCCTTCTTCACCGCCGAGGAGCCGCAGAACGCTGAGACAGCGCAGAGGTGGCCGTCTTTCTCTGCGTTTTCTCTGAGAACTCCGCGCCTCGCCGGTGAATGCCACTCTCACCCCAGGTCTCCTGAGTTTGCGTTAGGGAAGCTTCTCCAGGCTGATCGTTATATTCACGAGGCTGCCGGCCGTCACGACGATGGACCGTTTCCATTTCTGGTAGCCGCTCTTTTGCACCACCACCTGGTATTCGCCTTCAGGCAGTTTGATGGTCGCCGGAAGATTGCCTGCGAACTTCTCTTCGATCCAGATTTCGGCGCCTTCGCCTGCGGCCTTTTCCATTTTGAAATTGACGGTGGCGACGGCCTTTTCCGCCGGGATGGTGAATTTCTCCGGGTCGAGTCTGGTCTCGCCGCTCACGTAAGCCGTGGCGAAAGTCCCGGCGGGGATCGTGATGTCTTTGCCTTTCATCAGCAGGAAGAGCGGCGCGGCCGGGAAGAAAACTATGCCGACGGCTGTGGCCGCAGTGGTCACGGTGCCGACGCGGCTGCCGTCCGCGCCCGCATTGACCGCGCGCAGCGGAACGCGCTGTCCGTCGGCCAGGAAGACGGAATCTATCCGCACCGAGAGCTTGCCGGTTCGACCCATTCTTCGTTTGGGCTCGGCCTCTATCACCGTGCCCAGCGCGATCGCGCCCTGCTGAATCACGATCTTTTCATCCATCACGACTGGTTCCAGCACTTCAAAATCAACCGTCGCCCCGACCCGTTCGGTGGCCGAAGAGAGGTCGCGCCTGAGCTTCAGCTTGACCGGCATTCCGTCCGGCAGCACGAGGCTCCGGGGTTCTCCGGGGTTTTCTCTGCGCGGCGCGGGCTGCCTGACCTGAGGGCGCTTCGCCTGCTCCCTGGCCCAGACGGGAGTTTGCGCCCGCGCCGGCGCGGCAGAGCAGGGCGCGAGCAACAGCAGCACGAGCCACGGCCACCCGCGGGCAGACCCGAAAGCGAGAATCTTCATAGCGACAGCCTTACTTTTCGGCCTCTCTCTGCAGGACCAGCAGGAACGAGGTGAGGTTCGTCAGATCAATCAGCACGAAGCCGGATTTCTTCAGCTCCTGGATACTCTTGTTGGTGGATGAGTCGGTGGCTTTGGTGATCAGTCTGGTCTCGTATCTGGAGGGGGCCACGTCCGGCCCGATTCGCTTCTCAAAAATCGTCGCGAGCCCGCCCCCGCCGGTGCTGGTCGCGCGGTAGGCGAAGCCCTTCGCGCCCAGATCGTTCATCTCTTTTTCCATCGTCCCGATCCGATTCGTCCCCAGAATCTTGTATTCGTACTGTGCAGTCTTAACCCTGGGGTCGCGCGCCATGATGGCGATGCTGCCCGGGGCGGCGTAATAAAACCGGTAGCCTTCCTTCGCCGTCTCATTCATCTCCTTTTCGAGGGTGCCGCGTTTGAAGGTCGTCAGGATTTTGAATTCGCGCTCCCCCATTTCGCCCGCCGGCTTTTCGCGGTTGCGCGCCAGAATCAGCGTCAGTTCCAGCGGCGAGCCGGCCATAATGCCGAACATTTTTTGTTTGACGGAATTATCCTGCGTGCGTGAGAACCCGACCGGCGCGTAGCCCTGCGAGACGGCCGTCTCCATCTCTTTTTCCAGCGTGGATTCCTTTTTGGTATTCAGAAAGACGTATTCCTGTGTGGCGACGGTCTGCCCCTTTTCGCGTTCCAGCACGATCAGGGATTCGCTGCCGACCAGAATCCGCTCGGTCGTGATCAGGCCGCGGTAATCAAAGCCCTGTTTGACGGCATCGGTGAATTCCTTTTCGAGCGTGCCGATGCGGGTGGTCGCCAGCACCTTGTATTCATATTTCTTCCCGTCGCCCGTTTTGCCGAGCAGCGCCCCCATCGTCGAGGATTCGTACGCCTTGGGTAAAAGCAGCAGACGCCAGCCCGCCGCCGCCTGCTGATTCAATTCCTTTTCGAGCGTGCCGGATTGCTGCGTGTTGATGACCAGGTAATCGTCCTGGCGGGCCTCCTCCTGTGCCCAGGCGGTGACGGTCAGGGCGGCAAGCAGAAGTAGTACTCGAGGGAGATAAGAGAGCATGGCGGTTGACTCCTGTGGCATTGGCCTGGCGGCGGGTTAACTAAGGGGTTACTCGCTGAGAACTGGCCAACTGAGGCCGCGAATATATCCTGGCCGGAAGGCCGGTGACAAGAAAAGCTTCCTGCATTGTCATTAATCGCCCGTGACGGTGGGGCGAAACTCTATGTGGTCGGAAGGTGAGAGCGCTCGCGCTGAGTCAGACAGGCTCAGTCAAAAATCTCAGACACGCGGCAACGGAAACCGGTAATGACATTATCAAGGTCGAGTTCATCCTGTTCGGTCAGTCTGGTGATTTCCGTCAGAGAGCGATAGACCGTGACCGACCTCGACGCCGGGTTGACCGTGATTGCCACCCGGACGCCGGCGTTCAGCCATGCGAAGATTTTCTCTTCGACTTCGACGGCCGTGTCCGAAGGCGAAAGCGTTTCCACAATCAGGTCAGGGGCCAGTTCCAGATATTTGCTGGTATCCGCATCAGCCGGGATCCGATTGCCGGCGACGAAGGCAATGTCCGCCGCGCGCACCGTCGGGCGATTATCCTTAGTCCGGGCGATAACGAACCCGGTTTCTGCCGCGAGAATCCTGCCAAGGTTGTGAATACGAACATGAGTTGCCAGTGGAACCGACAGATTCATAGTGACACTGCCATGCTCAAATCCGGTTGGTGGCATCTGTCTTAACTCTCCCTCGACCAGTTCATACCGGTGACCGTCATCCGGCATTTTCAGCAGGTCTTCTTCCGTCATTATTTGTGTAGTGATGCTCATATCATTTGCTCCCCGGACTTCTTCTTTTTGGGAAAATACCCTACCATAGAGCCATCCCGCAATGCTGTTCTCAGAAACGAACACACGTGGAGGAAAGCGATGAGCTTCAAGCCGCTGCTGGCATTTGTCATCACCCCGGTTCTCGTGGCCCTGGCGCTCGCTGATAACTGGCCGCAGTGGCGCGGCCCCGCGCTCAACGGCATCAGCTCTGAAAAGAACCTGCCGGTCAAATGGACGACCGATGAAAACATCACGTGGAAGCTGGCGACGCCGGCCTGGAGCGGGGCGACGCCGATCATCTGGAATGACTGCATCTTCCTCAACGTCGCCGACGGCGATGAGCTTTCGCTCTGGTGCATCAACCGCAATCAGGGGACTGTCGCCTGGAAGAAGCACCTCGGCGGCGGCAACGTCAAAATGCGGAAGCAGAATATGTCTTCGCCTTCGCCGGTGACCGACGGCAAAGCGGTCTGGGTGATGACGGGGACCGGCATCCTCAAGGGCTTCGATTTCAGCGGCAATGAATTGTGGGCGCGCGACATCCAGAAGGATTACGGCCGGTTCGGCCTGAACTGGGGCTACGCCTCTTCGCCGCTGCTTTACGAAGATTCGCTCTACGTCCAGGTGCTGCACGGGATGAAGACTGATGACCCGTCCTACCTGCTGCGGATTGACAAGAAGACCGGCAAAACGCTCTGGCGCGTCGAGCGCCCGACCAGTGCGCAGCGCGAGTCACCCGATTCATACGCGACGCCGACGCTCCTGCGGGACGGCCGGAACGTCGAACTGGTCATCCTTGGCGGGGACTGCGTGACCGGGCACGATCTGGCGACCGGCAAAGAGTTGTGGCGAGGCAACGGTCTTAATCCGGAAAACAATCCTTTTTACCGCGTCATCGCTTCACCGGTCGTCGCCGATGGGGTAATCTATGCGCCGACGCGAGTCAAACCGCTGACGGCTTTCCGGGCCGGCGGGCGCGGCGACATTACCGAAACGCACCGCCTCTGGACTTTCCAGAATGGGCCCGACGTGCCGACGCCAGTGATTGACGGGAAGTATTTTTACAGCGTCACCGACAACGGCGTGATGTGGTGTCTGGATGCCAAGACCGGCAAGGAGATCTGGGGCCCCAAGCGCCTCAGAGCCGGCACCTACAGTTCGTCTCCGGTGCTGGCTGACGGGAAGATTTATGTGAGCAACGAGGACGGCGTGACGACCGTCGTGAAGGCCGGGCCGGCGTTTGAAATCCTCGCCGAAAATGATCTGGGCGATTACTGCCTCAGTTCGCCGGCAATCTCGGACGGCCAGATTTTCATTCGCACGTCAAAGTTTCTTTATTGCATCGGGAAGCGGACAGGAAATAAGGCTTAGAAGATTGCCAGTGACAGTAGCCCGACCGTCAGTGAGGGCTTGGTATTGATGCCGCAAGCCCTCACTGACGGTCGGGCTACTGTCACACAGTCTGCGCATCCGACCCTCCGCAGGGAAATAAAACAGTACAGTCCCGTCCTGCGCCAATACACACGAATGTCTTGCGATCCTACAGATCTACTGCCGTTTTACTGTCTTAACTCAGCCCCAGGAAAAACTGATTTGCAATTTACGAGCCTGTAACACACTACAATTTCAGGACGAGTTCAAATTGGACAGGTGAGAATCGTTAATTGAGGATCAAAGCCTGCCCGGACAACCGAATTACTATCCCCGTTGAAACCGGAACAGCAATTGCCCCAGATCACCGATGCCTGGTTCATCGCATTAAGGATTCCTGCCCTGTTATTTTGTCTGGGGAATTCGATGGTTCAGAAATTGAGACTGAAGTCCATCCGATTCCTGCTCTCAGGTGGATACGAAAGCGACAGGAAGTTTGACGATCATGGAATGGTCATTGTGTTCTCTCAAATCCGGCTGCCGCCTGCCCCTCACGTCGCCCGACCCGAAGATCGCGTTACCTGCTTCATCAGAACCCCGCCCGGAATTTCATCTGACGAAGTATTCAACCCGACTGGTCGGCCCGGGGCGCCGCAATGAAGGTTTGCTGAAGGGAATTGAGGTCACATTGCTGAGTGTCGCGCCGGAGATTGCGGTGAACAGGTTTTTCAGAGTGATGGCCGCTCACGCCTCCGACGTTGTGCCGCCCGATGAGGCGGGCGCAACAGACGGGCAATCAACACCAGAAGAAGGTTCTTTGCCGCCACGGCAGGGAGCCATCCCCTATCCCGAGGAATTATGCCAACCCAACAATTGACTGCACCAACCCCTGCTCTTGACACCAGACAGTTATTAAAAACCCTGACGGCCTTGAAGAAAGGCGATTTTTCGGTGCGCCTGCCGGACGAGTGGACGGGCGTCGCGGGCAAGATCGCCGACACGCTCAATGAGGTGATCGAGATGAATGACCGGCTCGCCCGGGAACTCGAGCGCGTCAGCCGCGTCGTCGGCAAGGAGGGCCGGATCACGCAGCGAGCCGCGCTGCCCACTGCCGACGGGTCGTGGGCCAGTCTGGTCGAATCGGTCAACACGCTGATTGATGACATGGCCCGGCCCACCACCGAGATGGCGCGCGTCATCGGCGCGGTCGCCAATGGCGACCTCTCGCAGACGATGTCGCTCGACGTTGACGGGCGACCGCTGAAGGGCGAATTCCTCCGTTCGGTCAAACTGGTCAACGCGATGGTCGGCCAGCTCGGCTCCTTCGCGTCGGAAGTGACGCGCGTGGCGCGCGAGGTCGGTACCGAAGGCAAACTCGGCGGCGAGGCGAAAGTCAAAGGCGTGGCGGGCACGTGGAAGGATCTGACCGACAGCGTCAACTCGATGGCGAGCAATTTGACGGCGCAGGTGCGCAATATCGCCGACGTGACCACGGCTGTTGCTCGCGGAGACTTGTCAAAGAAGATCACCGTGGATGTCCGCGGCGAAATCCTGGAGCTGAAGAACACCATCAACACCATGGTCGACCAGCTCAACGCCTTCGCCGGCGAGGTGACGCGCGTGGCGCGCGAGGTCGGCACCGAAGGCAAGCTGGGCGGTCAGGTGGACGTTCGCGGCCTCGGAGGCGTGTGGAAAGATTTGACGGACAGCGTGAACTCCCTGGCCAGCAACCTCACCACGCAGGTCCGCAACATTGCACAAGTGACCACCGCGGTAGCCAAC
>DASRDU010000040.1:0-21204 GCA_035652435.1 Blastocatellia bacterium
GCGCCTGATTCCAGCCGTGCGCGTTCCGCACCGCGATCATCGTGGAAAGAATATTGCGCCACGTTTGCGGATCGAGCATCGTCTCATTCGGGAACATGCAGCCATCCCAGTTGATGTGCTGTGTGCTGCGGGTCGGCGCGCCGCTCTCGTCGCGCAGCCACAGCCCGGCGGCGCGCACGATGTCCAGCTTGCCGTTCGGGTCATTCGGCAGACAGTGCCTTCCGGTCTTGTCGTGCGAGCCCGACCCTTTCACCGTCGCGTCGTTCTGGGCGACGTGGAAATCCTTCACCCACGGGCGCAGGCGGCTCGTCATTCTGCCCAGCGCGTCATACAGCACTTCCTTGTTCGACCAGTCGTAGCCTTCCGGCAGCAGGCTGTCTTCCGGCGCGTTGTAACCCAGTGTGAAGAGCAGCGTGTGCGCCATGTCCGCCTGCATGCCGAGTGTCTGCGGACGGTCAACCATTTCCAGCAGCTCGGCCATGTGCCGCCAGCTGTGCATGCCGCCCCAGCAGATTTCCCCCTCGGCGGCCAAGCGCTCGCCGCAGCCTTCAGCAATGTTGCATGCCTCGCGGAAGGTGTCGGCAATCTTCCGGGTGTTGCCCGCCGGGTCTTCGGCCCAGTCCGCCGGGCTGCACGACGAATCAATGCGCACAATGCCGTAAGAGCGAATGCCGATGTCACGGAGCTTGCGGCCGATCTCGCAGGATTTGCGCACCTGGGTCAGGAAGGCTTTGCGCTCTTCTTCGGAACCCATCGCGGAGCCCCCGCCGGTTGGGCCCCAGACTGGCGCGACGAGCGAGCCGATGACCAGGCCGCGCGAGGCGACCTCGTCGGCAAGTTTTTTCAGATCGTCGTCGGAGGAATCAATGTCGGTGTGCGGCAGCGAGAGGAAAATGTCCACGCCGTCGAACTTCTGGCCGTCCACTTCCGCGGCGGCGGTCAGGTCGAGCATCGTCTCAAATTCGATGACGGGTTCGGCGTCCGGCCCGCCTTTGCCGACCAGACCCGGCCACGTCGCGTTATGCAGTTTCGGATATTGGTAGTTGTTTTCAGTGCTCATTGATTTGTTCCCCGGAAATTCATCCACGGAGCCACACGAAGAATCACGAAGGAAGAAGGTCTCTTCGTGTGGCTCCGTGGATGAAGCTTTTTTTCCTGAAATCACCTCTTACCCAGTGCCTGGGCGATTGCCGCTTCGGCGAGCGGTGCCATCACAGCATAGCCAGCATCATTCGGAAGCAGCCCGTCGTCGGTTAGTTCTTTCTTCAGATTGCGCCCTTCGGCCATCGCGGAGTAGTAGTCAAGCCAGACCGAGCCGCTTTGGGCCGCATACTCTTTC
Source organism: Blastocatellia bacterium (assembly GCA_035652435.1). Lineage (GTDB taxonomy): Bacteria > Acidobacteriota > Blastocatellia > RBC074 > RBC074 > DASRDU01. Next base: position 1,340 of record DASRDU010000040.1, read on the forward strand.
AGCCAGTTGTTGAGGCCGATGATCTTGCCGAAAGGGCGCACGAGCGACTGCCGGGTGTGGTGATCGTTGATCGGCGTCAGCGAGGCCAGTACGACGCGGATGTTGTTCGCCCGGGCCAGTTCGACGATGGACATAATGTTTTCAGCCGTCATCGCCTGGGTGATCGGGGCCGTCAGGCTGGCGACGTCGTTCGAGCCCGCCAGAATTACGACCACTTTCGGCTTGAGCGCGATCACATCCTGGCGGAAGCGCACGAGCAGCTGCGGCGTGGTCTGCCCCGCGATGCCGCGATTGAGCCACGGCCTGCCCGGGAAAAACTTCGCGCCGCCGCGGCCCCAGTTCTCCGTGATCTCGTCGCCCAGGAAGACGACGCGGTCTTCCGAGGGCGCGGGGCGCGGGAGTTCGGTATTCTCGCTGCCGTAACGAGTCAGCCCGGCCCAGTCCACGAGCAGGTGTCGCTGCGCTTCGAGCCGCTGTTCGAGCGCCGCCGTGACAGAGGCGCAATCCTGCGGCGAACGGGCGGCGACGAGGCACCCGAGAGCCACCAGGGCCGACAGTCCCAGCAGGATTTTGATAAACCGGTTTTTCATTCAAATATCAGGCGATCCTTCTTCGCCTCGATTTTGGCGATGTCAACGCCGGGGACTTTTTTCAGCTCCTCGATCGTTTTGAACTTGCCGTGCTTCTCGCGGTACTCGATGATGGCGGCGGCCTGCGAGCGTTTGAGTGACAACCCGCTTTCCAGATCAATCGCCGCCGCTTTGTTCACGTTGATCTTCGGGACTTCAGCGGCCGGATAGTTCCTGACCACGTATTCGAGTACGGCGCTGATATCTTTCTCAGAGGCTTTCATGCCGTAGGAGACCATCTTCTCCAGGGTCTGTTGCCACCCCGCGCGATCCTGGCGCACTGAGAATGACTTCGCCAGTTCGTGGCACCCGGAGCAGAGTTTCCGGGCCTCCTCTTTCCCCGGCCCGTCCGGCATCGGCGGTTCCTGACCTGATGAGGGTATCACCCACGCATTACCGGCGAAGAGCGCGAGGGCCGCGCCGAGCAAAGCCAGGCGCCACAGGCGCCGCGTCAGATTGTGAGAAGAATTACCGCGTGAAAACATCACAACTGCTCTCATTGAATCAATGCTCCATCGGGAAGCCGAACGCGTAGATCGTGCCGTCATAGGTCGTCAGATAGATCTGGCCCATGCCGCCCGCGAGCGCGCCGCCGCGCGCAAACGATGTGATCGTCGTGCCGCTCGACCACAACTCTTTGCCGGTCGTGCCGTCGAGCGCATAAATGACCGCGCGCGATGAGCGCGCCGCACGTTGCGCCGCACTCACCTTGCTGTCGCTCGTGCGGAACTCGCCGCTGGAAGTGGCAAAGACCACGCCGTTGATGATCGTGGGCGTCAGCGGCGCGACCAGATCGCGTGAGGCCCAGCCCGGTTGCAGAGTGGGTGCGCCGTTCTGCTCGACGACCTTCCACGCGACGACCGCGCCCTTCGTGATGACGCCGTTGTCAGCCTTGAAGCCCGCCTGGGCAGCCTGCGTGCCCACGGTCGGCGCGAGAATCCAGCGCGTGCCGCCCGCGTCCTGCCAGCTGGCCAGCGCGCCCGGGGCAAAGTCCTTCGGCCCTGCGGGTGAAGAGAACAACGGAGCGCTCAGGTTCGCGCTGTCGAACAGATGTACGCTGCCATTTCTGGTGGCGACGGCAATGAGCGTTCTGCCTTTGTAAGCAAAAACCACGGGCGAAGAAGAGAACTCCTGCTCGCCCGCCGAATAAGACGCCTTCACCGCGAGCGTTTTGGGATCGAGCGCGACCAGTGAATTCGGGTGATCGCCGCCGCTCCCCGTGACGGCATAGATCGTACCGTCACCGCCAAAAGCCATCCCGGCTGAACCGGCAACATTTCCTTTCCACGTCTTTACCTCTTTCGAGATCAGGTCAATCGCCCAGACGCCATTCGCGACATTGCCGCAACCCTGTTCGGTGACGACATAGGCGAATTGATCAAGCACCACAAGGCCGTTCGCGTTCGCATTGGGCGGCAGGAATTTCACCGGCGGCTCGTAATCGGCGCCGTTCGACAGATGCAACGCGTGCAGCCTGCCGTCACCATCCAGCGCGTAAATGAGAAATGGCCCGGCCCCCAACTGGCCGCCCGGCGGGTTCGCGGGATTCGTGCGGGTTGGCTGAACGAGCATCGGGTTGCTGCCTCCCCCTCCCGGGGGATTCGGTCGGACATTGGCCAGCGTGACCGCGCCCTGACCGGGTTCGCCGACGGCACTTTTGGCTGGTGACTGGCGACCGCCTCCACCGCCGCTGGCCAGCGGCGGAATTGTCGTCAGGGCCGGACGCGCCACCCCGGTGGTCATCCCGCCGGGACAGGCGAGTGTGCCCGGCCCCGCAGGCGCGCCTGAGTTCAGATGTTTTTCCCACTCCATGCGGCCCAGGTCTGTGTCAATCACGAAAAGGTTGTCGGAGCTGCCAGCCACAAACCCGAGCATGCGAAAACCGCGGTACCCGATCAACCGGTCGAGCGTCGCCGGCGGCATTAGCGAATTCAATTGTCTGGGCTCGTTCTTCAGCTTCATCTTCCACAAAAACTGGAAGCCGGGCTTCTGCATACTGTCCTTTGAAATCTTCGCATCCGATCTCACCCAGGCTGAACGCTGCGCGTCAGCGTTGTCAGTCATCCAGTCGCGCCCCTGCGCGCTCGCCGTGCCTGCCCAGGCAAACGTACTTGCGACACCAATGATGACCGCAGCTGCGAGTCTTTTCATTGAGGGAAATCCTCCCGATCTGATATTGAAGTTATCAATGGACGGCTATCCGACTCTTACCAGGCAATGGCATTGAAACGTGTCAGTCGCCCGACCGTGAGGGAGGGCTGTGAAATCAAGCCCTCCCTCACGGTCGGGCGACTGACACGTCGTGCTGAGTTCATGCCACTACCGAGACGCCTTTTCAGAAGCGTTCGCAATGCCAAAGCAGTACTGCATGCCGTCGAACGTGTTGATGTAAACGCGGCCGTTGGCGACGGAGAGCCCGCCCCAGTGGCTCCACGAGGCGATCTGGTCGCCGCTCGACCACAGCTCTTTGCCGGTCCGGGCGTCGAGCGCGTAGAGCACGGCCCGGGTCGAGTTGCTGATGCGGTTTTTCGCGTCGTGGTTATAGGCGAGACCGATGTCGAAACGGGCCTGATCGGTATCCTCGCCGCTGCCGTACGCGAAGATGATGCCGTTAGCGATGACCGGCGGCTCGGCGCGGTTCATGTCGCGCGAGACCCAGGCCGGAGCCAGCGTCCATTTGCCGTTCTTCTCTTCGACTTTGAAGGCGGCGATTGCGCCGTATTTGACCGGGCCGTATTCAATCGGCGCCTTGAATTTCGAATGCTTCGGCCCCCAGAACGGCGTCAGCACCCAGCGCGCACCTTCGGCATCTTCCCAGCTGGCCATCGAGCCCCAGATGCCCGCCGAGGCGAAGTTGACCTCTTCGTTGCAGATGAGCGGCGTGCGGTGGAGTGGCGTGCGGTGGTCGTCGCCGCCGATGGACTCGGTGTCCATCAGATAGAGTACACACTCTTTGCCCGCATCCACCATCAGTTCCCTGCCCTTGTATTTGAAGATCGCCGGAGTGACCTGCATGTCCAGGTCGCGTTTCCAGAGCCACTCGGCATTGGTGGGGCCGTAGTAATCCACCAGTTCCACGGCCTTCGTCTGCGGGTTCTGCTTCACACCGATGATGCCGTTGCCGAAGACGCCGTTTTCAGGGTCCCAGCGCCCGTCGCCCGTGCCTGTGTACATCACGCCGGTTGAACTGATCGCGGGGCCGGTGCGCCCCCACATGCCGCCGCCAGCCGGCCCCCACGAGCCGACCTTATCCGTGGCCAGATCGTAGGTGTAGACCATGTTCGGGTTGCCGCCGCACCCTTGGGCGGTGTGCGTGTAGATCACGTTGTTGACGAGACTCAGCGCGTAAGGCTTCCCGTTCGGCGGCATGAACTTCGCGGGCGGCGCGATTTCCCTGCCGTCAGCAGCATTCAACCGGCGCAGCGTGCCATCCCAGGCGGCGGCGTAGATAGTGTATTTGCCGGGCTCACCCGCGGGCCCGACGACGGGCGTTGCCGTAATGCCGCCGGGACACAGGATCCCGGCGCCGCGTCCTCCGCCGGCCGGCGGCGTCCACGAAGTCTCGAAGTGGTGCTTCCAGAGCAGGGCTCCCGTTTCGGCATCGAGCGCATAGATGTTGTCCGAAACCCCCGTGACAATGACCATCTGTTTCGGCCCGCTGCTCGTATTCACCCGGCCAATGATCAGAACCGGCAGCAGATTGTGCATCTGCCGCGGCGGATTATCGAGCCTCGTCTTCCAGAGCAGCTTCATGTTTTTGACATTGGCCGTGGTCAGAATCGTTTCGTTCTGCTGCCAGGCAGTCCGCTCGACGTTCCCGCCGTCAGTCAGCCAGTCCGCTAGTTTGCCGCCCTGAGCCAGCCCGACCGGACTCCGGCCCGCCAGACTTCCGAGCAGCACGAGCCCGGCAACTTTAACAAACCTTCGATATCCCACCTGATGGACTCCCTTTTGGTAACACGGAGGCGGTCGCCTTCGTGGAGTGGATCGTTTTCAGCAGTGCTTACTGAGGTGCGGGTAACAGTGTAGGGGCAAACCTGTACTTCTGTCACGGCGGATTGAGCGTCGTCGTGACCGAACGCCGGAGGTCTGCCCCCGCACCCGATTGCAAACCACGTAATCAGAAGTTGAGCTTCAACCCCATCACAATGCGCCGGGAATCGCGCGCCGCGTTGTAGGAGCCGAAGAGCGCGTTGACCTGATTGCCTGTCGCCAGATCGAAGCGCGCCGTCGTGTCCACGCCGCTGAATTGCGTATGGTTGAAGGCATTATACATCTCCAGCCGGTATTGCAGGCCCACGCGCCCTTCGCGCGCCAGCCTGAAGTTCTTGAAGATGGAGATGTCCCAGTTGTTGATGCCGGGGCCGCGGATCGGGTCCTTCGGCGCGTTGCCGATGCCGAAATCCGCCTTCGTCGGCGGACGCACGACCGAGGTATCGAAATAACGCAGGAAGGTGCGCTCGCCTTTGGGCAGGTTGGGGTCGCCCGTCAGCACCACGCGGCTGTCAATGCCGCCACCGCTCCCGCCCACGAGATCGGTGCCCTGCACCGTACTGTAGCCGATGCCGAGGGGGGCGCCGCTGATGAACGACGTAATCCCTGACAATTCCCAGCCGTCAAACGCCTGACGCACGAAAGCGTTGTCCCAGTACCTGCTCAGGCCGGGCAATTTGTAGATGTAGTTGACGGTCAGATTATGCGTCCGGTCAAACCCGGCCTTGCCGTAGTTGCGGATGCGCGGGTTGATGAACGGGTTGACGTTGTTGCCGTTGCCGTCCACCAGATCCATGGCCTTCGACCACGTGTAGCTCAGACCGAACGCGAGACTCGATGTGACGCGGCGGTTCGCCTGCACCTGTAGCGAGTGATAGTTCGAGTTCGAGGCGAACTCGATGTAGTTGATGTCGCCATAACCCTTGTACGGGCGCAGGAAGTTGTCGGGCAGCGGCGTCGCGCCGCCCGCGACGGTCGGGTCAATACTCGCGGCCAGGAACCGCTGGCCGTAGGCGACCGAATTGATGCTGCGCCGTTGCAGCAGGTGGCGCGAGAGCGAGCCGACGTAGGCCACGTCAACGACCGTGTTGAAGCCGATGTCGCGCTGGATGCCGAGGCTGAAGTTATAGACTGCCGGCGAATCATAGTCCCGCTGAATGCCGAAGACGCCCGCTGGCGTGACGCTCAGGGGCGTTGCCAGGAGGTCTTTGATCGTCGTGAAGTTGGCCGTCGCCGTGATCACGTTCGGCGGCAGCTCGACCAGTTGCAGAACCTGATCGTCGTTGAAGCGGTCGTAAAAGACGCCCACGCCGCCGCGCACCGAAGTCTTCCCATTGCCGAAAACGTCATATGCAAAGCCGACGCGCGGGCCGACTTCAATTCCGGGCGAATTGAGGACACTTTCACTGACCACGTTCATCCCCTGGAACGGCGTGCCCGTGCCGGTGGCGAAGGTGCCGATCTTCACTGAGGGCAGCGTCTGCCCGGTGACCGGGTTGCGCGCCACACGGTTGTTGCCCGAACACGGATTGGCGGTCAGACAGAACGGCTCCATCAGGCGCGGCTGCTTCGAGGCGTCATAGAGCTGCGGGTCGAAGAAGGCCAGATTGTCGCCCGCGCTCAGGGTCGGTTGGATGTAATAGAAGCGCACCCCGTAATCGAATGTCAGCCGCCTGGTCGCCTTCCAGTTGTCCTGCACGAACCACTCGATGTTCTTGTAGCGCGCGTGCCCGTCCAGCTTCTTATTCGCCTCGGTGTAGGAATTAACGGTGCCGATCAGCGCGTTCGCGAACGGGTTGCCCGTGTTGAGCGGGTTGTTGGTGTTGTTGTCGAAGCTGAACGTGCCGTTAAAGGCCGCCGCGCGCGCCGCGTTGCGCGTGGTGTATTCCAGATAAAAGCCGGCCTTCAGGTTGTGACTGCCCCAGATCTTCGAGACGTTGTCCGAATAGTTCCAGATGTTGTTCGTGCCGAAGAACGGGAAGCGCTGCTCGATGTTGAACTGCGGCGCGTTGTTGACGCCGCCGAACGTGGCGTTCGGGATCAGATTGAGCGGGTTGATCGCCGGGTAGAACTGCGGCAGGGTCAGCCCGAGCTTCGTGCGGTCGTTGCGGTCAATGCCCGCCTGGTTGAGCGGCTCGACCGTTTGCAGTGCGCGGTTGACGCCGAAGGTCAGTTCGTTGGTGAGCGTCGGATCGAAAGTGTGGATGAGAGTGCTGACGAGCCCCTCGCTCTTGATCTGATACTTGATCGGGAATTGCGGGTAGACGTTCGACGCCAGCACGAAATTGAAATCGCCCTTGTACTGCTCGTTGTTGTGAATGCCGCGCGCGTAGAAGGTCGTCTTCTGCGAGATGTTCCAGTCCATGCGCAGAATCTCTTCGCGGCGCGGCTGGTCAACCGTACTCTGAAAGACGTTATTGAAGGAGAAGGCCGCGTTGGTGGTGTTGGGCAGCGGGAAGATGCCGAGCAGCTTCTGCCCGTTCGGGTCAATGCGGTTGGCCGGGATGATATTGCCCGGGAAGCAGGCCGTCTGATCGCTGGCGTTGCAATTCCCGGTCTTGAGCGGGTCGCGGATGAAGAACGGAGTCGGCACGCCCTGGGCATTCACGCCGGAAAAGCTCTTTGAGAAATCGCCCGCGCGTTCGAGAGCGGTCGGGTAGGTGATTGTCCCCTGCCGCGTCGGGTAATTGCGGGGCAGATACTCCTGCGACCAGAAGAAGAAGAGCTTGTCGCGGTTCCGGTTGAAGCCTGTGCCAGGAATGATCACCGGCCCGCCGACGTTGCCGCCCCAGTAATTGAACCGGTAACGCTGTTTCGGGACGCCGCGCGCGTTATTGAAAAATTCGTTGGCGTTGAATTGTTCGTGGCGTTTGAAGTAGAACCCGCCGCCGTGGAATTCGCGCGTGCCGTTCTTGATGACCACGTTGATCGTGCCGCCCGAGCTGCGCCCGTACTCGGCCTGATAGTTGGTCAGCAGCACCTTGACTTCGCCGATGGCGTCGAGCCCGGGGGCGAGGTAAGGCCCCTGCTGCGATCCGGTGTCGAGGCTCGACACGCCGTCGAGCGTCAGGTTGAGCGTGCCGGTGCGGCTGCCGTTGATGTTGACGCCGACCAGATTGTTCCAGCCGGGCGCCTCGCGGTTGGCCGTGTCCACCACGCCCGGCAGCAGGCGGACGAGGCCCATGTAATCGCGTCCTTTGAGCGCGATGCCCCGAATCTGCTGTTCGTCAATCAGGCCGGCGCGCTCGGCGCTCTCCGTCTTGACGTAAGTCGGCTCGGCCGTCACGGTCACGGTCTGGCTCACGTCGCCGACTTCGAGCGCGACCTTGTGTACGTCAACGCGCTCGTTCGCGGTCAGCACGATGCCTCTCTGCTCGAACTTTTTGAAGCCGCCGGCTGACACGACGAGCGCGTAGGTGCCGGGCAGAAGCTGTGTGACGACGAAGTTCCCCTCGCTGTCGGAGGTCACGGCGCGCACCAGCGCCGTCTCCTGATTGATGACTTCGACTTTGGCATTCGGCACGGCGCCCCCGTTGGAGTCATTGAGCGTGCCCGAGATCTGGCCGGTCAGCCCCTGTGCCGCGGCGATGGCGAAAAGGCAAACCAGCGCGAGCGGAACCGGCAACAAACGGCAGAGAGTCCTGATTGCAGTGGATGACATAACCTCTCCTTATGTTGAACTGGTTGCAGACAACAGGCGGACGCCCCCTGAGACACACCGGAGGCGCCGCAGATGAATCATCCCAGGCTGGTCAGAAAGACGTCCCGTCACTTGGCGGTCTTGTCGAAAAGCCGCCCGGGTTTTCCCGTCTGCGGGACATCGGGAAGGGGGATACGAACAAGGAAAATACTCCCCCCGTGTCGCCCGTCAATGCGATGCGGGGCGGCGGAGGTGGCGAAAAAATGGTGCATTGGCTGCCTATTCAGGTTCGCTCGGCAGCAACTCGTCAAGAATTTCGGACTTCCAGTCCGAGAGTGACTCTTTCATCAGCGCACGCAACTTCAGCCCGGTCAGCAGCGGCAGCGCTTCAACGATCTTTTCGTGCTTGGCGGCGCTTTCGAGGTACGACCTGCGCTCGCGGCGATTCTTCATGACGAAGAAGGCAAAGAGCGGCACGACGACGCGCTCCAGACACCCGACCAGATACTCGTTGCCCGACATCTCCCAGAGTTTGCGATGAAAGGCCAGGTCGTTTTCGTAAAACTGATCGAGGTCGAGCGCCTGCGCCGCTTTCTTCATTTTTCCGGTGATGGAGCGCAGGTATTCGACGTCCTCGGGCGTCACGCTCTCCTTCGCCCACTCGACGGCCAGAGCCTCCAGCTCGACGCGCAGGCGGAAGATCTGCTCCACGTCATGCCGGCCCAGTCTCGTGACGGTCGTGCCTTTGTAAGGGACTTTCTGCACGTACCCCTGATGTTCCAGCTCGATCAGCGCCTCACGCACGAGCGGGATGCCCGCGCCAAGCTGCTGGGCGACCCGGCTCTCGACGATCGGGTCGCCGGGCTGGATGACCCCGCTCAGAATCGCCTCCTTGAACGAGGCGACCACCTGATCCCGTTTCGAGACGGGCTGAATCAGCTTCAGCGCTTTATTGTTCATAACGGACTTCCCTTCCCCACTCTGCCCGGCTTTGGATGACGCGCGGATTCTACAACAGGAATCTTCAGAAGACAAGATCATAAGATGATCTGTAAATCGGATGATCTGTAAATCGTGTCGGGCCGCGGCCGACCTGCGTGGTCGCCGACAGGCGTGCCCGTCAGGTTCAGGCTGAACTTCTTTGATCGGAGTTTCGTGCGGCTGTGAAGGCTTCGGAAGGCGCGGGCAATGGACTCTACCGGCCGATGATCAGAACACCCCAGGGGCTGCCTGTGAGCCTGATCTTCCTAGTCACCGTCTGGCTCGTCAGATCAACTACGGAGACGTCGTTGGAGGGACCGTTTGCCGTGAAGAGCGTTTTCCCATCGGGCGAAACCGCGATGCCCCAGGGGCGCTGCCCCACCTCGAACGAGGCGGCAGCATGATTCGTCGAGGTGTCCACCACGAAGACCCTGCGCCCGCGGCCGGTACTGACGTAGAGCTTCCCGGCGTCGGGCGAAAGCGCGAGCCCCATCGGCTTGATCTCGCCCGGCGTGCCGAGCGGGATCTCCTGAAGCTTCGTGTTCTTCACGGCGTCGAACAGCACTACGGCTCCGTCGTTTTCGGCGTTGACATATCCGCGCGAGCCGTCGGGGAGAAAAACTATGTTGCGCGGGCGGCGTCCGACTTTGATACTGTTGATGAGCTTGCGCGCGGCCACATCAATAACGCCAAGGGCCCCCTCGGCTTCTGACGTCACGTAAACCAGTTTGCCGTTCGGGGCGAGCTTCACCCCTTCGGGTTCGCCGCCGACCTTGACTGTCTGAATCAGTTTCCCGGTGCCCACCTCGATGAAGCTGACGCCGGAAATATCCTCGTTGGAAACGAAGAGCGTGTTCCCGTCGCGGCTCACGTCGAAATTCTCAGGGTCCGAGCCGCCCTCGATGATGCGCACCAGCTTATTCTGTTCGACGTCAAAGACGCCGATCCCGTCCGCGCCCTTGTCGGGGGGCGGCAGCGCGCTCTCGTCCACGCCCGGCGGCGCCTGCGGCGAGCCGCTCAATGCGACATAGATCGTCCGCCCATCGGGGCTCGCGTGAATGCCGCGCGGGCGCTTGCCGAGCGGGACGGTGGCGATCACCTCGAGCGTCGAGCCGTCAATGACGCTCAGGTCGCCCGACGACTCGTTCGTGACGTAGACGCGGTAGCCCGATTTCCATTCCGGCAGGGGCGCGGGTTGCTTTGTGGCGGTGTCTTTTGATGATGAACCCGGCGAGCAGCCTGCCGCAAACAGGGCGAACCAGCAGACCACCAGACACACAGGCTTGTTCATGGCAATCATTCCCCTTTGAATCTGAAAACGATCTCGCCTTTTCCGGCAGGCGCGAGCGAGACCTGCTGATCGAGCCTGCCCAACTCCTCCTGCCACGCCTCAACGGTATAAGTGCCCGGCGGCACGTCACGGAGTTGGAAGGAGCCGTCCTTCCCGGTCACGGCGAAGTAAGGGTGAGCGACCACGCCGACCCATGCATGCATCCAGGAATGAATGTTGCACTTGACGCGGATCATGACTTCAGGTTGTGTGAAGCGGCGCGTGAGCGGTTCGGCGCCGGGCGCCTGGCTCTGGTTCCAATCGCGGTTGACCTGGGCGAGCGGGTGGATGTTGTGCGTCAGCGGGTCGGAGTTCGTCACCTTGAGGGTCTGCCCTGCCTGGATGCCGATGACGCGCGGGCCGAACCAGCAGCCCTTCTGGTCAATCACCACGGGGTCGGCGGGCGGCTCGAACTTCTTGTCCTCGAGCCCCTGTTTGACATAGACGAAGACGTTGGCGAGCGCGCCATCGCTCTCGGCCGCAATCAGGTCGTCGAAAACCGCGCTCTCGTGCAGCTTCGCGCACTGGGGTTCTTCATCCATGTCCACTTTCTTTCGCACCGGCTTTTTCCCGGCGAACAGCACCCTGCCCGTCACCACGCCCGCAGTCTGCGGGTCAACTTTGAACCAGACCGGCGTGCCGGGTGCAGTCCCGGCCGGGCCGGGCGGCTTCGTGCCGGAACACGCGGCGAGCGCAGCAAGGCCGGCGCAAAGGAGCAGAATTTTCATGCGATGAATGATCGTTGCCACAGGTTAATCCCTGACAGGCGGCCCCGCATTGGCAGGGATTTCACCCGTCAATGACTCAAGGAACGAGACCAGATCAAGGCGATCCTGCGCGGAGAGCCTGAGCGGTTTGATCTCGCTGTCCAGATGCGGGTTCGAGTTGCCCCCGCCCGCGTAAAAGTCCACGACATCCTTCAATGTCTTCAGGCTGCCGTCGTGCATATAAGGCGCGGTCTTCGCGACGTTGCGCAGGCTGGGCGTGCGGAATGCGCCACGATCCGCCTCCGCGCCCGTCCAGGCGTAGCGGCCCGGGTCAGTCAATTCGCCGTCCGGGTTCATACCGGCGCCAAGGTTGTGGAACCTGCCGTCCGTGAATAAAGCGAACTTCTCGCCAATGATGTGGCAGGTCGAGCAATTGCCGCGATTCTTATCCGTGAAGATGGCGAGCCCGCGAATGGCCGCGGCGCTGAGCGCAGCCCTGTCGCCGCCATACTGATACCGGTCGAAGGGCGAATTCCCGCTGAGCAACGTCCGCTCGAAGGAGGCGATGGCTTTCTCGATCTTGTCCATCGTAATCAACCCCGGCCCGAACACTCCGGCGAACTCGTATCGGTACGACGGGTCGGCATTGAGTCTGGCGACGCAGAGGTCGTGCGGCTGATTCATCTCCTTCGGGTGCGCAATCGGCCCGCCGACCTGCGCTTCGAGGCTCGCCGCGCGCCCGTCCCAGAACTGCGCGATGCTGTAAGCCGCATTGAGTACGGAGGGAGTGTTGCGCGTCCCGAACTGGCCGCCCACGCCCTGCGCGACCGTCTGACCGTCGGCGAAGTAGCGGTCCGGGCGATGGCAACTGGCGCACGAGAGGGTCTCGTCGCCGGAAAGCTTCACGTCGTAAAACAGTCTGTGACCGAGCGCGATTGAAGCAGCGGTGGGCCGATTATCAGTCGAAGGAGGCACTGGCGGCAGGCCGGGCGGCGCGCTGATTTCCGCCGGGGCGCCGACGGGGCGCGCGGCTGAAACGGTAATGCCAGCATTCTTCTGCATCCGGCAGGAGAACGTAATAAACGCGACGAGCAGGGCGAGCAGGACTCGCTTTGACACAGAGACGATGGCTCTGACAGGGCAAATCATTGGACGTGAATTCAACTCGTAATTGCAAATTCTGACCTGACGCAGAGGAGAACGATACCAGATTTACGCCCTGAAGGAAGCCGGCCATTCAAAAAGCGGGATCGCGCGCCAACCTGGGGCGTCACCCGCTCGACAGTTGGACGTGAACGGCAGCGCACGTCTCCGGCCCTGTGCCCAACCGAGAGGCATCCGCAAATTAAAAGGGCGCCGGGGTATGAACCCGAACGCCCTTACTGCATCGGTCTGGTTATACCGCTTTTACTTCACCACGGTAATTTCTCTTTCCGTCGAATTGTAACCGCCGTTATCAACGACGTTGCCGGACTTGTCCACCAGTTCGAGTTTGACTTTGTGCGGGCCGGCCACCCAGCCGCTCAGCCAGATCGGCTCCCACTTGTCAATGTACTGGGGCGCGCCGCCGTCCACCGAGTAACGCACGCGGTATTCGCCGCCATCGCCCTGGAGCTTCGCGCTCGTCAGCCAGAAGTCAATCATAATGGCGTTGGCCGCCTGATCCTTGTACTCGCCTTTCGGGCGGCTGTAAGTGAGGAGCGGTTTCTTCAGATCAACATCGCCGCCCTTGCTCGGGGCCACATCCTTGCCTTCTTTGGGCGGTGGGGGCGAAGCGCCCGGCGGCGGGGTTTTGGCGTCAGCCATCTTCTGCCCTGTGGCCGTCGTGGTGGGCTTTGACGCGTCGCCGCCGCCCTTGACCGTGAAGGTCGCCATCTGGAATGAGCCGTTATTCTTGTAGCTCTCGTGCCAGGGCCGTGAGGCGAAGACGCGCAGCGTGTGTTTGCCTTCCGTCACGTTGCGGAGTTCGAAGCCCTGTTCGAGGTTGTAGTGGGCTTCGTAAGGCTGATTGTCCAGAATCACGTGGATGTGGTTGCCCATCCCGGTCTGCGGGTCTTTCATCGGGTGGTAGCCCTTCAGGTCGCCGCTGAGGGCCAGCTTGACGTTGACGGTCGAGCCGTTGATGGTCGAGTTGTTCGCGGGCGAGACGATCTTCAGCACCGGGGCGGCATTGTCCTGTTCGCCGCGCGCGGCCATCTGATCCTTGACGCCCTGCGGGCGCTCGACGACTTTGAGTTCCTGCTTCGCGGGCGTCGCGCTCGCGGTGGCCGCAGTCCCGGTGGCTGCCGGCGTGGATTCTTCTTTCTTCGCTTCACAGCCGAGGAGCGAGACCGACAACAACATGACGCTCGCGGCGCACAGCAGTTGCAGACGCTGAGTCAGCTTCATTGCTTTCCTCCGATTCGTTACTGGTCAGGGGTTGAGTAAGAAAGTCAGAAGGCAGAGGTCAAAGGGCAGAAGTTAAAAACCCGCCGCCCCATTATTTTCAGACGGGCCTGCTTCCCTGTTCCACTTTTGCCTTTTGCCTTCTGACTTTTGCCTTTTTTATGCTCCGACCGGGCGGGCGGCGGCGCCTCTCGCCAGACGCTCGTCGCAGGCGGCCCAGTCAATGTTGGAGAAGAACGCCTCGATGTATTTCGGGCGCTCCGCCGGGGCGTAATCGCGGATGAAGGCATGCTCCCACACGTCCATAATCAGGATCGGGTTGAAGCCGGCGACGTTGCCCGTCTCGTGCAGGTTGATCCAGTGATTCGAGAGCGCGCCAGTGACCGGGTCCTGATAGCAGGCGGCCCAGCCGACGCCGCGCATCTTGCCGACGTTGACGAAACTCTTCTTCCAGTTTTCGTAACTGCCGAAGCCGGCTTCGGCGGCCTTGAAGAAAGCCGACGCCTTGTCAGGGTCGCCGCTGCCGCCGCTCTTCAGATTGCCGAAGTAATACTCGTGCAGCACCATGCCGTTGTATTCAAAACCGAGCCGGCGGGTCAGCTCCGAATAAACCGGCATCTCATTCGCTGTGATCTCGCCTTTTGACAGAGTGGCGAGTTTCTCGTTGAGCAGGTTGGTGTTGGTGACGTAACCTTCATAGAGTTTGAAGTGCATCGCCAGCGTGCCGTCGGAGATGCCGCCCAGCCCGCTCAGATTGAATGTCTTTGCCTTGTAAACATAAGCCATTGTCTTTATCGCCTCCCCAGGATACGACCTGATGATTGTCTGTAGTGATCGAATGTGAACGCAGATTCAGCAGGACGGGAGTCCCTTCGCTGCTGCCGGGAGCGAGAGGGTATTTCCGTCAGCCCGAACAATTCAGGCAGCTGTAGACTGCAACCTGCTAATGAACAGATCAGTTGCGGCGAACCGGCGCCGCCGTGCTTTGTTGTTGCTGAATGATTTGCGACGGGCGCAGCTTAACACCATCCGCCGCCACTGGCAATCACACGGCCTGCTTGAAAGTTTCAGGGCATGCACATAAACTGCGAAGCGTTTTGCCGGGGTGGTGGAATGGCAGACACAGAGGACTTGAGCAATTTGAGCGCGTCGGCGGGAAACTCCGACGTGGATGGAGTCAAAGTCGGCGAAACCTTAACGGGTCATCCGCTGATGGCGCCGATGGCAACGCCGAGCTAAGGCTGACGGGGGATCTCAAATTTGAGATCTGAAACGTGGGATCACGGACTGGTCGGCAAAGTGTAGAGACGAGACGGCTCCCTCCTGAACATCAGCTGTGATGATGGAGAAGGCATCGCCCGGACCACAAACTGTCAGGCGCAGGCAGCGAAAGCTGTAGTGGTAAGAAAATCCTCTGGCCGAAAGGCCGTGCGGGTTCGAGTCCCGCCCTCGGCAAACCACACCTTTAGATTCAATGATTTAGCGGCACCACATCTGCCGCCATCAACACTAATTTACATCGAAAGTGTCGCTGAAAGTGTCGTCAGAAAGGCGGCAAAAGATGCGACAACGCAACGGCTTCGTTTACGAAAGGGGCGGCAGAATCTACGCCCGAATCACCTTCACCGATGCGCAGGGGAAGAAACGCAACCTCGTCAGGCTGGCGAAGAACAGGACAGACGCCGGGCAGATTCTCAAAAAACTGAACCGGCAGATTGATGACGAGGGCGGCAGGGGAATTGATGCGGCCCGGATGACGATTGCGCACCTGTGCGACTACTACCTCAAGCATTTCGGGAAGCCAGCCGAATATGCAGAAGGCCGGAAAGTGACCGGGCTGCGCGATGTGCGAAATGTCAAACGCTACGTCGGCATCATCCAAAAATATTTCGGCAGGCGTCTGCTGCGTTCGATTACCTTCGGCGACCTGCTGGAATTCAAGCGGCGGCGGCTGGCCACTCCGACGCGGACAAAAAAATCTCGCACCCTGACCACCGTCAACCGCGAAATGGAATACCTGCGCCGCCTCTTCACCATCGCGCACCGGGAGGGCTGGCTGCTCCACAACCCGTTCCAGAGTGGAGAAAGCCTCATCAGCAGTGGCGAGGGACTCGGCAATCACTTCCGGGATGATAAGACCGCCGACAAACGAGGGCTGGTCATCGAATCGGAGTTCGCCAAAGTCCTCAAAATTGCGGCCAGGACGGGCAACATCCTGACGACAGTTGTACGGGAACTGTGGGATAAGGACGCGGTGAACTCCCTGTCCAAGGGTGACCCGTTCAACGCCACCGATGTGCATTTGTCATTCATCGGGCACATCACCCGTGAGGAACTGAATGCCAATCTCCGACGGGGAGACATCTCCAACGGGTTTTGCAATCGGTTCCTCTGGTGCTGGTCGGATATGTCCAGGAAGCTCCCCTTTGGGGCCGATCTGGATGACATTGACCTGTCACCCGAGATTGCGAGGATCACCGGGGTTTATTCGGAAATACAATCCCAGGCAGGCCCGGTGAAGGTTGACTTCGATGATGGTGAAGTCAGGGACAGGTGGGAAAATGTTTACGACCAGCTCACCGAGGTCAGGGCCGACATTCCGGCCAACAATGCCGCACTTTTTGAGCGGGCGACGGCACACATCCGGCGGGTGGCGGTTATCCACGCCGTTCTTGATGGTTCCTCGGTCGTCCGACTACGGCACCTTGAGGCTGCCCTTGCGGTGTGGCGGTATTGCGAGGAGACGATCAGGTTCGTCTTCTGCAAGGACGACAGTGGCCTGCCGGACTCCCCGAAGGATTCCACGGCGCCGGTCATTGATGATCCCCTTACTCAGACGGTGAACACATTGAGTAAGGAGGCACAGAGGCTGTTCGGCTCCCTGTGGGATGCCTGGTCTTCTGGACTGTCCGAGAACGACATCAGCAGGAGGGTTTTCAACGGCAACAAGAGTGCCGCTGTAATTGATGCCGCGCTCGGCGAACTCAAGGCCAAGGGGCTGGCCGATTGCATAATTGAGGAAACGGGCGGGAAGCCACGAACGATGTGGTACGTGGTCAATGAGTCCGGCGAACCGGCTGTCGTCTACGCCAATCCCACTAACTGGTTCTCAACCGATGACGAGGGCAGCTTCGTCAATTAACCCACTACTCCGGGGAGCGGTCGGTTGATCCCGGCTGCTCCCCTTTCTTCGTACAATTGAGCAGGTACGAACATTACGAAATTAACGAACTTACGAACAAAGGTGCGCCCGGTTGATGGTCAATCCGATCATCGTTTGGCGTAGGGCTTTGTTCTGGTCACCCCCCGGGGTCCCCCCCCTATCCATCGGAAAATGAGGTGTTTATGCGCGGGGGCAACGTGCCCACGGGATGCCCCCCGAACCTTTAGCCGCCACTCCCTTAAACACTTGAAACCAATGGTGATACCGTCGCGGCGATTCAATGTTGACCGGGTGGCAGCCCATTGGAATCAGGGGAGGGGGCGGGTTATTGTTGAAATTGCTGGGCTTATGGCTGTCGCGCGCGCGCGTCAATATCGGATCAAGTTCAGGATACCCGGCGTGGGGGATGATGGGATGGGCCACCGGCCTGTTTCGACATTCCCTTTCTGCGGGAATTTGTCATGGAGACCGCCCGGACGCGACGGATTCCGTCGGCTGGGAATGGAGCCGGCAGCACAGGCCATTCTGCGGATCGTGATCACACCGTCGGTGAGGTTGAAACTCCCCCGATTGATCGTATCGTGTGGGCAACCGGCAACCGTTTCATGGCTGAGGACGTTGCCGAGGGGCGGGGCTTAACGGCTCCGCCTTTTCTGTTTGCTATTGTCGTTTCGCATCGGGATGAATAATCAGCGGGATCACGCGGATTGGCAGTTTCAATCCTGAGGGGGTATGTCGTATCAGCCCCGAGCGATGTGTCAGCCCGGTGAGCCGCGGTCAGTCTGGCAGTGGGCGGGGACACCACCCGCTCTGATGGTCCTCACCCCGACGCCGCTGACCGCCGGCTCCCTTCTCCACCGCATCAATTCGCCTCACGCGGAGCTTCGTGCCGGTCACTGCCTTTTCGTCTGTATCAGGGATCGGTTCAGGATTGATCTGAGCCTGAGGCCGCGCCAGTAACACTGGCTGCACCTGCAGGGGTGCAGCGGCGTCAGGCTGACGAGCAGTCTTTCGAGCGGGCCACGTGGGTGTGACCTCCGAATGGCGCAATCACAGACGGGGCAGATTTTCGCCATCTTCATAGTGTCGCTGTCCGAGGAAGGTCAGGTTGCTGTCTGCTTCGATGGGGACGGGGATGGGTGAGGGGAGAGTGTTGTCGGTAGCAACCGCATTCTCACGCGCACACAATCAGCCGTCTCAGATTTCCCGCGGATGGTTCTTGTACTCGTCTTTCGTGAGCCAGTCCTGAAAGGGACTGGAGCGGGTGCCAAAACCAGTCGCCACGACCACGAAAACTTTTTATCAATCTTGTTCAATATTGAACAGCGGGCGACCCCGGTCCATCCTATGATTCAAAAATCAGGCGTTTACGGCAGAAGCGGCGGCTTCAGAGAACCATCCTGTTAAGACGGATGATTTTAGTCGCTCTGTCTGCGCGTTCCTGAATATGTCCTCACCGCGAACAACGGCGTCAGGTTGTGACATAAAGTTACTGCCATAAAAAAGTAACGGAAATGCCCCGTTACTTCGGGGCTGGCTTCTGGGGAAGGGGCCAGCCCTATATTTTTCTTTACCCGATATGGGAAGCCTGAAAAGCTCAGTTGCTATGGAGAGCGGGATTGAGGTCATTGCCGCAGAGGTAATGTCACTCATCAGGGAGGCCGGAGCGGATACCTCAACTGCCCGCCGGCTGGCTTTATTACTCTTTCTCCCGAACCGCCAACAGGGGTCGAATGAATACACGGAACCAGCGAAGGGGCTGCTCTGCAATGTCATCAAGGCACTCATCCTGACTCAGCCGGGACAATGGGGAATGCACGACCTGTACAAGACGTTGAAGTCGGCGGACCGGGTGCTGGAGTTATTCAAGCGCACCGGAGATGAACAGCTCCTGATGCTGGCAGATTTTTTTCTGAGACGGACGAGCCTGCTTGAAAACACCCGGTCTGAGCTGATGTTGAGGCTGACACCGGATGAGAAAATAACGTCCCCGGCAGACCCGCCTCTTGTTCATCAGTAATCTTTGGGAGGCTTCTCCTGTGGCTGATGCACTCGCTTTTTCTCGATACAACCCAGGCAATCAAATTTCGTACTCGTCTTTCGTGAGCCAGTCCTGAAAGCGGCTGGAGCGCGTGCTAAAACCAGGCGGCGCGACCACGCAAACTTTTTTTCAATCCTGTCCAATATTGAACAGCGCCTTATCCCGGTCTGTCCTAATATTCATCAGTCGTGACAGCCAATGGCGGCAGCTTCAGGAGACCAAAAGGACAAGACGGGTAATTGTGTTCGTTCAGTCCGTGCCTTCCTGATCAGACCCTCACCGTTGAAGAGCGCCGCACAAACTGTTTTTCAACCGGAGGTCGAAATGCAATCCCCACGAGATCGTATTCTCTGCGTCGAAGACCATACCGATACGGCTGAGATGATGAAAGTCTGGCTCGAAATGTCGCACTACGAAGTGACCCTGGCGTATACCGCCGCCGACGGCTTTCAGCGGGCCAGCAGCGAACAGTTCGACCTCTGCCTGCTCGACAGCCGTTTCCCGGACGCCTCAGGCTTTGAGCTGTGCGAGCGGATTTGTGAGATGGCCGGACACGCCCCCGTGGCCTTCATCTCCGGCGATGCTTATGAGGACGATAAGCTGCGGGGATTGACCGCCGGGGCACTCGCTTATCTGACCAAACCGATTGACTTCGAGGAGCTGGAAATAACGATGAGGCAGTTGATCAATAAAACCACGGGGCGGGGCATCGGGATTGCCTGAAAGATGGCCCTGGTCTTTACCACTCCAGGCGAGAGTAGTTCAGGGGGCGGCCATCCCGCCCCCGACGAAAACAGGAGAACGATGACGAGCATAGATCGGAAGAGACTGGAAACCGACTCGCGCAAAGCCAGGGAGGTGCGCGAAGTCTGGCTGCGCGAGCGGAAAGAGCTGCTTGCAGTCCGACTCGCCGCCAATGCCGAAGTCAGGAAAATTTGGACGGAGTCCGACACTTTCGGAGCGAGGCCGGGTCGGTAAGGAGATGTAATCATGATT
>DASRDU010000041.1:0-43428 GCA_035652435.1 Blastocatellia bacterium
CTGAGGAACGAAAGACACTGGACCATGTTTCAGACTTTCTCCTGCTCAAACAGCCAATGACCTGATTGAGCTGCCGCCTGGGGCAAAGAGGGGAAGTCTGTCACTTTTTCAATTTGACTCCGGCATCTGCCTCATAGATGATCGAATGAACCTGATTGATAACCAGCCTGCCGGGCTCATAGCCGCCGGCGCCATCGAGTTCTTTGGCCACGATAAATCTGTCATTGCCTTCACGCCAGATTCGCACCGCGACCGGATGATGAAATGATCGTAACCAGAGAAAGCGGTAACATTCTATCTGTACTCCGGACAGGGTGAGCAATGATGGCTCGGCCATTGCTTTCAGGTGTTCTGAGTACCATTCAACGACGAACTGTTCTGCCTGTGGACGGGAGTCCAGCTTACCTGCGGGAAAGAATGAAGATTGAGTAGATGCAGCCCTGTCCATTTTCAATGAGAGGCCGGGGAAACAGGATAATTCTGTCACTGCCCCGCGCTCATTGAGTGAAGGTGAATTGACCGAAGGAGTATTGCGATGACAGCTGACGCCCCCGACAGCCGCCCCGTAAAGCGCCACTATAAGAATTGTTTTTATAAATTTCATGGCATTTCAGGGGCGAAGAAAGCTTACCAGAAAATTGTTGGCGACATGCGCGCCCACGCTCGGCCACAGAGAGTTCGTCAGCTTCACCAGATAACCCAGGAGATACCCGATGATAAAAAGACTGACAGACATCATCGCGAGCCGCGGCAGGGGCATCCCGGCCCACAGGTGATACGGCCAGTGAATCATCGTGAACAGCAGCGACGTGATCAGGTTGGCCGACACGAAACGCAATCGCTCTCTGAGCGTAGTGAGGATGAAACCGCGGAACAGAATCTCTTCAGAAACAGGTGAAACGGAAACGTTCAGCAGGGCCAGCAGGATTTCAGCGCCGCCCGCGCGTGTCAGCGCCGAGAGGTTTTTGCCTTCCACGAAATGCGCGAACAGTAACATCCCGCCCAGATAAGCCGCGCTCAGGAGGATTGCCACCACGAGCGCGTTCAGGCGGATGGGAGTGTTGAGTTTGAGAAAGGCGAGCGAATTTTCCCCTCTCACCCTGAGGTAAATGAAAACCGGAACCGTCCAGATGAGGATTTTGGCGGCCTCGGAGTAAAGGCGCTTCGCCAGTTCCGGCTGGATGCCGCGGTCAATTGAGTAGAGTACGGTCGCGCGCAACGACCACACGGCAAAGAACAGCGCCACGTAGATGAAGAGCGGTTTCAGGCTGAAACGGTCTGCGACCGGAGGCGTGGTTTGTTCTGCTCGCATAACCCAGGGTCAATTGATCGGCATTTTCTGACGGTTCGGATTTTCACTGCCAGCGGAAAATCCGCAGCGCGACGACGAAACTAAGCAGCCCCCATGCCGCCAGCACGCCGATCCCCGCCAGGTTTGCCGTGATTGATGCGCCGTCGTTCATCACCGCGCGTAACGAATCATTGAGTGCGGTGAGCGGCAGCGCCCTGATGACTGGCTGCGCGAACTCGGGGAAGCGCGAGGCCGAAAAGAACGAGCCCGAGAGCAGCCACATGGGCAGCATCACCAGATTCATCAGGCCCGAGACGCCTTCAATCGTCTGCGTGCGCGCCGCGACCAGCAGCCCGATGCCGGCGAAAGTCAGCGAGCCGACGAGCGCGATCAGCATCAGACTGACGAGTGAGCCGTGGACACGGACGTTAAAGACGAAGTACGCGAAGGCGAGGACGGCGGCGACTTCGAGAACCAGAAAGCCCATCCGCGAGAGCATAAACGACAGCAGGAAGTGCCAGCGCCGCATCGGCGTGGCCGCCAGCCGCTTGAGCAGTTTGCTCGTGCGCGCCTGGACGAGGGCAAAGCCGAGCCCCCACATCCCGCTGCCCATCAGGTTCAGTCCGATCAGGCCCGGGATCAGAAAATCAATGTAACGCGCGCCGGGTTCGGTGAAGGTCTGATCCCGCACGGTCGCCACGTCGGCGCGGCCCGCGGCCCGCTGCAACGCGTCGTCAACCGCGAGGCGCGCGATCCGGCTCTCGGGCCGCGTCGGGTCAAAACGATAATCGAATGACCGTGAGGCGCCGGTCTGCTGCGCTGCCGATTGCACTACAAGCGCAACCTTGCCGGTTCGCAATGCCTGCGCCGCTTCCGTCGGGGACAACACGACGGCCTGAAGATCGGCCGAGCGCGAGATGGCAGCGGCAGTTTCAGCAGGATTCGCGGCACTGCTCGCCACCGCGATCCGAAGCTTTTCGGGCGCGGTGTTGCGGAACGCAATGCCGAGCGCGAAGGCCAGCAGCACCGGGAAGATGAAGACCCAGAAGACCGCTTCCGGCTGGCGGATGAATTCGCGGATTCGCGCCAGCGTCAGTTCGACGAGCGGATGCGACCACGATTTACTTTTCGGTTGTGGCAGCGTCGTGGCGCCGCCCGCCGCATTCACTTCGGCATTCATTTCGGTACTCATTTCAGCTTTCCCTGACTGATGGTGCCTGCGCCGGAGAGGCAGTGAAATTTTATTGCGCCTCCGGCAGGGACATCGGCAACCCTGAAAGGTCGCCGTATATTTCAGGCGTCGCGCAACATCCTTCCGGTCAGGCTGACGAAGACGTCTTCGAGCGTCGCCTGATGCGTCGTCAGCTTGTCGAGCCTGACGTTCTGCCTTTCCAGTTCGGCGAGCAGCGCAGGCAGCGTCGCGCCGATCTGTGAAACCGTCAGCAGGTAACCGCCTTCTCTGGCGCGCACGCCCGTGACGCCGGCGAGCTTTTTGAGCGGCGCTTCGTCAAACTGCCCGTTCGTGCCGGCGACGCTAAACTCGATGATCTGATCCGCGCCGAGCGAGGCAATTAGTTCCGCCGGCGTGCCGAGCGCAATCACTTTGCCGTGATCCACAATCGCGATGCGGTCACACAGCCGCGCGGCCTCTTCCATGTAATGCGTCGTCAGCAGAATGGTGCCGCCCCCGGCGCGGAATTTTTCGACGATGCCCCAGAGCTGCAGGCGCGCCTGCGGGTCGAGCCCGGTCGTCGGCTCGTCCAAAAAAAGCAGGTCGGGCGCGCTCACCAGCGCGCACGCGACGGCGAGCCGCTGCTTCTGCCCGCCGGACAATTTGCCGACGCGCGCCCCGCGCTTTTCTTCGAGCGAGACCAGACGGATCACTTCTTCGACTTCGCGGCCGCGGGTGTAAAAGCTGCGGAACAGCCTGACGGTTTCCTCGACGGTCAGTTTGTCGGCCAGCTGCGTTTCCTGAAGCTGCACGCCGAAGCGCTGGCGCAACGCGTGATCGTTGCCGTCGCCCCAGCGCAGGCCGAGCAGCTCAACGGCGCCGCTGTCGGCGGTGTTGAGCCCTTCCAGAATTTCTATTGTCGTGGTCTTGCCCGCGCCATTGGGCCCCAGCAGGCCGAAGCATTCGCCGGCGCGGACTTCCAGATCGAGGCCGTTGACTGCCTTCACTTCGCCGTATGTTTTGACGAGCGCAGTGCAACGCAGCGCCGTACTATTAACGGTTGCGGTTTGAGCCTTTGTGTCTGTGGTATTCGCCATTGCCCCCACTCACAGTAATTTGAAACACGTCCGCACTTCGCCGACTTCAAGATGGCGATGATTGCGAATGATCGAATGCGCGTACCGGTCAAGCTGCGCGAGTTCGTCCGTGCCGAGCAACTCGAGCTGGCGCAGTGTTTCGATGACGACCGGGTCGCGGGCGCGGCGCGTGTCGCCGTCCTCGATCTTGATCGCGATGCCGAGGCCGTGCGGGTAATCAGGCCTGGGCAGCACGCCGAGCAGTTGCACGCCCTCGGCCCCGACTTTCGAGATGATGCGCCCGCGCGCCACGCGCATCAGATCGGTGTCAAGACGCCCGCTCGTGCCGCCGATCATTTCGGGATATTCAAGCATTGCCCTAACAACGCGCTGTGCCGACCCATGCAGATTGTCAGGGATCTCCGTCTGCCGGACCGCGACGAGCTGCGCGTAGCTGCGAGCCATCGCTTCAACCGGCAGGCCGAAGACTGGCGCGCTGCACCCGTCAATCGCGATGGCAATTTCATCAACCGGGATGTCGGCGAAGAGCGCGAGCGTCACGCGAATCTGCTGCTGAATCGGGTGAGACGGGTTGATGTAATCTTCAATCGGTTCGCCCAGGAACCGCGCGAGCGCCAGCATCCCGGCATGTTTGCCCGAGCAGTTGTTGTGCAGCGTCGAAGGCTGACGGCCTTCAGCGCGGAGCTGTTTTTCCGCCGCCGTATCGAACGGCATATGCGCCCCGCACAACAGGGCGTTTTCGCCGAGGCCGATTTTATTGAGGATCGAAGCGACCGCCGACACGTGAATCGCTTCGCCGCTGTGCGAAGCGATGGCCACGGCCAGTTCGCGCGGCGTGAGCCTGAAATGATCCGCCGCGCCAGCAGCCACGAGCGGGATTGCCTGAAACGGCTTGGCGGCGGAGCGGTAGTGAGTTTTCGTCGTGACATCACCGACGCTGGCGATCAATTCACCGCGCGCATCAACTGCCGCAATGCAGCCGCGGTGCAATGATTCGACCAGCCCGCCGCGCGTGACTTCAACAAGCGCGGCTGAAGGTGACGTGTGATGTGTATCGCGTTGCTGATTACCGTAAATTTTCATCACCGCGATGATAAATGAACGAGAGTTTCCTGGAAACCCTCACCGGTTGGCGCGCGTGGTTGAATCGTAGAGAAGTGAAATGAAAATCGCCGCCCGGAGCAGATGGGCGGCGATCAGCGAATGAGTGCGGAATGATGGGTCGAACGGATCTATTTTTTCGCGGGCTTACGGCCCCGCGGGTATTGAATCACGACCAGCTTGACGCGCTGTCGCCCGAAGCGGCGGGCCTCGCGCGATGAAGGCATCCAGATGTCAATCAACTTACCTTTGATTACTCCACCGGTGTCGTGAACCGTATAGATGCCGGAATAGTTGTTGCCGGCTTTCAACTGCACCACGGTGCCCAGTGGCAGCACGCGGGGGTCGGCGGCAATCACTCCACGCCGCACATAGACGCCGGAACGTGTGCGGCCACGCAGGCTGTAAGCCGTCGCGCTGAAACCGCGCGGGGCGTACTCGTCATCTGACAGTGCGATGTCGAGTGATTCGAGTTTTGTCTTACTGGGAGTGATTGCCAGATTGAGTGGCGGATGTTGAAGACTGACTTTTGGCTCGGCGGCGGCGGCGGTGCTGGCTTCATCCGTCCGACCGGCCTTTGAATTGGCCCCGGTCAGGTTTGAAGCCACCAGAGATGAAGAAGTGTTCTTTACTTCCGCCACTGGTGCTGACGATGGCACGGCGACCGACTGAGCCACGACGCCGCTGGCGGAAATGAGTAACGAGCTGAAAAGAACAAAAGTGACGTAAGCGAATTTTGCTGGGGAGAATGATCTGTACATGAATCGGTGCGACTCCTTTGTTAAGGTTGATCCACCTTCGTACCAACGTCTTCCTCGGTGCTGATCGGGCACTATTCGAACTCAAATCATATTCACATGATCGGAGTCAGGATTTTCACTCTGGCTTTGGCTTTTTCTTTACAGCTGTTATCGAGCAGGTAACAAACAGCCTGACCTAAGGAACTTTTGTATAACGTTGATCGAAGACTATGGGCGAAAAACGCGCGCAATATAGCATGCGATCCGTGTTTAAGGTCTACACGATTTCGAGTAGCGAAGTAAGTCTCCAAGTCAGGCTATTTAGGCCAAAAAAATTAATATTCTGCCCTCGGCGCCGGGCCATGTTGAACGCTCATTTCATGCTTCCTCCGGGAAAGGAAGCCCCGGCACAATCTCACTGAAACCTTCTGCCCCCTTTGCAGATCAGCTATTTACTCTGCTCCTCGCTCTGCTGACTCAATCGGCGAAACATCAGGCGCAGATCCCTGAAGCCTTTGATCGTCACCACCAGAGTGATCCAAGCGAAAGACGGCCCGGCAATCAATAGACTGACAGTCCAGAACAATTTCCAGAAATTCATGACGCCTCCTGTCTGATTTGCTCAGGCTCCGCTAAGGCCTTTGATGTTTTTCCGAACAGCGATCCGATAATCAACCCTGCTGCGGCCAGACCGAAGGCAGCAAAGCCGGTGATGTTCTCGCTCCAGTGGAGAAAGAAGAACGGAATGATTGCCCCTGCCGCACCGGACAACATTGCCAGATAACCACCTGTCGTGTTGGCGCGTCGCCAGTACAACCCGCCGACGACACACACGAACGCGCCCGCCAGAAAGATCGTGCCGGTGATGTTGAGATACAGATAAACCGCGCCGGGCGGCGTATAATACAGGCCCCAGAACATCAGGAACAGACTGACGAAGAGATTGGCCACGCGATTGACGAAGATCTGGCTGCGTGAACTGAGCGGCGACTGGCCGAGCAACTGGCGCATGGGCATAACGATGTCCTGCGAAATGACGGCGCTCCAGCCCAGGAGGTATGAACTGTTGACTGACATAGTTGCGGCCAGCATTCCGGCGACCACGATTCCTTTCACACCCGGCCCCAGGATTGAAGCAAGCATAGCGGGCATAGCATCAATTGGAGCGAGTGTTGCGCCATTGACCACTGGCGCAGGCACCCCGTCGGTCAATGCGCCCGTCCCGAACAACGTGAGCGCCGCGATGCCCCACAACATCGGCAGCATGCCACGACCGAGAAAAATAAATCCCGTCCACGTCATGACGCGCTTTGAAGTCTCCGCGCCTTCGGTCGAAAAGACGCGCATCGCCGTCGTCTGCCAGCAGGTCGTTACCGACAGCCACAGCAGCGTCTGCCAGATCAGAAAGGTCAGCCCGAATTTCGGGTTGGCGAGCGGGCTGAAACCCGCCTCGCCCATTGTTGTTGTGACCTTGCTGATGATGTTATTCCAGCCCGCGTAAGACACCGCATAAATGCTGACGAGTATCGTGGCGACTGAGAGCAGGACGTACTGAAAAAAATCGGTGATGACGACAGAGACCATTCCACCCACCACTGTATACATCACCTCCAGCACGAGAATCACAGTCATCACGGCCACGAGATAACGAACGTTGATGCCACTCACGATGGTCAGGAATTCGCCTTCGACTTTGAGGAAAACCCCCATATTGAGGATGCCGCCCAGCGCCACCAGAATCCCCGTGACCAGTCGCAGGCCGCGACTGTATTTCAACTCAAAAAATTCCGGCACGGTCATCAGCTTCAACTGACGAAACCGGCTGATGACGAAACCGGTGCGCCCCACGACAATCATTACCAGTCCTGAGATAAGGGCCGGGGCGAAGGCGCTGAAGCCATACTTGTAGCCCAGCTCGCCGTTATACATGTAAGTGATCGTGCCGATCTCAGTCGCGGCCAGCGTCGCAATGCCGACATACAATCCCAGCTCTCTGCCGGCCACGAGATAATGCGAGACATTGCCGACAAATCGTTTGCCGATCAGCCCGACCGAAACTGTGATGATGAGATAACCGACTACAATGGCCCAATCAACAAAGGTAAAGTTCATGCAGGAGTCTCCTGATTGTGAGAGTTACGACAAAAGTTAAAGTAAGGACTGGAGGCAGGACTGACGGGGAACAGACTGTGATCATCAGCCAGTCAATGACAGTCAGCTTCACTGGATTTTCTCCTGTTGCGCAGGTGCTGAATTCAGATGAGGGAACTGCAGAGGCAAGGTTACTTCTGAGAGGAAAAAAAGAAAAGGGGGATCGTGTGTGATCCCCCCTTGAGTCGAAGTTGCGCTGAATCGCTTAGAAGTGGAACTTCAAAGCGAACTCAAGATTGCGCGGCGAGCTGATCACGCTCGTGATCTGCCCGAACGTGGTTGATGTCGCAGTCCAGGTTCTGTCAGGAGGATTGAAGTTGGGATGATTCGCGGCGTTGAAGAATTCAGCCCGGAAATCAAAATACTTGCTCTCCGTCAGATTGAACTTCTTGCCGACTCCCAGATCCCAGTTGAAATAGCCTGGCGCGCGCACTGTGCCGACGCCAGCACTGCCGAACGTACCGAGCGCCGGCAGTGAGAATGCCACCGTGCTGCCAGAGGGGCAGAATGGGTTATTTGGGTTGCCAATGTAGCAATCGGGGATGTCGGAGTTGATTATCGGATTTCCAATCTGGTTGGGCCGCGCCGTGCCGCGCGGGTTCTGCAACGAACGATCCGTCGTCGCAATGGTAATCGGGAACCCGGTGTGCGCGCTGATGATGCTGCTGACGTTCCAGCCGCCAAACACAGTGTTCACCGCCGGATTCCAGTTGTTGCCAAAGCGACGGCCCTTGCCGACCGGCAGATCGTAGGTGCCCGAAATGACGAAGTTGTGCCTGGCGTCGAAGAATGCCGGGCCGTAGTTATAACCGTGGCGGTTATAGTTATTGGCCGAATAAGCGCCCTGCGCTGACACGCCGCCGCTGCCGTAATAACCAAGGTTATCGGTCAGGGTCTTGCTGAAGGTGTAGGAGAGCAGGAACTCCAGACCTCTCGCATACCGCTGCCGGGCGCTGACCTGGAGCGCGTTGTACCTGCTGATGGCCCACGAATCAGTGCCGCTGACCTGAGTGACATTTGGCAGCACTGAATAAAGCGGACGGCGCAGGTTGAACTGACGCCACTTCGTCGGATCGTCCTTAAGCGCCGGATCGGTTTCAGGCAGCGGCTGATTGTCA
Source organism: Blastocatellia bacterium (assembly GCA_035652435.1). Lineage (GTDB taxonomy): Bacteria > Acidobacteriota > Blastocatellia > RBC074 > RBC074 > DASRDU01. The sequence continues at coordinate 8,670 of DASRDU010000041.1, forward strand.
TCGGTCGGCGCAACCAGATGAGTGGCATAGTGCCCGACGTAGGCTGCTGAAACTGAAGTGACGGAGTTCAACTGGTACTCCAGCGTCAGATTCCACTGCTGCGTGAACTGAGGCCGCAGGTGCGGATTCCAGATGCGAATCAGGCCTGCCGGAACGACTGTTCCATTCGGCAGAATCTGCGATTTCAACCCGGTGAAACCGGTCGAGATCGTCCCAGGACCGGTGCCGGTGTCGTAGCTGACATCAGCCTCCGAGAAGAACGGAGGGTTGAGCGGCAGGCGAAGATTGGAGCCGGTGCCTTCCATGTACTGCGTGATGCCGTAGCCGGCGCGGACCACCAGCCTGTTATCGAACCTCTGCGGCGTCCATGCGAAACCGATCCGCGGCTCGAAGCCTTTGTAATAGGGTTCGTAGAGCGCGCGGCTGTTGCCATCCTTCCCGGCGAGCAGCAGCTTGCCGGTTCTGGAATCAAAATTGGCCTGACGATCCTTCACCTCGACGACCGGGGAGGTGTACTCCCAGCGTAGGCCGAGGTTCAGCGTCAGGTTGGTTCTGACCTTGTAATCATCCTGGAAGAAAAAGCCGATGCGATTCTGGCGATGTCCCCAGGTTCCCGGGTTGAGGCCGCCGGTATTACCGAGTCCCTTCTGCCTCAGTTGATCGAGCAGAAAGTCAGCGAAGGCGACGCCAGTAAATGTGGAGTCATAAGTAAAGAAGCCCAGCAGTCCGTTGTTGCCGGGGTAGAAACGATTCTGCTGATAACGCAGAAACTGACCGCCCATCTTGAAATAGTGCCTGCCTCTGGAAATTGAGAGGTTGTCACCGTAATGGAAGGTATTGGTCACGTTATCTTCGGTCACCGCCTGCGCGCCAACGCCGCTCAGTCCGCTGCCCAGATTGATCAGGGTGAGGCCGGGAATGGCCTGGGTGCCCGGAATGCCGAGCTTGGCATTGGCGTTGCCGAGGTTGTTAAAGTCGAAAGCATCGGCGATGAAAATGGCCCGATTGAATCCGATGCGGGCTTCATTGACGATGGTCGGGCTGAAAGTGCGCGTCCAGTTGAGCGCAATATTCTGCGGGCGGCTGAAATTCTTGCTGGTCAGGTCAGTCGGCAGAGCACCCCGGCTTGTCGGATTTTCATAGTTACCGAAAGAGTAACGACCTGAGAAGTTGTCCTTGTCGGACAGCCTGGCGTCAAGCTTGACGTCAAACTGATGACCGTCAATCTGGGCGGCGGTGCTGGTCAGGTAATTTCCGCTGATGTTTGTTGTCCCTGCCCGCGTCGGCAGCGGGTAGAGGTTCGGATCCGCGAACAGGGCTTTGGCTGTCGGGCTGAAGCGGGAAGTCGGAATGATACTGCCGGGGAAGCACGCGGCCTGGTAATTCACCCCGGGCGCCGGATTCGTCGGGGTGGCCCGGCACTCATCCGTCTTCGGTTTCTGGGGGTCACGGATGAAGGCTGACAGGCTGGACAGGTTGCCATTGCGCCATTCGATGGGCGCGACAGTCCGCGTCGTCCCGCCACCGGTACGCTGCTTCGTGCCCTGGTAATCCATAAAGAAGAACATTTTGTTCTTCATAATCGGGCCGCCCAGGGTGCCGCCGAAGATATTCTGCCGCAGCTTCTGCTTGGGAACTTTATTCGTCGGCGTGCTGCTGCGATTATTTGACCAGGTGTTCGCGTCCAGTGCGTCGTTGCGGAAAAACTCGAAGGCGTTGCCGTGATAATCGTTGGTCCCCGATTTGAGGGTGGAATTCACGGTGGCCCCGGTCACGTTGCCGAATTCGGCGGAAGAGTTGCTGGTCTCAATTCTGAATTCAGCAATGGCATCCACGTTCGGTTTGTAGCCGATGCGGTTATCAATTGTTTCGTCCACTGAGATGCCGTCCAGCAGGAAGGCATTGCCCTGCTCGCGATTGCCGTTCACATAAGGCCGCCCCTGCGACCCCATTCCCGCGCCGGTGAATCCACCGGGGTTCGGGTTGATGGTCCCCGGCACCAGCAGAGTAAGCTGCTGGAAGTTGCGACCATTGAGCGGCAGGTTGACGGTCGTGTTCCCGGTGATGACCTGTCCGACGGTGATGTTTTCCGTCTGGAGAATCGGCGCGACGCCTTCGACGGTGACCTGTTCGCTGACCGCGCCGACCTGAAGTTTCAAATCAACGCGCGCGGTCTGGTTGACTTCGAGCGTGATTTCATTCGAGGCCAGCCGCTTGAAGCCGGCAGCTTCGATGGTAACAACGTATTTACCGACTGGCAGGAACGGGATCGTGTACACGCCCGAGTCGCTGGTCTGCGCGGTGTAATCGAGTTTGGTTCCCTGGTTGGTTGCGACCACTTTGACGTTGGGGACTGCCGCGCCGCCGGGATCGGTCACCGTCCCGGTGAGCGTGGCCGTGAAGGTCTGCGCGGAGGCTGACGCCACAAGCGGCATCCAGCTCGCCAGCGTCATCACGACCGCGACCAGAACGGAGGCAGCTTTCTTCGTTGCATTGCGTTTCATCTGTCTCTCCTGTTGTTGTGATACGTGGACTGAAGGGCTCAACCGGTCAGTGCGAGACAACAACCGGACGACGGTTGTTGTCGGTGGACGGCGTGAAGGGGTCAGCGGAGCGGCGGCCTGCACGCGAATCCTGCGCGGTTCAGCATGGAATCAGAAAAATGCTGATGATTTTCCGGGGTCTTAATTGAGTGTGGTATTGGTAATGTGTCGCCCCGGTATCCCGACAAAGTTTCCCAGTAAAGCAGATGTCTGGTGGACAAGGCCACTGGTGACATAGGGAGTTTATACCTTCTGGCTTCACGCCGCGTCAAGCAGGCGTGAAGGCCGGGGACTATGGTAACCGGCAAAAGCAGAAGGCAGCGGAGCGACAATTACGCTTTTTTTGAAGACCATCCCTGCCGCTCGCTTTCTGCCCTCTGCTTTTTCACCCTGGCTTTTCAACCCATCACTTTGTTTTGACCGGCTCGGCGGGAACAAGGCGGGAAATGGCCTGGCAGGATCAGACGACAGCATCACTGTTGCCGCCCGTATCTCTGCTGCTTTATGCGCGCGGATGGAATTTCTTGTACGATTTCCGCAGCCGCTCGTCCGTGACGTGCGTGTAAATCTGCGTCGTGCTGACATCGGCATGGCCGAGCATCAGCTGCACCGAGCGCAAGTCGGCCCCGTGTTCGAGCAGCACGGTCGCGAAGCTGTGCCTCAGCGTGTGAGGGGTGACGTGCGGGATCTTCGCCATCCGCCCGTAATCCGTGACGATCTTCCAGAATTTCTGGCGGGTGACCGGGCGACCGCCCTCTTCGACGAAGATCAGGTGTGACGAGGCCCCGTCGAGCAGGCGCATCCGCGCGGGCATATACCTCGTCAGCCATTCGAGCGCGGAACGGCCGACGGGGACGCGTCGCTGTTTGCTGCCTTTGCCAAAACAGTTCAGATAACCCGCTTCCCACTCGATGTCCGAAAGTTTCAGGCCGACCAGTTCTGAAACGCGCAGGCCGGTGGCGTACATCAGTTCGAGCATCGCCCGGTCGCGCAACCCGGTGTCTGCATCCACCTCCGGCTGGGCAAGCAGCGATTCGACCTGTTCGAGCGATAGGAAGACCGGCAGCGTCTGCCAGGCTTTGCGTGATTCGAGGTAGGCCGCCGGGTCCTGACGGATCAGGTCTTCGCGCAGGAGATACTTGTAAAAGCCACGCACGGCCGAAATGAAGCGCGTAATGCTGCGCTCATTGAGCCCCGAGTCCTTCATCTCCTTGAGCAGCGCAAGCAGGTCGGCGCGGTCGAGCGTCAGGAGTTCCTTCTCGCGCTTGAGCGCGAACTCGGCGAGCCGGCGCAGGTCGTGGTCATAGGCACCCAGCGTGTTGGCCGACAGGCCACGTTCGACGCGACAGTAATTGAAGAACTCCTGCAACAGGCGGCTGTCATTCATCGCTTCGGCGGTTCTCCTTTCTGCAAGCTGGACCCGGGAAAACACCGTCAATGTAACGCAAAAAGCCTCGGGAGCAAATCATGTAATTCACCTTGTGCCCACTGGGGCGGAACGGACGTTTGACAATTTTTTCGGCACGACCATAGAATGCCCTCTCCCGAAGCAGGCCCTGTGATGAACCAGAACCCAATCATCCCAAAAAGGAACCTGACAGCTTATGTCTATCAGTCCTGATCTGCTGGAAATTCTCGCCTGCCCGGCCTGCAAGGCGAAAATTGTCCTGAAGGCCGACGGCAGCGGTTTGAAATGCGTCGAATGTCACCGCGTTTATCCGATCCGCGATGAGATTCCGGTGATGCTGGTTGATGAGGCAACAATTGAAGAAGAAAACCCGACGCTATCACCGTCTCAGGCGTAATCACCCTTCATTCCACCTCCCGGCCCGCCCCTTCTAACCGCGCCCGCGAGCCCCACCCTATGGCCGTACCACTCTTCCAGCAACTGCCTGAAAATTCGCGCGTCCTGTTCATCCGCCTGCGCAATCTGGGCGAGGCGGTGCTGGATACGGCGAACCTGCGGGCATTGAAACGCTGGCGGCCCGATCTGCAAATCACCACGCTGGTCGAGGCGATCTATACTGACCTTTACGCGGCTGACCCTGACATCGAAGCGATTCCGCTCGAACGCGGCCACGGAGATAAACGCAGTTCGCTGTGGTCACGACTTGAGATGATCCGGGAGATCAGGGGAAGGAAGTTCGCCGCGGTCGTCAATCTGCACGGGGGGCCGACCAGCGCGCAACTGACCGCGACGAGCGGCGCAAGGTATCGCGTCGGGGCCGCGCATTTTCGGCACGGCTATGCTTACAATTACCGCGTGCCGCCCGCCGAAGAGATCCTCGCGCGCGGTGACCTGCACACCGTGGAATCGCAGTTCGCGTGGTTCAAATGGCTCGGAGTGCCGGATAACAAGCCCGCACCAACCCGCCTCTTTGTCGCGCCGCCGATGCGTGAAGCAGCGCGTGAACAACTTCGCGCGGCTGGCATCAATCCTGAGGCGCCTTACGCGATTCTGGCCCCGACCAATGAGTTTTACACCAAGCGCTGGATGCCCGAGCGCTACGCCGCCGTCGCGGATCAACTGATCGCCCGCGGCTGGCGGGTCGTGATGACCGGCGCGCCGACCGACGAGCAGCGCGCGCAACTACAAAGCGTCAGCGATGCGGGCCCGCACAAACTTGCGTCACTGAGTTCACTCAGCATCGGCGAACTGACCGCCCTGATCGCCGAAAGCGGGTTGTTTGTCGGCAACGACAGTGGGCCGGCGCATATTGCCGCGGCGGTCGGAGTCCCGCTCGTCGTGCTGTTCGGCCCGGCAAGCTCTGTCCGCTGGCGCCCGTGGCACAGCGCGCCTGCCGAGGTTGTGCAGAATTACTTCGCCTGCAACCCCTGCTCGATGTACAGTTGTGAAGCTTTTGACGAACCCGAATGCATTCGCTCAATCAGCGTCTCTCAGGTGATGGCGGCAGTTGAGAAAGTGCTGGCAGGTGGCAAATAGAAGCTGGACTGAAACCCAAAAGGGCGATGGATGTTCCATCGCCCTTTGCGCGGTAGTAAGTTGGGGAGCAGGTAACTGTCAGCGTGATCAGTAGCCGCGCCGATTTTCCTTGTTGCGGTGATAGAGATAACCACCCGCAGCGCCGATCAGGCCACCGATCACCACGCCCTTGCGCCCGCCGATCAGGCCGCCGCCGACAGCGCCCGCGGCTGCGCCGATGCCCACGCGCTTGACCGCCCGGCTGTTGCGACCGTCGTTGTAATAGCGGTCGTCATACCGATAGTCCCGATCATCATACCGGCGATTGTCGCGATACCGGTCATTGCGATCCTGATAATCGTCATAGTAGTTGCTGGCCGAGACCTGACGATTGCGAGTGCGGCAACGATCCTGCGCCATTGCGCCCGGGACCATCGTAGTGAAAACCAGACCCAGCGCCAGCATCATTAGAACGGCATTTTTGCGAATTGAATTAATCATTCTCTCCTCCTGTCAGCAGCCTCTCGCTGCCTGTAAATTTGTCAGCCAAAACCACCCGGCCTTTCACCCAGTCTTCAAAGCTATCAGCGCCTGCTGACTTAAGACCTGCCCTGACAAGTACAACCTGCGTGCCATATCTGCGCCGGCAAATGAGCGGGGAGCTTGCAGAAACAGAACCGCTCACCTCACAACCGTTTAGCAACCCGAACCGGGTGGAAGCCAGTGTCCCGGCCTCTTCTTCAGATAAGGGTTGCGGCACCTTTCGGTGTAAGCGAGCGCACCAAATGGTGACCATCTGGTGCGCTCGCCCTGAGTTTTATCCAACTTGTCATCGCGCATTGCGGGCTTTAGCATACGCCGCGTGACTGATATTGCTGACATTCGATTATTCGCCCTTCGCAACCTGCCCGAAGTCGAACCGCATGACGACCTCGGCCAGTTGATCGTCGAAGCCGCACGAGGAATGGGCCTGAGACTCGCAGGCGGTGACATCCTCGTCGTCGCGCAGAAGGTCATTTCAAAATCAGAAGGCCGTCTCGTCAACCTTTCGGAAGTAACCCCTTCCGCCCGGGCAATAGAACTGGCCGAACGACAGAAGCGTGACCCGCGCCTGATTGAAGTGATTCTTTCCGAGTCGGCGCAGATCATCCGCAGCGACACTCACATCCTGATCACGGAAACCAGACATGGCTTCGTCTGCGCGAATGCCGGCGTGGACAAATCAAATGTCAAAGGCGAAGACGTGGTTTCGCTGCTCCCCGTCGCGCCGGATGAATCCGCGCGGCGACTGGTCGAAAGGATTCGTGAACTGCTCGGCACGAGCGTCGCGGTCATCATTACTGACACTTTTGGCCGCGCCTGGCGCGAAGGGCTGACCAACACGGCGATTGGCGTGGCGGGAATGAATCCGCTGAAGGACTTTCGCGGCGAGCGCGACGATTATGGCAGGCAGTTGTCAGCCACTGTGCTGGCCGTCGCGGACGAACTCGCCGCGGCATCGGGTCTGCTGATGCAAAAGACCGCCCGCGTCCCGGTCGTAGTGGTACGCGGTTATCAGTATGAACCGTCCGCGGGCAGCGCAACTCAACTGATTCGCCCGAAGGAACACGATCTGTTCCGATAAAAACAAAACTATGATTACAGCCCTGGCAGGGGGGGTCGGCGCCTCGAAGTTTCTGGACGGCCTGAACCGCGCGATGCCGCCCGAAGACATTTCGATCATCGTCAACACGGGAGACGACGCAGAGTTTTTCGGCGTGTACGTTTCGCCCGATGTGGACATCGTGACTTACACGCTCGCTGGCATCATCAACCGCGAACGCGGCTGGGGCATTGCGGGCGACACTTTTCAGGCGCTCGGGATGCTCGCGCACTATCGCGGCCCGCAGTGGTTCAACCTTGGCGACCGCGACCTCGCGACCTGTCTTCATCGCACGGAGCTGATGCGCAAGGGCCAGTCGCTTTCAGAAATCACCGACGAAGTGAGGAAAGCGCTCGGCGTGACATCGCGCATTCTGCCGATGACTGACTCGCACGTGCCGACGACCGTCCTGACCGCAGACGGCCCGCTTCACTTTCAGGAATACTTCGTCAAACACCGGTTTCAGATTCCGATCACGGGGCTCCGCTTTGAGAACATCGAATCCGCCCGCCCCGCGCCCGGCGTGATCGAAGCCATCTGCGGCGCCGAAGCCGTCATCATCTGCCCCAGCAACCCGCTCATCAGCATCGGGCCGATTCTCGCAGTCCCCGGCGTTCGCGACCTGCTCAAGAGTACCAGAGCCACGGTCGCCGCAATCAGCCCCGTGGTCGGCGGCGCCTCGCTCAAGGGCCCGACTGACCGGATGCTTGCCGAACTTGGGATGGAGGTTTCGGCCACGCAGGTGGCGAAGCTTTATCAGGATTTGCTCGATGTATACATCATTGACGAAAAAGACAGGGAGAGTGCGGAGGAGATCGAACGGCTGGGAATAAAGGTCGTGGTCACACAAACAGTGATGAGCGGGCCGGCAGAGAAGCTGGCACTGGCCCGGGCGACGATCAGGGCGGTGAAGAGTGAAAGGTGAAGAGAATGCCGAAGCCATCACCCTTTCACTCTTCACTCTCCAACTACATCCCAGTCGTATGTTCCGGCTTGATCTTGTAGATCACGCGCACTTCGCCGGGCTGGCGGTAGGGATACTTGTCCTGACCCAGGTATTTTTTCGCCATCTTATCAATATGTTCGTCGGCCCCTTCCTCGGTGATCTCAACCACGCGGCCACGAATTTCCAGATAGCGATATGGGTTGTCGGGATCACTGATCTCGACCGAGACGCGCGGGTCACGTCGCATGTTGCGATCCTTTTGCCTGCCGCGCGCGGAATTGACGATCACGTGCTGCCCGTCGTAATCGCACCACACCGGCGTGACCTGCGGCAGGCCGTCGGGCATCAGCGTGCCGAGGTGAGCGAAGGCCTTCTTTTCAAAAAGGTCAAGGTATTTGTTCGGAATGACTTCAGCCATACTTCCCCTCCTTGTTCGGTTCAGGCAGTTCACAGGGCGGAACTGACCTGACTGATTCGTTTCAGATAATCCGGCATTGAGAGTGTCGCGGCAACGCGGCGATGCCAGAACAGTTCAAGAGCCTCTCGCCTGCCTGCATTACCATTTCGGGCTTCACCCCGCTCAGCTTCGCGCGCCATGCAGGCTGCGTAAAAGAGATACATCATCCTTTCCGCCGCGCGGCGGAAAGCGATGCTGCCGGTCAGTTCATCCTCTTTGAGTAATCCATTCAACTCCGACCGCAGTGATTCGACCTGCCCGAGTCCCTGCGCGTGAAGCTCTGCCATCTGTCCGCTTTGCAGCGAACTGAAAAGATGCACGAGATGCGTGCAGAAAGGTTCGTGGACGCGGTAACGGTGGATGTCACGCAGCACCTGCGCCAGCAGCGTGTTGTGCGCGCCTTCCCATGCTTCAAAAATCACACAGTCCCGGAGCAGTCGCGGCAGCACGGAGAAAGTTTCCATCGCGCCGTTGCCGCCCAGCACTTCAATGCCGCGACGAATCACGCTGGTCGCATTGATCGAGGTCAGGTACTTGTTCAGATTCACGGCGACGCGGAAGAACGGAGCGGCCGTGTCATCAGCCCTGCCCGATTCCATCTCGTCGAGCAGATGCGCAAGGTAAAGACTCCCCGAAGTCAGAGCCATCACTTCGCTGCGCATCTCGGCCAGCGTTTCCTGGACGAGCGGGAAGCCGCTGATCGGCGTGCCGAAAGCTTGGCGGTGCTGTGCGTATGTCCACGCGACGACGTAAGCGCGCCGCGCCGCAGCCGCTGAACCGGTGGCGTTGTAGAGGCGCGAGGTGTTGACGACGAATTCCATCGCCTGATTAAAGCCGCGTTCAAGCGATCCGATCTGATAAGCGACCGCGTCGCGGAAATCAACCTCGCCCGTCGCCATCGAGCGCGTGCCGAGTTTGTCTTTCAGCCGGCGGATGTAAAGGCCGTTCGTCGAGCCGTCATCCAGTTTGCGCGGCACCAGAAACAGCCCCAGCCCCTTCGTCCCCGGCGCGGCTCCGGCGGGACGCGCCGTAATCAGCGCCAGATCGGCAGTCACATTCGAGCAGAACCACTTCTCGCCATTGATCAGCCATGTGCCTCTTTCCTGATCGAGCGGCGTCGCGGTGCAGGCATTCAACCCGACATCTGAACCGCCCTGAATTTCGGTCAGGAACTGCGCGCCGTGGAGGCGCGTCGAGTAATTCGGGTCGAGCAGGCGCGGCAGATACTTCGCCTTGAGTTCCTCGCTGCCGGCGCGTTTCAGAGTTTTGATGATGCCCGCGGTGCAGGCCAGCGGGCAGTTGTGCCCGGCCTCGCCGTTGTAAGAGGAGAGATAAAACAGCGCCTGGTTCAGCAGGTTGTTTGCCGGTTCGGCATAAGCCGCCATCACGCCCGACCCATAAATGTATTGCCCGGCCAGATGGTAATCGGGCGAAAAGGCCACGTCCTCGGTACGCTCGCCGATGGCATTGAAACGATCCAGTCGCGGGAGGTTCTCGTTCAGATTGTTGCGCCGCACCGCCGCGTCAACGATGGTCGCAGCCTCGTGGCCGAATCTGGAAAGCTGCGACTTGCGGGCACTCAGCTCCTCTTCGCCCCAGTAAAATTCCAGAATGTTTTGCAGGTCACGGTCTGACTCGTAATAGTTGTCCGGCTGCGCGCGCTCCCATTCGGCCATTGCCCGGCGACCGGCAGACACGGCAGACGATTTTTCCTGCGACGCGGAATCCTGCTTCTGGATGATTGCGCTCATGGTCTTTGCTCCCCCGGGCCATCTTTCTTCGGCACAAGCACGCGGCGGCGGAAGGTCAGCACCACCTCGCCCTGCTGGTTGCGCGCCCGCGTTTCGACATAAACGATCCCGCGATCAGGTTTGCCCCGCGACTCGCGTTTGTCGAGGACTTCGGTTTCGGCGTAGATCGTATCACCGTGAAAAGTCGGCGCAAGGTGCCTGATGTTTTCGTATTCGAGGTTGGCAACGCAGCGACCGCTCACGTCCGCGACCGACATGCCGACCGCGAGGCTGAAAATGAAAGTGCCGTTGACCAGCCGCCGCCCATGCTGAGTGCTTTGCGCGTAATGCTCGTCAATGTGCAGTGGGTTCTGGTTCATCGTCATCAGGCTGAACCACGTGTCATCGAATTCCGTGACCGTGCGGCCCGGCCAGTGTTTGTAAACGTCGCCGACCTCAAACTCTTCGTAATATCTGCCGTAACCCATCTTCCGCCTCACCTGATCCGGTGTTTCGCGATCAGACCTTTCGCGATGATCAATCGCTGAAGCTCATTCGTCCCGCCGCCCACGACGAGCAGCGGCGCGTCGCGGTAATAACGCTCGACGCGAAAGTCTTTCGCGTAACCGTTGCCGCCGTGAATGCGCAGGGCCTGCAATGAAATCTCCTGCGCCGCTTCTGTGGCAAAGAGTTTTGCCATCCCGACCTCAAGATCACAACGCTCGCCACGATCTTTCTTTTCCGCGGCAGAGCTGACGAGTAATCGCGCCGCTTCAATCCTGGTTCCCATTTCGGCCAGCATATTCTGGATCGTCTGATGCTCGCAGATCGGCTTGCCGAAGGTGCGCCGCTGCTGCGCGTAACTGATCGCGTCTTCAAATGCCGCCCGCGCCAGGCCCACGCCGCGCGCCGCCACGTTGATGCGTTCGCTTTCGAGCCCCGTCATGATCTGCCTGAAGCCTTCGCCTTCGCGCCCGCCGACCAGATTTTTTGCGGGCACGAAGAAATCTTCAAAGACCAGCTCGCATGTTTCGACGCCCTTGTACCCGAGTTTGTCAATGTCGCGCTCGACTGTGAACCCAGCGCCGCCCTTCTCAATGATGAAAGCCGAGATGCCCTTGTGAGGCGGGTCGGCTTTCGGATCGGTCTTCGCCGCCAGCACGAACGTGTTGCCGTGGCGGCCGTTGGTGATCCACATCTTCGAGCCGTTGATCACGTACCCGTCGCCCTTGCGTGCCGCCGTAGTCCTGATTGCCTGCACGTCGGTGCCCGCCTCCGCTTCAGTCAGTGCCAGCCCGCCACGCCGCTCACCCGTCGCCAGCCCGGGCAGAAATTCCTTCCGCTGCGCCTCAGTCCCGAATCGCGTGATGATGTCGCAGATCACCGAATGCGTGCCGAGCGGGCCGACAATGCTCATCCAGCCGCGCGAGAGTTCCTCAACGATCATCGCGCAGGTCGTGTAACTCAGGCCCAGCCCGCCGTATTCTTCCGGCACGTTCGCGCCGAACAGGCCGAGCTTTTTCATGCCCTCGACAATCGCATGCGGGTACTCGTTGTTGTGTTCGAGCCTGCTCGCGACCGGGATGATTTCGCGTTCGACGAATTCGCGAATGCTGCGCACGATCTGCTGTTGCGTTTCGTCCGGTGTGTGCATGAGTGAGCCTCAGTCCTCGGAAACGGCGCGGTCCGGTGAGAGTTCATAATGTAACGACAGCTCCCGTCTGCGCTCGCCAAGCCAGTAACGGATCGTGATCGCCCACGACAAAACCATGTAATAAACCGGGAAGATAAGTGAGACGTAAATGAGCGTTCCGGACACGTCAGGCATCTGCACGAGAATCAGGATCAGCGAGACTCCCCAGGCCGAGCCGAGTACGTTCGTAAGCAGACTGAACGGCCCGCCGTGCGTGGTGTACAGATAACGCGACGGCACGAACGTCAGCAGCGCCAGGACGATGATGGCGCCCAGCGAAAACCATTCCGGCAGTTTGAGGATGTAAAGGTAGAAGCCGACGATATTCCAATACGATGGGAAGCCCAGGAAGTAATTGTCAGCGGTCTTCGCCTGCACCTGACAGAAACCGTAGGCGCTGGCCAGCAGCGGCAGCAGCAGCCACCATTCCTGCCCCGCCGGCAGGATCCCTGCCCGCCAGATGAATAGTAATGGAAGCGTCGTGTAAGTGTGAAAATCAATCAGGTCATCGAGCCGCCGCCCGTCAAAACCCGGCGTGAACTCCTTGACTTTCGCCTTCCGCGCCAATAGCCCGTCGGTCGTATCAATCGCCGTCGCAATTACCATGAGGAAGAAGGCCAGACGGAACGATTCCGCGCCGCCGCGCACCAGCAGCACGGCGATGCCCGCCGCCGCCACCAACCCCGTCGCGGTGTAAAGATGCGCCCCCCAGGCCAGCAGTTTTTTGATCCCCATGCCGCCCTCTGAATCTACGAGTCTCGCCGCTATCAAGCTCAGGCGAACAGCAATGAACCTCTCCTGCAGCGAGAGTGTACTCCGATTGACTTTCGCTTGAACAGAGCGCCCTGGGCGGGCTGATCTGCCCTGGCTTTCCGGGGCTGTACAGCTAACCCTGAATCGGCTATCGTTTCGTCATCGCGCCCTGAAGAAAAAGTCTTTCAGCTTTGTCGCCCTATTGCCTGATGGAGGAAACGCCCATGCTATCCAGGCGCAGCCTGCAACGCACCTTTCTCGGAATATTCTTTCTGACTATCCTGGCTCTCTTTGTTTTCCCGGAGATCCGCAATGTCAGCAGCAACCGGAAGCATTCTGCCCCGCCGGGCAGCGTCTCTGCCGCCGAAATGACAGCGGAAGAGCGAGGGCTTTACAACCTCACTCACAATCCTTACGGCATGATGCTGCTTAACGCAAAACTGTTGGAGAAGCTGCCCGGCGTGTGGGAGCCGGAATGGAGGGCGAAGATCAACTCTGAAGACCCTGATTCGATCCGCAGAGTCGCCTTCGAGCGCTACGGATTTTCAGAAGCGACGTGGGATAACAAAGGCGTGCCGATGCAATTCGTTGTCAACGCGCAGGGCGGGTGGGTGCAGAACTGCATGCTCTGTCACGGCGGACGAGTGCCGGGCAGCGGCAGCAGCATGATCGGGATGCCCAACACGGAACTCGACATGCAAACCCTTTACGAAGACATCACCAGACTCACCCACATGAAAGGGCCGTTTGAACTGCTCTTCGGGATGTCGCGCGGTCGCACCAATGCCTTCGTCTTCAGCATCGAACTGCTCAGGCGCCGCAACGAAGACCTGTCGCGACGCAGGGAGCCACTGCCGATGGGCGATTTCAAGGACAGCGACCTCGACGCGATCCCCTGGTGGCACTTGAAGAAGAAGACGGCGCTTTACGTTGATGCCGGGGCGAAAGGCGATTTCACCCGTCCGATCATGCAATTCACGATGGGCGAACCGAACGGCGAGAAGATTCGTTCGTGGGAGCCTGACTTCAAGGACATCCTCGCTTACCTGCGCAGCATCCAGCCGCCGAAATACCCCTGGCCGATTGATCAGAAGCTCGCGGCTGAAGGCCATAAGGTGTTTGAGAAAACCTGCGCGCAGTGCCACGGGACTTACGGCCCTGACGGCAAATACCCGAATCGGGTGGTTCCGCTCGAAGTGGTCGGCACTGATCCCGTGCGGCTCAAAGGGCTGACAAAGGAATTCCGCGCCTACTTCAAACGCACATGGTTTGGCCAGAACAGCTGGCACGAGGAAGAAGAACCGTCGGGTTACGTGGCCCCGCCGCTCGACGGCGTCTGGGCATCGGCTCCGTATTTTCATAACGGCTCGGTGCCGACGGTTTACGGCGTGCTGACCGGGGAGGCGCGACCGAAATATTTCCGCCGCGTCGGCGCGCCGAAGGAGTACGACACGAAAGACCTCGGCTTCAAATACGAAACACTTCCCGGCCCCGCCTCGCCTGATGCGGCTCCCGAAGCAAGGCGGCGCGTTGTGGACACGACCCTTCAGGGGCTCGGCAATCAGGGGCATCCGTTTGGTTTCAAGCTGAGTGAAAAGGAAAAGCGGCAGGTGATTGAGTATCTGAAGACGCTTTAGTCGCCGGGCTCAGAACCTCCCGATTGGGACATCTGCTGTGATGCCTGACTTTCAAAGCGAAAGCCCGGGTTGAGTGATGAATGCTCAGTCCGGGCTTAAGTTTTATAGAAAGACTTTCGCCTTCCGCACTACACACACTTGCTGAAGCCGCAATCGCGACACGTGTAACAGCTCGCGTTGTACTCGATCTGATTGCTCTTGCAGTCAGGGCAGACGGTGATCTTCACCTTCCTGTCAAAAGTGATCGGAGTTGTCGTGGTGCCGCCGACCGCATTCGTATTCTCAGGGCCAGCGAGCGCCAGCTTGGCGGCGGCGCGTTCTGAATCGGGAAGATTCGCGACGCGGCGGCGGGTGAGCATGATGCACTCGGCGACGGCCTGTTCGGGCGAGGTGCAGAGGCGCTGGTTGAACCAGATCGAGTGCGTACCGATGACTTTGTTGAGGCTGTTTGCAACCTCTTCGGGCTCGAAACCGCCGCGCAGCATCTTGGAAGCCAGCAGGCCGACTGAGACCGAAAGCCCCGCGCCGGTCGCGAAGACTTCAAGCACGCGCGTGCCGTCGTGGTTGACGGTGACGTACAGGTTCTGCCCGTCGAACGGGATCCGCCACGTCGCGCCGGCCAGCTCACGCGGGCGTTCGGTCTTGCCTTGCGCGTTCACCTGCGCCGGCTTGATTGCCTCGGTGATGCTGGTGACGTTGCCCGGCATGGTCACGGCGGCGATTGCGGGGTTCTGCTCGGCAGAGCCGGCGCTTTCTGCCGCGGGAGGTGCTGTATTCGTCGTCATAGCGGTCAGCACCTGACCGTCGCGCGAGCCGTCGCGGTAATAGCTCACGGCCTTGACGCCGAGTTTCCACGCCAGGCGGTGGACGCGGTCGGTGTCTTCGACGGAGTAGCTCGCGGGCGCGTTGACGGTCTTCGAGATCGAATTGTCAACGTGATCCTGGAACGACTTCAGCACGCGCAGATGGTCGTCGGGCGTGAGCGTGAGCGCGTCCACGAAATATTCGGGCAGTTCATCGCGATGCTCGACGATGTAATTTGCCGCCGCCTCAATTGATTTCGAGTCGGTCGGGTCGAGCGCGAGCCCGAGCGCTTTGGCGGCGATGGGGTGGGCGTAGGTACGGGTGCCAATGGTGTCGCGCCGCACGTAGGCGTAAGAGAAATTCGGCTCGCAGCCCGAGCTGGTTTCGGCGACGAGCGAGATCGTGCCGGTGGGCGCGACCGTGGTGACTTCGTAATTGCGCGGAGTCAGCGGGATCGAACGGTCGAGACCGACTTCGTCATAAATCAGCTCTTCGTACAGCTCGCGGTTCGGCTCGAATTCGGGCATCGCGCCCTTCTCCGCGCCGATGGCGAGCGAGGCCGCCCAGGATTCCCTGCGGAAGAAATCCATCATCCTGTCGGCATACGCGGCTGACTCTTCCGTCCCGTAAGTCAGGCGCTTGTGCAGCAGCAGGTCGGCGAATCCCATGACGCCGAGTCCCACGGGCCGGGTACGATACACGGTATCCCTGATCTGCGGCAGCGGCCATTCACAGGTGTCAATCACGTTGTCGAGGAAGCGCACGCACCAGTAAATGTCATTGGCGAAACGGTCCCAGTCAACGTCGTCCGTCCGCTCGTCGTAATACTTCGCCACGTCAATCGAGCCAAGGTTGCAGGCGTTGAAATCATGTAACATCTGTTCGGCGCAAGGATTGGACGCGCGTTTCGGCCCCATCGAATTCATCAGCGGGTTGTGACGGTTGACATTGTCAATGAAGATGATGCCCGGTTCGGCCCAGCGGTGCGTTGAAGAGATGATGCGCCGCCAGATGTCGGGAGCGAAAACCATCCCGGGCTGCGGCGGCTCGTGACCTTCGTAAGTGTACGGGCCGCCTTCGCCGTTACCGGCTTTCGGATCCCAGATCGCCTGCGTCCACGGCTTGCCATCGAACTCGGTCTGGAACCATTCGTTGTTCTCGACCGCATTGAGAAACCTGTCGGTGACGGTGACGGAGATGTTGAAGTTGGTCAGGCTCTTCTGATCATTCTTCGCGTGAATGAAGCGCAGGATGTCAGGGTGGGCGACGGCCAGAATGCCCATATTGGCACCGCGCCGCACGCCGCCCTGCTTGACCGTCTCGGTCATCGTGTTGACGATCTGCATGAATGAAACCGGGCCGGAAGCGATGCCGCGGCCTTCACCGACGGGCGTGCCCGCGGGACGGAGGCGTTCATAGCTCATCCCGGTTCCTCCGCCGCTCTGATGAATCAGTGCGCACTGCTTGGCGTGTTCCATGATGTCGGAGAGAGAATCAGGAACGGGAAGCACGAAGCACGCAGCCAACTGACCCTTTGGTTTGCCGGCATTGACCAGACAGGGCGTGTTGGGGATGAAAGCGCGGGCTTCCATCAGGTGCATCAGGGCGCCAGTAAACTCCTCGCGCCGCTGCGGGTCAGTTTCGGCTTTGGCGACGGCGGTGACGACGCGGCGGACGATGTCATCCCACGTCTCGAGCGGTTTGCCCTTGATGTCCTTGAGCGAATACCGCTTGGCAACGACCTGCTGGGCGTTGATGCCGATGGCTTTTTTCTGAGTAGTGATGGCGTGACCGGTGAATTGAATGATTTTCTGTTTGCTGACGCTCATGACCTTCTTTCTCTCCCGATTGACCTGCTTCATTATAAACCCGCGGCGACCTCCCGAAGACACGTTCCCTCATTCGGGCCCGAGGGCTGGCAACCGACACACCGACCCGGCCGACCACCGGTGCGCAGCCCCGTATACTCCAGATTGAAAGAGACCTGCTGCGAGGAGGACTGGCAACAGATGCAGTCTGCCGTGATGATTGCTCCGGAAACTACTTTTGACTGAAAGCGCGGCAGAATATATGGCACTAGATACAGACTTGTCAACCGGAAAAACAGCTATATCTTGTGGTGCTTTCCTAAATGCTTACATACAAAAGCAGATTTCGACTTCAACTAATTTCTCAGGTATTTATTCTGTATGAAACGGCTGAAAGCCGGGCCGGGAATGCCTCCCGGAAATCTCGTCTGATAAACAAACAGGGGGACCATTTCTGATCCCCCTGCATTAACCTGATGAGTGATGTTGCGGAAATGGGCCGCGCACGATCTGACGAAATTCAAATGTCGTGCGCGGGCTTGCCGAGTTCGCGCTATTCCTGGGTCTTCACCAGAATGAGGCGTGACCCGATCTGGGTGCGGACCCGGAGCAGAACGTTCTTGTTCCCGAGTTTCTTCAGGACATCATTGAACTCCGAGACGTTCGTGACCGCTTGGCGGCCAACCTCTTCGATCACGTAACCGGGCCGCAGGCCGGCTTCGGCGGCGGCGCTGTCCGGCTCGATCTCGGTCACGACGACGCCGCGAGTGGTCGGCGGCAGGTTCAGGCTGCGGGCCTTATCTGCCGTCAGATTTTCGACCCGCACCCCCACCAGCGCATTGCTGGAAGCATCCGAATTGCCTCCGCCGCCCGGCTGCGGGCGACCATTCTGACTGAGGTCCTCCGGCTTGATTTCGTCGAGCGTCGCCGAAAGTTCGCGCTCCGCATTGCCGCGCCAGACTTTGAATTTCACGGTCGTGCCCGGCGGCGTCTGTGAGACGAGGTTACGCAACTGATCGCCATCCTCGATCCGCTGGCCCTGGAATTCGGTGATGATGTCATCGCGTTTGACGCCGGCCTTGTCGGCGGGTGAGCCGGGAGGGACTTCCATCACCAGAGCGCCCTTCGTCCCCTTGTAGCCGAACTGCTCGGCCAGTTCCATCGTGAGCGGCAGGGTGTAAAGGCTGACCCCCAGTTTGCCGCGCCGCACCTTGCCGCCGCGGATCAACTGATCCATGACGTTGCGCGCCATCCTCGTCGGAATCGCAAAACCGATCCCGATGCTCCCGCCGGTGCCCGAAAGGATCTGCGACGGGATGCCGACCAGCTCGCCGTTGAGGTTGACGAGAGCCCCGCCGGAGTTGCCGCGGTTGATCGGGGCGTCGGTCTGGATGAAATCCTCGTAGCTGTTTGCGCCCGTCGCCCGCGTCGAGCGCCCCTTGGCGCTGATGATGCCCATCGTCACCGTCTGGCCGACGCCCAAGGGGTTGCCGACGGCCAGCACGATGTCTCCGACTTCGATTTTATCCGAATCACCGAGTGGCAGTGTGGGCAGGCCTGAAGCGTCAATCTTGAGGACTGCGATATCGCTCGGGGGGTCAGTGCCGACAATCTTGGCCTTGAACTCGCGGCCGTCGGGCAGCCTGACCTCAACCTTATCGGCGTCGTCAACGACATGGTTGTTGGTCAGGATGTAGCCATCGGGGCTGACGATCACGCCTGAACCGAGGCCGGTCGGACGCAACGGGCCTTTCCCATCCTTGCCCTGCGGCGGTGTGCGACGGCGGGGCGTCGGGGTTTCGTCATCCTGATCCGGGCCATTGAAGAAGTCGTGAAACGGATCCATCGTGAAAGGGAACTGCTGCTTCGCGCGGCTGGAGACGTTGACCGTCACTACCGCCGGGGTCACAGCTTTTGCGACGGCGGAGAAACCGCCGTTCAGTGTGAGCTGCTGATTGATGCGCTGGTCGGCGGCCACGTAAATCGGCACCTGATTCCCGCCCCCGCCATTCAGGCCCCTGAGTGGGTTCCAGCCCCTGGCGGTCATGGCCGATCCGGCAAAGACGCCGACGACCAGAGTGATGACTCCCAGCAGGCCCATCAGAATCAGGTTGCGCTTTGAGTTCTCCCGCTGCCGGCGGGCAATAAAAATATTATCCATTTCAGCGTCCATTATTCAGTCCTCCTTTAAAACCACTCCCTTTGCAGGATGACTGTCGCGAAGCAGATTGTCTGAGGTGCCAAGTGATGAAGTCAGCATCTCCGCGACGAGGGGTCATCTTAACAATCGCTGACCGGGTTTTCAACGACTCAAACCGCCTGCCTCCGGGTCAGCAAAGTTTTTGCCGGCGTCTCCCCGCAGTTCGATTGCAGGTGAATGTACGAACGGGAGTGCGCCCGAGGTTTACGAATTTGTGCTTTGTCTGACGTGATCTGGAACAGGCCGGTTATTCGTCATTTCCGCTTCCCGCGAGACTATGCCCCGTCTCTCGGGCGGATGCCTGACCTTACTTTCAGGTCGGGTGGAGGCCCATTCGCGGTTTCAGAGTTATTCATCAAACATGGCGTTCGTCATTGTCTCCGCTTCAGCAAAATCGTTTCCGACATTGATTGCCGGTAATTACGCCCGGCAGGTGCAATGGCCTTACAGGACTCTTCAGGTCACTCCACCGGCCATGCTGATGACGGAGGCGGCTTTCAGGCTTCAATTATTTTGAGGCGGAATTTAATCAGTTGTCCGGCGGCGCAAAAATCCTCACCCCACAGTCAAGCGCGTGCCGCTGACAAGGCCCGGCGTCCGGAATCAACTCAGATTCCGGACGCCGGGCAAATAATATTCACCTGCCGTCCGGAGGCCTGAGTAAGGATCAGGCGTGAATCTGATTCGGGTAAAAGCACTTGTGGCGCCGGACGGCAATCGCCACTTCGCGGAGCTGTTCGAAGTGACAGTTGATTGTTGGCCCGGCCCTCCGGCCTCGTTCGGGGCAGGCTTTCGTTACTTCAGCCGCTCTAATCGCCCGCAGGTTACGCTTGATGACAGGCCGGCCCGCACGGCTCTTTTGAGCGGGCCCGGATCAAATCAATGTCATCATTCCACAACAGCTCTGCAGCAGGGGCGCTGTAAATGTAAGCCTCGTGGCGGGTCGTGTCGCTGCCGGCAGCGAGGCCGGGGCAGAATAAATGGTCATGAACCACAGTCTGCCGCTCCCAGGTTTTCAGTTACAGTGCCGGGATCAGGCTCCCCGGGGCCGGTTCTGGTTTCCGAAATGCCGCAGTTTCCCCTCGCCTGATCGCGATGACGAGGAGGATTGCGGATTTCTGTTTTGTCAGGACAGTCCGCCGGGGGTGATGAATTTCGGCCGTCCGATGACGGCCTCTTCGATGCACTCGAAGTTAATGTGTCTTTGAAAACAATCGCTTGACTGACCGTATGGGCCCGGCTAAGATGCGTGCGAATACGGGGCAACATCACAGCTGCTGCAAGACCTCAAACACCCTCTTCAGGGCTGAGTTTCTGCTGTTGCTCGTCCGTTATTCCTCACTATCTCCTGCTTGGCATTCCGAGACCCGGATTGTACGAAGCATTTTCAGTTTGAAAACACGCGGCTCCGGCAAACCGCTTCCTGCGCCCATATCCCCCGTTCACCATGATTACCGGCGGAGGCTGTAGATGCCGGACCTGCCTCAGGGCATGGCATTGGCAGTCGGGCAGAATCCCCTGCTTTGTAACTGATTTGTAACCGACTCAGGAAAACCATCGCCATTCCCCGTTTGTCCTGACAATGACAGGCGATTTTGAGCAATTGCCGTCACCGACTTGTCTCGTGTTCCCGGCAAATTGTCACGGTACGGTGAAAAGCACGTTTCAGAGCAATTAACAGGCAATTTTTGCAAAGTCGCGCGGGAGATGTTTTCTGCGCTCTCAGGTAAGGAAATAAGGAGTTGATTATCATGGCTGGTCGCAAATTCTTTTTGCATCTCTTCCGTCCCGCCACGCGCCGTGTGGTGCTGATGGTTTGTGCCGCAGCAGTCCTGACAGCCGGCAGCGCTCTGGGCCTGCATCACGCCGCCGCGCAGAAAGCGTTGCGCGCGGTTTTTAGCACTGCCCCGGCTAGCGAGATCAATGCTTCTTCCGGCATGGCCGTGACAGCGAGCGCCGCCGAGGGGCCGTCCGCCCTGCGCGGAACGGCCCTCGGGGGATTTGACGGGAGCTTTGATAACAGCACGGGCGAAATCAAAATTACTCCTCAGAGCGCAGCCCGCGGAGGCCGTTTCTCAGTCCAGGCGCGCAGCGATGCCAACACTCCCCTCCCTGCGGGTTCCTTCACTTTCCGGCTGACAGATACCAACGGCTCGGCACCTGACAGAGTTTTTATTTCCAGCCTTGGTGTCGTCTCCTTCGAGACCGAGATTCTCAACAATACTGCCTCCACCTTCTACAACCTGCGAGTCGTCTTTACGGCCTTCAGAGTCAGCAATGCCGGTGGCGCGGCAGCATCTAATTCTCCTACCACGGGTGGGCTGGCTTATTACAACGACGGGCAGGTTGCCTGGAACAATCAACTCGGTGTCTCACGGAACTACGGTGACGTCGCCGGCGGCGGCTCCGGCAAGGCGGTCTGGACGTTTGCCGTGCCGACCAGCGGGCCGACCTTTTATTTCTCCGCTGTGGTTCTCGCCGACCTTGGTGTGGCGGCCGAAAGCGTCGAGCCAGCGGCGGTGCAGGTAAATGGCTCCGCTGATTCAAGCGTGATCATCAACGGGCGCGGGTTCGTGCCGACTCCGACGGTGCAGCTGCTCAACGGCAGCGGCGGCGTTGTCAATCCCGGCCTGCAGGTCAATTCAATCAGCCCGACCCAGATCAACGTCACGATTCCCCGGAGTACGGCGCCGGGCATTTACGGCCTGCGCGTCATCAATCCGGGCGGCACGGCGGGCAGCTTCGGTTCGAGCGCAATCCTCAGCCGACTGACTGTGACGGGTGAACCGACTCCCGCGAATACTATTTCCGGCCTGATCAACGGCCTGAGCGGCACCGGGCCGTACCTCGTCAGCGGCAATCTGGTCATCGGGTCGGACGTCGTCGTTCAGCGCGGCACGGTCTTCTATTTCGCCAACGGTGCGACTTTGCAGATCGCTTCGAGCGGGAACCTGATTGCCGACGGCGGCATCCCCGGCGTGCCCAGCACTTCCCCCGGTCAGATCGTCTTCACCGCGCAGCGCACCCCGGGACAGGGTATTCCGACGCAGGGCGCCTGGGGCGGAATTGATGCCACCAGCACTTCGAGCGGTCAGACGGTGATGCGCAATTGCGTGGTCGAATACGGCGGCTTGGCGGGCGGCGCGCAGATCAAAACCGCCGGCTCGGGGCGCAGGCTGCGGTTTACTGACAGCGTCTGCCGCCGCAGTGCGGGCAGCGGCATTGATGCCAGCGGTACCGGCGACCTCCTTGAAGGCTTCGCCCGTTCACGAGTTGACAACAACGGCTCGGGGGCGGGTGATGTGGCGATTCTGCTGAGCGGCAACTCTTCGCTCGGCCTCTACGACCTTGACGGCACGACGAACGGAACGAGCGTGGGCGACGCGAATTACTACTATTCCTCAGCCAATTCGTTCAACGGGAATACCAACAATATTGTGCAGATTGGCACCGACGCTTCGGCGGCCTCCAACGATTTCACCAGATCAGGCGTACTGGTCGGGCAGGGTGACATTCCGATCCACCTGCGCGGTTCGAGCAGCAACCCGGCCATCGTCGGCAGACAACCGACCGCCCAGGACAGTTCACTCGCCGAACTTTCGATCAATCCGGCTGCGCTGATCAAGCTGGCCCCGGGCATGGATTTTCAGGCGGGTGACCTGGCACAGAATCTGCGCGGCGGGATTTCCGCCAACGGGCTGGCGGGCGTTACACAGGTTCCGGGGGCAGCTTTCGGCAGTTCGAAGTACATCACCTTCGACAAGATTGGTGGCGGCAACTGGGGGGCGATCTATTTCTCACGGAATGCCCCGGCCAGTTCGATTCTCAATTTCGTCAGCGTGCAGAACGGCGGGGCGAGTTCGCTCGGCAATGCGGCCGTGCTGGCCGAAGGCGCCACGGTCATAGTCACCAACTCGGAGATCATGAACAGTTCGACGGGCAGCGTGCTGGCTTACGCGGGCGGCAACATCATCACCGGCGGTGCGACCTTCGGCAGCACCAACGTCCCGCTGATTGATACCATCGCCGGCGGGCTGCTCGGTGACGGCAATCCCGCGGCGCAGGCACAACTCGCCCAGCCGACGGCCATCGCCTCCGATCCGTCGGGCAGAGGTGTTTATGTCGCCGATTACACCTCCAATCCCTCAGTTTCATACATCCGCTTCATCAACACCACCACGGCACCTGTCGTCATCGCCGGGCAGCGCATTGTCCCGGGAACCATCCAGACTGTCGCGGGTCGCGAGTCAGGCGATCTGGCAGATAACGTTCCCGGCCTGACGGCTGACCTCGGATTGATAGAGGGTCTGGCCGTCAGCACGGATGGCAAACTTGTGTACTTTACCGACACGGCTGACATCGCGGTCCGTGTACTCAACGTTTCGAGCCAGACCATTACCGTCGCGGGCATCTCCGTTGCACCAGGCAATGTGAGTACGCTGGCGGATTCCTCCGTCGGTTTCAGTGCTTCAACGCCGACGATCAGTGATCTGGCCGTCACCAAGGACGGCGATGTCCTCGTCGTGGATTCCAACAGCGGCACCAACAAGGTTTTCAAGATCGCGGTGGCCGGCAGAACTTCGCCGGGTCAGGCGGTGACTGTCGTCGCGGGCCGCGACAAGGGGGCCGGCGAAACGAATAATGCCAATAACCCGGCCTTTGTGGCAGGACCGGCGACGAACGTGCTGATGTTCCAGCCGCGCGCAATCGAGGCTGATGCGGCGGGCAACTTCTACGTCACAGACACCGGGCACGGTCGCGTTGTCAAAGTTGACACTGGCGGCAACGCCTCGCTCGTGGCGCAGTTCACCTCCGGCAGCAGTGGCCCGTATCCGACCAGCCTGACGTTGTTCGGTGGCAATTTGTTTGTGGCCAACGGCAACCAGCAGGTGGTGATTCGTCTGACCGGCGGCAGCCCGGCGATTGTGGCCGGGACGGGGACGCTCAACTCTTCAGGCGGAACGCTGACCGGCAGCGGCACTTTCTGCGATTATTCTTCGACCAGTTGTGGCGACGGCGGGACGGCCACTGCGGCCGGGTTCTATTTCCCCGGCACCAATCTTTCGACCGGCATCACGGCTGACAGCAAGGGCATTTATATCCTTGATCAGGCGGTGGTCACCAGAGGGCGTGTTCGTTTCCTGAATCTCAGCGGCAGCGCCGTCTCGCTGGCCGGCGTGACGGTTGCGGATAACGCCGTTAATACCATCGCCGGGACGGGACTCCCCGCGCCCTACGATAACGGTCTGGCAACGAGCGCGACGTTGAATGTGCCGACCGGGGTGGCCATTGATGCCAGTAACAACGTCTGGTTTACTGACACCGCCAGTGACCGCCTCCGATTTTTCAATCGCGGCACAAGCCCGGTCACACTCTTTGCCGGGACCACGGCGGAGAAAATAGTTCCGCCGGGCGTAGTCGTGGTAATTAACAGTGACGGCAGCGGCAGCGGCGATGGCGTGCCCGCGAATCAGGCCGTCTTCAGCCGGCCGCAGGGGATTGCGATCACCACGCAGGGAATTTACATCGCCGATTCCACGCGCGGCCCGACCGTGCCGCCCGGACTTAATAATAACGGCAGAAAGACGGGTCTGGTGCGCTTCATCAACACGTCTGCTTCCACTGTCAAGTTCTACGCGGGGACGGCGCTTGAGATCAGCGTCCCGCCGGGATTTGCAACCACCGTCGCCGGCGGGGGCACTGCCCTTGACGACCTCAACTCTGCCAACACCAACATGAACAACGCGGTGCTGGTTGACCCGACGGATGTGGCCGTTGATGCCAGCTTTATCTACATCGCAGACGCAGGCAACGGCACCGTCCGCAAGGTCAACCGGGCGACCGGCAACATCCTGAGCCTCACCGGGACCAGCGTGCCGGCCGCCCAACGCCTGTCCACCGCCAGCTACTCGGGCCTCGGCTTCGACTCGACCGGGCGGCTCTACATCGTCGCCAGTGCGAAGCCCACGACCACAAATACTTTCCAGATTGAGAATCAGGTGCTGCGCGAGAGCAGCGCCGGCAGCGGGACTTTCTCGGTGATGAATGCCGGCGCCCTCACCAAACCCAAGGACCTGGTGGTGGACACAGCCGGCAACGCTTACGTGACCAATGCCGGGACCAGCCAGATTCTGAAGATCGGCGCGAACGGCGCGGTCACGGCGGTGGCCGGGCTCAGCACCACCCCGCCGTCGGGTTCCACCTTCTTCTACAACTTCGGCGGGGATCGGGGCAGCGCCCTCGCCGCCCTGCTCAACATCAACCCGGATGATTTCAACGTGAAGGTGGACGGCCAGGCGCAAAAAGCCCCGCAGACGGTCGGCATCGCGATCAGCGCGGCGGGTGAGATCATCTTCACCGACGCGGGGAACAACCGCATCCGCCGGATTCGGTAACCTCAGGGCGAAAGGGTGAGAAGCAGCCGCCGCCGCGCTTCTCACCCTTTCACGTCTGAGAGGCAGACACAATTTAGTAACCCGGACGCAAGTTCATCGACAAGGGAAACCCGGATTCTCGAAGGCGTCGAAGAACTTTTGTCCGCCAGATCTTTCAAAGCACTCACTCACACTCGGAGGAAAGCTGTCATGAATAACGCTCCGCTGGTCATTGAAAATACTCGCCCCGTTCGATCCTCTGACCGCCTGCTGCGCGCGGCGCAGTGGCTGTTGCTGGCAATCATCCTGCTCATCTACGCGTCAACCGCGCATGCCCAGAACCTTGTCCCCGACGTTGACTACGCCATCTTCGTTTCGCAGCGTGAAGGCGCGACGGAGCTTTATCTGCTCGACCTGAACACGCGTCAGGTCAGTCAGCTGACCCAGACCGGGCGCGCCCACATCACGCCATACATCGCCTCCGGCGCGCGGATTCTAACTTTCGCTTCGCGCGAAGGCAGCAGCTATGAATTATTCACGGCCCAGATCAGTTCCGCCTGGCGCACACGCCGCCCGGAGCTGGCCGCCATCAATCGTCTGACTTTCGACTCGATTGATGAGATCAGCCCTTCCCTGAGCAATGACGCCACAAAGATGGCTTTCGCTTCCAGCAACGGGATCGAAGTGATGGGATCAACAGGTGAAGGTCGCCGGGTGCTGGTTCCCTCAAGCGAGTCGTACTTCATCTTTGCCCCGGCCATCTCCCCCGACGGCAGGCAGGTCGCCTTTATCTCCAACCGCAGCGGGGCGAATGAAATCTGGATGGCTTCCGCAACGACTGGTGAAACACGGCAACTGACGAGCGGCGGGGCGGTGCTGGGTGGACTCAGCTGGTCGGCGGACGGGCAGCAAATTGTCTTTACAACCGCCGCTACTGCCAGTAAACTCAGCGGCATCGCGATCGCCAGTGCCGTTGACGGTTCATTCAGGTTAGTGACCAGAGGCGATAATGATGGTGAAGCCTCGATCTCATCAAGCGGGACTTTCATCATCTTTACTTCGCTCCGTGATGGTAACCCTGAACTCTACCTCCTGAACCTGAGAGACAATTCGGTGGAGCGTTTGACAAACAATCCCGGAGTTGACGGCGGCGCGGTCTTCGTCCAGATGCCGACCAGCTCCATCAGACGCACGCCAACGCCGGGTCGCACAGTCAGGTAAGCTGACGAGGAAAATTGAGAAACCCGGCATGAATATGAATACAGGACCCCGGAAAGTTGTCGCCAGCGAGCAGGCTTCATTCACTGAGCTGCTCGAAAATCAGGAAGGAATCATTCTCGATCTGGGAAACCTTCACTATTACACGCTGAACCCGACGGCCGTCTTCCTGTGGAAACAGCTGCAGAATAAAACCACACAGACGGTCGAGACCCTCAGCCGGAGCCTCGCCAGAGCGTTTACGATCAGCCTCGGGCAGGCGGAAGCGGGCACGCAGGCTTTTCTCGAAGAACTGAGACAATACGGCCTCGTCTCGTACTCTGCCTTGGGCGGAGAGGACATCCCGGCAGACATTGCGGAGTCGGCGGTCGTGTCACTCCCGGCTTACGAAGTTCCGCAACTCAGGATCTCCCAATCTCTCGCTCAGGTGGCGCTCGCGCAGATTTCGTCCACCATCTCGTCAGGCTGAGGCCGGCGAAATGCCAGCCGGAGTTCCAGGTTCGGGGGCACGGTTTGACTGTGCCCCTGTTCATTTTGAGATTTCTGTTTTTCTCACGCCGTCTCCCGCCCGGGCCTCCTGTTGCACACACTTCGGCAACTCTCCGACCGCACCGACTTTGCCCATGCCAGCGATCAACTTCAGGATTTGCGCTGTGCCAGTCTGCATAACCGCGCAGTCTCCTGCACTCCTTAAAGTCTTCAGCGAATACTTTAGTTATTACCACCCGCACCTGACCGGGGATAATTCGCCATACTCACTGGTTGAACCCGACGGCGAGCCGGTCACTCTTGATTTACAGACGGAACAGGCGCTGCCTCCGCCGGAAGAGTTGCTTCCGCCTGATGCGGAGCTGCTCTCACGGGTCGGAATCGTTCGCCTGTGGCGGACACCGGGGAGGGATCACCAAGCTGAACGATTCTACTTTCACACTCCCGCCACCTGCTTCATCGTCACGTCCGCCGCTTCGCGCGCGGAAGGCATCATCACCCCGCAGGCGCTCCAAACGCCGCACCTGCTGGCCAACACGTGGGCGCTATCTGCCCTGCTGCTGCTGCTGCGTTCCCGCAGGATCTACCACCTGCACGCCGCCGCCGCCATTTCACCCGATGGCAAACTCTTTCTCTTTTGCGGTGAGCAACGCGCGGGTAAAACCACCTTGGCCACCGCGCTCGGCATCGCCGGGTGGAACCCCGTCTCGGATGACTCGCTCCTGATTCACTCAGCCCCGCCAGGGGCGCGGCTGAGCGCGCTCAGAAAAGCTTTTCACCTCTCCAACGAGATTCTTTCGGCGTGGCCGCAACTGGCTGGGGTTGAGCGTCAGGAGCGCGACCCTGATCGCTCCACGGTGGCCGGGCTGGAGCTTTTCGGGACGGCGGCGCTGGCGGAGTCTTCCTTCACGGCGATTGATCGCATCATCCTGCCACACGTCACCGGGGAAGCCGCGAGCAGGCTGGAGAAGATCTCGCCGGGCGAAGCCATCCTCCGGCTGGCCGAGCAGAGTATGCTCTTTCAGCTCTGGACCGAGCATACGAAACGGCAGATGAGCCTGCTCACGCGGCTCGCCGGCGGGGCTCCCTGTTATCGCCTGCTGGCAGGAACGGACATCCTCGCCGACCCGCATCGCGCCGCCGAGGCGCTCAGCGCGGCCCGGTAATCCGAATCAGTTGGGCAGCACCATTCCCTTGAACAAAAGGCCAAGGATGATGACGCCGGCAATCAGCCGGTAGACGATAAACAGGTGTGTTGAGTTGCGCCGCAGATAATGCAGCAGGAAGGCGATGCTCAGAAACCCGACGACCGCCGAGACGACGGTCGAAGCGATCAGATTTCCGGCGCCGATGTTGCCGATGTGATGGACAGCCTCCTTCAATTCGAGCAGGCCGCTCGCGGCAATCGCCGGGATCGAAAGCAGAAAGGAGAAGCGCGCCGCCACGTCACGTTTCAGCCCTGAAAAGAGCGCCGCGCAGATCGTGGTCCCCGAACGCGACGACCCCGGAAGCAGCGCGAACACCTGAGCGAAGCCGACCGCCAGCGCGTCTTTGTACCCGATGTCGGCCATTGATTTGCGGCGGTTGCCGACAAATTCGGCGACGAGCAGCAGGATCGCCCAGATGATCAGGTTGACACTGATGACGAAGAGGTTCTTCGTCAGAGTCCCTTCGATGATCTTCTTCGCCAGCAATCCGACAGTCCCCGTCGGGATTGATCCGATGATCACCAGCCAGCCGAGCCGCGCGGCGTCGCGCGCCCGGTCGAGTTCATCTTCAGTATATTTGCCCCGCCTGAGCAGCGTCAGATTGCCGGTGATGAAGCCGATGGTGATCTCAACGATGTCGCGGAAGAAATAGACCAGTACGGCCCCCAGTGTGCCGAGCTGAATCACCGCAATGAAGGCCGTGACCTGCTCCGGCGACATGACACGGTCGAGCCCCATCGCCTTTTCGGCCAGGATCAGATGCCCGGTGCTGCTGACCGGGATGAATTCGGTGAGTCCCTGAACAATGCCGAGAATAATAGCCTGTAGAAGATTCATGAAAGAGAGTGGGGGTTAGTGGTGCAGAGTGCAGCAGGCGTGACGGAGGCGGGGATCAGCTCCGCACTCCGCACTGATTTCAGTTTCTGGTGCGGCGCAGAATCGCCACCAGCTCGGCGCCGCCGAAAGAGGTTTTGGCCACAGTCAGTCCGAGCAGCGCGAATCCGGCCCGGCCTTCTGCGCTGATCTCCCTCTGCATCGTGCCGGTCTTCGAGGTGGCCAGCAGCTTGTATTCATAACCGGCCGCTTTGGCCTCGCGGTCGCTTTCGAGAATAACGACGACTTCCTGACCGCCGAAGGCGGTTTCAAAAACCGTCTGGCCTTTGTAATCAAAACCTTCATCGCCAGCCGCCTGCAATTCCTTCTGCATCGTCGAAGTCTTGCTGGTCGCGAGCAGCATATAACGGTAACGCTGCTTCGCGGGCGCCTCGGGCTCCTTCATCATAATCACGACGGCTTCCTTGCCGCCGAAGGCAGTTTCGCCCCCCATCACTGCGCCGAAATGGAAGCCTTCAGCCGCCGCGTCGTTCATCTCTTTCTGCATCGTCGAGGTTTTGCTGGTGGCGAGGACTCTGTATTCGTACTGGCCGCCCGAAGCTTTGGCAACAGGCAGCTTTGTCCTTTCGGTCTGCTGTCCGAAACCGGGGACAGTGAGACAGAGCAGTAAGGCAGAAACACGAATCAGCATAAATTTCTCTCCGGGGAACGTGGCAAAGCTGACGGCCCGCATCATCTCAACCTGCCGGTCAGATACGCTTCAAGCTGCGCGATGGCGACGCGCTCCTGCCGCATCGAATCGCGGTCGCGGACGGTGACGGTCTGGTCTTCGAGCGACTGAAAATCAACCGTGATGCAGAAGGGCGTGCCGATCTCATCCTGCCGCCGGTAAAGCTTGCCGATGCCAGCCGTGTCGTCGTAAACCGCGCGCAGTACGGGTTGCAGATTTTTCTTAATGCCCTTCGCCAGCTCGACGATACGCGGTTCGTTTTTCTTGAGGGGGAAGACGGCGACTTTGATCGGCGCGAGTTGCGGGTGCAGCTTCAACACGACGCGCGTGTATTCGTCGCAGAGCTTCGTCGTCACCTGCCTGACTTTCTTCAGCAACTCAACGCGATCAGCCCCGGGCAGGTTGCAGGCGTCTTCGACTTCAAGCAGCGACTGCGGCAGCCCGGCTTCGGCTTTCTCAAGCGCAGTATCGATGGCTCGCAATTGATCCGCGGTCGGCCCCTCGGCCTTCGCTTCGCCCTTCTGCGCCGCTTTCTCCGCTTCGTTAATCTTCTTGTCGATGTTTTTACGGGCGGCGGCGACTGCTTCCCGCAACGGCACAAGCTCTTCAGCTTTCGGCTCACTCACCAATTCTTCGTTGTAAGCTTCGCACAGGAAGGCGAGCGTCGCGCGCGTCGCGCCGGCTGAAGGCTCGATTACATATGGGATGTAACGCGCGCCCTTTTTGCCCGTCGCCGGATCGGCGTACTGGTCGTCGAAATATTCGAGCTTCGTTGTGCTGTCAGTATTTTTGTTGAGCTTCAGCCGAATCAGATCTTCTTCGGGAATGTCGCGGCTGTGCGCCGACAGATCATAATCCTGCCGGTTGGCGATGCCTTCCAGTTCACTGAAGCCGAGTGAGCCGGGGAAGAGGTATTCAATGTCAACCGTCGCTTTGGCGTAATGCGCCAGTTCTTCCCTCGTCTGTGCGCGCTTTTGCAGGCGCGCCGGGTCAAGGCCGAGTTGCACGTACCAGTTGAAGCGCTGCTCGATCCATTCCTCGTGAAGCTCCTCGTCGTTCTTCTCGCCCGGCTGCAGGTACTGCGGCGGCTTGCAGAAGTATTCGATCTCCATCTGCTCGAACTCGCGCGTGCGGAAGGTGAAGTTGCCCGGCGTGATTTCGTTGCGGAACGCCTTGCCGATCTGCGCGACGCCGAAGGGCAGCTTGCGCCGCGCCGTCTGCTGCACGTTGGCGAAGTTGACGAAGATCCCCTGGGCGGTTTCCGGGCGCAGGTAGGCGATATTCTCGTCGCTCTCCACTGGGCCGACCGTAGTCTTGAACATGAGATTGAAGCTGCGCGGCTCGGTCAGATTCGACGAACCGCAGTTCGGGCATTTGCCTTCTTTCAGGTGGTCGGCGCGGCTGCGCGTTTTGCATTCCCGACAGTCAACCAGCGGGTCGGAGAAAGTGGCTTCGTGACCCGAATATCTCCAGACGAGGCGGTTCATCAGGATCGCAGCGTCAAGGCCCTCCATATCGTCGCGGTCGTAAACGACCGAGCGCCACCACGCGCGCATCACGTTGTTTTTGAGTTCGACGCCGAGCGGGCCGTAATCCCAGGTCGAGCCGATGCCGCCGTAAATTTCCGAGTTTGCGAAGATGAAGCCACGCCTTTTGCACAGGCTGACGATCTTTTCCATGCCGGGTGCTGCCATTGGTTTGCTCGCCTTTCAGTTCTCAGTGGACGGGGCTGAAAATGGAAGCGGGATATTTGAACCCCGCCATTTTGGTCATTTTCGGCCAGGATGCAAGAGATTATCTGAGTTACTATTTCGCCGCAACGGGTTCTCACCGGTTTGGGTCGTTATGGGTCGTTTGGCACACTGCCGGCACACACTGCCGGCGAAATTCGGCCCGTCTTCATCCGTGACTGATCACCACGGAGACAACCGCGGAATCCTGACCGCGGCTGACGGGTCGGAAACCTTTCAGGAAGGCGACAGGAAGCCGATGAAGATAGCTTATGGAGAGCTTCAATGGCCTGACGGACATCTATCACAGGCATTTTTACGGAGGCAGTTTCTGGAGACAATCGCCGACACTAATCCGGAGGTACTTGCCGATCTCTTTGATCTGGCCTTTGAGTGTCATCGCCTTGCAGGCCCTTGGCACTTTCGCGGCTGGGATGATGTCCTATACCCGGGGGGCGATCCGGGCCAAGAGATCATTATCTTCAGACACATGATGTACTGGTGGTCACAGAAATGGAATCTTGATGCTGACTGGTGCCGGGAGCGAGCGTTTCACGCTCTGGAATACTGGTCGCTTTACCCTGGAAGGCTGGAGAAGCTGACGTGGGGCTTGGACGAAATAGACACCCATGAAATCAGCGACCGGCCAGACGCGCCAGCAGGATGGCTTCAGTACAGACCGCTTGTCTGGTGGCGCGCTGATTACCTCACGTATGTTGAAAGAAGGGCGCGTCAGGCAATTGAAGAAAATCCGTTTCTCAGCCAGGGCGAGGCTTCAATGCAAAAAAGCTACATTAAGAGAGGCGGCGCGGCTCGTCGGCGTGGACGTGAAAACGCTCGTCAGATGGCTTGAGCGGCCTGAAATGCAGGCAATTCTCCAAAAGTTGCAGCGGCGCCACAGCCGCCGGCTGATGAACCGATACTTCGAAACCCAGGAGGCGGGCCGTCCCACGATGAAGCAGGCCCTCCGGAAATTGAAAAACGTCCGCCAGCGCCCGCGCTATCGCGGCGGCGTTTTGTGGGCGACGTGTCCGATCTGCGGCGGCAACGAATTCTGTTTCTGGCCACACTCCCTGAACAGGGAATTGGTTGGTTTTGCGTGCCGGCAGAACAGGTGTCCGCCGCCGCTGATCGAAGCCGCTTTGACTGACGACTGATGAATGACACCCTGCACAATGGAACGCCACACGTCTCCGTCGCCGAACTGAGGGCGCTGCAGAACGGCAGTGCGGGCGGATCGAAGTATGGCAACCGGCCCGTGACGCTGGCCGACGGTACGCGCTGCGATTCACGGAAAGAGGGGCGCCGGCTTCGGGAGTTGCGATTGCTTGAGCGCGCCGGGCTGGTCCGCGACTTGAAAACTCAGGTGGATTTCCCGCTCGAAATCAACGGCATCAGGGTAGCGATCTATCGCGCGGATTTTGTGTACAGCCGCCTGATGAATGGCCAGTGGTATCCAGTCGTTGAAGACGTGAAGGGGCAGCAGGACGCGAGCAGCCTGCCCTACAGATTGTTTCTGATCAAAAAGAGGCTGATGAAGGCGCTTCATCAAATCGAAGTGCAGGAGGTGTGATGGAAGAACATTTCACAGAGCGAATGAACCAACTCACTGCCCGGCTCGGCGAGACTGCGGCCAGTGACGCGCGGCGGATGGTGGCGGGCATCCTGACGCCTGAAGTGCTGCAAGCCTTCCACGAAAACGTGACGGGGCCGATGGAGTGGCGAATGATCGAACTGGCGCGGCAGATCGGGGAATCAATCGCGGCAGGGCCAAGGATGCGTCTGATGCGCGACCCGGAGATTCAGCGGGCTGTCACTGAGGCCGCAGAGAACGCTGGCCGTCTGGCCGTCAATGCGATGGCGCAGGGCATGCGCGACAGGCGGCTGCGCGAATGTTCACTGGTAAACGATCTGATCCACTAGGAGCATTATGGCCCTGTCACAATCAAACACCGGCATATTCTTCACAATCGGCGCCGACTCAGCCCCGGCCCGCGACGAATTCAAGCGGCTCGCTTCTGACAGCCAGGCCGCGGCGAGGTCAATTCAGAATGACCTGGCGAATGCGTTCAGGGCTTCGGCCCGCGAAGGCGAAGGGGCCTACACCACAGTCAATCAGGTCAGAATCGGTTTGACTCAACTGGGCCGCGGCGACTTGGGCGGGATTCCGAATCTGATCCGCGCTTACCGGATATTTATTTCCAGTAATGACGACGCGAAGAAGGCCGTCAAGCTGCTGGATGCGGCCCTGCTGGCGAATGGCGTGACGGCGACGAAATCAGGCCACTTGGTTGAGGAGTTCGGGGCGAACATCAAAAAGGCCCGTCCGGATCGGGCAAGGAAGCGCAGGCACTGAGGGCCGATTTCGAGCGCCTGGGCATCAATCTTTTCGCCGCGCTGCAAAACCCTGACAAGGCGCTCGGCTCGCTGCTGAAAACAATCGCCGGGGCGAAGGCCGGGAGCGCAGAACTTCAGGCCGGCTTCAACGCGCCCGGCATTTCCGCTGACAGCGGGGTAGCGAAGGGCGCGACGACGGCGGGCCGGGCGCTCACGCAGCTTGACGCCGGGATGAGCCAGACCACGAAATCCGCGCTGCTGCTGGGCGGCACGATCACGGCCGCCGTGGTTGCGACCTTGGCCGCCGCCGCGGCAGAGATATATATCGTCGTCAAAGCCTCGGAAAAGATGATCGAGGTTGCCGGGAAGATCGGCAGCAAATCAAAAGACGATTTCGACGAATTCGCCAGGGCCGTCAGGTCTGCCAATTTTGAAGTCACCAAAACCGACCGCGCCATCAGTCAGGATTTATTGAAATCAGTGCAGCAGGTCAGGGGCGCGACTGACGGCCTGTTCGTCGAGCTGGTACGCACGAATGGCCCGGCTTTGAGCGAGTCAGACACCCCCGGCGAGGCCGGGGGCTTGATAGGCAGTGCCGTCTCAAAGACGGCTAACTAAACCACGGCGTCGTGGTTCCCTGAAGGTGCGACTAAAAACGCCCGCTTTCATCCGAGCCTTCTTGTCCCCGGATCTAGCGCCTGAT
>DASRDU010000042.1:0-25416 GCA_035652435.1 Blastocatellia bacterium
CGTCGGGATCGCGATCACCATCGACGTCGCGCCGAAGAACACGTCGGGGATGAACCCCATGCCGGCCGTGAACATGTGGTGAGCCCACACCAGCATCGAGTAGAAGGCGATGAACAGGCCGGACGCGACCACGAACGGGTAGCCAAAGATGCGCTTGCCGGCGAAGACCGGCACGATCTCCGACATCATCCCGAATGCCGGCAGGATCAGGATGTACACTTCGGGGTGGCCGAAGAACCAGAACAGGTGCTGCCAGAGCAGCACGTCGCCGCCTTCCGCCGGGTTGAAGAACTGCGTCGTGATCAGCCGGTCGAGGATCAGGCAGGTACTCGCGAGCGCAATCGTCGGCATCGCGAAGATGATCATGAACGAGATCACCAGGATCGCCCAGACGAAGAGCGGGATGCGGTTGAGCGACATCCCCGGCGCGCGCAGCTTGAAGATCGTTACGATCAGTTCGACCGCCACGACCAGCGCGGAGAGTTCCGTGAAGGTGATCATCTGCGCCCACGTGTCGGAACGCTTGCCGGGCGCGTATTCCGGCCCGGAGAGCGGCACGTAATTGAACCACCCGTTATCCGGCCCCGTGTTGAGCAGGAACATCGTGTAGAGGAAAATCCCGCCGAACAGGTAGACGTAATACCCGAAGGCGTTGAGCCGCGGGAAGGCGATGTTGCGTGTCCCGACCATCAGCGGCACCAGGTAGACGCCGAGCGCCTCCATCACCGGCACGGCGAACAGGAACATCATCGTCGAGCCGTGCATCGTAAAAATCTGATTGTAGAGGTCGGGGCCGAGGAAGCGGTTTTCGGGCCTCGCCAGCTGGATGCGGATCATCACCGCCTCGACGCCGCCGAGCAGGAAGAAGATGAATGCGGTGATGATGAAGCGCCGGCCAATCGTCGTGTGATGCACGCACCTGAACCAGCCGAAGAAACCGCCCGGTTCCTTCCAGGTCTCTTCAAGCTGCCGCCGTTCGCGCTCGTCGTTCGGGGTTTCATCGCGCTCTGCGTCAGCAGTCCTGGTTGCCTCTTCGGTCGGGGTCACAATCACCTCCGGTAACGAGTGGAGAATGATCAATCCGTGCTGATCCGTCGCATCCGTTTGATCCGTATTCCATTCACTCCTTCACTTCAAACTCTCCAGATAACTGAGCAGCGCCTGAAGCTCTTCGCCGCTCAGTTCATTCGGCGGCATCTTGTTGCCGGGCTTGATGCCCTGCGAATCAACTACCCACCCGCCGAGGTTGCCGCGGTTGTTCGGCAGCGTGCCCGCCGCGATGGTCTGACGGCTCGCGAGGTGCGTCAGGTCGGGGCCGCTCCTCGCCCCCGCGTCAGTGCCCCTGATCTGGTGGCACATCACCCAGGCGCGTGTCAGGAAAATCTGCCGGCCGCGCCGCTGCTCGTCGTTCGACGGATCGGCGGCGGGGAGGCGCTCGTGATCGAGCCATGCTTTGAAGTCCTCGGGCGGCTCGGCGACGACGAGCAGCGCCATGTGCGCGTGCTGGTGGCCGCAGTATTCGGCGCACTGGCCGCGATACGTGCCCGGGCGGTCGGCCTGCAACCACGTGACCGTCTGATGCCCGACGAGCAGGTCGGTCTTGCCGTGCAGGTTCGGCACCCAGAAGCTGTGAATCACGTCGTGCGAAGTCATTTCAAGTCTGACGGGCCGGCCCACCGGGATGTGAATTTCGTTGGCCGTCGTCACCTGCTGGCTCGGCACGGGGTCGTCGTAGGTGAACTCCCACCACCACTGATGGCCAGTCACTTTGATCATCACGGCGTCAGAAGACTCGAGCGACGTGATCGCCCTGCCCGTCGAGAAATCCGCGATCAGCAGGATGAAAAGAATCGCCGCGGAAACGACGACCGCGCCCGTCACCCAGCGCGTCATGCTCCGTTCGGCTTCGGGCTCGGTGGCAACCCGTTCGCGCCGTCGTGAGCGCCATAGTGCATAGCCGAGCGCGCCCATGACGATCACAAAAACTGAGAGGCAGACCCAGAACATCAGCCACCACAGACGGCTGATGCGGTGCGCCTGCAACCCGGCAGGGTCGAGCGCCGACTGGACGCCCGCACAGCCCGAGCAGAGCAAGACTGATGCCGCACAGACGAGCGCGAGGCATCGTCCCGGACGCAGTTGTTTCGTCGCCGTCTTCATTGCGGGTGTTCAGCCGGCTTCGTCGTGGGCTGCTCCTTCCCCTTCGACTGTTCGACCGTCTTCACGTTCATGTCGTCGGTGCGCCCGGGCGAAACGTCCTTGCTCAGCTGCCCACTCATCGAGCGGACGTAGGCGACGATCTGCCAGACCTGCTGGTTGGGCATCCGGCCGCGGTATGAAGGCATCCCGTTCGGGCGGCCTTCGATGATCGTGTCGAAGATGTTTTCCGGGCTGCCGCCGTAAATCCACTTGTCGTCCATCAGCGGCGGGCCGATATTGCCGCCGCCGTGCATGTGACAGCCGACGCAGTTGTACCATTCATACAGCCGCTGGCCCTCCGACACGGCGTAAGCATTCTCGTCATACGGCCCCTTGATCTGTTCCTCGGGCTGCGGCTGCCCCGGCTGCAATTCGGTCTGCCGGACGGCCGTCGCCGCAGTCGCGCCGGGCGGAATTTCCCGGAAGCGCCGCTGCTCCCGCACACAGCCCGAGGCGGCCAGTGCGAATAAGATGGCGGTCAATCCGACAACGATGTGGCGAACGACTCTCAAATCCAGCATCTCGAATTTGAAATCCTGGCCGCCGCGTCTTCAGGTTCGCGGCGACGCGCCGTTGATCCGGGGGACGTTGTATTCATCAAGAATGCGGTCAATCTCGGCCCGCCTGCGTTCGAGCGCGGCTTCGAGTTCCTGCCTGAACGCGCCCTCGCCTCGCCGCACGCCGAGCGAGATGTCATAAGTGAATGGGAGAGAGGGCGGGTCAATCTGCGGGGAGACGGGGACGAGTTCGAGCGCGACGGGCTGCCGATGCGCGAAATAACCGGCGAGCGGCCCCCACACCACCGCGACGTCAATTTCGCCATTGACCACTGCGTCAATGATCCGGGCGGGCGGGTTCTCCTGCGCGTAATCGCCGTAGACCGTGTAACCGCGCACATTCCCGACGATGCCGCGGTTGCTGAGCGCGTGCGCGGGCGGCGCGTTCGCGCCGTCATCGCCGATCACCTGCACGCCGATCTTTACTTTGTGCAGAACCGGGTCATCAAATGAACCGACCTTGAGACCGCTGTCCTGGCGGTAGACGAAAACATAAGTCGAGCGGTAATACGGCGCGGTCGTCTGCGCCATCTCGAATCCGCTCGGCACGCCCATCACGACATCACACGCGCGCGCCTTGAGCGTGTTGCGAATGAAGCCGCGCCGCTGCGCCCACCATGTATATTCCACTTCCGCGTTCAGGTCGCGAGCGAGCAGGCCGGCGATTTTGTTCTCAAAACCTTCGAGCCGCTGATTTGAGAAAGGGAGGTTGTTCGGGTCAGCACAGACGCGCAGCTTCCGCGCCGGTCCGGCCTCGCTCCGGCGGGCGCAGGAAGAGAAAGCCATTACGATGACCAGAAACATCAGACACGAGAGGCCAATCCTTAGCTCCGTAGGAGCGCAATGTTTATAGCCTGTGAGTAATAATGATTCCCCAGCTCCGTAGGAGCGCAATGTTGCCTGACCGTACATTGCGCTCCTACGGAGCTGGGGATAATTTGCCCGCGATCTATAAACATTGCGCTCCTACGGAGCTGGATACGGCGTTTGTACCTTCCACCCTGACCACTGTTTTTAAGGGAGCGAGAAGACATAGAGCATCCCTCCCCTCGTCGTGTTGTTCGGCAGGTCGGCCATCGCGTTGGCAAATCCCATCGCGGCCGTCGCGTCGCGCGCGTCAAGTTCGCCCGAGACAATCGCGCCCGCCCAGCCGCCCACTCCCGAGAGGATTGCGACGTACTGTTTGCCGTCGGGCCCGCGGTACGTGACCGGCTGGCCGATGATTCCGGAGCCGCACTTGAACTGCCAGAGCGGCTCGCCCGTGCGCGCGTTGACCGCCTTGAACCAGCCGTCCATCGTGCCGTAAAAAACCACGTCGCCCGCCGTCACGAGCGCCCCGCTCCAGACGGGGAACTGTTCGGTGATCTTCCACGCCGGTTTGCCTTCGACCGGATTCCACGCGGTGAATTCGCCGCGGTGGCCGCCGGGGCCGGCGTACATCTTCACGTTCGCGCCGACGTACGGGGTGCCCGCGATGTAATTCACTTCGACGCCCTCTTCGTCCTGACAGAGGTTCTGGTGCGGGATGTAAAGCAGCCCCGTCTGCGGCGAGTAAGCAGATGGCTGCCAGTCCTTGCCGCCGGGCGAAGTCGGGCAGATTTCCCTGACCACCTTACCCGTGGTCACTTTCTTTTCGGCGACGTTAATCAGTTTGCCGGTCTGGAGGTCAACGCCTTTTGAAGTGGTGACGTAAACATACGGGTTGGCGGAAATCACCTGACCCGTGGTGCGATCCAGCACGTAGAGGTGACCGTTGCGGTCGGGGTGGAGCAGGACTTTGCGCGTCTGGCCGCCCAACTGGAGGTCAACCAGCACGTTCTCGTTGACGCCGTCGTGGTCGTAGAGGTCGTGCGGGCTCCACTGATAAAACCAGCGCGCCTCGCCCGTGTCGGGGTTGCGC
Source organism: Blastocatellia bacterium (assembly GCA_035652435.1). Taxonomy (GTDB): domain Bacteria; phylum Acidobacteriota; class Blastocatellia; order RBC074; family RBC074; genus DASRDU01. The sequence continues at coordinate 4,657 of DASRDU010000042.1, forward strand.
GCGAAGACGCCGGCAGTCCACTTGTTGTCGCCCGGGCGCTGATCCGGGTTCCACGGCCCCGGATTCGCCGTGCCGTAGAAGATCAGATTCTGTTCGGGGTCGTACGAAACGAAGCCCCAGACCGTCCCGCCGCCGATCTTCCACTGCTCGGGCCCCCACGATGAGACGCCCAGGTCTTTGCCGCGATCCTGTTCATAGAATGGCTTGAAGTTCGGCCCGATCAGGCAGTCCGCGTCCGGCCCGGTGCTGTAAGCGCGCCACGCGATCTGCCCCGTATTTGCGTCCACCGCTGTGAGCCAGCCGCGCACGCCGAATTCGCCGCCGCTGTTGCCGACGAGTACTTTGTTATTCACGACGAGCGGGGCCATCGTGATCGTCTCGCCTTTATTGATGTCACCGAGCTTCGTCTTCCAGACCTCCTTCCCGGTGTTCGCGTCAACGGCGACGGTGTATGCGTCGAGCGTGTTGTAGAAAATCTTTCCGTTCGCGTAGGCGACCCCGCGGTTGACGAGGTCACAGCAGGCGACGCCCTGAGCCGCCGAAGCGGGCTTCGGGTCGTACTTCCATTTCATGGGCGCGCCGGTTCTGGTGAGGTCGAGCGCGTAGAGGTAATTCGGGAAAGGCGTGACGACATACATCGTGTTGTTCACGACGACGGGCGCAGCTTCGTTGCCGCGCACCGACCCGGTCGAGAACGTCCACGCGAGTTTGAGCTGGGCGGCGTTGGCAGCGTTGATCTCACCGAGGCCGCTGTAGCGCGTGTTGGCAAAGTTTTTCCCCGCCATCACCCACTGGCCGTCGTCTGCCGACGCAGTCTGTGGTGAGCCGGTATTGTGCGGCGTGGAGGGACTCTTCGTCTGTGTGGACTCTGCCCTCCTTGCGCAGGCCGGAAGGAGCAGAAGGACAATAACGGTGGCGACGAAAATGATGGCTCTGTCGGGGGGAAGTAACTTCTTCCTGAAACCCATCGCGGGGTCCTCCTTCAGGAAAACAACTGTGGCAGTCCGTCCAAACAATTGCCCGGGTCAGCAGCCTTCCCCTTGACCTGGCTGACCCGGGCAAGCAATCTCGCCACAAAGTGGGAACCCGCTCCCCAACAAGTTCCCGACAAATGCACCTGCACCAGCTTCCGGCGAGATTCAAACTTCAGTTACTTCTCGCCCCGGCGTTTCGCAATTCACGGGCCAGAAATCCGGCTGTTGCTGATCGGCACTGTGCTGCCGCGAAAACCTGAAAAAGCAGGGTCGCGGAATCAATTTGTCATGCGCTGAAATGATGAAACGAACAGAAGGAAGACAGTCGGTGTCGTACTGATCAGTTACAGGCGTACCGGTGACGGTACACACTGAAGACTCCTGCAATTATCACCTCACAGTCCGCGACCACGCCCCAGGCTGCTGCGTAAATCCCGGGTGCATCAATCCGTGGGATTACCGCCGCCACCAACGCGCCCGGGGCTATTTCAATTCGACTGCGACGAGAGTACAATCGCCGGTGATCCATGTGATCGCCGCAGACCTCCTGAACTGCACTCTTCCGAAAGTGGTCGAGGCGAGCTTTCATACCGCAATATCAGATCTATTGACTCCAGGAAAAGGTTGTCCGAATTTCGCCCCCGCGCCTCGCGGATGAAGGCGAAGTGGTCGAGGAGAAGAGACAGGTGAACGTCCCGCACCACTCGCCCGGCTTCGCGACGCCGTCGCTCCCCGGCGTGCGCATCCTGCTCGTCGAAGACGACCCTGACGCGCGCGAGCTGCTCAGCATGGTACTCATCCAGCGCCACGCCGAAGTGCGGGTCGTGGCCTCGGCGCCCGAAGCGCCCAAAGCTCTGAAGCGATGGAAGCCCGACATCCTTGTCTCCGACACCGGCATGCCGAAAGTGGACGGTTATGAACTGATCCGGAAGGTCAGGTCACTGGCACCCGAAGAGGGGCGCGACATCCCGGCCATCGCCATCACGGCTTATGTCGGCGATCAGGACCGCCTGCGTGCGCTCTCCGCCGGTTACCAGATGCACGTGCCCAAGCCGGTCGAGCCGGCCGAATTCGCCGCCGCCGTCGCCGCCCTCGCCGCGGGCGAAGCGGGACGGGTCTGATCACATCACCGGCGCAGGTGTAAGACCGCCCTGATAAAAAGCATAGATTATGACGAGACCAGACCTGAGAAGAGGACGCCTGAGCCTGCTGGCCACGGCAGCGCTTCTTCCGGCCCTGTTCTTCAGTCAAAGAGCTTTCCCCGCCGATCAGAGAAAAGAGCCGACCTGGCACGCCATAGACATATGGCAGCAGCAGCGGGGCCTGACGCAGAATACCGTTTTTGCCCTGCTCCAGACGAGCGACGGTTACCTGTGGGTCGGGACCCGGGGCGGCCTCGCCCGCTTCGACGGCGTCCGCTTCACCACCTTCGACAGCCGTGACAGGAATCAACTGAGGGAGAATGAAGTCTGGGCGCTCACCGAAGGCGACGACGCGAGCCTCTGGATCGGCACTTACGGCGGAGGGGTGAGCCGATACAGGGACGGACAATTCACCATCTACACGGCCAGAGAAGGGCTGGTCAATGACTTCGTCACGGCCCTCTGCAAGGACAGGGAAGGCGCCATCTGGATCGGCACGGATCAGGGGGTGAGCCGATACAGGGACGGGCAATTCACCAGCTATACGGCCAAAGACGGACTGGCTGATGTCTCGGTCCGCTCGCTCCACGCCGACCGGGATGGCAACGTGTGGATCGGCACCACTAAAGGGACACTGAACAGATTCAGGGACGGGAAGGTATCTCCCCCCGTAACCCGAGGGCCGATGCCCGGCTCCGGGATCAGGTCAATCTGTCATGACCGGGAGCAGGCCCTCTGGTTCACCTCGTCAAATGACGGGCTCTTCCGACTGAAGGGTGGAAAGGTGACCCGCTTCACCAGGAAAGATGGTCTGTCCTCCGACCGGACTTTTTACGTGTATGAGGACCCGGGAGGCGACCTCTGGGTCGGGACCGCCAACGGGCTCGACAGACACGAGCGCGGGACGTCATCTTTCCACAATGTTGCCTACCAGGCTTCAGCCGGCCAGTACGTCTATGCCATTTGCAGCGACCGCGAGGGCAGCCTCTGGATCGGCAACCGGAATCTGGGCCTCGCCCGCCTGCACCGCGGGCAATTCATCAGCTACACGACGAAAGACGGGTTGGTTGATGATAACGTCTCGACCATGCTTGAGGACCGGCAGGGCAACCTGTGGGTCGGCACGAGTAAGGGGCTCCACAGTTTCAGGGGCGGGAAATTTACGGCTTACGGCGCGCGGAACGGATTGCCCGCCGCGCTCGTCGTCTCGCTCGCCGAAGACAGGGCGGGCCGCCTCTGGGTCGGCACGGAAACGGGGCTCTATCGCTCCGAACGAGGCACAGGGCGTACTCGCGGGCAACCCAGGCCTCGATTCATCCCCATCAGGCATGACGCCATCCCCGGAATGCAGGCCAGAGTCATTTATGAAGACCGGGCGGGCACGATCTGGATCGGCACCAACCTTGAGGGGCTCGTCAGGTATCGGGACAATCACTTCACCACTTACACCACCAGAGACGGGCTTTCCAGCAACGCCGTCAGAGCCCTCTTTGAAGACCGTGACGGGAGTCTGTGGATCGGGACGCGGGGCGGCGGGCTCAACCGGCTCAGGGACGGAAAATTCACCGCCTGGACTGAAAAGGACGGCCTCGTGAATAATAGCGTCCAGGCACTCTACCCGGACCGGGACGGCGCGATCTGGATCGCCACCCGGCTCGGAATGAGCCGATACAGGGACGGCAGGTTCACCACCCTGACGGTCAACGACGGACTCTATTGCGATTTCGTCTACAGCTTTGCCGAAGACGACAAAGGCAACTTATGGATGACCTGCAGCAAGGGCATCTTCCGCGCGAGCAAACAGCAGCTCAACGATTTTGCTGACGGGAAGATCAGGTCAGTCACTTCCGTGGCTTACGGCCTTGAGCATGGCCTGAGCAGCACGGTGGGTCCGGTGGGTTATCATCCGCTGTCATACAAGACCAGTGACGGGCGGGTCTGGTTCGGGATGAGTGGAGGCTTGTCGGTCACCGACCCGGAGAAGCTCACGACCAACACCCTGCCGCCGCCGGTTCACGTCCAGGAAGTCAGCATCGATCAGCACGCTTTCGCCGCGAACAGGGCGGCCGAGGCCCGCCCGGGCAGGGGCGATATTACGATCCGTTACACGGGACTGAGTTTCCTCGCGCCCGAGAAGGTCCGCTTCAAATACAGGCTCGAAGGCTACGACCGGGACTGGGTGGATGCGGGCGACCGGCGGGCGGCTTTTTACAGCAACATCCCGCCGGGCCGCTACACCTTTCATGTCATCGCCGCCAATAACGACGGGGTCTGGAATGAGGCGGGGAGTTCCCTCACGATTTTTTTAGCGCCCCATTTCCATCAGACGAAGTGGTTTTACGGTTTATGCATCCTCGCCGCGGGCGTGATCGTCATCGGCATGCACCGGCTGCGCATCAGGCGGCTGAAGGCCACCGAACAGCAGCTGGCGGGGCTCGCGGACCAGCGGACGCGCGAACTCGAGGGGCAGCGCACCTTCCTGCGCAAGGTGATTGACCTCAACCCGAGCTTCATCTTCGCCCGGGACCGCGCAGGCCGCTTCACGCTCGCCAACCGCGCCCTCGCCGACGCTTACGGCACGACCGTGGACGATCTGATCGGGAAGACTATGGCGGATTTCAGTTCGCAACAACAGGAGGTCGAGGAGTTCCGCCGGGTTGACCTCGAGGTGCTGGACTCGAAGACCGAATTGTTTATCCCCGAAGAGGAGTTCACCGACCGGGACGGCCACCTGCACTGGCTGCAGGTGGCGAAGATTCCGATCACGGCGGACGATCAGGCGGAACAGGTGCTGGGCGTGGCGACCGACATCACGCCGCAGAAGCAGGCTGCCATCGCGATGCAGCGGGCGAAGGAAGCGGCCGAAGCGGCGGCCCGCGCGCGCAGCGCCTTCCTGGCCAACATGAGCCACGAACTCCGCACGCCTCTAGACGCCATCCTGGGTTTTGCCCGCCTGCTGGGTGAGCGGCGCGGCCTGCCCCGCGAGGCGCAGGAAGACCTCGGCGTCATCCTGCGCAGCGGCGAACATCTTCACACCCTGATCAACCAGATCCTCGACCTCTCGAAGATCGAGGCGGGCCGGGCGACGCTCAATGAAACCAGCTTCGACCTCTCCCGGCTGCTCGATGACCTGAAAGGCCTGTTTGCCCTGAGGGCCGATGACAAGGGACTGCGACTGCACTTCGAGCGTCCCGCGGATCTCCCCCGCCACATCCGCGCCGATCAGCTCAAGCTGCGCCAGGTGCTGATCAACCTGCTCGGCAACGCGATCAAGTTCACCGACGCCGGCGGCGTCACGCTGCGTGTCACGATGCAGGATGAAAGCGGAAGGATGAAGGATGAAAGGGGAGAGACGAATGGAGAAAGCGGAACGATTGATCAGGAACTTCATCCTTCATCCTTCCGCCTTAATTTCTCGGTGGCCGACACCGGCTGTGGGATCGCACCTGAAGAGTTGGGCAACCTCTTCGGCGTCTTCGTCCAGGCCGAAGCGGGCCGTAAGGCGAAGGAGGGGACGGGCCTCGGCCTCGCCATCAGCAGCAACTTCGTGAAGCTGATGGGCGGCGAGATCCGCATCGAGAGCGAGCCCGGTCGGGGGACGACCGTCAGCTTCGCGATCCCGGCGCAGGTCGTCGGAACCGACGAGGGGGGCCCGCCCCGCCGGCGAGTCGCGCCGCCGGGTCGTGGCGCTGGCCCCCGGCCAGCCACGCCACCGCATCCTCGTGGCTGATGATCAGGCCGCCGCGCGCCAGATGCTCGTCCGGCTGCTCGCCCCACCGGGGTTTGAAGTGCGTGAGGCCGCCAACGGCGAGGAGGCCGTCGCGGCCTGGGAGCAGTGGCGCCCTCATCTGATCTGGATGGACCTGCGCATGCCGGTGATGGACGGGCGCGAAGCCACGCGGCGCATCCGCGAGAGAGAAAAAGATGAAGGCGGAAGGATGAGGGATGAATCAGGGATTTCATCCCTCATCCCTCATCCTTCCGCCTTTACAAAGATCATCGCGCTGACGGCATCGAGCTTCGAGGAGGAACGGGCCGAGGTGCTGGCGGCGGGCTGTGATGACTTCCTGCGCAAGCCTTTCGACGAGGCCCACCTCTTCGAGCTGATACACAAACACCTCGGCGTCCGCTTCATTTATGCGGGAGGGCCGGCGCCCGCGGCGGAGGTCACGCAGCCGGAGCCCGAGGTCGCGGCGCTCGAGTCACTGCCCAGCGGGCTGCTCGGCGCGCTGGAGCGGGCGCTCGTCCGGCTCGACACCGGCGCGGTGAGTGCGGCGATTGAAGAGATCAGCGCCCGCGACGCGCGGTCCGCCGAGGCGCTGGCGGCGCTGGCCGGGGACTTCCAGTACGGCAGGATTCTGCAATTGATCCGGGGCTCAGGTGGTCAGGACTCCGTGGAGGAACAGGCATGAAGAGCGCTGATGAAAAGCACCGCCGGGAAGGCAGGATTCTGATTGTTGATGACACTCCCGCCAACCTGCACCTGCTGCTGAACATCCTCAGCAGGGAGGGTTACGTCGTCCACCCCGCGACCGAAGGCGAACTGGCGTTGAGGTTCGTCGAGTCAACCCTCCCCGATCTCGTCCTGCTCGACATCGTCATGCCGGGGATGGACGGCTACCAGGTCTGCGAGCGGCTGAAGGCGGATGAGCGCACTCGCGACATCCCGATCATTTTCATCAGCTCCGCGGATCAGGTACTCGATAAGGTGAAAGCCTTCTCCTGCGGCGGGGTGGATTACATCGTCAAGCCCTTTCAGGCCGAAGAAGTGCTGGCGCGGATTGAGACGCATCTGTCGCTGCGACAGCTGCAGAAGAGTCTGGAGGAACGGGTCGCGGAGCGGACGGCGGAACTCGTCGCGACCAACGACAGACTGAACGAGGAGATCGGCGAGCGCAAAAAGGCAGAGGCCCTGAGCGCCGGGCAGGCCCGCGTCCTCGAGATGATTGCGACCGGCGACCCGCTTGAGGAGATTCTCGCGCGCCTCATGCTCCTGATCGAGTCCCAGTCCGGGGGGATGCTCTGCTCCGTCCTGCTGCTCAATGAAGACGGGCAGCACATCCGACACGTCGCCGCCCCGAGCCTGCCCGAGGCCTGCACCAAAGCCATTGATGGTTACTCCATCGGGCCGCGCGCCGGCTCGTGCGGCACGGCCATGTACAGGCGGGAACTCGTCATCGTCACTGACATCCTCACAGACCCGCTCTGGGACGATTACCGCCACCTCGCGGCGCCCTGGGGGCTGCGCGCCTGCTGGTCGAATCCGATCACCTCTCACGAGGGCCGGGTATTGGGGTCGTTCGCCATGTATTACCGCGAGGTGCGGAGCCCGAGCCCGGCTGAGTTGAGGCGATGCTGCGGGGCCTCTTTGAATCGGCCCCCGATACGGTCGTCGTCGTCAACCACGACGGGCGCATCGTGCGCATCAACCCGCAGGCGGAACAGATGTTCGGTTATTACTGGGACGAATTGCTGGGCAAGCCGGTCGAGACCCTGATCCCCGAGCGCTTCAGGGAGCAGCATGTGATCTTTCGCGCGGGTTACCTCAACGAGCCTCACACCCGCCCGATGGGCGCCAGACTGGAACTCTACGGCAAACGCAAGGACGGGAGCGAATTCTCCGTGGACGTCGTGCTGAGCCCGATGGAGGCAGAAGACGGGCCCCTCGTGATCGCCGTCGCCCGCGACATCACCGAGCGCAAGCGGGTGGAAGAGCAGATCAGGTCATCCCTGCGCGAGAAGGAAGTCCTGCTCAAAGAGATCCACCACCGCGTCAAGAACAACCTCCAGGTCATCACCTCCCTGCTCAACCTCCAGTCCCGCTACCTCCGCGATCAGCCCTTGCAGGAGGTCTTCAAGGAGAGCCAGAACCGCGTCCGCTCGATGGCACTCGTCCACGAGAAGCTCTACCAGTCGAAGGAACTCGCCCCGATCAACGCCGCCGAGTACATCCACAACCTGACGACCAACCTCCTCCGCTCTTACGGCACAGACCCGCACAAGATCCGCCACCGCGTCGAGGTGGACGAGGTCGAGCTGGGTGTGGACACGGCCATCCCGTGCGGGCTGCTCGTCAACGAGATGGTCTCGAACGCGCTCAAGCACGCCTTCCCCGAGGGGCGCTCGGGAGAGATCCGGGTCGAGTTGCGGGCGCAGGGCGACGGGCTGCTGCTGCGGGTGAGCGACGACGGAGTCGGGCTGCCCGAGGGGCTGGACTTCCGCGAGGCCGACTCGCTCGGCCTGCAACTGGTCAACGCGCTCGCGACACAGCTGGACGATCCGGCAGACGGGCGGCGCGGGGACGACTTTCGAAGTGAGGTTCGTCGAACTCAAATACAAGGAAAGAGTCTGAAACTATGACACGGATCCTCGTGGTAAAAGATAAAGGCATCGTGGCAGGGGACATCCGGACTTCACTGGAGAGGCTGGGCTACGCCGTCCCCGGCGTGGCCTCCTCCGGTGAGGAGGCCATCAGAAAAGCGGCCGAGACAGCACGAAGGCCTGATCCGGGTCTCGAGCGAACCGGGGGTCGGCACCTCATTCAAAATTTATCTGCCCGTGGCGGTGACGGCTGTGGATTGAGAATGTCCGGGAGAAGCCCTTGTAAGCAGGCGGCAACAAAGCTCCGCTGAACAGGACCGGCGTCGGTGAACTTGTGTTTTGCGGCGTGAAGGGCCTGGTGTGACTGAGGATTCATCACCTGATAAAACAATTGCCCGGACCAGCAGCCTTCCCCATGACTCAACTGATCCGGGCAAAAAATCTCGCCACGAAGCGGAACCTGCTCCCCAACAAGTTTCCGACCGATGCTCTCGCATCGCCTTCAGGTGAGATTGAAACTTCAATTACTTCTCGCCTGTCTGCATTTGCAATCCACGCGCCAGAAAATAACACCGCTGCCTGCCAGCCTGAATTCGCTTAAAAACACCAGAAAAGCGAGCCCCGGAATCAATTTGTGATGACGCCTGCGACAATGAAACGAACAGAATGAAGACAGTCAGGTTGTACCAATCAGCTACAGCTGTACAAATAACAGTACACTGCTGACAGGGCCAGTTCACTCCCCTGTAGGCGCAGGCTACTGGTATCCACACAGGTTATTGCCGCGTAGCGGCTGGCGGATTCTTATCTGGTTCAGTGGATAATCAGGTGCCGTTGGCAGCGTGTTTATTTTCCGGTTCGGCCAGCAGTTGCCTGATCGTCTCAGGCAGTCCGAGCATCCCGTCCGGCTTTTCCAGCACGACAGTCGCCCCCGCGGCGAAGGACTCCTCTTTGAGGCCGGTGGCGTAAGCTGACAGGACGATCACCGGGATGTCTGAAAAGTGCGGGTTCTCCCTGATGGTGTGAATCAGTACGAGTCCGGCCATGTTCGGCATCATGAGATCAGTGACGATCACGTCGGGGCGGAGCGATTCGAGCAGTCTGAGCGCGGTCTCCCCGCTGCTGACCATGATGACGTCAAAGCCTTCCTGCGAGAGGATGAACTGCGCCAGAGAGCGGGTATCGAAATTATCCTCGACGACCAGAACACACGGTTTACTCATTGGGTCAGGGGCTCCGTTCGGGATGATCTGCCGGAAGCAGGAGGTCTCATCAAGGGGAGATGTCAGCAGGGCTGTGACAGAGTAATTTATAAGAGCGAATGATTCGTGCTTTCGCTTAAGTTCATTCTGCCTTGCAATGGGCATTCCTCTTCACGGCAATTCCGGAGGGCAGGTGGTCGGGCCAATCAGTGGGAAGCGCGTCGCTGTACTCTGCTATTGGCGCGCAGATTGCACCTCCCCGGCTTAATCTCAGTCTGCCCGGCGGACGGGCTGATCAGAAAGAGGACAGGTGCAGTGTGTCAGGACAGTAGTGTCTGACAGGCATCAGAAACGCCCTATGACTGGTGGTGACGAGAGACGATTGACTGATCTGACGGTGGGCGATGCCAAACGCATTCTGGTTTATGGGGTGATGGTGCTGCTCGCCGTGGGGCTGCTCGTGGCGCTGCTCGGCCGGATTATGATCGCGCTGCTGCTGGGGGTAGTCGCCGCCGTCTACCTGCTGCCAGTTCAGAGGTGGCTGGAAAAGCGCCTGCGGGCGCGCGAAGGCAGCGCGCTGGTGACGATCGCGCTGATCGTGCTGCCGCTCGTCGGCCTGACGGCTTACCTTGGCTATGAGCTTTCCGGCTACTCGAATTTCGTCCGGCAGCGGCGCGAGGAGATGATCGGCGCGCTCAGCCGCGCGCTCTCGCACTACCTGCCCGTCGCGCCCGGGCGCATGCGCGCGGGTCTCGAGGCGGCCTTCGCCGAAGCGGTGGCGCAGTCGGTCGAATCAATCCAGGCGCTGCGCCAGCAGACGCCGCTCCTGCTCGCCTCACTGACCCTCTTCTTCTTCACCGTCTTTTACGTGCTGACGCACCGCGCGAGGCTCGAGGCTTACATCAAGCTGCGCGTGCCGGGCGAGTACCTGCCGCTTTATGAACGGCTCGCGACCAACATCGGCGGCGCGCTGCATGGCGCGATCAGGGCGGTCTTCATTGACCAGTCGCTCAAGGGCGTCGCGATCCTGCTGCTCAATCTCGTATTCGGCATCCCGCTCGCGGTGGTGCTGGCGGTCATCACTTTTCTGATCGGCTTCTTCCCGCTCCTCGGCGAGTGGGCGGTCTACATCCCGGTCAGCGCTTACCTGCTGGTCTTCCGTCATGCCCCGATGAGCGCGGCCATTTATCTGGGCGTGGGCGTCTGCATGACCGTCGGCTCTTCGCTGCTGCTGCGCCCGCGGCTCGCGAGCGGCGGAACGCGCCATTTCGGCTTTTACTGGATGCTGGTGGCGCTGGTCGCGGGGGTCTACTCCTTCGGCATCCCCGGCATTGTCCTCGGCCCGGCCATTCTGGGCTTCGTCAAAGCGGTCGTCGAGACGCTGCTGGGCCGCGTGCGTTACGACACGTCGCTGCTCGTGACTGAAATCCGCCGGGAGCAGAGCGAAACCCGCGAGCCGGTTGAAGCGGCCCGCGCGGAGCCGGGCGAGTACCCGCTGGTCGAACACCCGGCCGGCCCCTGATGCGGGCGGTGGTTTCCAGTTCTGAGGCTGATTGAAAAGTGACGAGCATAATTCCTTTTCCGTCCCCGCAGGGGACAGATTCAATAGCCGTGGGGGCAACCCACGGGCTCAGGGCCACGGGCATTCCCGCCCCCGCAAGGGGTCGCAGATCGCATTCAACAACTACAACCCTTTCAGGGTTGAAATTCATGCCGCCCGGTGTCCGTGGGTTGCACCCACGGCTATTGAATCGGGCCCTTTCAGGGCCGCCGAAGGAGAACTCTTCAAACGTCTCCCAAAATAGTTGAACCGGATAATGCCCGAAAGTCCGACGACAATTCACCCCCGCATTCCGACTGCGACTTACCGCTGGCAGTTCAATCACCATTTCACCTTCAGGCAGGCGGCAGCGCTGACAGGCTACCTGCACGAACTGGGCATCAGTGACTGTTACGCCTCGCCGCTGCTGGCGGCGCGACCGGGCAGCCTGCACGGTTATGACGTGACCGACCACACAAAGCTCAACCCCGAACTGGGGACGCGGGATGACTTCGACGAGTTCGCCGGCGCGCTCAAACGGCACGGCCTGGGGCTCGTGATGGACGTCATCCCCAACCACATGTGCATTGCCGGCTCGGGCAATCAGTGGTGGAACGACATCCTCGAAAACGGGTCGGGCTCGCCCTTCGCCGCCTTTCTCGACATAGACTGGCACCCGCCCAAACAGAATCTGGATGACAAAGTGCTGCTGCCTGTGCTGGGCGATCAGTACGGCAGGGTGCTTGAAAAGCAGGAGATTCAGCTCGCGTACCAGCGCGGCGCTTTTTTCGCGAATTACTATGAGACCAGACTGCCGATCGCGCCGCGCACTTCAATCGCGATTCTCAGGGCCGTACTCGAAGCGGTCTCGCCGCAGCTCGCCGAATCCCATCCTCACCGGCTGGAGCTGGAAAGCATCATCACGGCGCTCAAACACCTGCCGCCGCGCACCGAACGCGACCCCGGGAAAGTGAAGGAGCGGCGGCGCGAAAAAGAGATCGTCAAGCGGCGGCTCTCGGCGCTGGTGAGTTCGAACGGCGCAGTGCAGCGCGCGCTCAGACAGGTCGTCAGTGAATTCAACGGCACGAAGGGTGAGCCGCGCAGTTTCGACCGGCTCGAAGAGCTGCTCTCGGAGCAGGCCTACCGCTTGTGTTTCTGGCGCGTCGCGGCGGACGAGATCAATTACCGGCGATTCTTTGACATCAACGAACTGGCCGCGATCCGCGTCGAAGAGCCGAAAGTCTTCGCGGCCGTCCACGAGCTGATCTTCCGCCTCATGCGTGAAGGCCGGGTTACAGGCCTGCGCGTGGATCACATTGACGGGCTCTATGACCCCGAACAATACCTGCGCGATTTGCAGCGGGGCTGTCTGAGGGCGCTCAGGCAGGCGCCGGGGGTCGTGCTGCCACTGCGCCGTGACAGCCACGGCGTATATCGCCCCTGTTACGTCGTCGTCGAAAAGATTCTGGGCCGCGACGAGCGGCTGCGTGACCCCTGGGCGGCATATGGGACGACCGGCTATGACTTCCTGAACCTGCTCAACGGGCTGTTCGTCGAGGCTCAGAGCGAGCGGGCTTTCCGCAAGCTTTACGAGCGCTTCACCGCTCAGCGGCAAAACTTCGCCGACGTGGCTTATGAAAGTAAAAAGCTGATCCTGCGCGTCGCGATGTCGAGCGAGCTGCACGTGCTGGCGCGCCGGCTCGACCGGATCTCCGAGCAGCACCGCTACTCGCGCGATTTCACCTTCAACAGTCTCGAGGACGCGCTCGGCGAAGTGATCGCCTGCTTCCCGGTCTACCGCACCTACATCCGCCCGCACCAGACCGAAGCGAGCGACGAGGATCGCCGCTACATCACCGTGGCCATCCGCCGCGCGAGGTATCGCAACCCGGCGCTCAGCCCGTCAATTTTCGAGTTCATCGAATCGCTGCTGCTGCTCCGGCACCCGGAAGGGATCACCGCGGACCAGGAACACGAGCGGCGTGAATTCGTCATGCGCTTTCAGCAGTTGACCGGCCCGGTGACGGCCAAGGGGATCGAAGACACGACCTTCTATCGCTTTTATCCGCTCGCCTCGCTGTGCGAAGTCGGCGGCGAACCTTCGCGCTTCGGCATCGCCGTTGAGACATTCCACCGGCTGAATGAACAGCGCCTCTCGCGCTGGCCGCACACCATGCTCGCGACCTCGACGCACGACACCAAACGCAGCGAGGACGTGCGCGCCCGGATCAACGTGCTGTCGGAAACGCCGGGGCGCTGGTACCGCGCCGTGCGCCGCTGGGAGAACCTCAACCGCGAAATGAAAAAGACGATTGACGGTCGGGCCGCGCCCGACGCGAACGAAGAGTACCTGCTTTACCAGACGCTCATCGGCGCGTGGCCATTCGTGATTGACGGCGAAGACGAGTACCAGTCATTCGTCCGCCGCATCGAGGAGTACCTGATCAAGGCGATCCGGGAGGCCAAGGTCCATTCGAGCTGGCTCCACTCGAATGAGGAGTACGAGCAGGCCGTCCGCGATTTCGTGCAGGCGATCCTCGACCCGGCCAGTGCTTTCTTCCGTGACTTCGGCGAATTCCAGCGACCGGTCGCGCGGGCCGGGATGTTCAATTCCCTGTCGCAGACGCTGCTCAAGGTCACCGCGCCGGGCGTGCCCGATTTTTATCAGGGGAGCGAACTGTGGGACTTCAGTCTGGTTGACCCCGACAACCGGCGCCCGGTGGATTACGCCCACCGTCAGCAGTTGCTGGCTTCATTGCGCCGGAACGAATCGGCTGACAGGGCGGCGCTGGCCGATGAACTGCTGCGGCAGGCCGAAGACGGCAGGGTAAAGATGTTTGTCACCAGCCGCGCGCTCTGCTATCGCCGGGATAACCGCGAACTCTTTGACCGCGGCGAATACGCGCCGCTGCAAACGAGCGGCGAGCGTGAACGTCACGTCGTGGCGTTCGCCAGAAAGATTGCCGACAAAACTGCGGTGGTGGTCGCCACCCGGTTTTTCACGAGGCTGGTGAATAATTCCCTCCTGCCCGTGGGCGAAGTGTGGGGCGACACGGCGGTCGTAATGCCGGAAGAATTCGCGGGCTGTTACCGCGACGCGCTGACGGGCAGGAGCGTCTGCGCACAACGACAACAGAACGGGAGCGCGCTGCCGCTCTCTGAAGTGTGCGCGCATCTGCCTGTGGCGCTGCTCGAACGGGTGTGAATGTACGGGGAGCTGCCAGCTCCCCGCTGCATCAGAGCCACACTCAATGACTACGGGCCGGAAATCATCGGGGAGCTGGCAGCTCCCCGTACATCAAAAAGCTATGACCGACGATGAACTCCATGCTGACCCTCTCTGGTACAAGGACGCGATCTTTTACGAAGTCTACGTCCGCGGCTTTTACGACTCGAACAACGACGGCATCGGCGACTTTCGCGGGCTGACGGAGAAGCTGGATTACCTGGCGTGGCTCGGCGTGAACTGCCTCTGGCTGCTGCCGATGTACCCCTCGCCGCTGCGCGACGGCGGGTACGACATCGCGGATTACTGCAAGATCCTGCCCGAGTACGGCGCGCTCGACGACTTCAAAAGGTTCCTCGACGCGGCGCACGCGCGCGGCATCCGCGTGATCACCGACCTCGTCCTCAATCACACCTCGGATCAGCACCCGTGGTTTCAGGAGTCGCGCAGCTCGACCACTTCGCCGAAACGCGACTGGTACGTCTGGAGCGAGACGGACCTGAGATACACGGGCGCGCGCATCATCTTCCTCGACACCGAGCGGTCGAACTGGGCGTGGGACGAGCAGACCGGGGCGTTTTACTGGCACCGCTTCTTCAGCCACCAGCCCGACCTCAATTACGACAACCCCGCGGTGCAGCAGGCGATGCTCGAGGTCGTCTCGTTCTGGCTGGAGATGGGCATTGACGGCTTTCGGCTCGACGCCGTGCCGTACCTCTACGAGCGCGAAGGCACGAATTGCGAGAACCTGCCGGAAACTCATGGCTTCATCAAACAATTGCGCGCTTACGTTGACTCGCATTACCCGGGCCGGCTGCTGCTGGCCGAGGCGAATCAGTGGCCCGAAGACGTCGTCGCCTACTTCGGCGAGGGCGACGAATGCCACATGTGTTACCACTTCCCGATCATGCCGCGGCTGTTTATGGCGCTCAGACAGGGGGATCGCAAACCGATTGTCGAGATCATCGAGAGGACGCCGAGCATTCCTGAAAACGCGCAGTGGGGGATGTTCCTGCGCAACCACGACGAGCTGACGCTCGAAATGGTGACGGACGAGGAGCGCGATTACCTTTACACCGAATACGCGAAAGACCGGCGCATGCGCCTGAACCTGGGGATTCGCCGCCGCCTCGCGCCGCTGCTCGATAACAGCCGCCGGGCGGTTGAGTTGCTTAACGCCCTGCTCTTCAGCCTGCCGGGCAGCCCGTTTCTGTATTACGGCGACGAGATCGGGATGGGCGACAACTACTACCTCGGCGACCGCGACGGGGTGCGAACGCCGATGCAGTGGTCAATTGATCGCAACGGCGGGTTTTCAAAGGCGGACTTCGCGCAGTTGTACTTCCCCGTAATTATGGACCCGGTTTACGGCTACCAGTCGGTCAACGTCGAGGCGCAGCAGCGACACACGACCTCGCTGCTCCACTGGATGAGGCAGATGATTATGCTGCGGAAACAACACCCGCTCTTCGGCCGCGGCACACTCTCGTTCCTGAAGCCGGAGAATAGAAAGATTCTCGCCTTCACGCGCAGCTACGCAGGCGAGACGGTGCTGTGCCTGTTCAACCTCGCGCGCTCGTCGCAGCCGGTGCAGCTCGATCTGCAGGAATATGAAGGACGCACGCCGGTTGACCTGCAATATCAGGTCAACTTCCCACGTATCACTACGCAGCCCTATCAGCTGGCGCTCAATGAGTATGGGTTTTACTGGTTTCTGCTGGAAAAGGAATAAAACTAATGAACGCGGATGACTCGGACGCGACGGATCATCGCGGATCAGAGCCTGATCCCCGGTCCGTCGTATCCGTGTTATCCGCGTCCCACCCGGTCAGGCTCCGGCCCTGCGCGTCCTGTCTCTGAGCGCGCGCACGCGGTTGTGAGCCTCGCGGATTGATTCGAACTGGCGCTGGACGAGGCTCATCACCTGGCTCGGCAGCACCTCCTTGAGCGCATCCTCGTAATTCCTCACCGCCGAATCCTCACCGCGCTCGCACTCCTCCAGAATGTTGTGTTCGTCCTTGCCGGTCACGGCTGACTTGATGTTGATCCAGCCGCGGTGCAGCGCGGCGGCCACGCTGCCGCTGTTCTCCGGGTCGCCGCCCAGGCGGCGCACTTCGCCCTGCAATTCGCCGACGAACTGCGCCCGCTGCTGCGCGTACTGCCCGAACAGACTCTTGAGCTGCGGGTCGGTCACGCCTTCGGCGGCCGACTGGAACCCGTTCTGCCCGTCGCGACAGGTCTCGATCAGATTGTTGAGAGTCGAAATCACATCATCGTTTGTGATTGCCACTGCGATACTCCTTTCGGTTATCAGCGCCGATTCGGTTCGCCCTCGGCGCCGCCCCGGACTCATCAGCCTACTGGCTGCAACAGAATGAGGCCGGGTTTGTTGATATTGATGTCAATTGATCTTTTGTGCGGAGAAAAGACCCCGCCGAACCAGAGGACGGCGACGACAAGCAATACAATGAGCAGCGTCACTAACGCCCACATTGCCCCTCCTGCTCCACCTGACGATACTTCTTCAGCCATAGCTATTCTCCTTTCAGATAACGTATGAGACACCTGTCATTCGGCGCTTTGATCCCGCCCTGGTGTCCTGCAAAGTCCGGGCCACAGGCAGTAATGACAGAAAGTCAGTGTGCCGGCTGATGGTTATAACCGGATAAGCTTATTCGGGAGGACTCTGACTGCTGTACCGGCGAAGTACGTCAGATGTATGTTTCCGTTGCGCCACAATGAAAGTCAGAAGGCAGAAGGCAAAAGTCAGAGCGAAGGAAGAGATGCTGTTGATCAGCGGTAGTTCCACTTTCCGACTTCTGCCTGCTGACTTTCATTGCGTGGTCCGGACCAGGCAGCGCAGCACTTCCGCGACGCTCCACGCCTGCGCGACGCAGCCGCGCGGCAGGAACGGCTGTTCGGCGTCGAAGATTTCGCTGATCGAGCCGGCGCAGGCTTCGCTCAGGCGCGGCGCGAAGCCCGCGACGAAACGCCCGGCGCCGTGCAGGTCTTCGGGGTGGACCCGCAGCCATGCGTCAATGAACGGCCCGATCAGCCACCCCCAGACCGTGCCCTGATGGTACGCGGCGTCGCGCGCCCGCAGGTCGCCGTCGTATTGCGGCTTGTAATCGGGGTGTCCCGGCGCGAGCGAGCGCAGCCCCACCGGCGTGACCAGCCGCTCAGCAACCACGTCCAGCACCGGCTTCCATTTATCCTCGGCGAGGACCGGGTACTTGAGCGAGAGGGCGAGCAGCTGGTTCGGGCGACAGGCCGGATCGTCCCCCTGCTCGCCGTCAATCACGTCGTAGAGGTAACCGCCTTTGTCATACCAGAAGCGCTGGTTGAATGAGCGCCGCGCCTGCTCCGCCCGCTCGGCCAGCGACTGCGCGGCGGCGGCGTCCCCTTCTTCGTTCACCCAGCGCGCCAGCAGTTGCAGCGCGTTGTACCAGAGCGCGTTGATTTCGACCGCCTTGCCGCGGCGCGGCGTGACGACCCAGTCGCCGACCTTCGCGTCCATCCATGTCAGCTGATAACCTTCCGCGCCCTGCCGCAGCAGCCCGTCGCGCGGGTCAACGCCGATGCCGAAGCGCGTGCCCGCCAGATGGTGGGCCACGATCTCCTGCAGCTTCGGCAGGATCTGCCTGAGCGTGTCGCGGTCGCCGGTCGCCTGGACGTAACGATCGAGCGCATGGAAAAACCATAGTGTCGCGTCGGCCGTGTGATAGAGGCCTTCCCGCTCGCCTTCGGGGAACATATTCGGGATCAGGCCGTCGCGCACGTAATGCGCGAAGGTGCGCAGGATCCAGCCCGCCTCGGCGTAACGCCCGGTCACGAGCGCGAGCCCTTCGAGGCTGATCATCGTGTCGCGCCCCCAGTCGGTGAACCAGTGATAGCCCGCGATCACCGTGCGCACTTCGTCGCCGGCCGCCTTCGCGCGCGCCGTCTCCTCGATGCGCCCGGCCGGCGTCGAAACGAACTGATCGGCGGCGAGCACGAGCTCGGCGGGGTATCCGGTTGACGGCACCGACTGCGCGTTGAGAATCAGCCGGGTGCGCCGCTGCTGCTCCGCGTCGGGCAGTTCGACGGGATTCAGCGCATCGATCGTCTCCCACGACTCGGTCGACGCGACGAGCGTCCCTGGCTTGTCGGGCCTGAGCTCGAAGTGGAAGTAGCCCGGCGTCCAGAGATCGCCGCAGCACTCGTAACCGCGATTGAGCTCGAGCTCGTACACCGCGTTGTCGATCTTCTCCGGCACGACCGTGAAGGCCTTGTCCGCGGCGTAGAGAAACATCCGCAGCGGCGGGAGGTCGCCGCCCGGCGAGACTTCGAATCGATCGCCGTGCGCGTAGAGCGGATACGGGGCCGCCACCGGATGATTCACCGGCGCCTCGTGCAGCCGGAACGCGAGGAGCGGACGCAGCTCGAGGCGGATCGGATCGTTCGACAGCAGGCGATACGTGATGTGCGTCGTGTTCTGCAGGTGCGGCATCAAGACGCGCTTCTCGATGCGGACGTTCTCCACGTCGAAGGTCCAGACCGGCAGCCCCGCCTCGAGCTGGAACGACGTCAGCCAGCGGCTCGAGTCGAACTCCTTGCCCTGCGGCGTGTCGATCAGGTTGTGCAGCGAGATGACGCGGCCGTCGGCATAGCGAATCCGCTCCCAGAGGTAATTGAGCATCACCGTGCGGCCGAACGGCGTCGGCAGCGCCGCGACGAGGTAGGCGTGATACCGCCGGGTGAGCGATCCGGAGATCGTGCCGGAGGCGTACCCGCCGAGCCCGTTCGTCACGAGCCATTCCTTCTCGTTCAGCGGCCGGCGATCGTTGCTGGACGGATCCCATCGGATCGTCCGCACGAGTCCGGTCGGACTGCCGGAAACGACCGACGCATCGACTGTTGCGGCTGATGCGGCCATCAGTTGTTCCCCTTCGCTAGCGCAGGCTGCAGCACGATCGCGGCGTGCGCCGGGATCTGCCAGCCCGCATCCGAAACGACGTTCGGTGTTCCGCAGCCGCCGTAGTCCGGCTGTTCGCTGGACCAGCGGATCGACCACTGACACCCGTCCGGCGGCGCCACGAGCGGCTCCGCGAACGAGCCCGCCTGCACGCACGCGCCGAAATTGACGATCAAGATCCGTTCGAGCTCCGCCCGCTCGGCGAAGTAATGGAGCGCGAAGAGTTCCGCGCCGAGCACCGCGCCGTCGAACGCCTCCGCGTCCTGCGCGCGGAACGCCTCGTCTTCGCGCCGCATCGCGAGGAGATCGCGGAACAGCCGCACCCACTCGCCCTGCGTCTCGCGTTCACGCCACGCCAGCTTGCAGCGTTCGAACGTGCGGACGTCATGCGGCGGCGGAAGGCACGCCTGCATCCTGGCGTCGGCAAGGCTCGGAAACTGCCGGACGAACTCCGCGCGTCCCTTCTGCACGGCCTCCGCAAGCTCCGGCCTGTGATCTGCGAAGAACTGGAACGGCGCGGTCGCCCCGAACTCCTGCCCCTGGAACAGCATCGGCGTGCCCGGCATCAGGAGCTGGAGCGCCGTCAACGCGCGATACCGTCCCGGCGACGTCTGAAACCGCAGACGCGAGCCGTCGCCGGAGTTCGCGAGCTGATCGTGGTTCTCGACATACGTGACGAACGCGGGCGCGGGCACATCGAGCGCGCGCGTGCCGCGCGCGTGCTTCTGCCACGCGTAGCGCTGACCCTGAAACAGGTAGCCGTACTTCGCCGCCGAGATCAGCTCCTGCGGCGTCCCGCGATGATCCGAGTAGTACGCCTCGGCGCGCCCGGTGACCGCCACGACGGCGCTGTGATGGAAGTCGTCGTTCCAGACGGCGTCGAGCCCGTACCCGCCGTCGTCGATCGCCCGCACCAGCTTCGCCGTCTGCGTTTCGCTCTCCGCGACGAGGATGATCGATCGGCCCCGGGCGGCCGTCCGCGCCGCGCAGCCGATCTCGGCGATGACGTGGCGCGGCGAGCAATCGTGAATCGTCTGCGTCGCATCGAGCCGCAGGCCGTCGAAGCGGTACTCGTCGATCCAGTACGCGGCGTTCTGCACGAAGTACTCGCGGACCGGCGCCGACTGCGGTCCGTCGAAGTTCAGTGCATCGCCCCACTCGTTCGAGTACGTGCGAGAGAAGTACGACTTCGCGTAGCG
The DNA here is from genome assembly GCA_035652435.1 of Blastocatellia bacterium. Classification (GTDB taxonomy): domain Bacteria; phylum Acidobacteriota; class Blastocatellia; order RBC074; family RBC074; genus DASRDU01. Next base: position 25,215 of record DASRDU010000042.1, read on the forward strand.
ACTGAAGACACAGCCGTCGGGGCCGAGGTGGTTGTAGACGACGTCGAGGATGACGCTCAGGCCGGCGCCGTGGACCGCGTCGACAAAGGCGCGCAGGTCGTCAGGCGTGCCGTACTGATGTGCCGGCGAGTACGGAAACACGCCGTCGTAGCCCCAGCCGAACCGTCCTGGAAAGTCGGCGACCGGCATCAACTCGATCGTC
>DASRDU010000043.1:0-10145 GCA_035652435.1 Blastocatellia bacterium
GAGACGGCGCACGTCGAGCGCTGGAACAACACCTTGCGCCAGCGACTGGCGCGCTTCGTCCGCAAGACTTTGTCCTTTTCCAAGTCGGAGGTGATGCATGAGCTTTGTCTGCGACTCTTTCTGCATCGCTACAATCTCTCGTGTGTCTCACCCGGTTGAGCCACTACCCTATATTTTTCGCTGAATCTGACCGGCAGGGGAAAGGCACTTTCGCACACTTCAGATGCCAGAGATACTCAAATGCCTGCCGGACGACTGAAGTGAGATGACCCTGATGGAAAAACAGGGCCGGGTCGAGAGTCGCCGTAACCCGGCCCTGAGTTTTGGAGACACAACAGATGAAAAGAGAAGGAAGGTAACTTTTAATTCGGTGCCGCGCCTGTGGCTCAGCCCTCTATCGGCGGCTTCAGGTAACGGGCTTGATATTCCCCGCGATGGTAGAAGCCGGCCTGCTCGTAGACGCGCCGCGCCACCAACTCACCCGGCTCGACGACCAGACAGATGACCTGCTGCTGATTCAGCCGGCGGTGGGTCAGTTCCGCCACGCAGTTCCTTGCAATCCCGCGCCGCCGATACTCGGGGTGCGTCCAGATGCCTTCGAGGTAGATTGCCTCCGGGGTGATGCTTTGCAGCTCGGCTTTGAAGACCACTCTGCCATCCTCGATCTTCACCCAGGTGCGCCCGCGCTCGATGCGCTCGGCGGCGCGCCGCCGGTACCCTTCGGGGTCGGCGATGCGCGGGTCAATGCCGCTCTCTTCCCGCACCATCTCGGCCTGCGCCTCGGCCACGATGTCAAGTTCTTCGAGGCCGGCTTTCTGCATCTGCAACCGTTCGAGCGGCAGGCGGGGCTCTTCACAAACATACCAGAGGTGATTATTCGCCAGTCTGGTCTCTCGCCCGAGCCGCGCCAGATGTAACCAGAAGGTCTCGACCTGATGGCGCGGGCCGAAGATGACGTGGCCTTCCGCCCGCACTTCCGCCGCTGTCCGGGCGAAGCATCGCAGCAGAGCATCTTCACTTTCCGGAGTGGTGAAAAGCAGAATCGCGTGCCCGAGCAGCGCGACCCCGGCGAGCCGGTCATCTTCAAAGCAGCCGAAGAGCAGGCCGCGATGTTTCGGACTGCGGATGCCGTAATCCTCGATCTGGCTCCGCAGGTGGACGCCCTGCAACGGGTCTGTGGACAGGAGTTCAAGCCCCCGCGCGCGGTCGGCTTCTTCCAGTTCTCTGACCACGCGCCGGGCGACGGCGTGCGGCTCCCGGCTGGGGGGCTGAGAGACGGCAGGCGCTTTTCTCTCTCTTTTCATAACCGCTCCTGACAGCTCTTCAGTTGAGTCTGTCTGTCCTGTCTGTACAGTGAACCATACACATTCAGTCCGGCAACGCGCAGTCCCGCGAATCAGTGGCTGGAATAGTGATGACTGAGGCGGCTGCGTTGTTGCGCTCAGGAAGTGCGTCAGACGAGCGGGAAGATCGGCCTGTGGAGAGAGTGGTTGGCGCGTCTCTTCGGGAACTCCCTGCTGCCATCTCACTGCTCGTGAGTACAGGCCGGTGAGTGCGTGCCGCCTCCGGCTTTCGCGCGGAGTTAGCTCTTATCGGTGACGACTGCCTTGCAAGTAAAAGAGCGTGCCAGCCGGGTGCGGGCATTCCACTGTTTGCGAATGAGATGCCACAGGTCACGACCAAGGGCCATCTCACTCAGCGGACAGCAATAATCGCTCGCAGGAGGATACCCTGCCCGCTCACCTGTCTCGTCACAATGACCAGTCAGCCTGTCAAAGTAATCAGGATGACCGCCTTGCCAGCGCGCACCTCGCCACGCCGTCTGAACTCGCTGCGGTAAGCACATTCGATGCTGCCAGCCAATAGCAATTGCGCAGCCGCTTGTGATAATCTCCGCGGCACTTCCCCTGATACTCCCCGCGTGTGCCCCTCGCCATAGTTTTGCAAACGGATGACACCCCTATGCCGAAATGCGTTCTGATCGTCGAAGATAATGCCGACCCCGCTCGCTCGCACAGTTGATCCTCTCCAGAGAGGATTTCGATGTCCTCGCCGCCGGCAACGGAGGGATCGCTCTTAAATTGCTTAATTCCCTTCACCCTGACTTGATCGTGACTGATCTGATGATGCCGGGCCTGAACGGAATCGAGCTGATCCGCGCAATCCGTGAGCTGCCGCAGATCGCGAAAATCCCGATCATTGTCCTGACAGCTTTCTCCGAAGGCTTTCGCGAGCAGGCCCTCGCCGCAGGTGCGGCTGTCGTGCTGGAAAAGCCGGACGGGACGCTCGGGCTGGCTGATGAGGTCAGGCGGGTGCTGGGTAATTGAGGAACTATGCCGAAAATTCTGATCGTTGATGACTAGGAACTGACCAGAGCCTTGATCAGGCGCGTGCTGGCAGGCGAGGGGTATGGTGTGAGCGAGGCGCACAACGGCGAAGAAGCTATCAACAGCTATCGCCTTGAGCCGGCAGACCTCGTCATCACTGACCTGTTTATGCCTGAGAAGGACGGGCTGGAGTTGATCAGGGAACTGCGGAGCCTCTACCCCGATGCAAAAATCATTGCCATTTCGGGAGGCGAACACCGTAACACGGGAATTTATCTCAGAGCGGCTCAGGCTTTAGGCGCCAGCCGGACTCTTGCCAAACCATTCTCAACGGAAGAACTGCTGGCCGCGGTTCGGGATGCATTGGAGTGACCGTGTCCTTCAAAATGGCACTGGCCGCACTGACTCCCCGTGACTGAAGTTGATCCCGGTGCCGCAACTCTTCTTCGACTTCGGCGAGGTCGAGGATGACCGCGAGGTGATGGCGTTTCCCGTCAGGACAGCACCGGGCAGGCAATTTCTGCGCGTACTGATCCTCTCGTCCCGCACCGTCGTTCGTTTCCCGCATGACCTGATTTCCCTCCGTGACTTGAATCGCTTACCAGTCACTAACGCGGAACCCCACTCGGGAATAAATCATCCCGCCGGAATTTAATTTGCCCGTGTGTTGCGGCCCCGGTGGCCGCCGGTCGTGCCACCGCGACTGCCGGGCACTCCACAGAATTTCTCACCCGGAAAGGCAAACTGTCCTCCGCGGAACAGACGGCGGGCATGTTTTGCAGGATAATCCCCGCGCTTTATTCTGACGCCCTTACTTTTCGCTGCCGGCAGATTTCATTAACAATTCAACTGCTCGCCCCCACCGGAGAATAATATGTCTCTCCCCGGACGCCACATTCTCTACGTTGACGACCACGAGGACACCTGTGACCTCGTCTCCTGCTGGCTCAGGATTCAGGGCCTTCAGATGACCGCCGCCGGGTCTCTGGCCGAAGGCCTCCGGCTGGCAGAGTCCGCCCGCTTCGACCTCTATCTCCTTGACGAGCGCCTCCCGCACGGCTCGGGCGAGGAGTTGTGCCGGAAGCTCCGCGAATTCGACTCCGTCACGCCGATTGTCTTTCACTCCGCTGACGCAGCAGAAGCCGGTCGGGAGCGGTTGCTGAAGCTGGGGGCTCAGGCATTCGTGCCAAAGCCGGTCGAGCCCGAAGAGTTGATCCGGACAATTACGGAACTGCTGGGGAAGGACGCGGGCCATTGAAAAACCTGCGAGGTTCAGACGCTCACCTGACCTGAACCCGCAGGAGTCGGCTGTGGGTGCCATTGAACCGGGGCGAGCAGCCTTCTCACTTCCCTGACAATGCGGTCGGTGTCGAGTGGCTTGCGAAGATAAAGTTCCACCCCGCGGCGCGCGGCACTGATGAGGTCAGCTTTTTCGAGCGCAGTGGTGACCACAATCGGCGTGCCTGAGTAGTGAGGCTGAGCGCGCACGCGGCGGATGAATTCCTGACCACTCATCCCCGGCATCATCAGATCGGTGATGATCAGGTCGGGCCGGTGCTGTGCGAGTAAGGAGAGCGCCTCTTCGCCGTCAGCGGCCTCAATCACCCTGTAGCCTTCGACCCTGAACAGGGCTTTGAGGAATCCCCGCGAGGCTTCGTGATCTTCAACAACCAGAATTAAGGGCGCGTAATTCATATCTGTTACAACTCAGTACAGCAATCAGTCTTCACCCAGAACCCGTACAAGTCATATGCCAGCAGCCAAATCAGGCTGCCGCTGACACTTAGTGTGAGATTGCTCACCGTGGCCTGTTATTTGCAATCACTGCACGATGTGTGGAGAAAGATAATGTGGGGAAAGGGGTTCTGGCGATGGACACAAGTCGGAAGCGGATTCTCTGCATTGACGACCACCCGGATACCTGTGAACTGCTGACATACCTGCTCGACGCTCCGGGCTTTGAAATCGTCTCCGTCCAGAACGCCGCCGATGCGCTCAAGCGGATTCAGGGCGAACAGTTTGACCTCTGCCTGCTCGACAACCGGCTCCCGGATGCTTCCGGGGTCGAGGTCTGCCGGAAGCTGCGCGCCTCCGCCCCGCAGCTCCCCGTCATCTTCATCTCAGCCGCGGCGTATGAGGAAGACATCCGGCGAGGGCTCGCGGCGGGCGCCAGCGCCTATGTGACCAAGCCATTTGAACCCGACGAAGTAAAGCGGGTGGTCGAGCAGGCACTCGGCACGGCGACAGGGCCACATACTTAAGGACCACCCCGGAGACGAGAGCGAGACTATGCCACACAGACAGCGCTTCACACTGGAGGAGGCAGAACAGATGCTGAACCGGGCCGTGCGCGCGCTCATTGCCCTGCCGGCGGTGCCGCAGGGGACGACGGGGCGCGTGGTCAGGGCTGAAGAGGTGAGTGGCGGTTATGACCTTGTAGTCAGGTGGGACGCCGGAGTTTACAGCACGCGCTTCGAGGACTGGTTCACGAAAGACGAGTACGAAAACCATTTGCAGGAAATCTAGGCGGCGGAGGCCGGCGGCTCGACCCTGCCATCCCTGCCCGCGAGGAGCCGGCGAAGGATGGCAGGCAGCTGCCTGAAATCATCCACGAGGTCCACAACCTCAGTGGCCCCAGCCCTCAGCACCAGCCCGTGCCCGAAGCGCTCGTCAACGACCACGACCACCGAGAGGCCCTCGCCGGCTGTTGAGGCCCGGATGCGCCTGATCCCGGCACAGTCAGGCAGGTCGGACGAGCTGACCCTCGTCAGGACGATCCCGGGCGTGAATGCCGGAGAGGCATCGAGCGTCTGCGCGGCATCCTCGCAGGCGAGGGTCGGGATTTTTTCGCCGCTCAGGAAGAGGTGAAGCAACTCGCGGATGTCCGGGTTTTTCTCGACGATGATGACAGCTGGTATGGACAAGGCGCACTCCGGGGAAGGTCGAAACCAGTCTTCCCCACGCCCATCAGGGGCTGAGAGTGTGGCGAAGAGTTGTGATGATGATGTTTCTAACAACCGGGAGTGCTTTAAGAATGTGGAGAATTCCGACAGGTCGGAAGCCCGGGCTGGGGAAATATCCGCTCATCCGGGGAATAATCCCCAGCTGAAGACTCGGCAGGAGTACCCCTGCATCCGCTGCTGCGTCATTTCACCCCTTCAGCACTCACGCCGTGACGGGGTGCATTTCCCGTGCCCGTCAGGTTCAGTGGCGGAAGGCCGATTGTTGCAGTGGAGAAGGGAGCCGGCGGTCAGCGGCGTCGGGGTGAGGACTATCAGAGCGGGTGGTGTCCCCGCCCACTGCCTGACTGACCGCGGCTCACCGGGCTGACACATCGCTCGGGGCTGATACGACATGCCCCTCAGAATTGAAACTGCCAATCCGCGTGATCCCGCTGATTATTCATCCCGACGCGCAACGACAACAGCAAATATAAAAGGCGGAGCCGTTAAGCCCCGCCCCTCGGCAGGATGGTCTGGAAGAGCAGCGCCTTACTCTCTCTCGAAAGCAGGTTTCTGCCCAGCCGACCCCACACTGGGCGAACACCTTTCAGCGTACCCAGCGTTCCGGTTTGATTGACCCTTCCTGAACGATCCCCCGTGTGCTTTCAGGTGGCATTCCTGACAGAGTGCCTGTGCGGTGTATCGCTGCGACCGATCCGACATGATTCTGGCAAGAATTGATCGTCCCCTGATCGGAACAGTGTGATGAACGTACTGCGCAGGATTGGTGTGGCAGCGTTCACAGATGCCGTTCGATCTGTCCCGCGCTTCCAGAGGTGTGGCAAAACTTCGCCCGCCTTGCCAGCTCAGTGGCGTGAATGGTTTGAGGTCTGCCTGCCAGTCCTGTACGGGGCGGATGCTGATGATCCGTCCCGTCTTTGGCGGAAAGATGTCCAGAGTCAGGAACCGTTTTCCCGCCTGAATCCGGAAAGTCAGACGCCTGCGACCATTCTTCGTCTCCGTCACCAGCCGCCCGGCTGTCTCCTCCCTCACGATCAGTTTCCTGATGCTTGAGGTTTTCGTTTTCCTGACGAGATAGTGAGCATACGCCCACCACGTCTTCCGGGCGACCCTGCTGAAACAGGGCTGTGGTGAGTTGGCATAACGGTAGTAGTTGCACCAGCCCCGGAACATCGCGCTGACTTCAACCATCGCGTCTGCTTCAGGGATGTGCCGGTAGCTGCATACTTCCTCAATGGATTCCGTGATCCTGCGGATTTTCTCCGGCGGGATGATCAGGACAGCCCGGATGCCGACGCCTTTCGTTCTCCGCTTCCCTTTGATCCGGTAACCGAGGAAGGAGACGGGCCTGCTCCAGTGGGTGAGTTTTGTTTTCTCCTCGCTGAGAGTCAGTCCCATCTCAGAGAGCTTGAGGCTGAGTCTGTCTCTGATCGCTTCCGTTTCCTTTCTGTTCCCGGCGATCAGAGCGACGAAGTCATCGGCATATCTGACGTACTTTACTTTGCACGGGTGTCTTTTCTCCCGGTCATAGAAGGGAGTACGCCTGAGTTGCTTCTGAACCTGTCTGACCTGTGAAACAAGGTCTCTCCTCTTCACAGAATCGGTTGTCTTCAGTTTCTTCCCGAGTCGGTACAGCCTGCCGGAGATTTTCCGGTACTCAGGATTCAAGCGGGCGACAGCCTGTTTCTGTGATTGGGGCCGGTTGCCTCCGAGTTCCTTTTCCACAAATTCATCCAACTGGTGGAGGAAAATGTTGGCCAGCAAAGGAGACAAAATGCCGCCTTGCGGTGTCCCACTGTAAGTCCGGTGGAATCGCCAGTCCTCCATGTATCCCGCGTTGAGAAACTTCCGGAGCAGATTCAGGATTTTGCCATCGGAGATTCGCCTTGAGAGGGCCTTCATCAGTCCCGGGTGTGGGATGTTGTCAAATCCAGCTTGTGCCGGCATAACCGCGGGTGACATCCCGCAGGGCTGTATGCGGTGACCGCCCCGGACGAAATCCATGTGAGCAGTGCCTGAAGTCTGTTTCAAAGATCGGCTCAAGCAGCATTTTCAACCCCTGCTGAATGGTGCGATCCCTGATCGTGGGAATCCCCAGCGGTCGTTTTCTGCCATTGCTTTTCCTGATGTAGCAGCGCCGCACGGGAGTCGGTTGATACTTCCCACTCCTGAGTTCTGCCGCCCATCTGGTAATCATCGGGAGGTCAACGTCAAAGACATCGATCCCGTCAATGCCCGCCGTCTGACTGCCCTGATTACCTCGGATCTGCTCCCAGGCCTGCGCCAGCGCCGGCAGGTACTGACGCAGTTGTTATTCACTCCGAATCTGACCGCGCATCTGAAACTTACTGACTGTTGCATTTGAAACTTAAGCTTCTATGGATAAGCCAGCGCCATCCCGTGCGGGCAGGAGGTAACCCGGCCTCGTCAATAAAGACAATGATCAGGCCTTCCTTCATCGCCTTTTTCTCAACAGCGGCCATACTTCGATAGCGCCGTCGCCTGACGGCTTCCTCATCGCGCTGGCTCGCCCGCTCAACGGGCAGTTGTGGCGTCCAGTGCAAAGCCTTCAACGATCGCGATATATGCGCCTTGTGGTACGCAACGCCGAATTCCTGGCGAATGAACTCGACCACACGGGCGCAGGTCCAGAGTTCACCGCGGAAGCCTTATGCCTCCGCACCGTGTGATAAGAGGTCAGGGATCTGCTTTAACTGCGCAGCCGTCAGTGCGGAGTTCCTGTGGCCCCGCGGGCGGGAGCGCCAGGCATCGCCGGCTGACTTTTCTTTAAGCGTGAACCATTAGCTCACGGCGGCTTCTGAAACACCCAAAGCCTGTGCGATGGCACGTTGTGATGAGGAAATCAGCTTGTTTACTCGGATAAAATTCCGGTCCGATTGTTCCAGACCGAGTCTGTGCAGACCGGCTTCAATGACGAGAGTCAGCATGATCCCAACTTCTCGACCGGCCCTGCTTCCAGATCAATCACCTCAAAGCCGGGTTATTTGCGCGGGCTCGTCGGCTGCATCTGCGCCGCCACAATTGACAATTTCCCAGCAGGAATGAAGAACTTTTTTTCCCAGGGAGCATATCCGTCCAAGATCACCAGAATAGTGTGGACGCCGGCAAGGATTCTCAGGTTGCGTGGTGTCTGGCCGCTGAATGCGCCGTCAATGTAGAGTCGCGACCGTTGCGCTGTGGAGACGATGGCCACTTCACCAACGCCGGGTTCTGTGACCGTCCCTTCGGTGGCTGTGGGTGCGGTCGGAATGCCCTCGGCATTGGCGCGCCGTTCGGCTAGTCTGAGCGCTATTTGAGCCGCATTGGAATGCCTATCCGGCGATTCACTGGAAATAGCGGTGGGAGGCTGTCCGGTCTTTTCAGGAACCAGCAGGCTGACATCAACGGCTGCTGCCAGCAGGCGGTTGATTGTCTGAATGTTCAGGTCGCGGGTCGTGATTTCACGGGAAAATTGCAGCTGAAGTCGCGGCGCGGGCAGTTTCACTGACTTCCCGGCGAAACTCTTTCCCGCCGAAGCCGTCTGCTGGGAAAGTTCCTCACCATTGCCAGCAAACTCCACCTCAATTCTTTTGCTGGTAAATCGAAGCTGTGTGATCAGCAGCGAGTCGCCGGGCTGTGCGGCGGCCTGATCGGGCGCGGGAATGGAAAGAGTAATCTGCCCGTCAACAATCTCCAGACCCTTCTGGCCGGCCGGAATCACGACTTTGGCCCGGACCATTTTGCCCGCGTAATATTCGTTGAGCAGCGACTTCAGATAACTGTCTGTGGTCTGGCCGGACACTCGGGACGGAGTGGTTACGGCGAGCAGGGTAAGCCAAAATGCCGCCGACAGTGCAGCCTGGTGAGAGGGCCGAGGCATGGAAAACCTCAATCAAAATTACTGGTCCTTATGAAGAGCCATGCGCCAGAATCAACCAAGTCTGGTTTCCGCACGATGGGATGGCAGGCGATCAGCCGGGGCGGGTAAACTTAAACTTCAGATGGCGGGATGCGGATTGGGAAGGCGGGTTCCCGCCTTCCCAATCCGCATCCCGAAACCTGCACCTGTCATCAGCTCTGCTGTCTGACGACTTGGAAGGACTCCTTGCGCGTCAGCGTCTTGTTCGCCACCTTGTCCGTCACGATCACTGAGAAGTCGTACTGCCCGTCCTTCAGGTCCTTGAGCGGGATCACCCGCCCCAAAGTGATCTGCTGGCTGTTGAGACTGCTCAGGCTGTTTTTGCCGTCCTCGCGGAAGCGCGCCACCTCCTTGTTGTTCTGGCTGATCACGTACTCAACCTCGACGCTCGGCCGCAGCGTCGCCTGATCGATCTGCACGTTATAGACCTGCATATAGACGCCCATCGTCCCGCCGCTGCGGAATACACCGGCGGCGTTCGGGATGACCTTCATCGAGCCGATGTCAAACGGCGAGGTCGGCAGCCGGCCGTTGAGCGGCTCGAGCTTCGAGGCGAGCACGAGCGTCGAGGCCGAGAGGTCGCCCTCCGGGTACTTCGGGACGACGAAGCCGTGCGGGATGACCGCCGTCTTGCCGCTGTTGACGTCGCGCACGACGAGGTCAATCTTGTAATTACCGGGCGCGAGCGTGAGCCGCTTGGAATAGACCGACCTGGAGCTGTTGTTGGCCCCGGCCTGGACCTGCTCGGTCGTGTACTGCGAGGTCACCACGTCCTCAAAGAGCCCGGCGCGGCGCCCCGAGACGCCGGTGACGCGGGCGTAGATGTTGACGGCGGCCTCCTGAATGCCGCCCCTGTCCTTGTAGACGAGGTCCTGATTCTCCATCTGGACGGTGAAGGAGGCGATCACCGCATTGTCGGTCACGCGCTGGAAGTCC
>DASRDU010000044.1:0-14569 GCA_035652435.1 Blastocatellia bacterium
CGACAGGACGCGGGCGCCGCGCTGGACGAGGTCATCGGAAGCGAGGTCGAGCTCGTCGCGATCGCGTGCGCAAATGATGAGGTGCGCGCCTTCGTCGGCCAGCCGCCGGGCCAGGACGAGCCCGAGCCCGCGTGAACCCCCCGTGATGAGGACGCGCTTGCCCTTGAGGTCGAGATAGCTCGGCCGGGTGGACCGGCGAAGAGCGTAGGAGCCGAGGCCCGCTGCAAGTAGTGCCAGCGCCAGCCGATCGCGCGGTTTCATGGCGTCTCCTCGGAAATGTGCAAGAGGTTCCGGGAGACTCAAAGCAAGTCATGTGCCGCGGCGGCGCGCCGCTAAACGCCGGCGACCATCTCTTCCGAGATGTTGGCCGTCGAGTAGACGTTCTGCACGTCGTCGTGATCGTCGAGCGCTTCGTACAGCTTGAGCATCGCGTTCGCGTCCTTGCCTTCGAGTTTGATGTAATTCTGCGGGATCATCGAAATTTCGGCGGAGGATGGTTCAATGCCTTTTGCCTTGATCGCGTCGAGAATCGAGTGGAAGTGTTCGGGCGCGGTGAGGATCTGATATGTGTCCTCGTCCGTCTGCATGTCGTCGGCGCCGGCTTCGAGCGCGACCTCCAGCATCTCGTCTTCGGACTTGAGCGACCCGTCAACGACAATCGAACCCCGCTTATTGAACATCCACGCGACTGAGCCAGATTCGCCGAGGTTGCCGCCGTTCTTTGAGAAGAGGTGGCGGATTTCAGAAACCGTGCGGTTGCGGTTGTCAGTCGTGACTTCGAGGATGATCGCGACGCCGCCCGGCCCGTAACCTTCGTAAGTGATCTCTTCGTAAGTCGTGCCTTCCAGTTCGCCCGTACCGCGTTTGATCGCGCGATCAATCGTGTCGTTCGGCATGTTCGCGGCCTTCGCGTCATTGACGGCCTTGCGGAGGCGGGGGCTTGAGTTGGGGTCGCTGCTGCCGCTGCTGCGGGCGGCGATGGTGAGTTCCTTGATCAGTTTGGTGAAGAGCTTCCCGCGCTTGGCATCGAGCGCGCCTTTCTTGTGCTTAATCGTGTGCCATTTTGAGTGCCCTGACATATGTGATACCTCGACGGTGGGAAATGGTTGTTGAATTAAGACCGGAATTTAGCATAGACCTTACTCCCGTGCCAACCTGATCTTATCCTGGTGTAGTGCGGCGGGCCTCTCTTCACAGGGCCGCCAGCCGGGGCTCTCAGTTGTTTTTCACCTGTGAATTCGAGACGAGGAAGTAAAGCGCGATGAGGCTGAGCAGGACGCCTTCGACGGCGATGACTCTGCCCGGGGAGGAATGCTCGATCAGCTTGCCGGTGATGAGGCTGCCGAGCGGCATGCCGCCGCGGAAGGCGACCATGTAGATGCTCATCACGCGCCCGCGCATCTCATCGCTCACCAGCAGCTGCACGAGCGAACTGATCATCGCGAAGATCGTGAGCATGAACATGCCGCTCAGAAAGACGAGCGGGTAGGCCTGCCAGATGCTGGTCGTGAAGGTGAAGGCAACCATCACGACGCCGAACATAAACTGCATCAGCAGCGCGTTCCTGCCCTTGTGCTTCACGTCGCCCATCCAGGCCGCGATCAGGGCGCCGACGACCGCTCCGGCGCCTGAGGTCGTCAGCAGAGTGCTGTAACCGCCCGGGCCGACCTTGAAAACGTCTTTGGCAAAGACCGGCAGGAAAGTCGCGAGTTGAAAGCCGAAGAACGAGGCCGCGAAAGCCAGGACGGTGAGCGAGCGCAGGACTTTCTGTTTGCCCACGAACGCCAGACCACTGCGCATCTCGCTGCGGATGTCGCTCGTGCCGGTGCGCGGGATGTGGCGGATGCTCAGGATTGACAGGGCGATGATGACCGCCACGAATGACAGGCCATTCAACCCGAAACAGACGGCGGCGCCATACAGGGCAAAGGTCACCCCGGCAATCGCGGGGCCGATGACGCGCGCCAGGTTGAATTGAATCGAGTTGAGTGCAATCGCGTTGGCCAGATCCTTCCGGGCGACCAGTGTCGGCACGAGCGCCTGGTAGGCCGGGCCGCCGAAAGCCTGCACGCACCCGGTCAGCAATGACAGCGTCAGGATGTGCCAGATCGAAATCACCTCGAACCATGTCAGCAGCGCCAGCGTCAGGGCGAAGGTCAGTTGCAGGTACTGGGAGGTGAGCAGGATGCGGCGGCGGTCTATGCGGTCGGCCACGACGCCGCCGAGCAGAGAGAAGACCAGAAACGGGATGGTACTCAGAAAATCATTCAGCCCCAGATACGACGGATGATTCGTCAGCGTCAGCACCATCCAGTTCTGCGCCGTCTGCTGTACCCAGGTGCCGACGCTGGAAGTGCAGGCGCCGAACCAGAGCAGACGAAAATCGCGGTAGCTGAAGGCGCGAAAGAGCCGGCCCAGGGGACTCTGCCTGACCACGGGCTCGGCAGTCAGCTCTGGCTGTGGCTCTGGTGCGGAGGCCATTTTCATGGGGGTGGTGAAAGGGTGGCAGGCGGTGGCAATGAAGAGGCGCGTCTCCCCACTCCTCACTTTTCATTTTCCACTTCCGCGCCGCGGTTCAGTTGCTGATGTCGTGCGTGCGACTTTCGTCACGAATCGCGAGATACATCTTCTCCCACTCCTTGTGAGCCGGGTGGTCAGCGTAAGCCTTGAGCGCGGCCTCGCTCTCGAACTCCATCACAAACGCCGCGTTGTACGGATTTTCGCTCGTGCCGCCCTGGACTTTCACGGTCCTGAGCCAGACGTTTTTGATGCCGGGAATTTCTCCGGCCATCTTCTTAATGCCGTCAATCGCCTTCTGCCGCTGTTCCGGCGCGGACTCGGCCTTCCACCTGAGCGTGACCACGTGGAGCAGCGTGCCGGGCGTTCCGTATTTGTTTTCGCCAGCCGCCCTGCCCGCGGCAAAGGCCCCGGCCAGCACGCCCGCCAGCACACAACCGATCATTATTCTGCGAAACAGCACACTTCGAATCATTCGCTTCTCCTTCGTTTCGGTCAAAGTTTCGATCTGTCAGGAATCATCCTGCTTTGGGCTTGAGAGTATCCCGCGCGCTTGATCTGACCGGCGCGGATGATGTGCGGTGACGGAGATACTACTACGGCCTCATCCCCGCTGTCACCTGACAGGGGGTTACGCGCCGGCAGTGGGTTTGTTCACAGTTTTTTCCTTGTGCCGCCCCCGAAATTGCCTTACTCTGCGCTCGCTCCCGGCTTTGATTCAACCCAACCCACTATCAGGTCATTCCTGCCCCTCAGAACATCAGACGTTCAGATCCAACTTCAGATCAAATCCGGAGGAAGCGATGAAACCTACTACTTCAGCCGCAATGCGTGTCGCGGCGCTGCTGGTGACACTCGTGTGTATCGCCAGCGCGCAGCAGTCGGGGGCGGGCAAAAGGACGCCGTCCCTGACCATGGATAACCTTGGGACTTACCGTCAGGAGGATCAGGCCAGCCGGGGCAGTCAGACCGGCGTAACGCATTCTGACGCTTTGTCGCTGCTGCCGCCGTCAGACATCGTGGCGGTGATTGATGTCCGGCAGGCGCTCGACCTGCTGCTGCCAAAGATGAATTCAATTGCGCCGGGTGAACTGCTCAAAATGAAGCGGGCGCTTGATGAGTTCATGAACAAGACCGGCATTGACCCGACGAAGATCACGACGGCGACAATAGGGGTTGATCTCTCCGGCGGCAGCACCGGCAAAGGCAGTGGGGCAATCATCGTTCAGGGGATCGAACCGGATTTCCAGAAGATCGCCGCGTTCCTGCGGTCAGAAAAGATCACTTTCAGAACTCTGACTCATCAGGGGAAGACTCTGCTGGCCGGAACGATTGACGGGAAGAAGCTGTCCGGGATGAGTCTGCCGACATCATCTTCAACGAAAGCTGAGGAAGTCGCGCTCGCGCCGCTCGACAGGGGGATGGTCTTCGGCGATGTTACCAGCGTGAAGAGCGTGCTGGATGCTCAGGCGCGCGCGCGCGCCGGCTTCCCGAATGCGCTGCTGGTCGAGACACTCGGTCAGACCAGTTCGGCCGGGCTGATTCGCTTTTCCGCCGCGGTGCCCGAGAACTTCCGCCAGACGCTCAGGAAGCAGGGCGAACTGGCGCTGCCGTTTGCCGCGGTCAGAACTGTCGCCGGATCGCTCTCGATTGATCAGGCGGACGGCGCCAGCATGACGTTCGATTTCAAATTGCGGACTTCGACGGCTGACGAGGCGGCCAGACTTGATGCCGCCCTGAAAGGGTTTGTGGCCCTCGGTAAATCGTCCATCGCCAGCAGTCAGGACGCGCAGGCACAGCTTCTCGGCCAGTTTCTTGATCAGGTGCAGATCACCACCGAGGGTAACAACGTCGGGCTGTCGCTGTACCTGCCCAAATCCCTGATGGATCAGTTCAAGGAACGCTTCTCTTCATCAAAGCGCAACATCGCGGTGAACAGCCGCCGCTAAGAGCTGCCGGGGGGAAAGGGAACGGGGGGCCGGGGAGAAGCGGAGCGCAGATCCCTGCCCTCTTCGGTTCCCCGGCCCCCCGTTCCCTTTCCCCCCGGCAGCTTTTCTTCCCCTCCGTCTCTCCTTGTTGTCATGACGGTTTCGATTTTTCGGCCTGATCCGGTATCATAGCGGCTCGGTTTCGCAGACGATATTTTGCGCTGAGGTTTGTTATGCGATGTCCCGTCTGTCGCCGCGAAACTTCCTGGGAAGGCAACGAGTGGCGACCTTTCTGCTCCGAACGCTGCCAGCAGGTTGATCTGGGCCGGTGGGCTTCTGAAGACTACCGCATTCCGGTGACCAGCCATGAGGCCGAGGCGATCAGTCCTGAAGCGACCGGCAGTGGTGATTCCGATGATGAGCGATAAAGAGAAACCTGATTTGAGAATGCGGCTGACTGTGTCAGCGGTGTGTGCGCTTTTGCTGGCGCTCTCGTCGGCCTGCAATATGGCTCCCCCGCCGCAGCCGATCACCGGGGCAGGGCCGGGCGGCAAAAATTCAACGGCCCGGGCGACCGGCCTCGTGCGCGTTCAGAATTCAATCCAGCCGGTGAAAGAGGCCGCGCTGCAGAAACCTGAGGGCGGGACTTTCAGGCTCGGGGATTTGAGCGGCAAAGTGGTGCTGGTTGATTTCTGGGCGACGTGGTGCGGGCCGTGCCGCGAGCAGGCGCCGCGGCTCGCGGCCCTGCGCGCGAAGTATCAGGACAAAGGCCTGGAGGTCGTCGGTCTCAACCTTGACCCGCCGGAAAGCAACAGCGAGGTAAAGAAGTTCATCAAAGACGCCGGCATCAATTACCCGGTCGGTCAGGGCAGCCGGTCAGTTGTGGATTCATTTCTCAGCGGGACCGAAGACGAGACCGGTGACGCGCCGATCCCGCAGCTTTTCGTCTTCGCGCGCGACGGACGTCTGGTCAAACACTTCACCGGCAACAGGCCGGAGCATGCCCCGGCGCTCGAACAAATCATCAGTCAGGAATTGTCGTCAGCCCCTGCGTCGCAATAAAACTGCGGCCCGAATAGTGATCAAAGGAGTAACACAATGTCGAAATTTTTCTTCCCCTCAACCAGGAATGCACTCAAAGCCTGCTTCTCAGTCCTCGCCCTGAGCGCCCTGCTCGCCGTCTCCGCGCTGGCGCTCGGCAGCGATGACGTGCCGGAACTGCCGGCGGCGGACGGCTCATCCTACACGCCGGAAATCCTGGTTAAGATGATTGACAAAAATGAGCTGAAGCTTTCCAGCCTGCGCGGCAAAGTGGTGCTGCTCGATTTCTTCTGGACCAAATGCGTCCACTGTCAGGAGCATGCCCCCCACGTAGTTGAGTTGTATCAGAAGTACCAGAATCGCGGTTTCGTCATTCTCGGACTGGCAACCGACCTGCAATCAACCGGCGATGAGAAGACATCAACGACAGACGTCAAGGATTTCGTGAAGAAGTACAAGCTCCCTTACCCGGTCGGCTTCAGCAATCTGGAAGCGGTCGCGTACTTCACTGATAGCCACAACCGTGGTGTGCCGCAGATGGTGCTGTTCGGGCCTGATGGGAAGATGGTGCTTCGGCACATCGGCTGGAGCGAGCAGGTCGCCAAGGAGATTAATGATGCGATCTCGGCGCAACTGGACAAGCTCGGCCCGGCTGCTGTGACCCCGGCCAAAGCCGCCCCGGTCAAGCCCGGCAGCAAAGCCAGCGTGAAACCCGGCCCGCGTCCAGCCGCCCGAGTTTAATGAGCGCTGGCCCCGATTGTTTCTACAATCACTCCGCTCAAATTCCACGAGGTTAGAGTCATTATGAAAACAAATCTCAAGCTTCCTGCAATGGCGCGCTTCCGGCGCGCCGCGATTGCGGGCGCCGTCATCGGACTGGCGCTCGCCTGTTTGCCGGCTTCAAAACTGATGGTGACCGAAGCCGGCAGCAAAGTCGGCAAGCTGCCGAAGGATTCCGTGGCGCAGCGCCAGTTGAGACTGATGGACGGCAGCCAGTTCAGTCTGGCCGGGGCGCGCGGCAGGGTTGTGGTGCTGAGTTTCTTCGCGGTCTGGTGCGGCCACTCGCGTGACCAGATTCCGCCGCTGACGAAATTGAGCGAGGCCGAAAGCGGCCGCGGACTTCAGGTCGTCGGGCTCGCGGTCGAAGACGCCCAGACCACGACGGACAGGATCAACAACTTCATCAAGGATCAGAAGATTAACTTCCCGGTCGGTGTAGTGAGTGATCCGGTTTTTGCCGGGTATATCGAATCGCGCGTTGTGGACGTGCCACAAACGCTCGTTTACGGCCGCGACGGCAGACTGGCCGCGCACTACATCGGGCAGAGCGCAGCGAATGACGCCGCGCTGGCCGATGTGGTGAAGAGAGAACTGGACAAAAAATAATTCGATTGCGGATTGCGGCAGGGGGATTGCGGAGTTGAGACACGCGATCCCCTTCTCTCTTCCGGCACACTGAATCTCAAAGCCGCAATCCGCCGTCATTCGTTCCGCATTCCGTCATCCCCGACCCACAATGAAAAGAGCCAAAATCGTCGCCACGCTGGGGCCGGCTTCGCGCTCGCCGGAGCGCCTGCGGGCACTGTTGCAGGCCGGGATGGATGTCGCCCGCGTCAACATGTCGCATGGCTCACACGAAGACCACGCCCGAACGATTCAGACGGCGCGCGGGATTACCGCCGAACTTGGTCACCCGCTGGCGATCCTGCTCGATCTGAGCGGGCCGAAAATTCGTACTGGGGAGTTGCGCGACCACCAGCCGATTCAGCTTGCGGACGGGCAGCTGCTGACGATCACGACTCGCGGCGTTGTGGGTGATGAAACCATCATCTCAACCGGCTACACGCATTTGCCGCACGACGTGAGCGTCGGGGATCGGATTCTTCTGGCCGACGGCCTGCTCGAATTGCGGGTCGAGCAGGTGAATGAAACCGACGTGGTCTGCCGCGTCATCAATGGCGGCGAACTCGGCGAACACAAGGGCATCAACCTGCCGGGAGTGAAACTGTCTGCGCCGTCACTGACCGAAAAAGACCGCGCCGACCTCGCTTTCGGGCTGGAACAGAAAGTGGATTACGTCGCGCTCTCATTCGTGCGCGCGGCGCGCGATTGCGTTGAAGCGAAAGCGCTGATTGAAGCTTCAGGCACCGACGTCCCGCTGATCGCCAAGATCGAAAAACGTGAAGCGCTCGACGAGCTGGACAATATCATCGCGGCCTGCGACGGGGTGATGGTTGCGCGCGGCGATCTCGGAGTCGAGACCGCTGTCGAGAGCGTTCCCTTTTACCAGAAAAAGATCATCGCCAAAGCAAATGCCGCCAGAAAGATCGTGATCACGGCGACGCAGATGCTCGAATCAATGACACACGAGCCGCGCCCGACGCGCGCCGAAGCCTCTGACGTTGCCAACGCGATTCTTGACGGCACCGATTCCGTGATGCTCTCGGCGGAGACGGCTACGGGCGCGTATCCGGTGCAGGCCGTCGAAACGATGGCGCGCATCATCAGCTTCACCGAAAGCTGCCTGCCCCAGCTCAAACCGCAGCGCGACCGCTTTTATATGGATCAGACCGGGATGGAAGGCCGCGCCATCGCCGAAGCCGCCGCCTTCGCCGCCGAGGAGATGCGCGCTGGCTTAATCGTGGTTTTCAGCAAATCAGGGACGATGGCGCGCCACATCGCGGCTTTGCGCCCGTCACAGCGGATCATCGTCTTCACCCCGCTCGAACGCACGCGCCAGGCGCTGGCCGCTGTCTGGGGCATCGAACCGCACCTGCTCGATTTCAGCGGTCGGGGTTACGAACTGCTCGCGCGCGCCGATGAGATGCTGATCGGGCTGGGGCTGGTGATAAAAGGCGAAACGATCATCGAAATGGCCGGGCGTATCCCTGAGCATCAGGGGCTTTCTTCAATGATGAAGCTGCACCGGGCGGGAGAAATCGGGCAGTAGAAAACTGGCGGTAAAAATAAGAGTGCCGGGTGGAAACCGGAGATGCACGCCTGATTTCCACCCGGCACTCTTATTTTCTGCTGTCCTTACGACTCCAAAGCCACAGGCCCTTCAACGATCCCGCCCTCGACTTTGGTTTTGCGGTCAGTGTCGGGGTTGTACTGCCGCTGCTGCGGCGCGCGCCAGTTGTCGAACAGCGCAACCTGCTGGACGCAGGCAATGGTGCAGAATTTGGCGCAGGGCTTTTCAGTATAAAACTCGCGGCGCACGTCTTCGAGCGTGTAATCTTCGAGCGGGACGCCCGGATAACCGCGCTGCTGCGAGCAGTAATGCACCAGACCGTCTTCGCAGATGTAGAGGTAACGCGCGCCGGCGCGACAGCGCCAGTTGTGCGGGCGACCGTAAGCCAGATCCTCCTGAAACCGGTTGAGCCGGGTCCAGCTCTTTTTGCCGTAGGTTTTCAGCTCCTGGTAAATCTGCTCTTCCCTTTCGCCCATCGGCTTGAGCTGACCCGTGCTGTCGTGAATGATGCCGAGCGAGCTGCTGAAGCCGAGTTCGACCGCGCGGCGCGCGACGGTCAGCGCGTCATTGGGATCCTTCACCCCACCGCCCAGCACCGAATTGATGTTGACGTGGAATTTCGCGTGGTTCGACAGGTTGACGAGGTAGCGGTCAATGACCTTCAGGCTCTTCTGCGAAACCCCATCCGGCTTCACATTGTCCACGCTGATCTGCAGGTAATCGAGGCCCGCGTCGTTGAGCCGCTCGACTCTCTCTTTCGTCAGGTAATATCCGTTGGTGATCAGTCCGACGAGCATCCCGAGCGTGCGCGCGTGCCGAATGATATCGTCCAGCCGGGGGTGCAGGGTGGGCTCGCCGCCGCTGATGATGATGACCGAGACGCCGAGTTCACGCAGTTTGTCGAGCCGCCGGGTCATCGTCTCAAACGGGACCGGCTCGGAGGTCTTGTCGTATTCATTGCAATAACCGCAGGCCAGATTACAGCGGCGCATCGGAATGATGTGGGCCAGTACGGCGTGATTGGTCGAAAGTAAGGCTCTGGTGATGAACTTTGCTTCGCGAAATGTCCGGGACGTTATTTTCATTGTCGTACCTGGTCACAAAAACTCAGAGGGTGAATACACAAAGACGCTCGTCCTGCTTTTGCTCTTTGCGTTTCTGAGGTTCAGCAGTTTTCAGAGTTGAGCTGCTTGATGGTTTTGTATCAGGCGTCGGGTAAACCGATTTTATAAACAAAAAGAGCAGTGAAGAATGAGAATTACTCCACGCTTCACTGCCCTTTCTAAACGGGAAGACTATAATTTGTCAACGACTGCCGTGCCGGCCGGGAGTTTAATGTTGAAGTCGGCGTCGGCGATCCGCGTGTTAAGTTCCACGTTGCTCAGTTTGACAATTGTGTAATCACCGTTGCGTTCGACCGATTTCCCCTGAACGGGCAGCCCGGTTTCGCTGCTCACCCACAGTTCGATGCTGACGACCGAATCCTGCCCTTTCGGGGTCAGGCGCAACTGCGTCGTCGGGCGGCCATTGACTGTCTCTTCGCCAACGATATCAATGTTGTACCTGCCGGTCAGTGACTTCGCGGAACCGGTAAAGAGGGCGAGGAGCGCGGAACTGGTGGCGCGGTTTTTCGTCGCCTTGCCGATGCTGGTCTTGAGCGCCTGGTTAATGCGCGGCTGGTAAAAAGTCAGGCTGTCACCGACGATGGCGAGCGTGCGGGTGTCAGGTTTAGTGTAATCAACCCGCAGCTTCAGCCGCCCATTTTCGGGCTTGTAGGCCACGACCCCGTAGTCTGTGTCACTGGTCCCGATCTGTGAATTAACTCTCTTTTGCACGATAGCAGCCTTCATGCTCTTCAGGTTGCGATGTGCATTTTCCATCTTCTGCAAAATTCCGGTCAGCAGTTGCGGGGCAGTATTGGCCTTGGCGTCGTTGTTGATGCCAGTAAACAGGCCGATGAGTAATGTCAGTGTAATGGCTACGGACAAAAATCTTTTCATTAAATTCTCCGACTTTCTGTATGGCTTAATATTCTCTGTCAATATGCTTCCGGGCCTTAAAAAAATTCCGGGATTATTTGATCCAGACGCGATAACTGCTCGGTTGTCCCTGGTCATCAAGTCGGACCTCGTAACGGTCCAGCGTGCCGTCGCGGTTCAGATGATTACGCAGATAACGAACGAGCGCGGCCCGCTCGTTGTTCTTTAATTCATCCGAACTGCCCTGCTTTTGCAAAAAGGAATTCAAACTTTCAACGGTGATTTCCACCGGGGCGTTTCCGGCTTCGTGGATCGCAGCCTTTGATGCGACACCGCCGTCATCGTTTGCCCGCGCATCAATTTGTGCCGCCTGTTGCGCGCGGGCCGAATGTTTCATCGGGCGGTCGCGGTCGCCGAAAAAGCTGCCGGGGACCAGCAGCACCGCCCCGACGATCAGCGCGACCAGCAGGTCATACTGCCACGTGGCGCGCTCGTAATCCCAGAGAATAATTCTTCTCAAGACTGTCAGCAGCGACTTCATTAGCGGATTCACTTTCTGACGATCATTCCGTCGCGCATTTCGATGGTGTGCGCGGCCACAGCGGCAGCTTCCGGGTTGTGCGTAATCATAACGATGGTCTGCTTCAACTCCCGATTGAGCTGTTGCAGCATCTTCAGCACGATCTCGGAATTTTCCGAATCCAGATTGCCTGTAGGTTCGTCGGCCAGAATAATCGCCGGGCGATTGATGACCGCGCGTGCAATCGCGACACGCTGCTGTTCACCACCGGAAAGTTCCAGGGGCTTGTGGCGCATTTTATTTTCAAGACGCAATAACTGCAAGACTTCTTTGCGCAGCTGCTCATTCCCCCGGCCCCGTCCGTTGCCGTGGATGTGTTCCGCCAGTTTCAAATTACCTTCCGCAGTAAGAGTCGGAAACAGATTGAATCGCTGAAAAATAAATCCGATCTTGCGCCGCCTGATGTCGGTGCGCTGGGCGTCGCTGACCGACCCCAGGTCTTCCCCGTCCACGATCACCCTGCCCGAGGTCGGCTTGAGCAGGCCGCCAAGGATGTGCAGCAGCGAGGATTTGCCACAACCCGACGGCCCCATAACCGCAACGAACTCGCCCGGCTCGACCGCCAGATCAACGCCGCGCAGGGCATGGACATCCACCTTGCCCACGCGGTAAGTCATCTTCAGGTTCTCTGTTTTCAGAATAGGGTTCATTTCCGACAGTCAGTGAAAAGCGACAGGTGACAGGTTTTCCCGTCGGCTTCAGATGCCCTGATTCGCCCGTTTGTTCAGCCGTCATTCATAGGCCAGCGCCTTGACCGGATCCTGATTCGCGGCGCGGATCGCCGGATAAAGCGCGCCCAATGAACCGGCGGCCAGCCCGACCAGCACGGCAATTACAATCCATTTCGGGTTGTATTCCAGTTGCAGCGAGGTCATCCGCCCCATCGCCCATCCGGTAACCAAGGCAACTATTAAGCCAATGACGACGCCAATCGCGCTGATGGCGACGGCTTCTTTTTCGATGACGCCGACGATGTAACGTTTCGGCGCGCCGAGTGATTTCAGGATGCCGATCTCGCGCGTCCGCTCGGTAATCGTCGTGTACATCGCCAGCAGGATTACGAGCGTGCTGACCAGAATCGAAAGCACCAGAATCGTCCTGACGAAACCGTCCAGCCCCGGGATCGAGCGCTCATAGCCGAGGCCGATGTCGCGCGTCAGAACCACATAATTGCCCGGCAAAGCCTCATTGATCCGTTGCTGAACGGCCGTCTGCTCATTCGGGTTTTCGCACTTCACGAGGATGAACAGGCATTTATTCGGCGCGCCGAGCGCGCGCTGCATGGCCCCGAGCGACATCTTGACGCGCGAACTGATTTCCGGCGTGTAAATGCCGACAACTTTCATTTTTTTACCAAAGACCTGCATTTCATCACCGACTTTCACCCCGGTTTTCCCAGCTTTGAATTCGTCAATGACGATTTCATCGTCATTCTCGAAAGCGCGGCCCTCTTTGATTCGCAGCCCGCTCATGGCCGAATAGCTGTTGAAGTCAATGCCTTCGACAACTTCGATGCCCAAGCCCGTCGTGCCTCGCTGCACGTGAACGGCCACAGGGCTGACGGCTTTCACTCCGGGAATCGGCGTCAGCCGATCAACGTAGCGCGTATCGAGGGTGTTGGCGGATGAGGCTGACAACTGCGCGCCGCCACTGTCGCGCGTAAAACGAATCTCCGCGCCGACGCTCTGCTCGCGCCGGATGCGGTCATTGAGCATCCCGCGGATCAGCCCGGTGTTGATGACGATCAGCACTACGCCCAGCGCGACTCCCAGCACGCTGACGAGCGCGCGCATCGGGCGCTGACGAAGGTTGGCGGCAATCAGACTGTCCATGGCGGGTAAGTAAAAAGTAAAAAGTCCCGGGCAGGGGGCCGGGTTGTGACACTTTTTGGCTTCTCAGGCCTGACGCCTTACGGCTGCTTGTCAAGATCAGTCTCCGGCAGACGCTCAGCGTTTTCGAGGACGAAGGGTCTGGCCTCGCTCAGATCCGGGTTCACTTCAAAACTGCCCGGGGTGAAAGTCAGTTTTGCCGAATAGTTATCGCGGGGCCGCGAAACCAGAATGACGCCCGGCCAGAGTTCCTCGGATTTTTCACTCAGCTTCACGTAATTCGAGTATTCAACTTCGGTCGCGACGAGACCGCGATTGTCAAAAATCTGCTGCCGCGCAAACCGCGCCTGCTGGGTGCGATCAAACCAGAAGCGACGCCGGACGCGCGCGGGCGCCCCCGCCGGGGTGGCAGCCTCGATTTCCGAGATGACGTAAAAACTCCGCAGCAGTTGCGCGCCTTTCTTCGCCCCTTTGCTCGTATCGGGCTCTCTGACCAGAGCCTCCTCCAGACTGTAAGTGAATCGCGCGTCGCCCTGATGCAGGGGATTCACCAGCAGGGCGTTGGTGAAATGAAAGGGCCGGGCGTTGAGCAGTGCGCTTTGCTGCTCCTCCTTACCCAGTTTCTCCCGCATCCGGCTGTAATCGGCGTCGGTCGTGCCGATCAGAAAGCGGCGATACTGTCTTGGATAAAGCGCGAGTTTGAAGCGATTCGCTTCAGACACCATATCGGCGAGTTTCGTGCCGGTCACAGGCACCTGAATCACCAGACGGATCTTATCGGGCCGTTGCAGCACGAGAATGGCATCGGCCTGCCGGAAACGCTCCGCCGACTGGGCGTCCAGGAACTGGAGCAGCACGCGCGATGAGCGCAAGGCCGAGACTTCCGTGAACTGCTTCAATCGCTCGGTCAGCCCTTTGAAATCCGCGTCCGCGAGCGGCGAGGCAAGGCGCGGGATCGTGTTGTCGGTCACGCTCGCCAGATTGCGGCCCAGATTACAGGAACTGTTCAGGGTGAGGGTCGGGAGCAGGAGAAAAAATGAAAGTAACTGAACCGGCCTTTGTCGCGATGGCCGGGGCTGGTGTGATTTCTGAAAATTTCCTTTAACGGAGCGAACAGTCGGAATCATGTTCATGTAAGGTGAATGACAGCATCGAATAAGGCAGTCACGCTAACAGAAGCAATATTTCCTGTCAAACCGGCTTCTCATTAACCAATCGCCCGTTTTTTTCCGATCTTCAGAACTGCCGCTCCGCAAAATATCCGCAAGTTCGGAAGCCCCTCGACATTCTTTACGCGGCAGATTCACCTGATGTCTGTGACTTCCCGGCGATGGGGCTCAAAAGAGTTCACCATAAATACGAATGGACCCCGGGCAGTCTCCTGTTCGTCCTGCTTGACGCTCGCGGGCGCGCTCGCCTACACTTCAGGGTGCGATAAACCTGCTCGTGGTTGGCGGATGAAGACTCGACAGCGTGCCGGTAGTTCCGTTCAGTCCTGAAACCTTAATCAGGCTTCGGAGGTACGTCGACAGTTCCGTTCCGGTCAGAGGCAACGGCAGGCCCGTAACCGTTCGCCCTGTCGAAACGAATTCCGCTTTCGCAGCCCCGAACCGTCATAAGGAGTACACGCTATGAAATCCCACAGCCGATCACGGCAACAGTTGCGCTGGCTGGCAATGCTCTTGAGTTTCACACTCGTCTCTTCCTCCCTCACCGCCTTCGCC
>DASRDU010000045.1:0-11103 GCA_035652435.1 Blastocatellia bacterium
GGGGGCTGTCGGCGCGGGCTTACGACCGGATCCTGAAAGTGAGTCGGACCATCGCCGACCTTGAGGGTGTGGAGCAGGTCGTCGAGAAACACATCTCAGAGGCCGTGCAGTACCGCACGCTCGATCGTAATTTCTGGCAATAAAGCTGCCGCCTGCGCGCCCGCAGGCAATAAACGAATTCGTCATCCGGATCAGATTCGCGTAAGCCTCCTGTCATTGCCCGCCGAGAACCACGCGGATATCGTGTAGTTGCCCATCACCGGACAAAACGATTTCGGGCGACTGCCAAATCTTCCCATCAATCTCCACGCTGGCAACTCCGCGACAAACGCCGTGCGGATTTTCAACTCTGATGCGATAGCGCGTCGTATCGCGCCGGTATGTGATTTCAAATTCATGCCAGTCTCGCGGGATGCATGGGTCAATCAGCAGGCGGTCGCCGTTGAGTTGAAAGCCGAGGATTGATTCAAGCCCGGCGCGATACATCCAGGCCGCCGAACCTGTGTACCACGTCCACCCGCCGCGTCCCGTGTGTGGTGGCAGGGCATAGATGTCGCCGGCCGCCACGTACGGTTCGACGCGGTACTTATGGAGTCCGGCGCGCGTCAAAGCGTGATTGATCGGGTTAAGCAGTGAGAACAGTTCACCGGCGCGGTCTCCCTCTCCGAGCATCGCGTATGCGATCAATGTCCACAACGCCGCATGAGTATACTGCCCGCCATTTTCGCGGACGCCCGGCACATATCCTTTGATGTAGCCGGGATCATGCGTGCCCTGATCGAATGGCGGCGAAAACAGCAGCGCGAGGCCGTCGCCGCGACGAATCAGGTGTTCTTCGACGGCTGCCATCGCGCGCACCGCGCGCTGTTTGTCTGCCACGCCGGAGATCACCCCCCATGATTGCGCGATGGAATCAATGCGGCATTCATCGTTCTTCGCCGAGCCGAGCGGCGTGCCATCATCAAAATAAGCGCGGGCGTACCAGTCGCCGTCCCATGCGTTCTCCTCAAGCGCAGTCTTCAATTTCGTCCCTTGAGCGCGGTACTGCGCGGCGCGCTCCCGATCCTGACGCGCATCGCAGAACCGAACGAATCCTTCAAGTGTGGCGCAGAGAAACCAGCCGAGCCACACGCTTTCACCTTTGCCGCCGTTGCCGACACGATTCATGCCGTCGTTCCAGTCTCCCGCACCCATGAGTGGCAGGCCGTGTGTACCGGTTGCCAGACTGCGATCAATCGCGCGCAGGCAGTGTTCATACAGGGATGCCTGCTCGGATGAAACCTGCGGATGGAGGTAGGAGTCGTCTTCGCCTTCGGCCAGCAATGGGGCTTCGAGAAAGGGAATCACTTCGTCAAGGATGGCGACGTCTCCGGTCACGCGGATATAAAAGTTCGCGACGTAAGGGAGCCATAACAAGTCGTCGGAGATGCGCGTGCGGACGCCGCGACCGGTCGGCGGATGCCACCAGTGCTGGACGTCGCCCTCTTTGAATTGATGCCCGGCGGCCAGCAGGATCTGTGCGCGGGTTATTTCCGGCTTTGCATAGACGAGCGCCATCACGTCCTGCAACTGGTCGCGGAAGCCATACGCCCCGCCCGATTGATAGAACGCCGAGCGCGCCCACACGCGGCAGGCGAGCGTCTGATACAACAACCAGCGATTGAGCATCAGGTTCATTGCCGCATCGGGCGTGCGGAGTTCGATGCTCGACAACGTCTCGTCCCAGTAATTCACGACGCGCTCGAAAACTTCGTTGACCGCGGACGAATCAAGAAAACGCGCGATGAGTTCGCGCGCGTACTCCGCGGTGTCGGCCTCTCCAAGCAGGATGAGGACTTCGCGTGATTCGCCCGGCGCGAGTTCAACGACGCTGTGCAACGCCGCGCACGGGTCGAGTCCTGCGCCGAAACGATCATCAAGGCGCGTGCGACCGAGCGCGGCAGGGCGCGCCGGATGGCCGTTGCGCCCGAGGAAAGATTTGCGGTCACAGGTCGCGCTCGTGGGGGTCGGGTTCATCGCGGTGAAAACCACACGATTCGCAAACTCATTGTTGTAAGCATTGCGCGCGAACGTGGCGCCGGAATCCCGGTCGCGTTCGGTGACGATGAACGGTGCTGACTTCTCGCGGATGACGCCGAGGACAAGTTCGTGATATGTCATCACTGACACGCGCCGCCGCCGGTCGGTGCGATTGTGCAGGCGCAAACGGGCAATCTTCACTGGCGAATCCAGGGGCACGAACAACAGCAACTCCTGTGCGATGCCGTGACTCGTATGCTCAAAAATCGTGTAGCCCTGTCCGTGTCGGACGACATACGGTTGCGTCTCACGAATCGGCAGCGGCGTCGGCGTCCACACAGTCCCGGTGTCTTCATCGCGCAGATAAATGATTTCGCCCGGCGGGTCGCTCACCGCATCGTTTGACCAGGGCGTCAGGCGATTCTCGCGGCTGTTGACCGACCAGGTGTAACCCGCGCCTGACTCCGTCACCTGGAAACCAAAATCCCGTTCGTTGGCGATCACGTTCGTCCACGGCGCGGGCGTCCACTGCCCTTCATTTAACACGGTGACATGCTCACGCCCTTCCCGCGCGAAGCCGCCGAGACCGTTGAAGAATTGCAGATCGGAGATACTGATTGCCGGCTCCTCCGGGTAAGTGCGCGCAGGCAGGCGCGGCACGAAAGGCGCAGGCGGTCTGGTATCTTCAGCCGGACGCCGCGCGAGTTGTTCTTCGAGCGTGCCGCGTTCGGTGACTAACACGACGCGCGCGACGGTATGCAACAGAATCTTGTCCTCACCCGGCATAATGTCTGCGCGACGCACGTAAACACCACCGGGTTTGTCCTGCAGGGTTTGCATGCCCGTCGAGCGAATCAGCGTCTGAATTTCATCCTGCAACAGCTGCAAATAGCTCGGCGGGTGGTCATTGAGAATCACGAGGTCAATGTGCAGACCTTTGAGCCGCAGGTATTCATGTCCGCGCAGAATCTGTCGCACCATGTCCAGATCATCAGCGTTGCTGATCCGCACCAGCACTATTGGCAGATCGCCACTGATGCCGTACTTCCACAACTCGGCCTGCGTCTTTTTATTCAGCTCGAGGACGCGCGAAAGCGGCCGCAGCGAGTTGTCGGAATACAACACGCGTCCGGCCAGGCGCTGGAACAGGTGCGCTTCGCGCGGTTCAATGTTCAAGTGGCGCATCTCGATCTGTGCCTTCGTCCAGGCAAGGCGTTCGACGCGCTCGAAGATGTTCGGGTCATGATACTTGTCGGCGAGCATCAGGATGTGTTCGCGCGAGTGTGCGACGGCGGTCGAAAAAGTGACGCGCGCCGTCTCGTTCGGCTTCAGACGAATGCGCTGGCGCAGGCTGAAAATGGGGTCGAGGACCGTGCCGACGGTGTTCGACAACGGGCGATCTTCAATCACGGCAAGCGGCGCGCGCGCGTCGTGACCACGCCCGAGAAAACGACTGCGGCTTGTTTCATACTGCACCGCGCCGACGCCGTCGCCTTCGGTGGCAACCGTGTGAACGGCATAGAAGAGCGGGTCAGCCGGCGAACGCGGACGGCGGCGCGCGACGAGCGCATTCTCCTCACCGATAAATTCCGTTTCGATGAAGAGATTGCTGAATGCCGGATGCGCGACATCGGCGGCCGGCGTCGCCAGCACGACTTCGGCGTAACTCGTCAGTTCAATTTCACGCACGCGCGACGAGCGATTGGTCAGCGAAACGCAACGCACTTCGGCATTGTCTTCGGGAGACACAACGATGTCCGTGTGCGTCAGGATGCCCGCATCCTGACGCTTGAAGACCGCGCGCTCTTCCGTAAATGTCACTTCATAACTCTGCGGCGCGCGCGCCGTCGGTTGATAACCGGTTGACCAGATTGCGCCGCTTCTCACGTCGCGCACGTAACAGAAGCTGCCCCAGTTGTCGCGCGTGATGTCTTCGCGCCAGCGGGTGACGGCATCGTTGCCGCACATTGAGGAGCCCGCCCCCGCCGATGTCACCCTGACTGAATACGTGCCGTTTGAAAGCAGCTGCGTGCGCGGCGTCGGCAGGTGCGGCGAATCGTAACTGATGCCGAGTGGCGCGGTCAGCGTGTTGACGATGCGCCCCCCCAGGACTTCTTCGCTGCGGAGCCGCACAATCGGCACATTCTGCGGGATGCGCTCCTGCAACAGCAGCTCCGTCGCCTGGATCAGGGGATCGGCGTGAAAACGCTGCTGCATCACGTCGCCGTGCAGAACATTATCGAGCGCGACGAGGCTCATGCCCTGATGATGCGCCATGAACGAATGGATGACGGCCTGCTTCTGATTCTTCGGCACCCGCTCCGGCGTGTAATCAATCGCCTCGTAAAAACCGTAACGTGCCAGCGCGCCGCTCTGTGCCAGTCGCTCCAGGTTTTGCAGCGCAGCCTGTGGCGCGACCATCGCCGCCAGAACCGTCGCATACGGCGCGACCACCAGATCTTCGCTCAGGCCACGCTTCAAACCGAGACCCGGCACGCCGAACGGCCCGTACTGGTAATTGAACTGCAAATCGCGCGCGTTATAGGCGGATTCGGAAACGCCCCACGGCACGCCGTGTTCGCGCCCGTAAGC
Source organism: Blastocatellia bacterium (assembly GCA_035652435.1). GTDB lineage: Bacteria > Acidobacteriota > Blastocatellia > RBC074 > RBC074 > DASRDU01. Next base: position 4,612 of record DASRDU010000045.1, read on the forward strand.
GATCTGCCGGGCGACGACGGCTTTGCAGGTCTGGTCAAGCAGCGTCTCGGCGTAATCGCGCGTGACCAGCAGCGGCATCAGATACTCGAACATCGTCGCCGTCCAGGACACCAGCGCGCGCCCCACGCCGTCAAGTTGCGTTAATTGCCTGCCGAGACGAAACCAGTGTTCCTGCGGCGCGTCGCCTTTCGCAATGGCGACCAGACTGGTCAGGCGGGATTCCGAGGCGAGCAGGTCGTAGAAAGAATGATCGCGGCGACCGTCGGAGACATTGTAGCCGATGACAAACATCCTGCGCTCGTCATCGAACAGGTAATGAAAGTCCATCGCTTCGACGATCTCATCGCACGAATGCGCGAGCGCCCCCGTTCGTTGCAGGAGTTGCGTCGTCGCGTGGAAAGCTCTTTCGATCAATGCGGTGAGCGTGTCGAATCCCGTCAGCAGCGCGTCACGTTCGGGTGTTCCGGGTGATGAGAGTTCGGCTGACAGAAATTTGAGTTCGTCGAGCGCCTGCGTGCAGCGTTCGTTGATCTCGCCGACGACCGGAACATGGTCGAATGCCTCGACGATTGTCTGCCAGCTCTCAATCAGCTGCGGTGCGTTACGTTCCATCAGCAGCGTGAGACTGGTGATCAGCCTCGTGTCCCAGGGGATCAGCGTACTGAAGTCGCGCCGCGCCGCGCGCACCTGATTGAGCAACGCCGCGATCCAGAAATGGAACTCCGCGAAACTCTCGGTCGTGTCCTTCCCCTGCTCCTGTTCCAACGCGTGCCCGATGTCTTCAACTTCGCCCGCGCGCGCGGTCAGCTCATAGAAAAATCTGCCCCACTCGTCTGAATTTTCCGGGGCGCCTTTCATCCCCTCGACCAGCCTGACGCAGATCTCGATCTCTTTATTCAACTGCTTGACGGTGACGACCTGCGTCCGCTCTCTGATGGCGCCGATGCGTTTCGCTTCTTCGCGCAGCTGCGTCAGCGTGTCAGTCAGGCCCCGCAGCAAACGCGCGTCGAATAATTTCTGTTCCGACAGCTCGATCGTCGCCTGTTTGACGGCGATCAGATGGGCCGCGAGATTACCACTGTCAACCGTCGAAATGTACTGCGGGACGAGTGGCCGCAGCGTCGTCGTGTCGTACCAGTTGAAGAAGTGTCCCTGAAACTTTTCCAGACCACTGAGCGCCGCAAAAGTCAGCTCAAGACGTTCGACGGTTTCCAGCAGACCGACATAGCCGAAGTCGCGTGCGGCTAAAGTCGAAAGCAGGAGCAGACCGATGTTCGTCGGCGAGGTGCGGTGGGCGATGACCGGGCGCGGATCCTCCTGAAAATTATCGGGCGGCAGCCAGTGGTCCTCGTCGCCGACAAAGGTTTCAAAGAAACGCCAGGTGCGCCGCGCGATCAGACGGATCGTCTTTTGATCTTCGATACTGAATTCACGACTCGATTCCCTGGGCGAACGAACGGCGCGGCTGACGAAGTATCCGAGTTCCGGCGAGGCCGCCCAGGCAATTAAAAACGGGAGTGCGAAGAACAGCGCCTGCGGCCTGAGCAGGCTGACGAGAATCACTACAATGATTGCGAACAGCGTCACGGAATACATCAAACGCCAGAACGCCGCGCGGTCGTGGCGGCTCCCGCTTTCCGCCTGCGCCGCCGTCATCCATTCGAGCAGATGCTTCCCTGAAATCAGTTTGCGGTAAGTGACGCGCGCAATCGCATCAATCATCAACCAGGCCTGGTGCGGCAGAAAGGTGAGCGTCAAGGCGGCCTGTTTCGTGTTCGTCCCGAAATCGCTCCACACATGCCAGAAATGGCTTGTCCACGGCACGCCGCGCGGGTGCAGCAGCATACTCGTCGTGACGTGCGCGTAGACCGGAAAGCTGACCGCGAGGAGGGCGAACAACGTCCACCACAGGGGCGAACCCGGCAGACAGGTCCACGCCGCGACGAGCCACAACAGCAGACCCGGCGCCAGGAGACTGCGGCGCAGGTTGTCGAAAATCTTCCAGCGCGAAAGCAGCGGCAGAGTGTTCCGCACGGGCTTCCCCTCGGCGTTCGGCACACGCGGCAGCAGCCAGCGCGCAATCTGCCAGTCGCCGCGCGTCCAGCGATGCTGACGTTTCGCGTAAGTGTCGTAATGCGCCGGGTGATCATCAAGCAGTTCGATGTCCGAGACGAGTGCCGCGCGGGCATATAACCCCTCAAACAGATCGTGACTGAGCAGCGAGTTTTCCGGGACGCGGTTCTCAAGCGCGAGCTGAAAAGCGTCCACGTCATACAAACCTTTGCCCGTAAAACTTCCTTCGGCAAAAAGATCCTGGTAAACGTCGGACGCGGCGGTGCTGTACGGATCAACGCCCGTGTTGCCGGAAAAGATGCGCGCGAAACGCGAACGCCCGCTGCTCTCCAGCGTGACGCTGACGCGCGGCTGCAGGATGCCGTAACCGCGGACGACGCGCCGCGTGTCCGGGTCAGGCTGAGCGCGGTTGAGCGGGTGCCTGATTGTGGCGACGAGTTTGCGCGCCGCGTCGCGCGGCAGTTGCGTGTCGGAGTCGAGCGTAATGACATAACGAATACTGGCGAGCAGCGCAGTGTCAGCGGCGGTCACCACGAAACTGGTATCCCGTGCGCCGCGCAACAGGCGATTGAACTCTTCCAGCTTTCCGCGCTTGCGCTCCCACGCGATCCATTTGCCTTCCGATTCGTTCCACTGGCGGCAGCGATGAAACAGATAGAAACGTTTCGGCGCGCCAGCGTCTTTCACATAGCGCTCATTCAGTCTTTCGATCCCGTCCAGCGCGGCGTCGAGTAACGCGCCGTCGCCCGGCATCCCTTCCGTCGGCGCGTCGGCAAAGTCGGTAAGCAACGCGAAATAGAACTGTGCGTCCTGATTAGCGAGGTAGTGGATTTCGAGTTTTTCAACCAGTTCAGCCGCGACCGTCTCGCTCGTCAACATCGTCGGCACGACGATCATCGTGCGCGCTTCAATCGGCACTTCCGCATCCGCGTTCATCTTCGGCAGGACGCGCGGCTCGAACGTGTGCGTCACGTCCCAGTTCAGCACGCTGATGGCGAGGTCGGTTGCCGGGATCAACGCGAGCAGAGCGACCGCGATCAGACCTGACGGGGTCGCGCCCGCGCTTTCAGCGTAGAGAACGAGCAGCGTGATAATCAGTCCGGTGAGCAGAAAGAGGGTGCCGAAATAGAAGGGCGTCGGGTGATGGAGAGCCGTCCGCTTCGCGCGTTCGATGATTGAAGGGCGGTACCTGACCTCGTGTTCCAGATCGGCGAGTCCGTCGTCAATCAGATAATAGCCGACGTGCGCGCGCGCCGTGTCAGGCGGGTTACGCTCATGAGCCTGCCTGGCCAGCCCGACGACGCGGTGGGCAACATCAAGTTCATCGGTGCGCGTGCGCCTGGCGATGCGTTCGATCACATGGCGGTAACGGTCGCGCGTCGCAAAGTTCATCTGCGCGTATGCGCCGGCCGGGTCAAGGCCGAGAATCGGTTCGGTGAGGCTGACGCTTTCGACGAAGTGGGGCCAGTCGAGCGCCGAAATCAGCCTCATGCTCGTGATGATGTTGCCGACCGTCACCTGCGCGGCCGCCTGCCGTTGGTGTTCGTACTGGACAATCTGTTCGATGCTGTGACCCTGGCGCTGCACCTCGCGCTCGACCCATTCGATGACCGGGGTTACGTCCGGGTCCTGGTCGCGCAACCGTTGCGTGAGCTGCACGACGAAGGCGCGGCTGATCTGTTTCCGTTTTTCAAGTTGCTGAATGAGGTCGGCGACAGCGGCCCGCTGCTGGGTGTCGGTCGCCGCCAGCAGGCTGTCGGCCAGCCGGTCGGCTTCTTCACGCTCGTCACGCGCCGCCACTACGCGCGCCGTCAGGCGGCGGAGATTTTCGATCAGCGCGAGCCGTAACGTGATCGCCACCGCCCACAGCTCGCCGATGGTCAGCGGCTCCGCCTGCTGATATGCCCGGATGAACCGCCGGAGTGAGTCGCCGTCAAGACGGCTGTCAGTATGCGCGATGAAGGTGAGTGCGATTGAGTAGATTCGCGGGTAGCCCCGCATCTCGCCGGCGACGAGTTTGGGCAGTTCGTAGTAGTAACGCTTCGGCAGGTCTTCACGAATCTGACGGAGCTGCTCTTCGACAATATGGAAATTATCAACCAGCCATTCGGCGGCGGGCGAAATCCCCCGTTCCTGAAAAATCGCTTCGGCGAGCGAGCGGTACGCCGCCACCAGCCGGCGCCCGTTTTCCTCAAAACGCGGCAGCAACAGCCGGCCACGTTGTGGCCTGTCGCTTACCTGATGTTCAGCCGCCAGTGTCGCCGCGTACTGTTCCAGTCGCTCGACACTGAATAACTCTTCACGAATCGGCTCTTCATCAATCCATCTGCCCGACCCTGCAACCGGGCTGTCAGTGCTTGTAATCCTTTTCATTCATCCCCGTCAGATCATCTGACGTTTCCCGTACTCTTGTCACGTCATCTCCAGTTGCAGGATGATACCATTCGGCAGTCTGTTTCTGAATCCGGCGCCTCTCAATTGAGAGTTGCATAACCTGACCTCACTTAAATCTGAGGCTTTGGCCGCAGCCTGAAAACCTGCGGGGCAATCTGCTCGAACAGGATTGCGGCGGCATTACGCACTGAAATTCTTTGGTCAGTGAGTGCATCCGTGAGAATCGGGAGGGCAGATCTGATTGAATCACTTCTGCCCAACAGGCAGACGAGGGCTTTTGCCGCCAGTCTCTGCACCTCGCGATCCTGATCACCCTGCGCTTCCAGCAGAGGCCTCACAGCGCGGAGATCGCCGGTCTCACCGAGCGCCGCTGCTGCCGCCCTGCGGACGCAACAATCCTCGTCCAGCAGGGCTTTGATGAGAGGCTCGACCGCCCGCCTGTCACGGGAATTCCCCAGCTGATCAGCGGCACGCGCTCGACGTGCGAAAGACTCCGAGTCCAGGGCCCGGAGCCTCACCTGAAATCTGAAATTGCGAAGTGGATGTGCTGAGATGTGAAACAGGGCGACGATCTCCTTTACAAAAGGAACAGAGAGTTCTCTGCATCGTCTGACCCTGATTGATGTGCTGATTTCGGCCTGATCAGCAGCCGCGTCCTGTTCGGGTAAGGCAGCGCGGAATGGTTCTGCCTTCTCTATAACCATTGCAGCATCCCGTCTATTTTGCTGCTGACATCGCTTTTGAACTTTTTACTCTGTTCCGGTGTGGGTGGGAACGCCCAGGGCAGAATGACATCTGCGCTCAACAGGCTGTTTACACTGAACCAGTAGGATAAAGTCACCGTGGAATGGCCTTGACGCCTTAAGCGGTAGCCTGCTTCCCAGCTCCCGGTCACTTGCGCGCCCCATGTGGCCGGAGGGTGAAATTCAATTCCCTTCATTTTGCCTGCGTCGTGGCATACGCCACTGATCAGTGTCGCCAGAGTATTTTCAGTCATCATTCACCTCAGTCTGTTCGCGGTGTTTCGGATCATTCAGCCGTCCTGCCTTCGACTATTGGCATTGACGCGTGTGTCTGAGTCCGCCTCTCGCAATCTGCCCAGCCTTTCCTGACCTCGGCATTGGCGGCAGATTGCAATGCCAGCTGTTCCTGCCGCTCGCGCAGCCAGACCTCCCGAACAATTCTGGCCCAGCCCGACAGTGCCGCAGAATTTTCACGCTCTTTGCTCGTCATAGTACCTCTCGGCGATGCGGCCCCTCCTGTGACTGCCCGGGTTCGGGTCTTCGCCCCTCCCGGGAGCCACCGTTTCAGGAATGGTCTCAACATCAATGGCAGCCTCCTGTGGTGAGATCACAATGTCTGATGCCGGTTGTGGATCGGCGATCAAAACCTGAGCTTGTGGAGAATCTCATCAGAGCTGCTCTTCTCGTCCTCTATGGCCTGAAGATGTTCCCGGTACATTTGATTAGTTGTGGCCACCACTCGCTTGAGATTGTCCAGCTGATCCTGAAGCTGATCGTCAAGCGGGCAGGTAATATGAATCTGGTCATCACTCACTGTGGGCAATTGCAATGAGGATACCTGCCTGCTGCGCCCTTCCCGCAGCCGGTTGAAAGTTTCGATCCAGGGGCCTTTGGCATGGCCTGAGAGGCTGAACGTAATAATGAACTGGTCTTTGCCTTCCTTGTTTCTGCCCTCTTTGCGCGGCGGCCTCGATATGCTGTTGCCCGAGATGGTAATGTCGGTGAAATGAACTTCGGTCATGTCTTCGCCTTTCGATGGATGATCAGGGCAGGTGTTGATATCGCGGCAGGTCAGGCGGATGCCCGTCTGCCGCCTTGCGGTGATTTTGCGCCCGCCTGGGACGAACAGGTTTCTGATCCGAGCCTTACCGCCGTGACGGTGCTGCTGAGTCCGCCGTGGCTTCATCACTGATCGTGGCGTTCCCGGTCTCCTGTTTGATCAGGATGATGGCGTGCCGGCAATTATCCCGATTGAGGTAACCTTCCCGGGATTCGGCCAGCA
>DASRDU010000046.1:0-17160 GCA_035652435.1 Blastocatellia bacterium
TACAACCGTGAGCGCTTGCACCAGTCACTCGGCTACCGGACACCTGAAGCAGTTTTCAAAGAACGAACTGGATAATTTAGTGGGCGACACGATCCATCTAAAAAAACTGCATTCTGGTCTTGAAAATGGGGTACACCTTATGTTGCGATAAAAAGAAATCAGCGTAATCCATTGATTTCACAAGAGCTTGTCGCCGGGAGCGCCAAATGCTAAGTTGATCGTATGAAGCTCAAAATTTCAGACTTAAAAACCGAACGTCAATGGCGCGCCGCTACCGGATTTGACGAGGCTCGTTTTGAGAAGCTACTCGTCCTGTTTACCGCCAGCTACCTTAACCTCTATGGGGGAACGGTAGCTGAGCGGCAGGCTGACATTGAAGTCACACCCAGCCTGACTTCTGAAGCAGAGTTACTGTTCTTTACCCTCTTCAGTTTGAAAGCAGGACTGACCTACGACCTGCTCGGCCTGGTCTGCGGGATGGATGCCTCCAATGCCAAAAGAAACCAGGAACTCGGTCTGCGAGTGCTGGAACAAGCCCTCGCCTCGGCAGGTTGTCTGCCGAAGCGTGAATTCAAGGATGCCGCCGCATTCGCCGCCTACCTGAAGAACGAAAAGACCCTGATCTTTGATGGCACGGAGCAAAGAACGCAAAGGCCCACAGATGACGCGGCGCAGAAAGAGAATTACTCCGGGAAAAAAAGTGCCACACCGCCAAGGCCGTAATTTTGAGTAACCCGCGGCGCAAGGTCCTGTACGTCAGTCACTGCTGGGTCGGGAAGACGCATGACTACCGGATGTTCAAGGAAGAGTTCCCGCCGGGGCAGGACTGGTTTAAAGACTTCCGGATACGAGTTGACCTCGGCTTCCTGGGCATCGAGAAGGATTACGTTTGCAAAGAACTGTTGCTGCCGCACAAGAAAAAGAAGCAGCAGGAACTGAATCCAGAGCAGAAGGGCGAGAACAAGCGACTCGCCAGCGATAGGATCTACGTTGAGCATGCGATAGGAGGGATGAAGCGCTATCGCATCTTGTCAGACCGCCTGCGCGTCCACGACATCGAGCTATACAATGTCATCTTAGGCGTGTGCGCAGGCCTCTGGAATTTCTATCTCATATATTGATTTTATACATCGCAACAAGTCTAATGAACTTACGCAGCACTTGAAAGGCAGGGCCATCGTATCGCTCAATGGCTGGCATCATCCCTGAATCAGTTTTTTTCCTTCTGGAGCAGGACAGGATCAACAGTCTGGGCTTTGAAACCTGCTTTTTCCCGGACATCGCGTCTCTCCCGCGGATGCAGACTTTCGCGTTCACAATCAATACCCCTCGGTGCTATGATCGGGTCGTTATGGTTGCCAATCTCAAGCCGAAAATTACCGCACTGGAAGCTTTGGCAGCGGCGAATCTCTTTTTGAGCGATCACCTGCCGGATCGCTACTGCGCGGATGATCCGAAATTCGACCGCACGGCCGGATTATGGCGCGTGCCGGTTGTGATGGCGTATCCATTCATTGGCCCCATCGGCCGGGTTGGGGAAATCACTGTCAGCGCCTTCTCGGAAGAGGTCTCATCGCATACGCCTTTCGAGGAGATGAGATCTCGCGGTCGGGAACTCTACAAACAACATCGTGAAGCCATCGAAGCCGCCTTTTTACAGGCAGGAAACTCCTGACTCCTGCGTGCCTGCCTGTTTGCGCATGACTCTGTCGAGTCTGGGCCTTGATCTGCCAGAGGCAGACTTACGTGACCTCTGTGACTGCACGTTTGAAGGCACAGACGCTCTGAAGGCGGTAGACGCTGCGCGCCAGCTCGGTTTTGCGAAGACGGCGAAGCACACACTGTCTCTGGAAGAACTGGCGGCGGTCGTTGCTGGCGGGAAGTACCCCATAGTGTATGTTGATCTGCGCCCGATTGAAGGCAACCGTGCAATCCATGCGCTCGTTGTGCTTGAAGTCAGCCCTGACACGGTGAACGTTTACGATCCTGCGCAGGGTGAACTCTCCTTGTCCTGCCAGATCTTCAGCATCGCATGGAGGATGCAGCACAATCTCACAATCGTCATTGAAAAATAGCCTGAGCGCAATTGCCTGTTACTGCGCCGTCCATCCGCCATCAACGAACAGCGTGCTGCCCGTCACGTAAGACGCCGCGTCGGAAGCGAGGAAGACTGCGGCCCCGGCGATCTCGTGCAGTTCGCCCCAGCGGCCCATCGGGATCTTCTCGACGAAGGCTTTGTACTTCGCCGGGTCGCTCAGCAGCTGCCTGTTCATATCCGTCGCGAACGGGCCGGGACAGATGGCGTTGACGGTGACGCCTCGGGTCGCCCATTCGAGCGCGAGCGTGCGCGTGAGGCCAAGCACTGCGGCTTTGGATGAGGCGTAGGGGGTGCGGCCCGGCAGCGAGATGACTGACATGATCGAGCCGAGGTTGATGACCCGCCCCCAGCCGCGCTCGCACATCGCGGGGCCGAAGGCGCGGGAGCATAAAAACGGGCCCTTCACGTTGGCGGCCATGACGGAGTCGAAGTCGGCTTCGGAAAGCTCTTCGATGCTGCCGCGGATGTTGATGCCGGCGTTGTTGACCAAGATATCAATCGGGCCGAGTGCGCTTTCGACCTGCGCCTTCAACCGCCCGATCTCGGAAAGCTTCATCACGTCGGCTGAGGCGGCGAAGGTCAGGCGGCCGGTGGAATCCCTGATCTCTCTGGCCGCGGCTTCGCATTCGGCGCGCGTGCGGCTGACGACGGCGACATCGGCGCCTGCTTCGGCGAATGCCTGCGCGATCGTGCGGCCCAGCCCCTTCGCCCCGCCGGTGACGAGCGCGCGGCGGCCATCGAGCCGGAAAAAGTCCTGGATGTCCCTGGGCGAACCGTTACTCAGTTCCATTTATGCCATCTCCTGTATCAGAGTTTGAGCGTCTGCCTGGCGTAAGCGATGCTGCGGCGCACGTTGTCATTTTCGGCGGCCAGCCTCTGCTCGTTGCTCAGGCTGCTGATGACGGGCAGGGGCTTTGCTGACGCCCTGCTCAGGACGTTCGCCTCGAACTTTTTGATCCGCGCTGTGTCGCGCTTTTCCCAGGTCACCCAGTAATGATCGGTCAGGTAAGGCACCTTCAGCGGGTCGCGCGTGATCATCTCCAGACAGAAGTGAACGTCGGGCCGCGCCTTGCGCAGCACGGCGGTGATCTCCCTGAGCTGGGTGATGCCGTCGCCGAGCGGGACTTCCGAGAGCAGGAAGCCTTCTTCATATGGCTTCACCGCCATATCCTTGATGTGCGTGGTCACGACGTAAGGCGCGAGCTTCCGCGCGACCTCGAGCGAGTCTTCGAGCAATGACATGTTGTTGCCGAAATCAACGCAGGCGCCGAGGTGAGGGTTGCTGAAACGCCGGAGCATTTCGACCTGTTCATCCGCCAGCCAGTCCTTGTGATTCTCGATCCCAGCCACCAGCTTGTGCTTTTCGAGCAGCGGCACGGCGCGTTCGAGCGTCTGCTGACAGTTGCTGACGAATTCATTCCACTTGCCCATCTCGTGGTAATCCTCGTAACGCCGGCCGCTCAGCATCGCCGTGCGCAGACGTGAAACGCCGAGCTGCTTTGCCGCCATCGCCACGCGCGTCATTGCATCGGCGTCACCGAGCATTTTCGAGCTGACGCTGAACTCAAGAAACATCTGCTTCTCTTCCAGCATCCGGCGAATGCCTTTCAGGTAATCGGCCTCGGTCGAGACGAGCTGCTCAAAACCCATCTGACACCCGCCGGCGCCGAACGATTCGCAGAGCGGGATATATTGCTCGGCGGGAATGCCCGGCCCTGTGCTGTTACCCGCTTCTCTGGCCTGCCGGTTCCTGATCGGGAATGAATCTCTGGCGATGCCGACTGAAGTGGGTGAAGGCGCGGCGCTGAGGCTGAAAGACGTGGCCACCAGTGCGACTGAGGATGAGACGATGAATTCGCGGCGTGAGAGTTGATTAGTCATGCTGTCTGTCCTTTGCTCATGGTTTCTACTGCGGCAACACTGCCCTGAGTTGGGGCGGTCAGAACGCTCGCGCCCGCCATCGCTTTCAGGAAATCGCGACGATCATCCATCAGGCATCTCTGCTCGTGAAGTTGTAACGCTGAAAGAAAAGCTGAATGAGCGCGGGGAATCTACCACTTTTCCGAAAACGGGTACAACCGCATCACAGCCGATACCGCTGCTTTTTCTTCCACGCCGCGCTCTCGACATCCACGTTCTGGAGGCGCAGCGAGACATCCGCGCCGAGGTCGAGTCCGGCCCGCTCGCCGCGCAACAGCTTCGGATAACCCGCAGCCGCGATCATCGCCGCGTTGTCGGTCGTGTAAATCGGCGAGGGAATGAAGGCGGGAATGTTCAGTTCCCCGGCAAGCTGCCTGACAGCCTGACGCAGTTCGCTGTTGCAGGCCACGCCTCCGGCAAGGATCAGGATGCGCGGCGAGTAATTTTCGGCGGCCTTGCGCAGGCTGCGGACGAGCGCGCGCACGACGGCATTCTGAAAGCTGGCGCACAGATCAATAACCTGCCCCGATGGGTTGTTCATATCCGTGACTGTGGCGACGTTATTCTCGCGCACGTAACGCAGCACTGCGGTCTTCAGTCCGCTGAACGAAAAATCCAGCCGGTGCTGTTCGTCTTTGATCTCTGCCAGCGGAAAGATGATCGCGCGTTTGTTGCCGCGCTGCGCCAGCCGGTCAATTACGGGGCCGCCCGGATAGCCGAGGCCGATCAGCTTCGACACTTTATCGAAAGCTTCTCCGGCAGCGTCGTCACGGGTGCGCCCGATGAGCTTGTACTTTTCAGGCTCGGGGATCAGGAACAGATTCGTGTGCCCGCCCGAAACGATCAGCGCGAGCGCGGGGTATTCGGGCCGCGGGTATTCAAACGCTACGGAGTAAACGTGGCCTTCGATGTGATTGATGCCAACGAGGGGCTTGTTGAGCGCGAAGGCGAATGCCTTGGCGTAGTTGATGCCGACGAGCAGCGAGCCGACGAGTCCGGGGCCGTGTGTGACCGCGACGCCGTCAACGTCATTCGGCCCGACGCTGGCGCGGGTGAGAGCTTCATCAACAACGCCTTCGATCTTTTCCAGATGCTCGCGCGAGGCCAGCTCCGGCACGACGCCGCCGTACGGCTGGTGCGTCTCGATCTGCGAAGCGATCACGTTCGAGCGGACGCGCACGCCGTCTTCGATCACGGCGGCGGCAGTCTCGTCACACGAGCTTTCGATCCCGAGGGTAAGCATCAGGCAAATGAATCACTGTGGCGCTTCGTCTGAAACAGACTCCCCGCTCTCGTCTGAGACAGGGAAGGTGATTCGATCATAAACTTCAGTGAGGAGCAGGCGGCAGTTAATTGAACTGATGAAGACCTCCTGATCGAGGCCGCGAAATACCGTCATCTGCCAGACGTTTTCACTCTGCCGGATGTGATGTTCGAGCAGTGGCTCCATTTGCTCCACCAGCAGATAATCGGTCAGCGACGGCAACCACGTGCGATAGCGAACAAACTTTTCGCTACGGTCAAAATTTCTGGTGGATTCAGACAGCACTTCGATGATCAGGCTCGGATTGAGCAGCACATCGCGGTACTGGTCATGATACTGCCTTTCGCCACAGACCACGACCAGATCAGGGTAAGAGAAAAACCCTTTCAGGGATCGTGGCGAAGCCGGCAGCGGACCGCTGCGGACTTTCAGGTCTTTGGAAAAGGCCGCGCACGGGCCACCTCTCAACTGTGTCCCGATGGCAACCGTCAGGTTCGTGGTGATAATCCCGTGTTCCTCACTCTCGCCTGCCATCGCATAAACGAAGCCGTCAAGATATTCGTGACGCTCTTCGCTTTCTCGCTCGACGGAGAGGTACTCATCAATCGTCAGCAGCAGTTCTGATTGCGGCAGTGCCATAACAATCTCCTTCGGGCTTCGCTATGCGGCCGGCGCCCTGCTTTCACCTGAGGCCGCGGCAGAGGTCGGCTGGCGGCGGATTACCACCAGCGTGCGGTCATCGAGCGGCGCATCCATGCCCGGCTGGGCGCAATCGAAGACCCGGTGGCAGAGCGTGTTGACTTCGCCGGTCTTGAATTTTTCGGCGAGCGCTTCGATCTCGGCTACGCCTTTGTCCGCGTCATCGGTCAGCGTCCGGTACACGCCGTCAGTGTAAACCAGCAGCAGATCGCGCGCCGGGAACGGGACGGTGTTTTCCGTGAAAGTCGCTTCTGCCTGCACGCCGACCGCGCCGCTGGTCACGGGCAGGCGATGCTCGTCCTGCCTGCCAATCTGGATTGTTGGTAACAATCCGGCGTTGATGTAACGCAGGTCGTTCCCTTCCCACCTGCCGATGAAGCAACGGAACTGCTTTTTGCCCCGGTGCTTTTCCCAGACGTATGAATTCAATTCGCGGAGAATCGCTGACAGGCTGGTTTCGTGCTGCACGATCTGCGTCAGCCGGCGGTGGAGATGCGAAACGTCCGTCGAAGCTTCCAGCCCCCTGCCCGGGAGGTCACCGACCACGACCAGCGGCTCGCCGCCGAAATCAAAGACGTGGTAATAATCGCCGCTGGTTTCGGCCCCGGCCATGTGTTTTGAACTGCACCAGAGCGTCGGCAGGTCGGTTATCGCCGGCGACATAAACGCCTCATGCAGCAGCACGGCCAGTTCGATTTCTCTTTCTTTGCGGCCATCCTGATAAGCCTCCTGAGCAATATCGGTGACCAGCTTCTGCGCCATCATCTTCGGCCTGATCGCGGCGACCGCGGCAATCGCGGAGACAGCCGCGAGCGCCACCAGTTGCAGCAAAGGACTGCCGCCTTCAAACAGCGAGATTACGGCGTATGTGACACCCGCGTAAATTCCGGCCTTGATCGGCAGCGTAAAGCGATAGCGCGTCGCGGCCAGCGCGAGCACCGGGAAATAGAGAAAGAACAATCCCGCGCCGTCGGCCGGAAACCTTCCCTGCAAAGCGAAAGCCACCAGGCCGAGATTGATGACCGTCAGGTCAGTCATGACTGAAGAGCCGATCAGCGATTCAGCCGCGCCCTTCTTCACCCGCGCCCTGATGACGATCATTTCGATCAGCCACACTGCGGCCAGCGCGAGCCAGACGTATCCGGCCGGGTGAGCCAATTGCCAGTCCCGGATCGCCATTCCGCCGCAGATGACGGCATAGAGCAGGCGCAATGTGCCTGCCCAGGTTTCAGCCGCCACGGCCTGCCCGGTGAGCGCGGCGTCCACACGTCGGGGGATTTCAGCTTTGATCCTTTTCATGAGATTCGGGGCCTTCCTGACCAGGATTTTTCAGTTGAAACAGTGCGATGAACCACTGGATGAAGTAGCCCAAAAGATACCGTAAGGGGCCGAAGTTCGTCAAAACCCCGGGCCAGTCGTCGCCGGGTGCCCCCCTTGTTCAGGCCGCAACGATGGCTGATAATCCTGATCACAGTCAAATTCACGGACAAGGCAACAATCGGCGAATTATGGCGAAAAAAGGCTCCATTCTGGTGGTAGACGACGAAGAGATCATGCGTGACGTGCTGGAAAGCCTGATCGCGCAGGAAGGCCATCGCGTGGATCTGGCGAAGACCGGCGAAGAGGGCTTACAGAAAATGACCGAGCGCGCCTACGATGTGATCCTGCTGGACGTCTCGATGCCCGGCATGGGGGGACTGCGCGCGCTCGAAGAGATCCTCAAACTCGACCCGGAAGCTGTCGTCATTATGATCACGGCCTACGCGACCTTCGACACCGCGATTGCCGCGTGGCAGCTCGGCGCCTTCAACTGCATCCGCAAGCCGTTTGAGAACGAGGTGATTCTGAAGATCGTGGCCGCGGGCATCACGCGGCGGCGCGGCGATGAGGAACGGCGGGTGCTGCGGCGGACGTTGCGCACTACGGCGGACCGCAGCCGGATCATCGGCAGCGCGGCCCCCATGCGCGAAGTCTTCGACCTGGTCGAACAGGTCGCGCCGGCTCGCACGACGGTGCTGATCACCGGCGAATCGGGGACCGGCAAGGAAGTCATCGCGCGCTCTATTCATTTCTCCAGCCCGCGCGCCGAATCGGGTCAGTTCGTCGCGGTCAATTGCAGCAACATCCCTTCCGACCTGCTCGAATCGGAATTGTTCGGCCACACCAGGGGGGCTTTCACGGGCGCGGTCGCGGCGAAGAAGGGACTGTTTGAAGTCGCCGACGGCGGCACGATCTTCCTCGATGAGATCACCACGATCCCGCCGGAAACCCAGGCGCGGCTGTTGCGCGTCATTCAGGAGCGCGAATTCACGCCGCTCGGCGACACGCAGCCGCGCAAGGTTGACGTGCGCATCATCGCCGCCACCAACACCGACCTGCGCCGCGCGGTCGAGGCCGGCGACTTCCGCGAAGACTTGTTTTACCGCCTCAATGTCATCAACATCCACCTGCCGCCGTTGCGCGACCGGCAGGCAGACATCCTGCCGCTGGCGCAGCACTTCATTCGCAAATACAACGAAGAGAACGGGCGGACTATCTCCGAGCAGCTGACACCCGAAGTGCTGAAGGCGCTCGAAGCCCACGCCTGGCCCGGCAACGTGCGCGAACTCGAAACGGCGATTGAGCGGGCCGTGATCGTCGCCCGCAGCGACACGCTGACCCTGGACTGCCTGCGCGAAGAGATCATCAACCCGCCGGCGGCTCACGCCTCAGCAGGCGCGGGCCCGTCAGCGAGCGATATTGATCTGGCCCGGGGCATTTCGTTTTACGACGAGGTCTCGCGCTTTGAGATCGAACTGATCAGACGCGCGCTCGAAATCACGGGCGGCCATCAGAGCCGCGCCGCCAAAATGCTGGGCATGAACAACACGACGCTCAACAGCAAGATCAAGTCCTATAACATCAGGCCGTAATCTCTCATCAACCGCTATGACTTTTTTCCGGATTGACGACGCGGGCATCGCTTTCCTGAAACAACACTGGGAGTTGCTGGTGGGTCAATCCGTCACGTCTTCGAGCGCTGCCGATGCTCTTTTCAATTCAATTACTGAACTCTACTCTGCCAAAGACCGCGCTTACCACAATCTGAGTCACATCAAGGCCCTGCTTGAATTGTGTAACTCCGTACGCGGTCGGATTCAGAGCTACGGCGCAGTCCGTTTCGCCATCTGGTTCCACGATGTAATCTACGATACCCGGAAATCCGATAACGAAGACCGCAGCGCGGAATTCGCGGCTGAGGCGATGGGCAGGCTTTCAGTGCCTGCTGAAACCATCGCCGCCGTGCGCGAGATGATTCTGGCGACCAAAGGCCACAGCCCTGCGGGTGCTTCCGCAGACCTGAAGCTGTTCCTTGACCTTGACCTCTCGATCCTCGGCGCGCCGGAAGAAATTTACCGGGCTTACAGTCAGGCCATCAGGCGGGAGTATTCGTGGGTCCCGGGCTTCATTTACCGGCGCGAGCGGAAGAAAATTCTCAACAGCTTTCTGGGCCGGGACAAACTCTATTTCACCGAACCGCTGGCGGCGAAATGCGAAGCGCAGGCCAGACGCAACATCGCATGGGAGCTTGAAAACTTATGACCGATTCACTGGCGCAGCACTACCTCGACGATTCGATTGAGCAATTCCGCAAGCTGAAGGTCATGGCCGACAAAGCCATCGCGCAGGTTGACGACCGCGAACTCTTCTTCGCGCCCGACCCTGAATCGAACAGCATCGCGGTGATCATCAAACACATCAGCGGCAATCAGCGCTCGCGGTGGACGGACTTCCTGACTTCCGACGGCGAGAAACCGAATCGCCACCGCGACACCGAATTCGAGATTGACGAGACGACGACCAGAGAGACTGTGCTTGAGTGGTGGGAGGGCGGCTGGAAATGCCTGTTTGACGCGCTCGAACCGCTGCGGCCCGAAGACCTGATGCGCACGGTGACGATTCGCGGCCTGCCGCACACGGTCGTGATGGCGATCAATCGCCAGCTCACGCACTACGCCAGCCACGTCGGCCAGATCGTCTTTCTGGCGAAGCAACTCAAAGCGGGTGACTGGAAGACGCTGAGCATCCCGCGCGGCCAGTCGGAGATCGTCAATCAGAAAATGATGGGCGGGGGACAGAGTCAGCAGCGGGCCTGATCACCACAGTCTGTCAGCGAGGAACAAGTATGTCCCAGCGGAATGCCGGAACGCTTCAGGTCTCGTGCGTGCAGATGCACTGGGCCAGGTCGCTCGAATCCAATCTGGAGAGGACACTGCACTACGTCAGGGCCGCGGCTCATGAGGGCAGCCGCGTCGTACTTTTTCCGGAAGCGAACCTGACCAGTTATTACTTCCCTTACCTCGTGAACCTCGACCCGGAGGCGGTGCGACCTGCGCTCAAGCAGGTGTGCCACGCCGCGGCGGACAACGACATCTGGGTGATCACGGGCACGATTCAGAAAACATCGGATCGCTTCCTGAACCTTGCCCACGTCATTGACCCGGCGGGCAACGTTACCCACGAATACGCCAAGGTCAACTTAGCCGGGCGCGACGAGAAGAAGTATTGCCGCGGCGGCGACAAGCTTTCATTATTTGAAATTGACGGTGTAGTCTGTACGCTGGTCATCTGCCGCGACGGGCGTCACCCGGAGCTGTACCGCATTCCGGCGATGGCGGGCGCGCAGGTTCTCTTTCACCCTTCCTGCAGTTCCGATGAGATCGAGGCCGTGTGCTGGAAGCGGACTTCGGGGCGGGCGCAGCAGCCGGTCGGGCCGAATTCAAAGGTCTTCCACTGCGTCGCCAACACCATCGGGCAATCCCCGGACGGGTTACAGGCTTCGAGCGGCGCGTCATTCATCCGCGAGCCGAACGGCATCCCGCTGGCCGAAGCCGGGTATTATCAGGAAGAGATGATCACCGCCGTCCTGGACCTTGCGCGCGCGGATCGTTCTTACGTCCTCGACAGCCTGCAGAATCCCCCGTTCCTCGCCCCGTACTGGCGGCAGATGATCGAGGAGATGAAGAAGCGGGCCGACATCAGGCCGGAATAAGAATCGTTCCCCGGACATTGCTTATGACTTCAGACTTGTCCCTGCATCACGAACCGGTCAGTGATCTGTTTCGCATTCCCACATCGCATGATGAATGGGAGCAGTACCGTCTGAGCGATGAACAGGTGGAGTTCTTTCACGAGTACGGCTACCTCAAGGGCGTCAGAATGCTTGACGAGAGACAGATTGAAGCCCTGCGTGAACAGCTCGATCACCTGATGTCGCCCGAATGCGCGGACGACCCGCGGTGGTACGAGCATCACTCGAATGAATCGGCGCGCGCCGGCACGGTTCTCTTTCATGCGCTCGGGGCGTGGCGCATTCAGCCGGGATTCCACGACGTGCTGTGGAATCCGGCCTTCACGATGGCGGCGTCACAGCTGCTCGGCGGCGCGGTCCGCTTCTGGCACGATCAGCTGTTCTGCAAGCCGGCGCGGCACGGCGGCGTGGTCGCGTGGCATCAGGATTATTCCTACTGGACGCGGACGGCGCCGATGGCGCACCTGACGTGCTGGATCGGGCTGGATGACAGCACGCGCGAAAACGGATGTCCGCATTACGTGCCGGGCAGCCATAAATGGAACCTGCTGCCGATCACCGGGCTGGCCGGTGATCTGGAGGCGATTCAGTCTGTACTGAGCGACGAACAGCGCGAGCAGTTCAGGCCGGTGGCGATTGAACTCAGGCGCGGCGAGTGTTCATTCCATCATCCGCTGACGGTTCACGGTTCTTACGGCAACGAGAGCGGGCGCGCGCGCCGCGCCACCGTCATCAATGTTTTTCGCGACGGCGTCAGGTCGGCGTCAAATGCCCCGCCGCTCGAAGGCGTGCCGGTGATCCCGGCGGGCGAGAAGATGGGCGGGCAGTTTTTCCCCTTGTTGTTCGATCCGCAAAAAACCTTATGAAACTCTACAAAGCAAAGCAGGGCGTCGTCGTCGAAGATTGCGGGCAGTTCATTCGCCTGCCGGATGAAGACTGGGATCATTTGCTCAATCACCCGGAACTGATCCCGGCGCTGACCAGCCGCACTCGCCGGCTTTCACATTTGCCGTCATTCTCGCCCGAGACTGACATCCTCGCGCCGATTGGCAGTCAGGAAGTCTGGGCCGCCGGGGTGACTTATTACCGCAGCCGCACGGCGCGCATGGAAGAGTCGAAGGATGCGGGCGGCGGCAGCTTTTATGACCGCGTCTACTCGGCTGACCGCCCCGAGCTGTTTTTCAAAGCCACGCCGCACCGCGTGGCCGGGCACCGTCAGGAGGTGCGAATCCGGCAGGATTCAAAGTGGAATGTGCCGGAGCCGGAGCTGGCGCTGGTCATCAATTCGGCGGGCCGGATCGTCGGCTACACGGTCGGCAATGACATGAGTTCGCGCGACATTGAGGGCGAAAATCCTCTCTACCTGCCGCAGGCGAAAGTTTATTCGCAGAGCTGCGGGCTGGGGCCGGGCATTCTGCTGAGAGATGAGCCGCTGCCGGACGCGACCGAAATCAGGCTGGAGATCGTGCGGGCCGGCGCATCAGCTTTCGCCGGCCAGACCACGCTGGCTGCAATGAAGCGCAAGCCGCAGGAACTGGTTGATTACCTGCTGCGCGATAACAGCTTCCCCCAGGGGTGTTTTCTGCTGACCGGCACTGGGATTGTGCCGCCGGATGAATTCACGCTCGATCATGGCGATGAAATCAGGATCACGATTGATCGGATCGGGACGCTGGTGAATCGGGTCATGTGATTCGTCCACCTTTTAATCATGCCCCGGGATGTCCGAAGTATTGAGAAGAGGCAGACGGCAGATATTATCCAGTTGTACAATCCACCGGCCCCTTGGGCACACGTCCCCGAATTTACATCGTGGATAAATCATTGCCTCAGGCAGCAGGGATTGCGCTGCCTCCGGCAGCTTTCATCAACAGTCATCTTTGACGGCATCCACGTTCACTCGCTTCCGGACTTCGCGACCGGGCGTCACGCCTTTTATTCACAGGGTTATGGAGGTTTCCCCAATGAAAGATCAGTCGAAGCTGGCCGCCCGAATCGTCTGCCTCTTTGTGCTGTCACTCCTGCTCTCCGGCGCAATTCAGACGATGACTTACGCGCAGGAGAAGGCCGAGATCTTCGTGCAGCTTGGACACACTGATCAGGTTCGCTCTGTCGCATTTTCGCCCGACGGCAAGTACATCGCTTCGGTCGGACAGGATGCCGGCGTCAGGCTCTGGGACGCGGCGAGCGGGAGGGAGATCACAACGCTCAAGGGCCAGGCCAGCGGATACTTTTCTGTCGTCTTCTCTGCGGACGGCAAATACATTCTGGCGGGCGGCGGCGAAGGGATTCTGGAACTCTTTGACGTCGCCGCCGCGAGGAAGATCAGGTCATTCACCGGCCATTCCGTCATCGTCACCTCCGCGGTTCTTTCCGCCGACGGACGCTACGCGCTCTCGGGCGGCTGGGACAATACGATGAGGCTGTGGGACGTCGCTGGCGGGGGAGAGGTCAAAAGATTTTCGAGCGGCGTGCGCGTCGAATCCGTCGCGATTTCACCCGACGGGAAGCGCGCCTTGTCCGGGCACGAAGGCGTTGTCAGGCTCTGGGACATCGCCAGCGGGAGAGAACTCAGGGCATTCAGAGGACATACAAAGAAAGTGCAGTCGGTCGCCTTCTCTCCCGACGGCAGGCTCGCTCTCTCGGCCGGCGAGGGCGGAGACTTGAAGTTGTGGGACACGGCGAGCGCAGCCGAGGTCAGGTCATTCGCGGGAAGCGCTGAAGGAATCGAAGCGGCGGCTTATTCGCCCGACGGCCGATACGTGATGGCCGGCGGCTTTGACCGCAGCGTGAAAATCTGGGACGCGGCGAGCGGGGCGGTTGTCAGGTCGTTTGAGGTGGAGGACTTTGGCACGACCGCTCTCGCATTCTCTGCTGACACCAGATACGCCGCGGTGGGAACCGGCAGGGCGATTGAACTCCACGAAGTCGCGACCGGAAAGCTGATCAGAAAGTTCACCGGCCATTCGAGCGGAGTCAATGCGGTGGCATTCTCCGCCGACGGGCGCTACGCGGTTTCAGGGAGCAAAAGCAAGACGATCTGCCTCTGGGATCTGGCCTCCGCGCGGGGCAGCATTGCTTTCTCCAGAATACTGAACGCCCCCAACTCAATCGCGTTTTCCCCGGACGCAAAGCTGGCCCTGATGGCCGGGGGCGGCACAACGGATGAACTGGTCGAGGCCGCGAGCGGCAAGACCATCGGAGAATTCACCCGAAAATCGGTCGGGGCGTTTTCCGGCGCATTCTCTCTCGATGGCAAATTCGCCGCGACGGGCACAGACAAGGAGATCACCCTCTGGGATGTGGCCGGCAGAAATGAAATCCGGAAGATGACGGGCCATACCAACAGCATCAGTGACCTCGCTTTTTCGCGCGACGGCAGGCTGCTCGTCTCGGGCAGCTGGGACAAGACTGTGAAGCTCTGGGACGTGGCCGGCGGGCGTGAGATCAAAACCTTCACGGGGCCTTCAGAACAGATCATTTCTGTCGCGCTCTCTCCCGACGGCAACTCGGTTGCGGCGGGCGATTTCGATCAGACCGTCAAGCTCTGGGACGTGGCTAAGGGAACGCTGACGAGGACGTTTCGCGGGCATTCGGACGGAGTCGGCTCCGTCGCTTTCTCTCCCGACGGCAAATACATTTTGTCAGGCTCTCATGACGCGACATTGAAACTATGGGATGTGGCGGCAGGGAAAGAAGTCATAACCTTCACCGGCCATTCGGCCGGCGTGGAATCCGTCGCCTTCTCGCCGGACGGGAAATACGCGCTCTCGGGCAGCGAGGACAACACGACCCGGTTATGGAATATCGAGACCGGCGAGGAAGTCGCCCGGCTGATCGGCTTCAATGACGGCGAATGGATCATCATCACACCCGCCGGCTATTACAACTCTTCCCCGGCGGGCGACAAGTACGTCAACGTCCGCGTCGGCAACAAGGTCTACGGCATTGATCAATACCGCTCCGGCTTCTATAAACCAAATGTGATCGAAGCGGCGTTGCGCCTGGGCAATCAGCCGCAAACGACGGCCGCTGCGCCGGCGAGCGGGAAAGTGACTCAGCCCGCCCCGATCGCCACGAGCGTAGAGCCGCCCTTCGTCGTCATCAAGTCGCCCGAAGAAGGACGGAAGTTCACGTCCACCGACGCGGAGATTTCGATCTATATCGAAGATCGGAAGCAGGTAATCAAAAGCGTGAAGGTTTATATCAACGGCCGGCTCGTGACCGGCGCTGAAAAACGCGGCCTCGGCCTTAACGAGTCTGCTCCGGCGCAGGCAACACTCGACTCATCCGGCATTAAAGTTCCCGAAGGCCGGAAGACTCTGGAGTTGAAAATCCCCGCCGCGCTCGAACGCGGAGAAAACCTCGTCGAAGTCGTCGCGTCCAACGGACTCTCCGAAGGCCGGGCCGCCGCCCGCGTCTCCGCGCCGGAGGCGGCAGCCGGCACAACCGACCTCAACCTGCCGAAGCTGTGGATCCTTTCAATCGGCGTGAATCAGTATGAGGACAAAAGAATCCCCTCGCTCGCTTACCCGGCGGATGACGCGGACTCCATCGTCGAAGCGTTCAGGGCGCAGGAAGGGCGGCTCTTCAGCAAGGTCAACACACTGCTCATCAACGACCGGAGTCCGACGAAACCCACGTACGCCAATGTCCTCGACAGCCTCAGCTTTCTCAGCCGGGCCGGGCAGTATGACGTCGTGCTGTTGTTCATCGCCGGGCACGGGTTGAATGATGAAAGGGGGGATTTCTACTTCCTGCCGAGCGACGCGACTCTGGCGGAAGACGGGACGCTGAAAAGGTCGAAGGCGGTTTCGTGGCGGGACATCAAGGCGACGCTCGACCTGCCCGCGAAGGTGCTGGTCTTTGTCGACACCTGCCACTCGGAAGGCGTGAGCGGGAAGCGGACGCGCGCCATTGACAGCGACCGGCTGGTGAAGGAACTGCAGGAGGCGAATGCCGTCGTCTTCACGTCGAGCCGCGGGCGCGAGCTTTCGCAGGAGAGCGCCAAGTGGAAGCACGGCGCTTTCACCTACGCCCTGATCGAAGGGCTCGCCGGGAAGGCAGACCTGATCAAGGACGGCCGGGTCACCATGAAAGAGCTGGACGCATTCGTGTCAGAGATCGTGCCGCAGATCACCGGCGGCGCGCAGCACCCGATCACATACACGCCGGAAGGCTACGTCAACTTCCCGCTGAGCCTGGTGAAGCAGCGCTGAGTAAATTTCTGGCTGCCCCGGATCGCAACCCTTGTTGACTGATCGCGTCTGGAAAATGAAAAACGACTACGCCTCAGAATTTTTATCAGCGCGCTTGAATAATCTGACCGCGCGAAACCTTCGGTGAGTTCGTTCAGGCCACTCTCCCCCTGTGACTGCATCTAAAGCTTCGAGAAGGAGGTAAATCAGTATGAAATTAGGTGGTATCAAGAGACTGATTACAGGGGCGTTCGTTGCGGTTCTGCTTCTGATTAGCGTCGGCTCAACGACGGCTGATGCACAGCGCAGATACATTTATCGGTATCCGCGACCGTATTTCCATCGGGTGTACGATCCGTTCCGGGACCCTTGGGGGCCTTACTGGAATAGAACCATCACAGTGGTAGATCCGATAGCTCAGCAAAGAGAATCCGGATACAGTGATGGCCACAAGCGAGGAAAGGACGACGCCAAAAACGGGAAACCGAACGACCCAGCCAGCCATAAGCATTACAGTAATTCCCACAGTCTTACGTATCGGCAGGCCTTCCTGAAGGGCTATGCCGAAGGATATCGTGAGCAGATGGACAGGATTGGATAATTGCTGAAAGCTGTGAAGTCTCGGAGAAGCGGGCGGGGACGGAAAACGTTCCTGCCTGCTTCTCTTTTTGTCAGCTTCGGAGAGTTTCTGATTTAGAAGAGTCAAAGCACCTCATATGGTTTTGCAGTCATACGGTTTGGTTTGCCCGGTCACAAGCCTCTCTCGGCCACCTAAGGTGTACCCCATTTTCAAGACCAGAATGCAGTTTTTTTAGATGGATCGTGTCGCCCACTAAATTATCCAGTTCGTTCTTTGAAAACTGCTTCAGGTGTCCGGTAGCCGAGTGACTGGTGCAAGCGCTCACGGTTG
>DASRDU010000047.1:0-22735 GCA_035652435.1 Blastocatellia bacterium
CTGATGCACTCATCATGAATCAACGTGAGTGATCACACTGTGTGGGGTGAGGTGATTCGTTAACTTGATCCTGGCACTTTTCTCCTCTGGATAAAGGGCAGGAATTCGGCGGGCCTGATGTCTCCTCACGACTTCAGGCCCTGTTTTATTGCGGCGGGTTTTTCTTTCCGGCTTCCCCAGGCAGATAATAACCGGGTCAGAAAAAAGCCGTCACAAACAACTGGTCATAGAAATGAAGAATGGAGGGTTTATGAAAAAGATCGCTTCAACGACGGGCATCATCCTGCTGCTCGTCGCCCTGATCGCCGGCCTGGCGGCTTTCGGTCAGTCTTCGCGTCACGACAGCAAAGGCCACGAAGAGGCTTCAGCCCCGTCACAGTGGGAATACCTGGTGGTCTCAGGGGGAAACGTCAATCTCTCAACCGCGGGCAATGAATCATACGGCGGCATGCGGAAACAGCCGGACGGCGCTTTCAACCGCGAAGCTTTCCCGCTGGAACGCAACCTCGACAAGCTCGGCGCGAAGGGGTGGGAACTGGTGGCTGTGACCGGGCCACCGAACGACCCGATCTTTTACTTAAAGCGGCCAAAGGAGTCCCACTGACCCCCCGGGCCTCCTGCTGCTGCCGTAAAATTTCTGAAACCTGCGCGCGCGGGGTGGCGTATTTCACAGCGCAACAGCAATACCTGAAGGAGGTTTGGCAATTATGGCAGATGCAATTGGCACCATTATCTTCATCATCATCGCACTCGTCGTCGTCGGGATCGCCGGGACGATTGCCTTCGCGGTTCTCGGGTCACTGATCGGACTGCTGGTGCTGGCGATCAAAGTCGCGATTTTCTTCGGGATCATCTATCTGGTTTGGTGTGGGGTTCGCAAGTTCGCCCGCACGGTTTGAAGCCGGGCAGGCGTGAAAGGCCGTCGCGCACCATCACTGACCCTGAGTCTCCAAGCCGCATCTGGTCAGTGGTGATGCACGACGGCTCCTTTTTTTCCGTCCCGTATCACCTGCCATCACTAATCACTTCCTGTAACTCGCTGAACCTTTCAATCAGCAGATCGGCCCCGGCTTCCACCAGCTCATCCCTGCCGCGAAACCCCGCGACGAAGCCACAGGTTTTCATCCCCGCCGCATGACCCGCCACCACATCCACGCGGCTGTCACCGACCATCAGGCATTCAGCCGGATCGCGCCCGCAACGGCGGGCCGCCTCGACGAGCGGCTGCGGCGCCGGCTTCCGCTCGGGCAGGCTGTCGCCGCCCAGCACCGCGGCGAAATGTGACAATACGCCCAGCCGTTCAAGAATCGTCGCAGTGAACTGATAAGGCTTGTTCGTGACCACGGCCTTCGGAATGTGAGTCAGAGCTGCAAGCGTCTCCGCCACCCCCGGGTAAAGCTTTGTTTCATCAAGCAGGTGTTCGCCGTAATGGCGAAGATAAATTCCCAGCGCGCGCTCAATTTCCGCGTCTCTCACCTCGCGTCCGAAGCCGGCGCGCAGAGCGCGCTCGACCAGCAACCGCACTCCCTCGCCGACAAAACCCAGCACCCGCTCCCGCGGCAGCGGGCCACGACCCAGCTCTGCCAGCATCAGGTTGACCGAGTTCGCCAGATCCGCGCGCGAATCAATCAGCGTCCCGTCGAGATCAAACAGCAAACATCCATAACCCATCGTCAGCGCATCTTTCCGTGTTTTGTGGTTCGCTTTACCGACTTGAAGAAAGGGCATAGTATCAGGGTTCCGTAAAATCACAGAATCCGGGGAGTAATGAGAGGATCGCAATGTCTGAACACGCCAAAGCCAAAGACGTAACGCAGCCGCAGTTTACGAATCAGCTGATCAACGAAACCAGCCCATACCTGCTGCAACACGCACATAATCCGGTGGATTGGCATCCCTGGGGGCCGGAAGCACTGGCAAAGGCACACGAGCAGAGTAAGCCGATTCTCCTCAGCATAGGTTATTCCGCCTGCCACTGGTGCCACGTCATGGCCCATGAGTCTTTTGAAAATCCAGCCATCGCGCAGCTGATGAATGAGAACTTCATCAACATCAAAGTTGATCGTGAAGAGCGGCCCGACCTTGATTCGATTTACATGAACGCAGTGCAGATGATGACCGGGCACGGCGGCTGGCCGATGACTGTCTTTCTGACGCCCGATCAGGTTCCGTTTTACGGCGGCACATATTACCCGCCGGAAGACCGCTACGGGATGCCCGGCTTCCCGCGCATACTGATCGGCGTGGCCGAGGCTTATCGCAACCGCCGCGGCGAGATTCTGGAGAGTGCGGACGCCCTGTTGCAGCAGCTTGGAAGTCTCAGCGAAGTTCAGTCGGGCGATGGCAGCCTGAGCGTGGAGATTCCGGATCACGCGGCCAGTGACCTGCTGCGCCGCCTCGACCCGGCGAACGGCGGTTTCGGCACGAAACCCAAGTTCCCGCCCGCGCAGACGCTCTCGTTCCTGCTCCGTCAGCATCACCGGACCGGAAATGAAACGGCACTGCGCGCCGTCGAACTGACGCTCGACAAAATGGCGCGCGGCGGGATGTACGACCAGCTGGGCGGCGGATTTCATCGCTACTCGGTGGATGAGAAGTGGCTGGTGCCTCATTTCGAAAAGATGCTCTACGACAACGCGCTCCTCTCGCGCCTCTACCTCGACGCGTTCCTGGCGACCGGCAACGAATTCTATAAACGGGTCACGATTGAGACGCTCGATTACGTCGTGCGCGAAATGACCGACGCGGGCGGCGGTTTTTATTCGACGCAGGACGCCGACAGCGAAGGCGCGGAAGGCAAGTTTTTCGTCTGGACGCCGGAGGAAGTCGAAGCGCTGCTGGGCGAAGAGGACGCGAAGCTCTTCAATCGCTACTTCGACGTCTCGCGCTTCGGCAACTTCGAACACGGCACAAGTATTCTGCACGTTGACGACGACGTTGAGGCAATCGCAAAGCTCATGCAGGTCACGCCGGAGCGGCTGGCGCAGGCAATTGAGCGTGGCAAACGAACGCTTTTCGAGGCCCGCGAAAAGCGCACCAGGCCGCACCGCGACGAAAAGATCCTGACCGCGTGGAACGGGCTGATGATGCGCAGCTTTGCCGAAGCGGCGCGCGCACTCAGTCGCGATGATTATCGGGAAGTTGCCGTAAAGAATGCCGAATTCCTGCTCGCGAATCTGCGGCGTGATGGCAGGCTGCTCAGGACGCATAAGGGCGGCGAAAGCAAACTGAACGGCTATCTTGAAGACTACGCCTTTCTGATTGACGGCCTGCTCGCGCTCTACGAGGCGACGTTCGATCTGCGCTGGTTCACCTCAGCCCGCGAGCTGGCGGAAACGATGATCGGGCAGTTTTACGACGCAGAGCAGGGCGGGTTTTATTTCACCAGCCACGACCACGAAGCGCTGATCAACCGCACGAAGGATTTTATGGATAACGCCACGCCGGCGGGTAATTCCGTGGCGACGCACGTCCTGCTGCGGCTGGCGCTCCTGACCGGCGAAGACCGTTACCGGCAGATCGCCGAACGGACGCTGCAAATGCTGAAGGACTCCGTCCTGCGCTACCCGAGCGCCTTCGGACACCTGCTCTGCGGGCTCGATTTTTATCTCGCCTCGCCGCACGAAATCGCCATCATTGGCGAACCGGGTGCGGACGACACCGAAGCGCTGATTGCCGCGACGTTCGGTCGCTATCTGCCGAACAGGGTCGTCGCCTTTGCCGCGCCGGGGGATGACGAAGCGCCGCGAACAATCAAACTGCTCGAAGGGCGCGGTCTGGCGAGCGGCAAGGCGACGGCTTACGTCTGCCATGAGTTTCGTTGCGAAGCCCCGGTCAATGAGGCAACGGCGCTGGTCACTCAATTGAAACAGGTCAAATGAGCGCCCGGATAATTGTCTTGATTTTTGAAATGCACATGGCCTACAAAAGCGCGGGCAAACAATCACAGTAGTTACGGGGGAGCTTCCTGATGCTGACAAAAGAATCGGCTCTGGTCAGGAGCGAGGCTGACAGGAAAACCGAGGCCGAACTGATCCGGCTGGCCGAAGAGATAGACGCGGTCGAAGGTTACCGCGCGCCGCACGCAACGTTTATGGCGCGGATGGCGGAGACGCTCGGCGCGGAGCTTGGCTTGCGCGGCAGTGACCTGACCGCGCTGAAATTCGCGGCCTTGGCGCACGACCTCGGCGAGCGCGTGATGGGGCGCGATTATCTGGGACGCAACAGCGAGTTGACGTGGGAAGAGCGGCTCGACCTCTGGCGCCACCCGATCCTTGGCGAGCAGGCGGCGGCGCAGCGCGGGCTGTCCAGGCAGGCACAGCTGCTCATCCGCTGGCATCACGAATGGTGGAATGGCAGCGGCTACCCGGACGCGCTCGCGGGTGAGGCGATCCCTTTGGGCGCGCGGATCGTCCGCGTCGTGGACACTTACAGTGCGCTCCTCAACGACCGGACGTGGCGCTTCAGCCCGGCCCGCAGCGACGAGGCAAACCCCGAAGAGATCGCCCAGCAGATCATCGCCGATTACGCCGGGATCGAATTCGATCCGCGCGTCGTCCGGGCATTTCTCGACCTGCTGAACAGGACAACCCGGAGTAACGAGTAAGTGAAAGCTGGTGAACACTGGCCCCTGCTCCCTCGTGTCAATTCTGCAATCCGCAATCGTTATGAATCGTCACTGGCTCGGTTTTGTACTCAGCGTGCTGCGCCGCATCAGATTTTCCTCCATCGCCATCCCGTTCGCGGGGCAGCCCTATCTCGACTGGTATCTCAAATTCTGGAACAAGCAGGTACTCAACAACGACGTCTGTCAGTGGTCGTGGTGGACTTCGCGCGCGCTGGTCGAAAATCAACATGAGGTTTTGAGCGACGAAGACACGGCTCAGGTGCTGAAAGACGCCTATGTCCCGCGCCGCCAGTTCCAGAATCCGGCGCTCGGCAGGATGATGGGTGAAGTGGATTCGTGGTGGTTCGACAACGTCTGGCTCAACATTCGGGAAATCAGCAATGAGCATCGGCGCGCGCTGGCGATTCATCACGCGCTCGGCGTGGGTGATTACGTCCACTCATTCACGCCCGAGACCGCTTACCTGAAGCGACCGCTCTCGGAAGTCTTCGAGACCCTCGTCAAAACACAGCGGAAGGTTTTCAACAACGCTCAGGACAACAGATGCTCCAATCTGGACGCGGGCGAATTCATCCGCAGGGTCGGGGCCGACCTGATGTACGCGCGCTTCCCGCGCCCGCAGGGGCTGGCGGCGTTGCGCAGCGGCGTGGTCGGCTGGCGCGAAACCTGGGTCCGCGGCAATGTTGAGTGCTGGGACGAACTGATCGGGCAGCGGCGCGGGCGCATCGGCGACAGCGTCGTCTCGAAGGAGCGTTACCTCGACCTCATCGGCAACTTCCTCGAAGGGGCGAAGCACATTCCCAAATGGGCCATCGCGCATGCGGAAGACGGCTTCGTCACCGCCGCCGAAATGGGCGAAGTGATCAGGCAGTTCCGCCCCGTCGAAGTGGCTTACAACAAGGATTTCTCCGAAGTCGTCGGCGGACTCAACACCTACCTGATTCTGGCATAAGGATGATGGATGAGGGATGAAGGATTGTTCGGTTCATCCCTCATCCCTCATCCCTCATCCCTCCCATGACTCACGACCTCCAGGAAGAAAACAGCCGGCTCCGCAGCGAACGCGACCTGCTGCTCCGCCGCCTCGCTCAGGTGCAGGAGGATTTCGCGCGCAGCAATCAGGAGATCTTCAATATGAATGAAGCCCTGATGGCGGCGAATTCGCGGCTGAGTGAGCTTGATCGGATGAAAGACGCTTTTCTTTCGATGATCACGCACGAGTTGCGCACGCCGCTCACCGTCATCAGCGGCATCGCCGAAATGCTCGAAGCCGGAGTTTATGGTGGGCTGACTGCAGATCAGACGGATCGCGTGCGGCAGATTTACGCTCAGGCGGCCCGGCTGCGGCAACTGGTCAACGACCTGCTCGACCTGTCGAAGATGGAAGCCGGGATGATGCAGCTGCGCCGCGAACCGCTCGACCCGCGCTCGCTCGTTGACGCGGTCATTTATCAGCTTGCCACCGTCGCCGAATCCTCCGGCGTTGAACTCAGCAACCGCGTCAGTCACTCTCTTCCCGAGGTGGATTGCGACGGCCAGCGCATCGAACAGGTTCTGACCAACCTCATCAGCAACGCGCTCAAATTCACCCCGAGTGAAGGCCACATCACCGTCACTGCCGAAGCTCGCCCGGGCGAAGGCCGGCCGGCAGAAGTGGTCTTCTGCGTAGCGGACACCGGCGTCGGCATCGCGCCCGAAGTCCGCGAGCTGATCTTCGATAAATTCGTGCAACTGCATCCGCACAAAGACGACCGCACGAAAGGCACCGGCCTGGGGCTCGCCATCGTCAGGCATCTGGTCGAACTGCACGGCGGTCAGGTGCGGGTTGAGAGTGAGCAAGGACAGGGGAGCAGGTTTTACTTCAGCCTCCCGGCGACATCAGGACCTGAGTAAATTAAAGATTCACGCAACCGTGGAAATCGGCGGGGTTTGAATTATTATTACTACCGATAATTCTTTGCTCTCACGCCCCTCGGGAAACTTCGATCATCACCCACGCCAGTTCACCCCGGCCCCCGGGGGAAATGGCTCGCCTCAGTGAAGGAGCAGGCTGTGTCATCACCGGGAATCAAACGGAAGAATTTCACGGATACTGCGCGCGCTGCCACGGCGCCGGCGCCCGCGACAGAGGTCGCGACCGGCAAGGAATCATTGCCCTACTGGACGCTGCGCGCCGCGGTGCTGATTGGCGGCGCTTCGGTCATGGTCATTGAAATCCTTGGCTCGCGCGTGCTGGCACCGGTCTTCGGGACGACACTGCACGTCTGGAGCGCGCTGATCACGGTCACGCTGGCGGCGCTGGCCGTCGGCTATGCCATCGGCGGGAGGCTCGCGGATCGCCGTCCGGGCAGCGGGCCGCTGATGACGGTGATGGCAGTTGCGGGCGTGGCGCTGCTGCTCGCTGACCTGATCACGAAGCCCGTTTTGCAGATGGCTTACGCGGTCGGGATGATCGGCGGGACGTTCATTTCGGCGACACTGCTCTTTCTGCCGGCATTGCTGCTGCTCGGGATGGTTTCGCCGATGGCCGTCCGCGCCGCGGCGGATCACGAGCGGCTCGGGCGCAGCGTCGGCAACCTTTACGCGCTCTCGACGGTCGGATCGGTCGTCGGGAGCCTGGCCGTCTCGCTGCTGCTGATCCCCAACGTGGGAGTCCACACGGCGATGGCCGCGACGGCTATCGCGCTCGGGGTCGTCCCGCTGTTTCATCTTGCGACGGGGACAAAACGCCATCTGGCAGCGCTCTTCTTCATCATCTTCGCGCTGGCCGTGACCTGGGCCAGAGTGGCGGGCGCGGAGGCCGACGGCGAGGTGATGTACAAAAATGAGATTCACCGCGTGACCGAGCGTGTGCCTTCCGCGTACGGCGACCTGGTGGTCACCGACCATCAGGGAACGCGCTACCTTTTTCTGAATGGCGTGCAGCAGGGGTCGCTCCGCGACGGCCTTTCGGGGGCGATGTATATTTACGGGTTGCAGCGCCTTGCCACGCTCAGGGGGATTCCAAAATCAGTTCTGATCTGGGGCCTGGGCCCTGGGATGCTGGCCCGCGCGCTGGCCGAGGCGGGGAGTCAGGTGACCGTCATCGAGATTGATCCGGCGTCGGAGCGCGTCGCCCGCAAGTATTTCGGGCTGCCGGATTCGGTCAAAGTCATTATCGGCGACGCGCGCACCGAGACTCTGCGCCTGCGGGAAAAGTACGACGTGATCATCGTTGATGTCTTCAACGGCGACACGCCTCCGTTTCATCTGGTCA
The DNA here is from genome assembly GCA_035652435.1 of Blastocatellia bacterium. GTDB lineage: Bacteria > Acidobacteriota > Blastocatellia > RBC074 > RBC074 > DASRDU01. The sequence continues at coordinate 7,884 of DASRDU010000047.1, forward strand.
CGCGCGAAGCCTTCGAGAGCCTGCGCGAGCGGATGGCCCCGCAAGGACTGATCGCCATCAACTTTGTCGGCGGCACCCGGGGGAAAGAAGCGCGCGCGGCCTCGTCAGTCATCGCCACGCTTGATGCAGTCATCGGTCACTCTCAGGTTTTCGCGCCGAATAAATTCCTCCTGGCGCCAGACCGGGCCGACTTCGTTTCGACGCTGTTTCTGGTCGCGGGCGACCTGCCTGAAACTCCCGCGCCCTTTACGCTGAAAATCCCGGAGGCGATGCGTCGCTATATGGACTCATTCTGGACTTCGCGCCTCACCCTGCCGCGCGAAGAGGCAATCATCTTCACCGATAATTACGCGCCACTCGAAGCCTGGTCTGACGCGGCGGTGCGGGCGATGCGGTACTGAAGCTCAGCGGTCTTCCCTGTAATGCAGGATCAATCCGTCGCCGCCCACGGCCCAGACCTGTTTTTTGCGCACAAACAAACCGTAAAGATTCGCGCGCGTGCCGCTCTCCTGCTCGACCCAGGTTTTGCCGCCGTCGTCGGTGCGCAGAATCTTTCCCTTCCAGCCGATGATCCAGCCATTCCTGTCATCCAGGAAGCCGATGCTCAGCAGTGATTCTTTGATCCCGGAAGCGACCGATTCCCAGGTCAGGCCGCCATTGGTCGTGCGCAGGATCGTGCCTTTGTCCCCGACCGCCCACGCGCGGTCCTTGTTGCGGGCTTCGATGTGATAGAGGTGTTCTCTGGTAAAGCTCTTCTGCTGCTCCCAGGTTCGACCGCCGTCGCCGGTGAAGAGGATGAGGCCCTTATCACCGACCACCCAGCCGTGTTTGTCGCTCACGAACCTGACGTGGACCAGTTCTTCCTTCGTGCCGCTTTCCTGCCGCTGCCAGGTTTTGCCGCCGTCGTCGGTGCGCAGGATGCGGCCTTCGGTGCCGACCGCCCAGCCTTTCTTCTTATCCGGGAAAGAGAGGCTGTAGAGTTCGGGGGCCTCGCTTTTCGCGCCGTTTGAATGAGGCGCCTGGTAGACCTGCTCCCAGGTCGCCCCACCGTCGGTCGTATGAAAAATGCGCGCGCCGCTCGAAATCAGCCAGCCTTCGTCCTTGTTGCGAAAGTAAACGTCGCTCAGGCTGACTTTGATTTTCGCCTCCTGTTTGTCCCATGTTTTCCCCTCGTCTTTTGTCATCCGAATGATGCCGCGATCCCCGATCACCCAGCCGCGCTCCTTGTCGGCAAAGAAAATTCCGTTCAGATCGGTTTTCGCCGAGTCACGATGCGCGACGGCCCATTGTGCCTGGACGTTCGCGACGCACAATAACGCGGCGATGGCTGCGGCGATGAGCGTGGTTTTCAATCTGCTTTTCGGTAAAGTCATTGATCTCTTCCCTGCTTCCCGGGGGATTGATGATTATCGTTCGTTGCCGATTGTTGATCTGATCGCGTCAGTCATTCGGCTTTTGCTGGCGCGGGACGTCACGCAGGCTGCGTTTCAGCCGTTCGGCCTCCTCCCTGATCTCGGCGGCGGTCGGAGGCCGGCGGAAGTTGTAGCGAACCAGCGCGCGCAGCGAAACCTTCCGACCGTCACGCTCCGCCGGCTTAAAGCGCAGCCCCCGCACCGTCGCCGTGGCCGATTCATCGAGGCCGAAACCGGCCCAGCGGACGATTTCGACGTCGCCGACCTGACCGTCCTCACGGAAGACGGCTTCAAGCTCGACGACAGCGGTGATTGAAAGCGATTCGGCCTCCTCAGTGTACCTGGGTTTGACGCGCTGGTAAAAGACCGGCTGCGCGATGTTTGTTGTCTGCGTCTCCTCGGGGAGGATTTCAACCGGTTCGGCAGGGGTTTGATTGAAGACTTCGCTTTCTGCGCGGCTCCGGCTGACAGCCGCAGTGATTGCGGCGGAAGACTTCTTCCAGCTTTGCCTGATCTGTACATCAAGCGCCACGCGCGCCGCCTTTTCATCCGCGGCCTTCGTGCGCGCGAAGTCGAAGAGCAGCAACCGACCGCTGCGCGTTTCGACCGTGAATAACCCGGCGATGCCTTCGTAGTAGAACTCTTCGGCGGAAACAATCCGGCGCGGCACGCGCACGACGCCGAGCAGGTAAAAATCACACCCGATACTCATCCCCAGCGCGCGTGCCTCTTCGCGACTCAGGTTCAGGCTGCCCCTGTAACCTGCGCCGCGAATCGCCGCCCGCATCTGCTCTTCCTCAACCGCCGTGAATTCGCGCGCCGCCAGCTTTCGCAATTCTTCGGCCTCGTGCTGCCCATCGCCGACAAAATCCACAACCGCCACGCGCGGTGGTTCCTGAGCGAAAGCAGGAGGCAGGAGGCAGGAGCCGGTAAGCAGTGGGCAGAGGGCTGTGAGCAGCAGTCCGCAAATTGAAAGCGATCTGCCTGAGCTTCGCTTTCTGACTTCCGACTTCCGACTTCTGACTTCTGACTTCATCTGATTGCGGCGATCTTTTCCGCGGCCTCTGTGGGGAAACAGATGCGGTAGATTTCGTAGCCCTGCATCCCGCGAATCGCCCCTGAGACTTCGGCAATGTCGCAGATCGTCGGATCGGAGACGCTGCGCTCGACGTAAATGCGCGACTTCCCCTCCGGGCGGTAGTAGCTGTAATACGGGATGTCAGCCGCGCGGTCTTCGATCAAATAGTAGCTCGTGTCAAAGCCGAGTGCGGCGACACACGCCTTCGCCGCGGCGATAAAGCCGGCGCGTTCGGCTTCGGGCAGGTCCAGATCCATCGTCTTGAACAGCCGACGGTGGATGAACCGGTGCGCCAGATCGCGGAGCAGCGGGTCCTCCTCGCGCATCCACTGCTTGATGTAAAACATCACCTCGTGGTCATCGAAGCTCAGATAATCCGCCGTCGTCAGCTCCGCGGCGGTCAACACCTTTTCCATCCCCGTGCCCGGCACCAGAAAGCGCAGCCGCCCGGCCCGCACCAGCTCGACGGCGCGGCGCAGAATGCTCAGCAGCACGGCCTCGGCCGAACGCAGCGTGCGGTGAAAATAGACCTGACGGAACATATAAAAGCGCGCCTGCAAATACTCCTCGACGGCATAGAGCCCCTTGGCCGAAACATAAATGCGGTCGTTCTCTTCGTCAATTTCCAGCGCGTGCAGGATCCATTCCAGATCGTAATTGCCGTACTTCGCCCCGGTCATCAGGCTGTCGCGCAGCAGGTAATCCAGCCGGTCCACGTCGAGCTGCGACGAGACGAGCTGGCCGACGAAAGCGGGCTGGTAGCGGTGTTCGATGGCGGCGATGACATGCCCGGGCAGCGACGGATCGAACCCGGCCAGGCGCTGATGCACTTCGGTCTGCGGGTCGGCGATGATCCGCGCCGTCCACTGTTCGTGATTCTGTCTCAGGGCTTTTTCGATGACGTGTGAGAAAGGCCCGTGCCCGATGTCGTGGAGCATCGCGGCGGCGCGGGCCACGAGGCGGGCCTCGTCACTGATCCGGTAGCGGTCGCCGAGTTGATCGAGTACCCGCGTCATGACGTGCATCACGCCGAGCGAGTGCGTGAACCGCGAATGCTCCGCGCCCTGGTAGGTGTACATCGCCAGCCCGAGCTGTTTGATGTGCCGCAGCCGCTGAAATTCCGGCGTATTGATCAGCCCGATCAGCAGGGCGTCATCGGCGCGATCTTCCGAGAGCGTGATGATGTTGTGAACCGGGTCACGGTAAAGACGTTCCATAAAGGAAAAGACAAAAGGCAAAAATCAAAAGGCAAAAGTGGAGTCCGGGGGCGGCTTTCAGCCGGCAGAATCAGGTGCCGCACTTTTGCTTTTGGACTTTCACCTTTTCTCACACGGTCTGAATCAGTCTGGTGAGCAAAGCTGCTCGGCGCGGGATGTCGGAAAGGATAATGTGTTCGTGTTCGGCGTGCGCGCCCGCGCCATCCACGCCCAGACCGTCCAGAGTCGGCACGCCCATCGCGGCCGTGAAGTTGCCGTCCGACCCGCCGCCGACGCTGCCTTCCATCAGCTCAAAGCCGATCTCAGCAGCAAGCCGTCGCGCGTGTTCGTAGAGCGCCGCATTGCCCTCGGAACGCCGCATCGGCGGGCGATTGATGCCGCCGCTGATTTCGAGTTGCGCGCCTTCAACCACCGGCTTCAGGTTCTTGACGGTCTCTTCGATGCGCCGGGCGTCTTCGAGAGTCCAGAACCGCATATCAACTTTCGCCGTGGCTTCTGCCGGAATCACGTTCGAGGTCGTGCCACCGCTGACGACGCCGACGTTGACTGTTGTGCCACGCTCATAATCGTTGAGTTCGTTCAGGCGCAGCGTCTGGTGCGCCAGTTCGATGACGGCGTTGATGCCTTTGCGCGGGTCAAGTCCGGCGTGCGCGGCGCGACCGACGGCGCGAATCGTGAAGCCGCCGACCCCCTTGCGCGCGGTCTTGACGATGCCGCCAGTGATCGGGGGTTCGAGTACGAGCGCGGCGACGGCGCGTCTGGCTTCCTCCTCGACCAGATCGCGCGAAGTTCTGCTGCCGATCTCTTCGTCGCAGGTCAGCAGCAGCGTCACCGGGTGCGCGGTCGTGAGTTTCTGTTCAGCAATCGTGCGCAGCGCTTCGATGACCACCGCCACGCCGGATTTCATATCGAAGATGCCCGGCCCGTGCGCACGGCCTTCGTCGGTGATGTGAAACGGCAGGCGTTCAAGCGTCCCGACCGGCCAGACCGTATCGAGGTGGCCGATCACGAGTACCTGCGCCCCGGCATTGCCGTTGGAATTTTCCTGGCCGAAATGGAATCTGGCGCGCAGGTGCGTGCCGTATCCGGGGTTATCGAACAGATCAATGCCACTCGAAAAAGGCCGGAGCAGTGAGGCGACGAAGTGGGCGATCTCATCCAGCCGCGCGGCCTCCCGCGAGGTGGTTTCGCGCTCGACCAGTTCGCGAATCAGCCCCGTAATCAGTTCCTGACGGGCGCCGAAGTGTTCAGACAGCATGGGCATATTGCGGGTGGCGGGATCCGGGTTGTGGGATGCCGAAGCAAAGCCGCGGGTCAGGCCGGTAAAACGGGGCCGGTATTAATTCCCGGACCGCATCAGCGTTTGACAACGAATTTGAATCATGCACAATACTGGGAAATCTGACAAGCTCCCGAAAGTTCACCGTCGCAGTCATGCCGACGTTCAGTGCTTTCGGGGTTTTGCCCCTGAACACCACAGTTGATGGAAAATTGAGCAGCGCACACTGCCGGCAGAGCTGGGCACGGGGAAAGTGATTAATTGTTCGTAGAAAAAAGCATCGTGATCAGCCAGCAGAACATCAAAGGGCGCGTCAGATCGCTCGGCCCGTCGTCATTGCCAGCGGTTCAACTGGCAGTGACAATGAAGACATTCAGAAAGTCATTTTAAGATTCGGAGGATGATTAAATGAAGAAGTTCAGCTTGTTGGTGATGATTTCGATGCTGGCGGTCGCGTCTGCTGCCGTGCCTGCACTGGCTCAGGAGGATACCCCCGAGGGTAAGTGTTATCAGGAGTGGTATGACGCCGCTCAGAACAAGAAGGATATTCCGCTGGCGGCCAAACTCGGCAAAGGATGTCTTGAGAAGTTCCCGCAAAGTCAGTATGCCAAATTCTGGAAACAGTCCATCAATAAATACGTTGCCCAGTTGCAGCAGACTTTCTATAACACTCTCAAAGATGTGAACCAGGATCCCACCAAGATTGAGAAGCTGATTACCGATGGGCAGGCCGTCCTGGAGTGGAAGCCGGATGACGTGGGGGTGCCAATCTATACTGCGCTGGCGACCACTTATGTAGCCATGTTGAATAACAAGGATCTGGACAGAGCCAAAACGTACAGTGAGAAAGCTCTCCAGATAGTAGAAAATCCGACTGTGCCGCCGGACGTGCCCAAAGATCAGTATGAGGCGCTGCGCGAGACGGCCAAGGCCAAGCTCAATCAATATATGGGATTCTATTACCTCAAACAGAATCCTCCGAATTACGATCAGGGTGAAACCTACCTGACCAAATCCATCGGGATCAAATCCAAAGGAGCAGGCGAAGGCTGGAAGGATGCGAACAACTATTACATGCGGACGGAGGTTTACACCAAGCAGTACGACACCCTGAGGGCAGAGTACGATGCTCTTTCTGAAGACGACAAGAGGGGCCCGAAAGGCACCGCCATTCTTGACAAGATTGCTCCGATCGTTGAGAAGCTGATTATGGATTATGCCCGTGTCGTGGCGCTCGCGACCGATCCGCGCGCGAAGGCATTGCAGGATGATGCGAAGGAGCGGCTGGAGTCTTTCTGGAAATTCAGACAAGAAGGAAAAACTGACGGGATGATGGCATACGTCAAGGGATTTGAAGCAGACCCGACGGTAAATCAGCCGCTGCCGCCGGCTCCGGAAAAGGCACCGGACAAAGCTCCGCAGCCTGCGCCGGGCAAGCCGCCAGTCAAGGGCAAGCCGGGCAAGCCTTCGGGCCGGTGATAACTGAAGGGCTGCGAATCGCAGTTCATATCGCACAGCGATGTATTACAATTGAAGCCAGCTCCCCGTCGTGGGCAGCTGGCTTCAATTTCATGGGCGGCCAAGACCGACAGGAAAAGCGAGGTGATTCTGACCCGCTTGAGCGAGGAAGTTAACGAACAATTTGTCGCCGGGGCAGTGCAGGCTGAGACTGCCGTCTCTCACGAGGAGATGCTGGCCCGCCTCGAAGAGGAGATCGGCTACAGCTTCCGTGACCGCGGACTGCTTCGCCGCTCGCTGACTCACCGCTCGTTCGCCAACGAGCAGCCCGAGCCGCGCCCGATGCACAACGAAGCGCTCGAATTCCTGGGCGACGCGGTGCTGGAGTTTCTGGTCAGCACGTGGCTGCTGGAACTGCACCCGACCGAGACTGAAGGCACGCTCTCGAAGCTGCGCGCTTACGCGGTGAGCGCGGTCAACCTGCAAAAGCACGCCGCCCGGCTGCGGCTCGGCGAATACCTGCTGCTCAACCGCGGCGAGGAGAAGACCGGCGGGCGCATGAAGTCCGCACTGCTCGTTGACGCTTACGAGGCGCTGATCGCGGCCATCTACCTGGACGGCGGGATCGAGGCGGCGAACGCTTTCGTCCACCGCGAATTTGCCGGGACCTTCACGATCGTCAACCCGACCAACCTCGCGGCCACCGATTACAAGACCGCGCTCCAGGAACACCTGCAGGCGCTCGGGCATTCGACGCCGAAGTATGCGATCGTCGAAAGCCTCGGCCCGGACCACCGCCGGGTCTTTCAGGTCGAAGTGCTGCTCGACGGGAAGCGGCTCGCCACCGGCCAGGGGACGACGATCAAAAGCGCGCACCAGGCGGCGGCGCGCGCAGCGCTGGATCAGCTCAACTCCGGTCAGGGCCCGCCGGGGGCGGACGAGCCGTCTGCCGAAACCGTGTCGGCGGTTTCAGACCCCGAATCAATTCCGGCTGACCAGTCTTGAACTAATTCGCTTCCGGCCTTAAATTGCACGCTCACTCTCTCAAACCCGAGAACATCATCTGCCCGGCAGAGTGATTTTTTGCCTGGGCTCTGATGCGACTTGCGCAGAAAGCCGAAAACAGAGTCTTATGACCAGACAACCAGAGATCGTCGAGCCCCGGCAGAACCGCGAGAGCAGCACCGGGGCTTCCGCCCCGGCGCAGGCCACGATCCCCGGCCCGCCGAAATCGCTGTTTCGCGAATATTTCGAGCAGCTCGTCGTGACCTTCATCATGGCGCTCTTCCTGATGACCTTCATCGCGCAGGCGGTGCAGGTCCCGACCGGCTCGATGCAGAACACCATCAACATCGGCGATCAGCTTTTCGTCAACAAATTCATCTTCGGGCGCAACACGCCCGTCATCGGTTCGCTGCTGCCGGCGCGCGAAATCAGGCGCGGTGACATCATCGTTTTCAAGCTGCCCAGCGATCCCAAGGTGAATTACGTCAAACGTGTCATCGGCCTGCCGGGCGATGAGGTCCGGGTACAGAGGACGGACGTACTGATCAACAATAAATTACTGCCCGAGCAGCATGTCACCGTCAAGCTGGCGGGTCATGACAGGGGGGCAGCCCTGCCGATAGTCAGAACTGATCCGGCGCCGGAAGGCGCCAGATGGCGGGTCTATTACGACGACGAAAAGGATGAAGACGGCACAGGGGACATTCACATAGCGCCTGGGATGAAATTTGCCGTCAGGGAGCCGTTTCGCGTCCCCGAGGGCGAATACTTCGTCATGGGCGACAGCCGTGACAACAGTCTGGACAGTCGCTTCTGGGGCACCGTCCCGCGCAACAATATCATCGCTCGCGCACTCTACGTTCACTGGTCGTTTATTCCCAGAGATTCGGACAATCCCAGCTCGGGCGGCAACCTCTTCTCCAGAATCAACTGGGGGCGCCTCGGTTCAGCCGTGAAGTAGCAGGTAAGAGACAGGCCGGGAGAAAACGAAGCGGCACTGCGCTCCTGTTTCCTCCCGGCCTCTGTCTTTTTGCCTCATGGTCACCTTCCCTTCTTTTCGCCTCAGTCAATCCGGCCCCGGCGCGCAAAACTGAAAAAAACAGCTCCAATTAAGCCTTTCTATCAGGTGGACAATTACCCGCTCGGCAACTGACCCCGGATTGCTGGCCGACCGGAAGGACACACCGATGAAAAGTGCTGCCAGCCTCACCCTCGGCAGCCTGACGAGGGCTGTCTGCGTGATCGGCGTCTTCGCGCTGATCCCTTTTCTTTGCCTGCCGGGTAACACAACTGCCGCCCAGACACTGGCGCGGGAGCTGCAGGCGAAACTTTCATCCGCGCGAATCATTTCCGGCCCGGACAATGAGCCGGAGGTCAGCGCGACACTAACGCTCGTGCTGGGCGACAGGGCGCAAAGGATCACCACCCGCGCGGCCTTCCACAAAATGACGCTCGATGCCGATCACCCGACGACCGGTTATTTTTACCTCTACAATTCGACCGATGACGCGATTTTTGAAGGGCACTGGTTCGCCACGACGTTCCGCGACGGCGCGACGCTCGTCAGCCTTGAGGGGACGGGCGATGGGCCATACGCCCTGCGGCGGCTGAAACTGAAGATCAAAGCCACGACCAGAGCAGAAAGCGGCACGAATTCAGTTCTGAGTGGTGAAGGAAGTGGTGAAATCAGATGATTATGATTGCGGATTGCGGCACGCGAGGATAAGATTCATCCTGCTTCGAGCAGAAGAGCCCCCGATGATTCAGTCAATGAGGTTTCACTTTGCAGCGCGCACAAATCCGGCGCAAGTGGTATCGCACTGAGCTGCGAGTCACACACTTCCTTGATCGCCTTGGCCTGCCGGACAATCAAAAACTATTTCTGGTGACCCTGCTGATCGGCGGCATCTGCGGACTGGTCGCAGTCCTTTTTCACGTCCTGATCAAGGCCGCCGAGCGCAACATCATCCGCCATGTCTTCATCGCGACCGGGTGGCGGCAGGTCGTCCTGACACTGCTCGTCCCGACGCTGGGCGGTCTGGTGGTGGGCGTACTGCTGCAATTCTGGGTGCCGGACGCGCGCGGCAGCGGAATCCCGCAGGTCAAAACCGCCTTTTTCTTCAATCACGGTCGCATCCCGATGAAATCGGCCTTCGGCAAGATGACCGTCGCAATCATCAGCCTCGGCACCGGCGCCTCAATCGGACGCGAAGGCCCGACGGTTCAGATTTGCGCGGCGGTCTCTTCATTCCTGGGCCGCTTCTTCTCCGTCTCGCGCCGCCGCCTGATGGAGATCATCCCGGTCGGCTCGGCGGCCGCAGTCGCGGCGGCTTTCAATACTCCCATCGCCGCCGTCACTTTCGCCTTTGAAGAGATCATCGGCGACCTCAACCAGCGGATGCTCGGCGGCATCGTCATCGCCGCCGTCATCGCGTCAGTCATCTCGCGCGGGCTCGAAGGACGCGGGCCGATCTTTGCCCAGGTTCCGGCCTACGGTCTGAATCACTGGGCGGAGCTGATCTTTTACGTGCTGCTGGGCGCCATCGCCGCGGGCGCCGCAGTCTTCTTCAGCCGGACGCTGTTGAGATTACGATTGATCTTTCGCCGCCTGCGGAGCGTACCGCCCTGGCTCAAGCCGGCGATTGGCGGGCTGGCGGTGGGAATCATCGGATTGTTCGCGCCGCAGGCGATGGGGGGCGGTTACGATACCATCTCGCTCGCGCTCAAAGGCGATCTGAATGCGCTCCCGCTGGCGCTGCTGATGACGCTCTCGGTCGCCAAGATCGTGACCACCGTGCTGTCTTACAGTTCGGGCGGGTCGGGCGGCATCTTCGCGCCATCGCTGTTCATCGGCGCGATGGTCGGCGGCACGGTGGGGCAGGTCGTGAAGGCGGCTTTCCCCGGCAGCCCGACTGCGCCCGGCGCCTTCGCGCTCGTCGGCATGGGCGCGATGTTCTGCGGCGTGATCCGCGCGCCGATCACTTCCGTGCTGATCATCTTTGAGATGACCAGCAACTACACGCTGATCCTCCCGCTGATGATCGCCAACGCCATCAGCTACCTGATCGCCTCGCGTCTGGAGCCGACGCCGATTTACGAGGCACTGCTGATGCAGGACGGCATCCACCTGCCGCATTCGAAGCCAACCGCGCCGCTCAACCGAATCACCGCGGGCAGCGTGATGACCCGCGAGGTGGTCACGCTCCACGCCGACCTGAACGTCCGCGCCGCGCTGGAAGAGGCCCTGAAAACGGGCCATTACGGTTACCCGGTGGTGGAATCCGTCAACGGGAAGCAGCGCATGTCCGGCTTCATTACCTGCAACGAGCTGAAGCAATACGTGGAAGAGGGGGCGGGAGAAGCCGCGCTCGGAGAGGTGGCAATCAAAGAGGTCATTCACGCGCACCCTGACCACACGCTCGACCGCGTGATGCTCAAACTCGGTCAGGGAGAACTTTCGCTGCTCCCGGTCGTCAGCCGCACCGACCCGGGCAGGCTGGTCGGCATTATTTCAATGCGCGATCTGGTGCGCGCGCAGGCGCGGCTCACCGCGCAGGAAAGCCGGCATAACGGCGTTTTATAAGCGGCCCCTGATGCCGGATGACAGTGTCTTACTTTCTTTCATAAATCACCCTGCCGTCAAAAACAGTCATCACCACTTTCGCCTTTTCGATCTCCACCGGATTGATCGTGAAAATGTCAGCTGACAGCACGGCCAGATCCGCCAGCTTGCCGACTTCGATTGAGCCTTTGATCTTCTCCTCAAAGCTCGCGTAAGCCGATCCCAGCGTGTAAGCGCGAACCGCTTCGGCCACCGTGATCTTCTCTTCGGGAACCCACCCGCCGGGGCGTTTGCCGTCCAGCGTGCGGCGCGTGGCCGCCGCGTAAATCCCCACGAGCGGTTCCATCGGCGCGACGAACCAGTCGGAGCCGAAAGCGAGTATCGCGCCCGCATCGAGCAGCGAGCGGAAAGCGTAAGTGCCCCTGGCGCGTTCCGGCCCGATCCGTTTTTCGGCCCAGCGCCCGTCATCAATCGCATGGTAAGGCTGCATCGAGGCGATCACGCCGAGCCGGGCGAAACGCTGAATGTCTGCCCGGGTCAGGTGCTGCGCGTGTTCGATGCGGAAGCGACGGTCACGCACGCCATTCTGTTTCGCGACTTCTTCATACATCCCAAGAATGGTGTTATTCGCCCGATCACCGATAGCGTGAACGGCAATCTGCAACCCGACGCGGTCGGCTTTCAGGATGTTGTCAAGCATCCTGCTTTCGGGAAACATCTCGTCGCTCGGCAGTCCCGAAGTGTTCGGCGCATCGAGGTAAGGCTCGAAAAACAGCGCCGTCGTCGAACCGAGCGAGCCGTCAGCGAAGCCCTTCAGCCCGCCGATTTTCAATTTGTCCCCGCCGAACGAGGCGCGCAATCCGACGTCGGCCAGTCGCTTCCATGCCGACAGCGGCTGGTGGCCATAAATCCGAACGGTCAGTTCATTGCCCGCCAGCAGTTTCTGATAGACGGCCAGCACGTCCGGCGAAGCCGACATATCGTGTACGCTCGTCACGCCGTTTTCGGCGGCATAGCGCATCGCGGCGCGCACGGCTTCGGCAATCTCTTCTTCACTGGGGCCGGGCATCGCGCGATAGACTGCGCCCATCGCCGCGTCTTTCAGCACTCCGGTCGGCTCGCCCTTTTCATCGCGGACAATCGTGCCGCCCGGCGGGTCAGGCGTCTCGCGCGTGATGCCAGCAAGTCTGAGCGCGAGCGAACTGGCCAGCGCCATATGCCCATCGAGTCGCTGCACAAAAACCGGGTTGTCGGGCGTCACATCATCAATCAGCTGCCGCGCCGGCAATCGCGCCGGAGTCCAGTTCTCATGATCCCAGTTGCCTTCGAGAATCCAGCGACCTTTGCCAATCTTTGCGGCAAAGGCGCGGATGCGCTCGCGGAATTCCGCCTCGCTTTTAGCGTCGCGCAACTGCACGCTCGCCAGCCCCGTGCCGCCGCTCAGGAAATGCACGTGCGCGTCATTGAACCCCGGCACGGCGAGCTTCCCTTTCAGATTAACCACCCTGGTGTTTGCGCCGATCAGTGCGCGAACGTCCGCTGTCGCTCCGACCGCGAGGATTCGCCCGCCGCGGCAGGCCACGGCTTCCGCGAGCGGCTGCGCGTCATTGACCGTCCAGACTTTGCCATTGAGCAACACAAGGTCGGCGTCCGCCCGCGCGGGCGATTGTGCGTGTGATGGCAGCGGGGAGAGCGTCATGACTGATTGAAGGCAGAAGAGAAGAACGAGAACGCAGGCAACGTATCTCATCTGTGACTCCCTGATCTGAATTGAAATTTCCGGCCCCTGGCGAGAGCGGAGAATAGCACGGCGATGTCTGAATGCCGAATCCCAGGGAGCAGGATGAGTTGCGGAGGCGGCTTTCAATGTTCGTGATCCGGCGCCGCTTTCTTTTTGATCCGGACCACCGTGGGAAGCGAAGAGTCTTCAAGCTGAATGGTCGAGTGGGTCAGCCCGAAGCGTTCGGCCAGCATCACGCGCAGGTCGCGCAGGATGCCTGGGCCTCCCTTCATCTCATCAATCACGACGTGGGCTGTGACGGCGTGGCGACCGGAGGTGATCGTCCAGATGTGCAGGTCGTGAACCCCGCGCACGCCCGCGACCTTCAGCATCTCCTGCTCCACGTTGGTCGCATTGATGTGCGCCGGCGCGCCTTCCAGCAGCACATTGACGGCGGCCGAGACCAGCTTCCACGAACTCGTAATGATCAGCACGCTGATGATGACGCTGAAGACCGGGTCAGCCCGGTACCAGCCGCGCCACAGAACCAGCAGCCCGGCGGCAATCGCGACGACCGAGCCCAGCAGATCGCTCATCACGTGCAGGAACGCGCCGCGCACATTCAGGTTCTCATCGTGCGCTCCGGAAAGCATCCACGCCGAAATGAGATTGATCACGAGCCCGCCCGTCGCGACCAAGATCATGACCGGCGCCTCGATCTGCTCCGGCTGCCTGAAGCGGTGCCAGGCCTCGTAGCAGATCACGAGCGACAGCCCGATCAGCGTCACGCCATTCGCCAGCGCCGCCAGAATCTCCAGCCGGTAAAACCCGTAGGTCTTTTCGGGCGTCGCCGGGCGCGAAGCGAAACGCACGGCCATCAGCGAGAGCGCCAGCGCCGCCACGTCAGTGAACATATGCCCGGCATCCGAGAGCAGCGCGAGACTGTTGGCGTACCAGCCGCCCACGACCTCGGCGATCATGTAAACCGAGTTCAGAGCCAGCACGATCGTCAGCACTCGCTGCGAAGTGCCGTGATGATGATCCTGATGATGATGGGCAGAGTGAGGCTGTCCATCAGCATGATCGTGTGCGTGAGCCTCCTTATGTTGGTGGGAATGCCCGAACATTACGGCTGATCTTAGCCTGGCATTTTCGCGAGGCGCAATATGAAACGCGGCTTTAACGTCTCAGGGGTTTCAGCGGACAAGGCGTACAGCAGTCGTGCCAATCTTCGCCTTTTCGCTGAAATGGGTGGCACGCCTTACGTTGCCTTCAGGGACAACGCCACAGAAGGGCGAAAGGGCAAGGGTGGCACGACCTGGAAACAGATGTTCCATTTCTTCAGTCTGCATCGTGATGAGTTTCTGGCCCACTATCATAAGCGGTCAAATGTCGAATCAACGTTCTGGATGATCAAAGCCAAGTTTGGCGAAAAGATCAGGAGTAAAACTGATACGGCCCAAATCAATGAAGCCCTTTGCAAGGTGCTTTGTCATAATATCTGCTGTCTTATTTCAGCAATTTATGAACTCGGAATCGAGCCGGTATTTTGGACAGGAGGCGACGAATAATCGGCTCGGGTTTATCAGGCGATAACAAAAGATCAGTATTTAATCCCAGCGTGACGTATGATTTTGAGTACGGGTCATCAGTCCAATAGTGCGGATAAAAATCAGTCAAAAGATCACTCTGCCCCATTGCCCGCATAGTCAAACGGAGGAAGTGATATGGTGAAAGTTGCTGCTCAATTTCCTCGGGTATGAGAAGCAGGGCGAATAAGCCCGAGTAAAAGGGCAATTGCTGCCGCCCTTCTACGCGCACGCCGTTACTAACATCTATCTTTTTCATATTGGCATCATAAAGAACGTGACGCGGCGATGCGCACTGAATAACCTCCTCGCCTTGCGGTGTCTGCCTATGCAGTGAGAGATGAAAGTTAGCCACTACCGGGTGAATGTCTGTATTTGTGAGTCTGAATTTGATAAGCACCCAAGCATAAATTTTGAGATAAAATGAGCGGGCTATGAAAAGACCCACGAAGTTCGTCGAGCCGCTCACCAAAGCACAACGTCAGCAACTCAAGGAGGTCATGAAGTCTGATGTGCCGTCGCGCCGTCGAAT
>DASRDU010000048.1:0-28204 GCA_035652435.1 Blastocatellia bacterium
CACCCTGCGGCAGCGGCTGGCGCGCTTCGTTCGCCAGACTTTGTCTTTTTCCAAGTCGGATGTGATGCATGAGATTTGTCTGCGACTCTTTCTGCATCGCTACAATCTCTCGTTTGTCTCACCCGGCTGAGCCACTACCAATATTTTTATTACAGCCGCGGGCAGGGAGTCCCGGGCCTCTGGCGCGTCCCGGTCGAGGGCGGTAAAGAGTCACAGGTGACTGATCATCATCAAGCCGGGATGCGGCGTTACTGGCGCGTCACGGATCAGGGGATTTACTTTGTGACGACCACCGCGGCGGGTCCGCTGCTCGAGTTCTACAACTTTGCGACGGGGCAGGTGAGCGAGGTCGCGCGCCTCGCGAAGGGGCCTGAGAAATACATCCCGGGGCTCGCGGTTTCACCGGGCGGTCGCACTATTCTCTACGCCCAGCTCGACCAGAGCGGCAGCGACCTGATGATGGTTGAAGATTTCCGCTGAACCCTTCAGAACGTCAGTTGTCCGCCGTCAACCACGAGCGCGTGGCCCGTGATGAAGCTGGCATCTTCTGAGGCGAGGAAGGCAACGACCGCCGCCACTTCATCGGGAGTGCCGAAGCGCCCCATCGGGATTTTGTCGCGGAAGTACGACTTCGCCAGTTCCGGGTCGGCTTCCAGCACGGCGCGCGAGAGCCTTGTGCTGATCATTCCGGGGGCGACGGCATTGACGCGGACTCCGTGCGCGGCCAGTTCAATCGCCATCGTCATCGTCAGCCCGACCACGCCGAACTTGGAGGCGTTGTAAGCCGACAAGCCGTATTCGCCCACCAGACCGTTGGTCGAAGCCATATTCACGATCACGCCGCTTTTCTGCTTTACCATCACGCGGGCGACGGCCTGAGAGCAGAGGAAAACTCCGGTCAGGTTGACATCGAGTGTCCTGTGCCAGCTTTCATCTGTCGCATCCAGCAGCGGCTCATAAGGCGCAATCCCGGCGATATTGCACAGCACATCAATGCGCTCGTGACGTTCGAGTACGGCGCTGACCATCGCTTCGACCTCGTCACGTTGCGCCACATCCACACGACACGACATCGCGACTCTGCTTTCACTTCCGGTCCCGGCATTGATCTCAGCTGCGACCTGCTCGGATTGTTCGGCGCTGAGGTCGGCGACGATGACGAGTGCGCCTTCGCGGGCGAACCGCAGCGCGGCGGCGCGACCGATCTCTCCGCCGCCTCCGGTGAGGATGACCACTTTGTCGGCGAATCGCATGGCAGGCTCCTATCCGGCAAATTCATTCATCGGCAGGCCGCGCACTCCGGGGCGGCATTTGAAGACGCTCCCGGCGAGCGGTTGCGCGGCGAGTTTCTCTTCGCCGAGCCTCGTCCGTGCTGAAGTGATGTAAAGCGTGTCAAAGTTCTCTCCGCCGAAAACGCACGAAGTCGGGCGCGAGGCGGGTACCTTGATTTCGGCCAGCTCCTCGCCGGTCTGCGGGTTCCAGCGGCAGACGCGCCCGCCGTCCCAGTGCGCGACCCAGAGCATCCCTTCCCCGTCAATCGTCATGCCGTCCGGGTAGCCCATCTCCTTCGCCGGCACGTCAACGGCCGTGCGAGGATTGCTGATGTCGCCTGTCGCCTTGTCGTAATCGTAAGCGATAACTTTTTGCGTCGGCGAGTCAATGTAATACATCGTGCGTTCATCGCTCGTCCACGCCAGACCGTTTGAGATCGTCACGCCGGGCACTTTGCGCTGCACCGTCAGATCGGCGTCGAGGCAGTAGAGAGTACCTTTGCCTTTGCCATTCTTTTCATCCAGCGCCATCGTCCCGGCCCAGAACCTTCCCGCCGGATCGCACTTGCCGTCATTGAAACGGTTGCCCGGCAGGTATGATTCGGCGTCGGCGACGGGAGTGATCTCACCGGTCTCTGGATCGAGCGCGGCAAAGCCGCTTTTGAGCGCCACGATCAGCCCGCCGGATTTTCGGACGGCGAGCGAGCCGACATACTGCCCGGTGTGGATGACTCCGTGTTCGCGCAAGGCCGGCGACCAGATGTGAACGGCAAAGCCTTCGATGTCCACCCAGAACAACCGTTGCGAGCGCCAATCCCACACCGGCCCTTCGCCGAGCAGCGCATTGTCCTGATACTCCAGTTCAGCGGTGAATGTTGTTTCAGCTTTCATTGTTCTTCCGTTCGATCCTTTCCCAGACCAGCACCGCTTCGGCGCCTGATTTGTCGCTCGTCGCCGGGGCACTGAGCGTCAGCCAGTTGCCGGAAAACTCATACGCTCTTTTCTGAACCGAGCCGACCCAGTGCGGCAGCGTGCTGCCCCGGACGTAATGACTGACCGTCTTTTCCGCCTCGTTGATTTCGTACCCGCCGAAATAAGCAAGGTAGCCTTCAAACGATGCGCGCTTTTCCGCCCTGTCCCCTTCTGATGTTTTCGCGCGAGGCGCATCATCACGGTTCAACCGCATAATCTGCACGGCCATATTGCCGACATCGTCATAAATCAGCAGCCCGACCGGCTCCCGCCCAAATGGGTACGCCGTCCGACCGTCGCGCTCATACACGGCCGACAGCAGTTTCCAGCTTCCGACGAATGGATTACTCATGGTTGTTGTGACAAGCCTGAAGCCCCGGGCGGCGCAGTCAGGCGTTCAAGGATAGTGAGTCGCAACATCGCCTCCTGTAGGCTGCCGCCGCACATCTCTTCGCCCGGCCTGAGCCCGACGCAGACTGCCGGGCGTTCCGGCTTTCCGAAGAGCCGGCACCTGTTGTCATCCGTCAGTTGTATGCACCGCACGCCGGCTGGTTTCCCGCCGGGCATTCCGGGGATCGGGGATGAGATGGACGGGGCGATACAGCAGGCACCGCAACCTGACCTGCATTCCATAATGCTCCTCCGGCGAAAGGCCCCTCGTGCTGCTTTCTTCACCGCGCGTTTTCACCGGCCTGCTGCGCCAGGGCGATTGCGCCCAGCACGCCGGCTCTGTCGCCCAACTCCGGCGGCACTATGTATTCTTCAATGCCGTCGGTGATCTGCGGGACTTTCAGGTAATCCTGCAGGAGCCGCTTCACTTCCTCCCGAATCATCGGGAAGAGCTGTTGCTGTTGCATCACGCCGCCGCCAATGATGACGCGCTGCGGCGAGAGGATCGAGATCGTGTTGACCACGCCGAGCGCGAGGTAATGCGCTTCGAGCGCCCACGCCGGGTGATCCGCCGGCAGCGTCTCCCCGCGTGCGCCCCAGCGTTTTTCAATCGCCGGGCCTGAAGCCATCCCTTCAAGACAATCGTTGTGAAATGGGCAGGCGCCGGGGAAAGGATCACGCTCGCGGTCGTGCGGCAAAGCCATATGGCCCATCTCCGGGTGCAGCAGCCCATGCATCGGCTTTCCGTTGACTATCCCGCCGCCCCCGATCCCGGTACCGATCGTGTAGTAAACGAAAGTATCCAGCCCGCGCGCCGCCCCCCACTTGTATTCACCGAGCGCCGCCACATTGACATCGGTATCGAACCCGACCGGCACGCCGAACTCTTTTTGCAACGGCCCGGCCAGATCGGCAAACTGCCACCCCGGTTTCGGCGTGGTCGTGATGTGCCCCCATGTCGGCGAATTCGGACTCAGATCAACCGGTCCGAATGTGCCGATGCCGATGGCTTCGAGCCCGCGAAACCGCCGGAAGAATTCGATGCCCCGGCCGATGGTTTCGGAGGGCGTGGTCGTCGGGAAGCGTTCGATGGCGAGAATATCCCGCGGGCCCGTGCCGACCGCGCAGACCCACTTGGTGCCACCTGATTCGATGCCGCCGTACATTATTCCTCTTCTTCAGGGATGCTGATTCGAGTTGTCCGTCAGCAATCCTTCTGACAGGGCCGTCTGGTTCAACTCGTCATCAGCGGAAATCAGGATGGTCAGCGCCGCTCCCTGATTATAGTCTCAGACACCGGCTGGCCCTGGACGTTGATGCGCTGGAAAGGCTCGCGGGTCGATCATCACCGGGCCCTCTTTCGACAAGCAGCCCTTTGGCTTTCTATTCATAATCCCGACTCTCTGTCCTGCTGAGCTGATAAAGCCGCCGGGCATGCAATTTTGCCAGCGACATCAAATGTTAGACAAACAGGCTGTGCTGCGGTTCGGATTTATCTCCCGGCGAAGGCCGGACGGTCTTACTTCTCTGTGCCCTTTGTTTCAGACATCCTTCGCCACGCCTCGATCTCGATGGAAACTATTTCTTCAATAATTGCTTCGTCAGGCCAGGCAAGCCCCTTGAGGCCAGCTCCGACTGACACAGCGCCAAAATCCCAGCCGCGTTCTGATTCAATTCCCCGTTTCAGCTCCTGAAATGAGTGAAAGGCATCGTTTTGACTGAGCGTAGAGAAGCATCCCATATCGAATCCTCTATGAGGCAGATGCCGGAGTCAAATTGAAAAAGTGACAGACTTCCCCTCTTTGCCCCAGGCGGCAGCTCAATCAGGTCATTGGCTGTTTGAGCAGGAGAAAGTCTGAAACATGGTCCAGTGTCTTTCGTTCCTCAGGTTCGATCAACGTCTCGTGTTGCGATCAACCATCTATTCGGGCCTTGCAGCCCATGAGGTGCAATCCGCACTGCGGCAGCCGGTGATCTGCCCCCGGCTGCCGCAGGCTCGGTCGCCCAATCACACAGTCAGGCACTTGAGGCCTACTTCGATTTCCGGGCCGACTGAACTTCGACACCACGACGGAGGAACTCGGCATAATCAATTTCGTCGCGCCAGAGAATGTAAGCGCGAATCAGCAGTCTGCGGGCGACGGCTACGATGGCTTTGCCCTTGTTCTTCTTCTGCAGCAGCTGCCAGTACAGGCGCTTGAGGTCCGGGTCGTGCCTGACCGCATGATGCGCGGCTTCGATCAGCAGGTACCGCAGCAGGCGTGGCCCCGCTTTACTGATCCGGCCGAAGCGCTGCCGGTCGCCGGAGGAATATTCGCGCGGCTCCAGCCCGACATAGGCCGCCACCTTGCGGCTGTTGGCGAAACGCCTGAGCGGTTCGAGAGTGTGAACCAGCGCCAGTGCGGTCTGCACTCCGATGCCCGGATGCGTCTGTAACCGTGTGACCCGATCATCATCGGCGGCCAGCCGTGCCAGTTCCTGATCAGCACGCTGGATGCGAGTCTGAAGCTGGTCAATCAACTCCAGCCACTCCTCGCGCTGCCGGCGGTGTTCAGTCGAGAGGGTCAGCTCATTGAGTCGCCGCCGACCGGCTTTGGTCAGCAGCTTTGCCTTCAACGAGACGCCTGCACTCAGGGCAATCGCGTGGAGGTTATTACAGGTCTTCGTCCGCAACTGCACCAGCCGCTGGCGGTAGCGCAACAGGCGCAGCGCCTCCCGACTGGCGGCAGAGGGACGATGGATCTGCGGGAATTCATCCTTCAGCAGCAGGTCGAGCAGGAGTTCGGCATCCCGGCGGTCAGTCTTCTGCCGGGCGCGAGCGCGGGCCCGCACTTCGGCCGGGTTGCCGACTCTGACCTGATGATGAAGTTCACTGAGCAGGTCTTCAAACCAGTTGCTGTAGCCACTGGCTTCAAGGCCGACGATCACTTCACCCTCGAAGCGGGCGTAGAAAGCGCGCACGTCATCGAGCTGGTGCGCGAGTTTGTCAAAGTGGATTTCGCCATCGCGGGTGTCACACCAGGCGATGGTCTGTTGCCGTGAGTGAAAATCAACGCCACAATAGATCGGCATGGTGCCTCCTCTCTCTTTCTCTTGCTCACCGCGATTGTAACCCTCGCGGCGAGGGGAGGCATCTGCTTCATCACATCACATAGCGCTTGGGACAGTGGTTCTATGCGGGAATACGATGAAATCAGGGTGAAATCAAACCGAGTGTCCCAATGTTTCCTGTTCTAATTTAGAGACTTCACCTGGCAGGATCACCGCTTCTCGGCAGTGGCATCAACCAGTTTGCGGAGGCTGGCAACGTCGTTGCGGACTTCGAGGTTCTTCTCGTCGGCGGCGGCGATGGCTTCCTTGAGGGAGAGGGCCTTGCGGTAGCTGGCGAGGGCGAGGGGGCGATTGCCGCGCTGCGCGTGACAATCCCCGATCTCCTTCAGTGTCCCGGCGACATCGAACTGGGCCTCGCGGTTTTCCGGGTCGGACTTCATGGCCGACTCCATGATCCCGAGCGACTGGCGGAGCATCCGCAATGAGCCTTCGATGTCGCCGTTGGCCCGCAGCGCCACGCCCACATTCTCACACCCGGTCGCGAGCGAGCGGCGGCAGTAATAATTCTGCGGGTCGGTCGCATGCACCTGCTCGATCGCTTCGAGCGAGCGGCGGTGGTACGGCAGGGCGCGCTGGTAATAACTCTGCACCTCGGCTTTCGTCCCGCCGCTTTTCTCGACCTTCCCTCCCAGCCAGAGCAGGTTAGTGCCGATCCGCTGATTGACCTGGGCCAGGGCGCGCAGGGCTTCGACGCTGCGGGCGTCAGACTGACAAAGCTCCTCGACCTCGGGCAGCACGCTGCTATACAACTCGATCCGTCTGGCGAAATCGGGAGTCGTATCGGCCGCCTGTATTTTCAGCCTCACGAGCATCAGCCGTCTGGCCGGATTGCCGGGCTCCGCCGCGAGCATCTCTTCGCCCATCGGGACGGCCTTTTCGAGCAGCGCCTTCGCTTCCTTCCCCTGCCCCGTCCGCAACATCAGCGCGCAAATTGTCTGATAAGCTTTGAGCAGGTCTTCCTTTATTTTCGCGTCGCGACCGGCGCCAGAGCGGGCGAGCGGTTCGAGCAGCTCAATCGCCTTGCGGTAGCTGGCGAGCGCGCCCGCCGTGTGGCCGGTGTTGGCGTCGTAAATCTTCCCCTGCGCGTCGCCCAGTTTCAGGTAAGCCAGCGCCAGTTCGTGCTGCAACTCGCGGTCGCCGCCGGCCTCCGCGGCCAGCTTGTCAAGGTAAGCGGTGGCGTCCTTCACGAGCATTTCGCGCACCGGCGTGGAGCCGGGCAGCCTGACGATCGCGTCGTGGAATTTGAAGACGAACGAGTTGGCCAGCTGACGGACGTCACTAAAGCGGCTCTCAGCCAGCGCGCGCTGGCGCTGCGCGACGCGGGCCTGATGCCACGTCGTCACGATCCCGCCGCAGAGCGAAAGCAGAACCAGGAATGCCGCGGCCACGCCGGCTTTGTTGCGCCGGACGAACTTCGCCGCGCGGTACCCGAGCGTGTCGGGCCGCGCGATGACCGGCAGCCCTTCGAGGTATCGTCTGATGTCCTCGGAAAACTGCTCGACCGACGCGTAGCGCCGCTGCGCGTCCTTGCGCAGCGCCATCAGGGCGATGTTGTCCAGGTCGCCGTGCAGCCGGCGGCGCAGTCGCTCGACGCTGTCTCCGCGAGTCCGGCTGATGACCGACGGCAGCCAGACCCGGGGAACGGCGCCTCGCGCGGCAGCCGGGCGCGGCACATTCTGCCTGCTCGCTTCGGTCAGGGTCTCGCCGCCGTCGCGGACGACTGCCGCGCTCGGGCGTTCGGGCAGGCTCTCGCAGATGACGCGGGCCATCTCGTCCGGGCGCGCGCTGGGGAAGTGGTACGGGCGGTGGCCGGTGAGCAGTTCATAGAGGATGACGCCGAGTGAATAAACATCGCTCGCCGTCGTGATGTTGTCACTGCGCACCTGCTCGGGGCTCGCGTAGGCGGGCGTCATAATGCCGAGCAGTGTGACCGTGGCGGTCTGACCGTGGTCGCCGGACGCGAGCAGTTTGGCGATGCCGAAATCGAGCAGTTTCACCACGCCCTCGTCGGTGACGAGGATGTTCGAGGGTTTGAGGTCGCGGTGAATCACCAGCCGCTGATGCGCGTAATGCACCGCGGCGCAGACCTGACGGAACAGCCCGAGTCGGTCGGTGATCGAGAGCCGGCGCGCGTCGCAGTATTCGTCAATGCCGCGGCCCGCGATGTATTCCATCACGTAATAAGGCCGCCCGTCCGCGGTCGAGCCGCCGTCAATCAGCCGCGCGATGTTCGGGTGATTCAGGTTGGCGAGGATCTGCCGCTCGTTGTGGAAGCGGCGCAGGATGTCGTCAGAATCCATTCCGCGCCTGATCACCTTGATGGCGACCTGCTGGTCGAAATGCTCGTCGTCGCGTTCGGCCAGGTAGACCGAGCCCATCCCGCCGTGCCCGATCTCGCGCAGAACTCGGTAAGGCCCGATGCGCTGCCCCTCCGGCATCTGATCGCGACCGGCCATCAGCTTTTCTCCGAGGCTGCTGACCGGGGACTTTTCGAGGAAAGCCGAAGCGTCCTCATCCACGGCCAGCATCATTTCGACTTCGCCGCGCAGCCCGGCGTCATCCGCGCAGGCCGAGGCGAGATAACCCGCGCGCGCGCCGGTATCGAGTTCGACGGCCTGCTGAAAGATTTCCTTAACCTGCCGCCAGCGGGCGGCTGAAGCTGTCTGAGACATTACTGCTGAAGTCAGATTGAAGCTGGGACCGAGGCTTCAGCGTTTGAGGGATTCGGGGCGGACGTGGCGCTGCTGATCTGGTGGTAGAGCCAGGCCTTGGCCGCGCGCCATTCGCGCTTGACGGTGGCGGTGGAGATGCCCAGCACTTCGGCGACCTCCTCGACCGTCAGCCCGGCGAAGAAGCGCATCTCGACGATCCGGCACTGCTGCGGGTCGAGCGCGGCCAGTTTGTTGAGTGCCTCGTCGAGCAGTACCAGATTGACTTCGCGTTCGACGGCGAAGCTGACGGCATCGTCAATAGACATCCGCGCGTCCTCGCCGCCGCGCTTTTCGGCCTTCCGCGCGATGGCGTGGTTGACCAGGATGCGCCGCATCATCTCCGCCGCCAGCCCGAAAAACTGCGCGCGGTTGCGCCAGTCCACTTCGCGCTGATCCACCAGCCGCAGGTAAGCCTCATGCACGAGCGCCGTCGGTTGCAGCGTGTGGTCGGGCCGCTCGCCCCGCAGTCGCGCCGCCGCCAGCCGGCGCAGTTCGCCGTAGACGAGCGGCAGCAGCTGGTCGAGCGCCTCGCGGTTCCCCGCCTGATGCTCCTTGAGCAGAAGCGTGATCTGGTGCGGTGTTGTTGCGTCAGGTTGTGCAGGCATGATTCCCCGCAGGTGTTATGAGGGGCGCGGCGGGGATATTAATGCCTCTCTGCCATTTCACAAAGAAAATTTGACGCACGGGCATAATTCGTCCCCTTGAGATAAGGCGGCTCCCCGCTGGGAGCGCGAGCGTCTCGCTCGCCAGGCATGGAATCAATGCCCGAGCAAATCTCAGTGGGCCTTGCCTGGCATCCCTGGCGAGCGAGACGCTCGCGCTCCCAAGGGAAAGCCGCCTGCCGCACCAATTATTTTCCGCAACAAAAAAATCTCCTCCTTCCTGATCCCTTACGCCTCCGAATCCTGCGTAACCATTCTGAAGCCCCCGTCCGCATCAATCTGTGGAAAGCTCTGTGCGGCTGCAGGCATGAACGTCCCGGTCACCTCGCTGCCGTGACCACCCGACAAGGCGGCAATCAAGTCAACCATGTGCCCCAGGGAGCAAAATCAGATGAACTCGAAGGAATCAATCAGGAGAAGCTTTCTCCCGGCCCGCCATCTTCTCGCCCTCGTCATTTCATTCTGCGGCCTGATCACGGCCCACGCCGACCCGCTCTGGACGCACAAACCAACGCAGGAGATCAAATGGTATCGCCTGACCGACCTGGGGACGCTGCTCGTCGGCACCGACAGCAACGTCTACTGCCTCGACCCCGAAACGGGGAAGACCACGTGGCAGCGCGATGACCTGAAGAAGGTCGAGGAATTCGAGGCGCACGAGATCAGCGGCACGCCGCTGCTGCTCGTGCAGGAGAACAGCGGCTTCACGCAGGGGAAGACGCGACTCTCGGCGCTCGACCTGCTCTCCGGGCAGACGCTCTGG
The DNA here is from genome assembly GCA_035652435.1 of Blastocatellia bacterium. Classification (GTDB taxonomy): domain Bacteria; phylum Acidobacteriota; class Blastocatellia; order RBC074; family RBC074; genus DASRDU01. Next base: position 9,881 of record DASRDU010000048.1, read on the forward strand.
CAGACCGACAAGCTCAAGGGCCACACCGTCGAGGTCGCCACGAATTACGAGAAAGACATGGTCATCCTGCTGACCGTCGTGAACAGCTCGGCGAGCAAGGACAAGCCGGACGTGACGGCCCTGCGACTCTCATCGGGCGAACTGCTCTGGCAATCCGAGTACACCGACAAGGTTGACCTCTACGGCATCGAGCGCCGCAGCAGGTTCTTCCCGAAGTTCGACCTGAGCGGCGCCAACCCGCCGATCTTTGACGGCGATTCGGTCTACTTCACCTACGCCGGGCTGCACCGTTACAGCCTCGGTGACGGGAAGCTCATCTGGAAGGTCGCCTACGACGTGACCGAAGGCCACATTAAACGCGGCAACGCGCAGGCCGTCATTGACGGGGATGTGATTTACACTTCGGCCAAAGGTCAGGTGCGCGCGATTGACCGCGGGACGGGGCAGGTCAAATGGACGTCGAAGGATTTCGGCGGCGCGATTGCCGAGATGGTCGTGAGTAGCAATGCGCTTTACGGCAGGCTCGGCGGCGTGTTCTACGACTTCGGCAAACGCGAGTACGTCAAAAAAGGCCCGCTCGGCGTGGTCGCGCTCGACAAGGGCACCGGCTCGCAGGTCTGGATCTACGACGGCGCGAAAAACAGCATCACGAACATGGCGCTCGTCAGGGAGGCGAACATGCTGCTCATCGCCGACGAAAAGAACCTGATCGGGCTCGACCTCGCGAGTCAGGGGAAGGTGAAGGAGGCTTACAAAGTAAAACTTGAATTCAAATACAAAGTCGGGGCCGCGGCCACGGCGACCAGGACAGCGAAGGTCGGCTTCGGCATGATGTCGGGCGGGATACTCGGCGCGGCGAAGGCGGGGGCGTCAAAAGGCTCGGACACGACCGACGACCCGGTGCAGATCACCCGCCGCGAAAACGGCCTCGTGGTCGTGCGCGGGATGCAGCACATTCTGGCCTTCGACCCGCAGTCAAAGAACATCGCGTGGGCGACTTCATTCGAGGCGCCGGGGTCGGCGAGCTGGCAGAAGATCGTGATGGGGGGCCTCACCGCCGCGAGCGCGCTCGCGAACCTCGCCGGCAGCGTGCAGGCGCAGGCGAGCGCAGGCTACCGTGACTCTTCGGCCCGCCGGTTTGAGGACAAGATGATCGCGTCCTTCAATTCCTACGAGCAGTTCCTGTCGAGGCGCTACAGCGCGACGAAATCCACGGGCAATTTCACCTGGGTGATGACCAACGTCGCCGACGGCAAGGAGAAGGGCGCTGGCATTGTCGGCGTGAATATGATGACCGGTCAGGGGGATCGTCAGATTCTGTTCAGGGATAAGGACCCGGATTACGAAGTGGACGAGGCGACGGGCCGGGTCTTCAATTTGAAGAACCCGAAAGAGCTGTCGGCATTCGTGATCAAATAGAACAGCTCAGATCAGTGTACGGTGTCAGCAGCCCGGGTGATGACAGGCTGTCACGCGAGGGCTACTGACACCAGCGATATGCTCCGCACATCCAGCTGTAAGCCCCATGAAATTGAGGCGCGCTGAACTCTTCTCATTCAGCGCGCCTCATGATTTTCAGGCGAGAGCGAACTATCGCGGCAGCGAGCGGTTGAAGACGGCCTCGTAGTAACACCAGGCTTCATCCGCTCCGACAGGGACGATCATCAACACGAATTTGCCCATGAGCGGGTGTTCGAGCAGGCAGGTCTGCTGCCTGAGCGGCGTGTGGCGAAAGCCGCGGAAGACGAGCGCGAATGACAGATCCTTCTCTTCGGCCACGGCGCTTTCGCTCTCGGGGCTGCTGGCCGCCTGGCGCCGCTGCGCGGGCAGGTCGTTGATTTCGCCGAGCGTCAGGAAGACCGGCGTCATGGCTTGTGACACGACGCGGAATGAATTGCCCAGGTACGGAGTGAAACTCGATCTGGTGAGTTCAAAATCGCGGACGCGTCTCTGTTCAGCCGCGGCCCGCCGGCTGCCGGCGCCGCGATTCGACTCGCGCTCACGCGACTGGCCCATTGCCACCTCGGGCAGGCAGAAGACCGCCCCGGCGGAAAGAGCTGCCAGGGTGCCGGCCCCGATAAATCTCCGTCGTGATAATTTCTGTGACCCCTGTTGCGGTGAGTCTTTCATCCTGGTTTTTCTCCTGAACACTGATTGCGGCTCCTTTTCCGGACAGGCACACCGGCCGGACGATCTGGTCTCCGCATGAAATTGAATCTGCTATGAGTCGGGTTGATTAAAGTTGCCGGGGGCGGGCGAGGTCTGCCGCGCGAACTCTAGGGAGGTTGACAGATAAATGCAAGCGCAAAAATCAGGCGCGTGTTGACGGCAGGTCGGTCGCGCAAAAACAATTTCTTGACTTGCCTGTGCCGGATGCCTAGAATCCGCCGCTTGTGTGACCAGAGTTTCAATGACCCGCCGCTTGCCCGCGCCGGCTGAATTCGTTCATACATCCCGAAAGCCCCTTCATCCCACAGCTCGCCCCGATAATCGAAAGCTGACCATTAATGGCTGAACCTTTTCTGTCTGAGATCAGACTCTTCTCGTTCGCATTTGCGCCGAAGGGCTGGGCACTCTGCAACGGCCAGTTGCTCCCGATCAATCAGAACCAGGCGCTCTTCTCGCTGCTCGGCACGACCTTCGGCGGCAACGGTCAGACGACATTCGCGCTGCCTGATCTGCGCGGGCGGGTGCCGATTCACTTCGGCAGCGGGCACACGCTCGGCGAACGGGGCGGCGAGCAGGCGCACACACTGACCCTGGCTGAAATGCCGACACACTACCACCAGGTACAGGCCTCATCGAGCAACGGCAATACGAATTTCCCCGCTAATAACGTCCTGGCCAAAGCACTGAACGTTTACCGGAATCCGGATAATCTGACTCAGATTAATCCGGCCTCGGTGACTAACGTGGGCGGGTCACAGGCACACCTGAACATGCAGCCGTTTCTGACGCTGAACTTCTGCATCGCACTCCAGGGAATTTTCCCGAGCCGCAACTGATTTTCAGCCCACCCGCAATGACACGCTGTAACCGTGAAAGTCGCCGGGGAGCCTGCCGCCCCCGGTCAAAGGCCGCGGGCGGAATCAGCGGCAACCCGGGAAGACAGCCGGATATTTTCGAGGAGTAACAGGATGGCACAACCCTACGTCGGCGAACTCAGAATCTTTGCCGGTAACTTTGCGCCCGCGGGCTGGATGTTTTGCGACGGGCAGCTGTTACCCATTTCGGAGAACGAGACGCTTTTCAACCTGATCGGGACGACTTACGGCGGGGACGGGCAGGAAACGTTCGCGCTCCCCGACCTGCGCGGGCGGCTGCCGCTGCATCAGGGCAACGGCTTCATTCTGGCGGAAACCGGCGGCGCCGAAGAGGTCACGCTGACGGCGAGCCAGCTGCCGGCTCACAACCATGCGCTGCTGGCTTCAACTTCCCCGGGCACTGAGAACAGCCCTGCCAATGCGGTGCCCGGCGCGTCGCCGTCCGTCACGATGTACGTCGGGGCGTCGCCGACAGTGAACCTGAACCCGAACGCCATGACCGTCGCCGGAGGCAGTCAGCCGCACAACAACCTCCAGCCGTATCTGTGCGTCAACTTCATCATCTCTCTCTTCGGGATTTTCCCTTCCCAGACATAAGGAACCCATGGCAGATCCATTTGTCGCCGAAATCCGCATCTTCCCCTTCAACTTCGCGCCCACGGGCTGGGCCATGTGCAACGGACAGTTGATGCCCATCAGCCAGAACACGGCGTTGTTCTCGCTGCTGGGAACCACTTACGGCGGGGACGGCAAATCAACCTTCGCGCTGCCGAGCCTGGAGGGGTGTGCGCCGATGCACCCCGGCCAGGGGCCCGGCCTTTCGCTGCATGACCTGGGCGAAACCGCCGGCCAGGAAACAGTCGCGCTGCTCGTTTCCGAAATCCCGGCCCATACACACTCGATGGGCGCTTACGCGGATGACCCCGCTGATGCGCAGGGGCCTGGGCCGACTCTCTCACTGGCGCAGTCGTCCAACGGCCAGGGTTATCAGACAGACGGCGCTCAGAACCTGGTTGCGATGGCGGCGGCAATGGCCGCGCCGGCCGGCGGCGATCAGCCGCACAACAATATGATGCCGTATCTGACCCTGAACTTCTGCATCGCGTTACAGGGTGTCTTCCCGCCGCGCGGCTGACCCCGGCGGTGCGATCCAGTTCTGACGAACCAGCCCCCTCCCGGTTCCAACCATTGAACCATTCGGTTTTTCGCGCGCCAGGGCGCCGCTCCATTTCGAGCCCTCCAGGGATGAGGCCGGAGGCCCGTACTGTCGGATCGGCCATCGCTCTCCCTGGATTTCAGCAAACTCCCGCAGGAATCGCTCGCGACTCCTGAATCAGCACGATCTGTTTTTTCTTCGTCCACGAGTATTGTCAGGCCCTCGGACTTCTGATTCCCCGCCGGGCAGAGATTGCCAAAGGAAATAACAATGCATTACACCCCCAGTCGCACACACAAGCTGTTGATCTGTTCCGTCATCGTGCTGGTTCTCGGCGCACTCTCACTCAAGGCCGGTCGCGCCTTCAGCGGCGCGAACATTGCCACTATCGGGGGGATTACGGCGACGAAAACCGCCACGCTGGCGGGCGACGCAAACGGCAACGGCTTCGTCAATCCCGGCGACACGCTGCAATACTCGGTAGTCATCAGCAACTCGGGCCCGGACGCGACGGGCGTGGTGTTTACTGACACCCTCAACAACAACCTGACGTTCGTCGGCGGGTCGGTTCATGCCGCGCCCATCGCGGCCGACGAGACCTACAACTGGGTCGGCAACACGCAGCTCGACACCAGCGCCAGAAGCCTCCCCGGCATCACCGCCAATGACGTGGCGGTGACCGATTCCTTTACGCTCAACACCACCCCGGCGAGCGGCCCTTCGCATGGTTCGGTGACGATCTCCTCCAACGGTCACTTCGTCTACACGCCGGCAGTGGGCTACACCGGGGCAGACAGCTTCACCTACAGCATCGCGAGCAGCGCGGACCCGACTCTGACCGGCACGGGCACGGTCACGATCAATCTCACCGGGCGCGTCTGGTACTTACAGGCCGGGGCGGCGGGCGACGGGCGCAGCAATACGCCTTCCAGCAGCCCGTCCGCGATGTCAACGGCTGCCAGCGCCTCCGACATCTTCTATGTGTTCTCCAATGCCGGCACCTTGAATGGCGCATTCACGCTGAAGAACAGTCAGCAGCTGCTCGGCCAAGGGGTCGGATTGACGGTCAACAGCATCAATCTGTATTCGGCCAACACCACTCCAACCATCGCCAATGGCAGCGGCGACGCCGTCACGCTCGCATCGGCTAATACCCTCCAGGGTTTCAATGTCGGCAACACGAGCGGGAGGGCGATTTTCGGCACAAGTGTCGGCGCGCTCAGTATCAACAATGTGATGATCAACACGACCGGCGCGGGTCTCGACCTCACCGGCGTTTCGGCGCCGGCAGTCAGCGTCACTTTAAGCTCGCTGACTTCGAGCGGCGGCACGAAGAACGTCAACCTCGTCGGGCTGGGAGGTGCAGTCAGTCTGGGCAGCGGCGCCCTGAGCGGCGCTTCCGGCAACGCCTTTGACGTGAGCGGCGGCACAGCGACGATCACTTACTCCGGGACGATCAACAACACGGCCGCTCGGTCGGTCAACATTGCGAGTATGACCAGCGGGTCGGTCACGCTGAGCGGGGCGGTGAGCGGATCGGGGACGGGCGTCAATCTCAGCAGCAACACGGGGGCGATGATCAATTTCACGGGCGGCCTGAGCCTCAGCACCGGATCGAATGCGGCCTTCACTGCCACCGGCGGCGGCACGGTGACGGCCACGCAGAACAACACGACCATCCTCAACACGCTGACGACGACGACGGGCACCGCCCTCAACGTGCAGAACACTACCATCGGTGTGGCCAACCTGACCTTCCGCAGCATCACCGCCGGCACAGGCGCGGGCAGCGCGGGCGTCGGCATCCTGCTGAACAACACTGGGGCGAGCGGCGGGCTGAAGGTCGTCGGCAATAACACAGCCGGGTCGGGCGGCACCATCCAGCACAAGACGGGCGCGGACGCCCCCGGCGTCGGCAACGTCCCCGCCACCACGCAGGGCATCGGCATCCTGATGATCAGTACGACGGGTGCCTCGTTCGACCGGATGCAGCTCAACGACTTCGACAACTTCGCCATTTACGGCTCAGGCGTCACCGGCGTCACGCTCAACAACTCGACTGTCAACGGCACGAATGGCAACAACACCGGACTCGACGAAGGCAGCATCATCTTCGACGGTCTCTTCGGCACCTCCACTTTCTCCGCCGATATCATCTCCGGCGGCGTCGAGGACAACTTCCGAGTCAGGAATTCGAGCGGCACGGCCAACGACATTGTCATCACCGGCTGCACGTTCAGCAACGCGCCCAACGACAACCTGATCATTGAGCCGAGCGGCACGGCCAACGTCACCACGCACGTGACGAACAACACCTTCAGCGGCGCGGGCGGCGACCACTTCCAGACCTCGACGACCAACAGCGCCACGCTCAACGTCGTTTTCACGGGCAACCGTTACAGCAACGGCTTCCCCTCCTCGCTGGGTGGGGGCATCACTATCTCGGGCGGCAACGCGGGCAGTTCCGAACACGTGAACTTCAACGTCTCAAACAACGGCACCGTCGCCAGCCCGCTCGTGGGCAGCGTCCAGGGCGGCGCCATCAACATCAACCAGGGGCAGGGCGCCGGCGTCTGGCAGGGGCAGGTGTCGAACAACTTCATTGGTAATGCGGCCGTCGCGAACTCAGGTGCGGCGCAGTCATCCGGCATTCGCGTCGAGAATCACAGCACGAGTGGCACGCTGACTGCCATCATTGATGGCAATAACATTAATCAGTGGAACAACGGGGCGGCGATCAATACACAGGCCGGCGACGCCGGCAACGCGAGCAACACCGGTGCGCTCAACGTCGCGATCACGAACAACGTCATCTCCAACCCCGGCGCATCTTCGCAACATGGCATCGTAGTGAATGCGGGCGCGGGTTCCGGTTCCAACACGGCGGCCAACCAGGCCTGCACTGATATAAAAAGCAACAACATCAATCTCGGCGTCACTCCGCCGAACGGCGGGTCGAGCCTGCGCCTGCGGCAGCGCGAGGCCTCAACCGTAAAACTGCCCGGTTACGGTGGCTCAGCTACGGATATTACCGCGGTGGGAAATTTCGTAAAGGGACAGAATTCGGGCACCCCTAATACGGCCTCTGTCGCTGTCAGTTCACCTCCGGGCGGCGGCTATACAGGCGGCGGCGCCTGCACTTCTCCCTCAGTCCCGTCCGCCGCGCAACCGGTTGACGCTGACGAGCAGAAAGTCGCGCCGCAAGAGAGCGCTGGCAACTCCGCTTCAATGATGACGCGGCTGCAACGGGCGCTGCGCCCGGCTCTCATGGCCTTCGCCTCGCCGGTCGGCTACATCAACATCAGCGGTCTGGGCAACTGGATCACGCCGACCGCCAACACCGCCGAACTTCACGGCGCGGAGAGTGGCAGCGGCCCGGTCGCCGGCAGCGCCGACTCGTTGACGAATACCCCGCCGGCCATCGCGCGCGACGCAGAACCGGCCATCTACGTCCCGGCCGGCAGGCCCGCACTCACGATGCTCGTCAACAGTCTGGGCGAGACGCGCCTCGCGACGACCGCGCCGCTCGCGCGCGCACTCTCGGGCGAGGTCATCACCGTTAACGGATCGGGCAGCGGCTTCTCGCTCCCGTCGGGCAAGAGTACGACGATCAGATTCCGGGCGACGATTGGCTCAGGCTTCACCGGAACCTCGATCACCAACCAGGCGAATGTCACGGCCACGGGCGGGATCAACGTCAACAGTAACAACCTCTCGACCGATGTGATCCAGCCGCCCACGATCAGCAAGGCGTTCGGGGCCTCGGGCGTGGCGCTCAACGGCACGACCAGCCTGACCTTCACGCTCAACAACCCGAACCCGTCAACCGCGCTTTCGGGCGTCGCCTTCACCGACACACTGCCCGCCGGTCTGGTCGTTGCCACGCCCAACGGCCTCAGTGGTGTCTGCGGCGGCGCGGTCACGTCCGCGGCCGATTCAGGCAGCATCAGCCTCACGGGCGGCACGCTCGCGGCGGGCGGCTCCTGCACGATCGCGGTCAACGTCAAGGGCACGACGCCCGGCGCGAAGAACAACGTCACCGGCGCGATCACTTCGACCCAGAGCGACCCGGGCGGCACGGCTTCGGCCACTACGACGGTCAACGACCCGCCGACGATCAGCGGGCAGACGATCACGCGACAGCAGGGCAGCGCCGGAACCAGCGCGACCATCGCCACCGTCGCCGACACCGAAGACGCAGCCGGCAGCCTGACGGTCACGACGACTTCGATCCCGGCGGGCATCACCGTCACCGGGATCACCAACACCAGCGGCACGATCACGGCGACGGTTGCCGCCGGGTGTTCAGTCGCGACAGGCAATCAGACTGTCGGGCTGAAAGTGACCGACAGTGCCGGCAGCGAAACGACCGCGAATCTGACCGTCAACGTGACGGCCAACACGGCGCCGACGCTCGGCACGTACAGCGGCGGAGTGATAGCGCCGGGCGGCTCGACGACGATCACGCCGAGCGCCGCGCCCGCCGATAACGGCAGCGTCCCCAGCCTGACGGCTTCGGCGCCGGGTTTCACCGGCACATTCAGCGGCAACACTTCCACCGGCGTGATCTCGGTCAGCAACGCCGGCCCCGTGGGCAGCTACACCGTCACCGTCACCGCGACCGACAATTGCGGGGCGACGACGGCGACGACCTTCGGACTGATAGTCAACAGCCCACCGACGATCTCGGGGCAGACGATCACCCGCCAGCAGGGCAGCATCGGCACGGTCTCAACCATTGCGACGGTCAATGACACGGAGACCGCCGCGGGCAGCCTGACCGTGACGACGACTTCCGTCCCGACGGGCATCACCGTCACCGGAATTACCAACACCAACGGCACGATCACCGCGAACGTGGCCGCTTCGTGTTCGGCCACGACGGGCAACAACACCGTCGCCCTGCAGGTCGCGGACGCGCAGGGCGCGACGGCGACGGCCAATCTGACTGTCAACGTGACGGCCAACGCGGCGCCGTCGCCTGGCACTTATCCGGCGACCGCGAGCGTCCTGCCCGGCGCCGGCACGACGGTCACGCCGAGCGTTGCGCCGAGCGACAACGGCACGATCACGGGCATCACCGCCTCGGCCCCCGGCTTCACCGGCAGCTTCAGTGTTGATTCGACGACGGGCGTGGTCACGGTCAGCAACGCCGGCCCCGCGGGCAATTACACCGTCACCGTCACCGCGACGGACAATTGCAACGCGACGGCGAACGCGACCTTCAGCCTGTCGGTCAGCGCCGCGCCGACGATTACGGCGGCATCAGCGCTCGCGCGCACGCAGGGCGCCGGGCCGTCCAATTCAACCATCGCCACCGTCAGCGACGACGTGACGTCGGCGGGCAGCCTGACGGTCACGACGACGACCGTCCCGACGGGGCTGTCAGTCACCAACATCACAAATACCAACGGCACGATCACCGCTGACGTCGCCGCAGCCTGCAACGCCACGACCGGCGCGAACACCGTCGTGCTGACCGTGACTGACGGCGGCGGTCTGACGGCGACGGCCAGCCTGACGGTCAACGTCGCGGCCAGTGCGCTGGGAATCTCCGGGCAGCCGGCGTCCCAGTCAGTTTCCATCGGCGCGCCTGCCAGCTTCACGGTCACTCCGTCCGGGACAGGGCCGTTCACGTATCAATGGCGTAAAGGCGGCAATCCTCTCAGCAACGGCGGCACGATTTCCGGCGTGACCTCCGCGACGCTCAGCATCAGCGCAGTCGTCGCGGGCGACGCGGGCAGTTATGACGTAGTCGTGACCGGAGCGTGCGGCAACGTGACTTCAAACGCCGCGACGCTCACGGCCAATAACGATGCGCCGGTCGCGGGCTTCGGCTCGTCATTGCAGTTCCCCGGCGACACGGGCAGCTACGCCAGCACGACCGGCCCGGACTTCACGACATTCACGAAGCTCGTTTTTGAAGCCTGGCTCAAGCCGTCGAATATCACCGGCAGGCAGACGATCCTCTCGAAGTCGCCGGTTCATTTCTTCCTGCAGGACGGCAAACCGACGCTGGAGTTTGAGACCACCAGCGGATCGAGTACGCACGCCTCAACCACCGCGCTCCAGGCCGGAGTCTGGTCATACGTGGTCGCGACGTGGGACGGCTCGACGGTGAAGATATTCATCAACGGGACCGAAGCGTACTCGGGCGCGGCGGCGGTGACGTTGTCCTCGACTTCGGGCAGCACGCTCGGCATCGGCATCGCCCTGGGCGGCGGCGCGCAATACCCCTTCAGCGGGCGGATGGACGAAATCCGCATCGGCAACGTGAACGCGACGGTGGCCGACGTGCAGGATGACCAGTACCGCGGGTTGACGGGCTTTGACGCCGCGCTCGAGGCATACTACCGCTGCGACGAAGCGTCAGGCACGACGCTCACCGACGCCTCGCATCACGGCCGCGACGCGACTCTGACCGGTTCGGTGACGAGGGGCACGGACAATCCGTCCGACTTCACCACGAATGAAAATACGCCGGCGAGCGGCAGGCTCTTCGGTTATGACATAAATGACGACGCGCTCACCTTCAGCGTCGTCTCGCAGGGCAGCAAAGGCACGGTCGCGATCACCAACGCGGCGACGGGCGCGTTCACTTACACGCCCAACACGAACGCCAACGGCGCCGACAGCTTTACGTTCAAGGTCAGCGACGGCGCGCTCGATTCCGCCGCGGCGACCATCGCGGTGACGATCAATCCGGTCAACAACACGCCGACGATCACAGCCGCCTCGGCTCTCACGCGCGTTCAGGGCGTTTCCGCCACCGAGACCATCGCCACAGTCAGCGATGTCGAAACAGCAGCCGGCAGCCTGACCGTCGCGGCGACGACCGTGCCGGCGGGGCTGTCTGTCAGCAACATCACCAACAACAACGGCACGATCAGCGCGACCGTTGCGGCGGGCTGCGCCGCGACGACGGGGGCAAATACCGTCGTGCTGACCGTGACCGACGGCGACGGCGCGACCGCGACCGCGAACCTGACGGTCAACGTCACATCCAACACGCCGCCGACGCTCGGGACGTATCAGGCAGCGACCGTTGTTGGCGGCAACAGTACCAGCGTCACGCCGAACGCCGCGCCCGCCGACAACGGCACGGTCACCGGCGTCACGGTGGCGGCACCGAATTTCACCGGCGTCCTCAGCGTTGACCCGGGCACCGGCGTGGTTTCAATCAGCAACGCCGGGCCCGCGGGCAGCTACACGGTGACAGTCACGGCGACCGACAACTGCGGGGCGACTGCGACGGCGAGCTTCACGCTGACCGTCAGCAACGTCAGCACCACCACGGCGCTCGCGCCGAACGGCGCGTCAGTCTACGGCCAGTCGGCCAGCTTTACCGCGACCGTGACGAGCGGCAGCAATCCGGTCACCACCGGGAGCGTGACCTTCAAGGAAGGCGGCACCACGCTCGGCGGCCCGGTCGCGCTCAATTCGAGCGGTCAGGCGAGCTTCAGCCTGACGACACTGACCGCCGGCAGCCACAACATCACCGCCGAATACGGCGGCGCCAGCGGCTTTGACTCAAGCAGCGGCGGCGCGATGCAGACGGTCAGCAAGGCCGTCCTGACCGTCACCGCCGACGACAAGACGAAGGACTACGGCGCGCCGCTCCCCACGGCGACGGCCACCATCACCGGTTTCGTCAACGGCGACACGACGAGCGTCGTCAGCGGCTCACCGAATCTGACGATCAATGCCCTCGCAGGCAGCAGGGTCGGGGCTTACCCGATCACCGCCGCCCTGGGCACACTCAGCGCGGCCAACTACAGCTTCACCCTGGCTGACGGCACACTGACCATCGCCAAAGTCGCGCTGACAGTCGTGGCCAGTGACGCGACGCGCGCTTACGGCTCGGCCAACCCGACCTTCACCGGCACAGTGACCGGCGTCGTCAATGGCGACAACATCACCGCCACTTTCTCAACGACTGCGGACGCGAGCAGCGCGGCCGGCTCTTACGCCATCACGCCGACGCTCAACGATCCCGCCAGCAAGCTCGGCAACTACAACGTCACGGAGACCAACGGCACGCTGACGGTGACAAAGGTCGTGCTGACTGTGACCGCCGACGGCAAGTCGAAGGTCTACGGCTCGGCCAATCCGGCGCTGACCGCCAGCTACTCGGGTTTCGTCAACGGCGACAGCGCGAATGTCGTCAGCGGGTCAGCGGACCTGACCACGACGGCGGCCGACACGAGCGGCGTCGGGGCTTACCCGATCACTGCCGCCGCGGGCACGCTCAGCGCGGCCAACTACACATTCACTTTCGCGGGCGGCACGCTCACTGTCACGCCGGCCACGCTGACTGTGACCGCCGACAACAAGTCGAAGGCTTACGGCGCCGCGCTGCCTGCGCTCACGGCCAGCTACTCCGGCTTTGTGAACGGTGACACGGCCGCCGCGCTCACAGGCGCGCCGAGCGTGACCACCGCGGCCACGCCCGACAGCGCAATGGGCACCTATCCGATTACGGCGGCGGCCGGCAGTCTGGCCTCGCCCAACTACACGTTCACCTTTGTGAACGGCACGCTCACCGTCACTCAGTCCGCACTGACCGTGGTTGCAAACGATGCCACTCGCGTTTACGGCGCGGCCAATCCGACTTTCACCGGCACGATCAGCGGCCTGCAGGGTGGCGACAACATCACTGCGACCTACTTGACGACCGCAGATGCGACGAGCGCGGCGGGGACATATGCAATCACGCCGACGCTCAACGACCCCGACGGGAAGCTCAGCAATTACACCGTCACGCTGACGGGCGGCACGCTGACCGTGACCAGGGCTGTGCTGACGGTCACTGCCAGTAACCAGACGAAAGTCTACGGCGCAGCCAACCCGAACTTCACGGCGAACCTGTCCGGCTTCGTCAACGGCGACACGGCCAGCGTGGTCAGTGGCTCACCTGACTTCGCGACCGTCCCGGTCACGAGCGGCGTCGGCGCTTCCCCGATCACGGTCACCGCCGGCTCGCTCAGCGCGGCCAACTACTCTTTCGCCTTCGCGAGCGGCACGCTCACCATCACGCCGGCCGTATTGACTGTGACTGCCAACGACCAGACGAAAGCTTACGGCGCGGCGCTCCCGACGCTGACGGCCAGCTACGCGGGCTTCGTCAACGGCGACACCGCCGCTGCACTCACGGGCGCTCCGAGTCTGACCACCACTGCCCTGTCTGACAGCAATATCGGCACCTACCCGATTACGGCCGCTGCCGGCAGTTTGTCCTCACCCAATTACACGTTCGTCTTTGCGGGCGGCACGCTGACCGTCACCAAAGCCGCGCTGACTGTCGTGGCGAACGACGCGACGCGCGCTTACGGCGCAGCCAATCCGACCTTCACCGGGACGATCAATGGCGTTGTCAACAACGACAACATCACGGCAACTTACGCGACGACCGCTGACGCAACGAGCGCGGCTGGGACGTATGCCATCACGCCTTCACTCAGCGACCCCGACGGGAAGGCCGGCAACTACACCGTCACGCTGACGGGCGGCACGCTGACGGTCTCAAAAATCGTGCTGACTGTGACGGCCGACAATAAATCCAAAGTCTACGGCGCAGCCAATCCGCCGCTGACCGTGTCTTATTCAGGCTTCGTCAATGGCGAGTCGGCGGGCGTCCTTACCGGCACACCGAGCCTGACCACAGCCACGCCGGACAGTGGGGTCGGCAACTACTCAATCACGGTCACCGCCGGCACGCTCGGCGCGGCCAATTACAGCTTCAACTTCGTCGGCGGCACGCTCACCGTCACGCCCGCCCCGCTGACCGTGACCGCCAATGACCAGACGAAGGCTTACGGCGCGGCGCTCCCGACGCTGACGGCCAGCTACGCGGGCTTCGTCAACGGCGACACCGCCGCCGCGCTCACCGGCACGCCGAGCGTCACCACCACGGCCACGTCCGGCAGTGCAGTCGGAACATATCCACTCACGGCGGCAGTCGGCAGTCTGGCTTCACCCAACTACACGTTCACCTTTGTGGGTGGCACGCTGACCATTACCAGGGCCGCGCTGACAGTCGTGGCCAGTGACGCGACGCGCGCTTACGGCTCGGCCAACCCGACCTTCACCGGCACAATGACCGGCGTCGTCAATGGCGACAACATCACTGCCACATACGCCACGACCGCGGACGCACAGAGCGCGGCCGGGACTTACCCAATCACGTCTTCACTCAGCGACCCCGACGGGAAGCTCGGCAACTATACAGTCACACAAACCAACGGCACGCTGACCGTGTCGAAGGCAGTGCTGACCGTGACCGCCAATAACCAGACAAAGGTCTACGGCTCGGCCAACCCGATCCTCACGGCGACTGTTTCCGGCTTTGTCAACGGCGACACGATCAGCGTCGTCAGCGGTTCAGACGAACTGACGACGACCGCCACGGCCGCGAGCGGTGTCGGCACCTACCCAATCACTGCCGCCATCGGCACGCTCAGCGCGGCCAACTACAGCTTCAACTTCGTCGGCGGCACGCTGACCGTCACCAAAGCCGCGCTGACTGTGGCGGCGAATGATGCGACGCGTGTTTACGGCGCAGCCAATCCGACCTTCACCGGCACGATCATCGGCGTCGTGAATAACGACAATATCACCGCCACATACACGACGACCGCGACTGAGAGCAGCGCGGCCGGAACGTATGCCCTTACGCCAGCGCTCAAAGACCCCGACGGGAAGCTCGGCAATTACACCGCCACGCTGACGGGCGGCACGCTGACGGTCACGAAAGCCACACTGACTGTGACCGCCGACAACAAGTCGAAGGTCTTCGGCGCGGCGCTCCCCAACTTCACGGCCAGCTATGCGGGCTTTGTGAACGGGGACGCGGCGGGCGCGCTCACTGGCACGCTCAGCCTGACCACGACTGCCACCGCGGAGAGCGCCGTCGGGACTTATTCGATCACGGCGGGCGGGCTCACTTCGGGCAACTACACCATCAGCTTTGTTGACGGCACACTGACCGTCAGCAAGGCCGACACTTCAACCACGATCACGTCTTCAGTCAACCCGGCGGCGGCCGGCCAGCAGATCACGCTGACGGCCACCGTTACAGCCGTCGCGCCGGGCGCGGGCACTCCGGGCAGCACTGTGACGTTCAGGGATGGGGCGAACACGCTCGGCACCGGGACGCTGAATTCATCCGGCCAGGCCACGTTCGCAACCTCGTCACTCTCGTCGGGCTCGCATTCGATCACCGCCGAATTCGGCGGCAGTGACAGCTTCAACGCCAGCACTTCGCCGGCGCTCACGCAGGCTGTCAACGTGACGATGGCTGATCTGGAGATCACGCAGGCACCGGCCTTCAACGTCGTCTCCGGCAGTCAGACCATCACCTACACACTGACGGTTGCCAACAAGGGGCCGGCTGCCGCGGGCGACGTGACCATCACCGACACGCTGCCCGAGGGGACGAGCTTCGTTTCCTGCACGGCATCAAATGGCGGAGTGTGCAGCGGCACGGGCAACACGCGCACCGTCACCTTCGCTTCGCTCGCTTCGGCCGAAGCGGCCACGGTCACGCTGACCGCGACAATCAGTTGCGCGCCGGGCGCCACGTCGCAGGTCAACACGGCTTCGGTCGCGTCATCAACGGCTGACCCCGATTCGTCCAACAACTCGGCTACCTACGCCTTCAGCGGAGGCGGCGCGCAGCTTAAGGTGGCGCTCGCCAACAATCAGTCGGCGCTCGAATTCGGTCCCGTGGCCGCGACCGGCTCACCGGTCAGCAATCCTCCGGCGGAAACGTTCACGCTCGAAAACACGGGCTGCGCGGCGACGCAGTTCAACCTGGCCATCTCGCGCACGGGGGCGGCCACATCGAACGGGCGCATCATTGACCCGGACGACAGCGGATTCTTCCCCGTCCGTCTGGTCAACGGTGACGGTTCCGAAACGCCGCTCTTCACGGGCGCCGCTGTGCCTCCGCTCACGATTGCGCCGGGGCAGAAGCTCACCTTGCGCGTCTTCTTCAATCCGGTGCGGCCCGCGCCCACCGGGAAGACCACAGGGCTCGCGGCTTATCAGGCGCTGCCTGAAACCGTGACGGCGCAACTGGTCGTGCTTCAGAAAGGCGGCGACCCGCTGACCGTCAGCCTGACGGGCCACGTCGCGCCGTCGGCGAAGCTGGTCAGCCCGAACGGCCAGCCGCAGATTGCGCTCGTGAAGCTCGCGCTCGTGAACGACGAGTTCGTGGTTGACGCCGCGATCCACGACCCGAACCTCGACGCCACGCAGGTGCGCTATGAGTTCCTCGATAGCAATGGCAACGCGGTCAGGGCTCCGGCGGACTTCGATCTGGCGCAGTTGATCCAGCAGGGCAGCTTCACGACGGGACAGAGCATCGCGCTTCAGCAGAAGTTCGCGGGCGCTTCCGGCCTGCCGAATCTGGCGCGCGTCAGGGTGACGGTCACCGACGCGGCGGGCAGCGACAGTGCGCTCTCTGATCTGCTCGGCTCGACGCAGCCCCTGCCCGTCATCAGCGTTTCGGCCGCCAATTACAGCATCACCGGAGTCTCACCCGAATCCATCGCGGCGGCTTTCGGCGTCAATCTGGCGACCACAACCACTAACCCGACCTCGCTCCCGCTGCCGACCACGCTGGGCGGGACGACGGTCAAAATCAGGGACAGCGCGGGCACTGAAATGCTCGCGCCGCTCTTCTTCGTCTCGCCGTTGCAGGTCAACTACCTCATCCCCGCGGGTCTGGTAGCAGGCCCGGCGACCGTGACCGTCACCAATGCCGACGGCACCGTCTCGACCGGGACGGTGCAGATCGTCATCACTCAGCCGGCCCTGTTCACGGTTGATGTGGACGGGCAGCCCGCTCCGGCGGCGCTCGCCCTGCGCGTCCGGGCCGACGGGACGCAGGTCTACGAGCCGGTCACGCAATTCGACGCGGCGCAGAATAAGACGGTCCCGGTCCCGATAAACCTTGGGCCTGAAAGCGAGCAGGTTTATCTGGTGCTGTTCGGGACGGGCATCCGCTTCGGCGGCGCGCTCTCGAACGTCGCGGTGACGATTGGCGACGTGACGGTGCCGGTGGAATACTCCGGGGTGCAGGGCGGCTTCGCGGGTCTCGATCAGGTCAACCTCCGCCTGCCGCGCACGCTCGCCGGCAGCGGCCAGAAGGATCTGAAGCTGACCATCAGCGGCATCCAGGCGAACGTCGTCAAAATCAGCATTCAGTGAATTGACCGCTCTCAATGACGAACGGTGAATGAGGCCACGGAGTCTGCGGCCTCATTCACCGTTCATTCTTTATTCACCCTTCATTTGCGCGGCGTAAACGCGCGGGGCGTGTCACCGGCTGAACGCTGTCAGGCGCGTCAGTACACGATGAGCGTAAACTCGGCTGCTCCTGTGCTGTTATTCCCTAACACTGTGTAAACTATTATGGTGTTTTGATTAAAATACAGAACACCTGCTCTCGTATCACGGTATGGAGTCACACTCACAAAGCGGTCATTGACTTGAAAATCAAAAACGACCATATATTCGCCGGGGAGAGCGTCATTATAATTGACCGTGAATCCGCATCCCGTATTGCCGGAAGGTGGCAATGAAGCTCCGCCATCCTGCCTTTGCGAATTGTAGCAGCGAATGACACCTCCGTTAGGGGCAACATAAATCATCGCCTTGACCAGGCCGCCCTTATCGGGCGCCTGTGTGATGTGGCCGGATGGATTGATCACGAGCCGGGATTGAGCGGCTGTCGAGTCGTAGATCTCGAAAGAACCTGCACCGGGGCCGTTCGCCCCTCCAGAGGAGCCGATGGCGTAGGTGTGCCCGCTCGCCTCCCCGGCGTGCGTCAGGAGCAGATACGGCCCGTTGTTCCCGCTATCAGTCTGGAGCCTCACCCTCGTTCCCCTCACGTCCAGGCTGGCGCCGGGCGCGGTCGTGCCGATGCCGACGTTACCGCTTTGGAGAAGCGACATCTGCGGCCCGCCGTCGTTCGTGAAAAAGTAGAGCGGGTGGTTGGAGCGCGTGCCGAACCAGCCGCCCAGGCTGCTCCCGCCGACGCCGATGAAGGAGCTGAGCGAGACCGAATTACTCCGGTGCTGGATGCCGTAGCCGGCGTCGCCGGGCGTCTGCACCGTCAGC
>DASRDU010000049.1:0-4587 GCA_035652435.1 Blastocatellia bacterium
GCCGCTTTCCGCAATCTGACCATCGGCCTGTTGCGTGCGGCTGGTGAAAGCAATCTCGCGGCGGCCTGTCGTCGTCTGGCCGCGCAACCCTGGAAAGCGCTGACGCTGATCGGTATCAAACCGAAAACTGAATGACCCTGACAATGAATATGGGGGCGATCAGCGGCGGCGACAGCCTGCCCCTGATTGCCCCCATATTTCATCTTCACTTGATATTGACCTTCACCGTATTCGCTGCTTTGCCATCGAGCGTGACAATGATGTCCACCTCGCCACGACCGGCCAGGCTGCGGGGCACGCGCAGGTTGAACTGATCGAGACCGACGAAATACCCCTGGGGGCCGGCGTAGAGTACTTCTGAGTCCGTCCCCCCGATCTTCGCGGTGACGTTTGAAAGCTGCGAACGGCCACGCAACCCCGTCCCATACATCACCAGAAAAACCTGATCGCTGGCGGGGCCGAGATCAACCGGGACGGCGACGATCTTTTTCTGCACGTCGTCATACCTGGTCATCGGCTCATACGCCAGCGAATTGTCAGCTTTGACGCGCAACACGAGCGCCGATGCCAGCCCCCCCCCGCTCGAGTCCGCCGAGAAAAACCCGGGCTTCACATTGTCAATCTGAATTGATCCGCTGGAGGCCGTGCCGTCGCCGCTGGTGATCGTCACGGTGGCGATGCCCGCCGCCGTCCCCGGCGGCACCTGGTAATTGACCTGATAGGTGGAGACGAAGAAGAGCGGGGCCGGACGCTCCGTGCCCGTGCTGTCTTTGACCCTGACGGTCGTGCCCGCGAGTTCCGTCGGCAGTGGGACTGTGGTCGCGATGCCCAGTGATGTCGCCAGCGGGTTACCGAACGCGGCGACGATTGATTCACTGGCTATCGAGCCGCCGCCGTAATTCGCGGCGGAGACGCTCGCCACCGACAGGATTCCGGCTGCGAGCAGGCGAATGCGGTTGTTGGCGCCGTCGGGGAAAACCAGATCGCCGCCGGGCAGCACGGCGAGGCCGGAAGTCACCTGGATGTCATTCGGCGCGGTCCCCGGATTCGGCAGACTCAGTTGCGCCTGATCACCCGCCCCGCCGTCGCCCGAGAAACCCGGCGTGCCGGTTCCGGCAACCGTCTTTGCGGTGCCGAGCGCGTTGCCTGCGGCCCGGAGCTGAATCACTTTGCTCGCGCCCGCGCTGGTCACAAAGATACGGCCGAAGCTATCAGCCGCCAGATCGCGTGGGCGACTGAGGCCCAGCGTGCTGTCGCCAATCACGGTGAAGACGTTGCCGCCGGCTTCATTCTGGCGCAGGACGCGATCATTCTTCGTGTCGGCGACGAGCAGCCGGCTGGCGCCGTCAAAAGCGATGCCGGTCGCGCCGCCGGTGGCGAGGGCCGCAACTGAACCGTCGGGCTGCTTCGCCTGCACGCTGCTAATGATTCCGGTCGCGGCGTCAACTTTGCGAATCAGGTTGTTACCCTGATCCGCGACGTAGATGTTGCCGGCGCCGTCCACGGCCACGTCAGTCGGGAAGATGATCGCCTTGTTGGCCGGGCCGCCGTCACCGATGTTCTGCTGCGGCGGCAGTGTCCCGAGCGGCACGCCGACGATGAGCTTGATCATTCCCGGTTCGACCACGACGCTGGACGACCCGGCGCCGGGGAAGAAGGTGACGTTGGCATTTGAAGTGTTCAGGAAGCGGATGACGCCGGTGCGCCTGCCGCTGATCCCGGACGGGTACTTGGTCCCGTCCTGCGCGTCGGTGATGAAGATGCCCTTGTCGGTCAGCACCATCCCCTGCGGGGAATCGAACCCGGCCGTGGTGATGCGGTCATCCGTCCTCTGTTCATTGAGATTTTTATTGACGGTCACGATCTGGCCGGGCGGCACGGTCTGCTCCGAGACAGTCCCCTGGAATAAGGTCACCGCGCTCTGACCGCGGTTGACGAAACGCAGCCGGTTGTTGCCCGTGTCGGCAATAAACAGATTGCCCTGTGCGTCGGCCACAATTCCGGTCGGGCCGTTGAGTTCAGACGCGGTCGCCGGCAGGTTATCAAACGGCGTGGGCTGCCCGCTGCCGGTGACGGTGTCAATCTGTTGAGCGTTGACGCTCCTGCCAGCAATTGAGATGGGGCTCGCGCTCAGATTGATGTAACGCACCCGCGCGTAGCGATAGTCGGGCAGCAGGAGGCCGCTCGCATCAGCCGCAATCACAAAGCTGACGTTGTCGGTACTGCCCGGCAGGTTGAGGCTGGCGCCGGTGGCCGACCCGCCGTCGCCGCAAGTCGGGTTGCTCTCCGGGATGCAAATATTCGCGTTGCCGGCAACGACGGCGGTCGCGCCGGCCTGCGTCACACGGATGATCTGCTGACCGTTGCCCAGCGAAACGTACGCATTGCCGTCCGGGGCGACCGTGACGCTGTTCGGGTAAGCGAGTTTCGTCGCGAGCGAACTGATTTTGCCCGTGCCATCCACTTTGCGAACGGCCCCCGGGCTGTTGCGGGTGTCACCGCCCTCGGCGATCAGCAGGTTGCTGCCGTCGAGGGCGAGTCCGAGCGGCGCAGTCAGTTTCGCCTGCGTGGCCGCACCGCCGTCGCCGTTGCCCGTGGCGGGCGCCCCGCCGCCGGCATAAGCCGACTGAACGCCGGCCTGATCTATCCGGTAGACGATACGGTCGCTGATGAAAAAGAATTCGCGCGGCGAAGCTTTCACCGCCAGCGCGTGAAAGTCGGAGAAGCTGGGCGAGTAGATTGTTGTGATCTTTCCCGGCTCAATGGTTTTGTTCAGGACCGTGAGGCTCTGTGTGCCGACATTGATGGCGCGAATGACGCCGAGCCCGGGAATGGCCAGGTAAACAACATCACCCGAAGGGTCAACCGCCAGCCCGCTCACGGTGACCAGATCGGTCACACGCGGCGAGATGCCGTCATCAACCAGGAAGCCGCCTCCGCCAACCAGGTTGACGCTGTTGGGCTGAATCGTGACGCCGGCGAGCGTGACCGCCTGTGACGTGGTGTTGACGAAACGCAGCAGGCTGGCGGAATTGATCTCGTCAATCACATAAAAGCCGCGCCCCTGCGGATCGCGGGCGACGGCCGTCGGCTGTGTCATTGGCGCCTGTCGCACGGCCACGCTCGTCGTGTATCCGCCGCCGACAACCGTCGAGATGGTCATGGAGTTGCTGACGGCCTGAGCGCGGGCCGTCCCGCAAACAAAGCCGGCCTGGGCAAGCACCGCCGCGAGCAGCAAGGCCACAGCCTTCAACCGGCGTGGCGACCGGGTAAAGATGATGTCTGGCGAATGTGAGTTTATGCAGGTCTGATTCTGGAATGATCTTCTCAATTGCTGGGACAACTTCAAGCAACTCATTCAATAATGCTCCTGAAGATGATGAAGCCTCAAACGGCGCGTGCGGGGGAATAAGCGGCAATCGGGGCAGGATTCAGTGCGAGACATGAATAAAAACAGTCGGCCCTGGGCAAAGTATCAGTCTTCATATCACGCAAACGACATACCGGGGAGTTGCCTGCGCTGACCAGTTTTCATCACGGGTGATGAACCTCATCCGCCGGCGACACATTTTTTCAATTGAACCGGCTCTGATTGAGAGCAGTGGACTCACATCCCTGTCAGATGTGTTCTGCTAACACTGATAGTTACAATCGCGGATGAGGTCCAGAAAATTAATAAGTCGGGGAAAGAGCAGGTCGGCAGCGAGTGAAGTATGAGGGTCGCCGTCGCGCGTGATATTCAACACCAGGTGAACGGCACTGTCAATGCGGAGTCAGCCCGGAACCTGCCAGAGCAGATGGAATGGTCATCCGGCTGAAAATCTTCTCTGACGATTGTGTAATACATGGTGTCGAGCCCGTTCTGATCAACCTGCTTCTCGAATTTCATGCCGGCCTTTTCCATCACCCGCCTTGAAGCCTGATTCGGGGCGTCCGTGCTGCCGACGATCTGGTCCAGCCGGAGATGCTCAAAACCGTAGCGAATCATTGCCCTGGCAACTTCGACAGCCAGCCCCCTGCCCCAGTGCGTCGGCGCAATCCCGTAGAGAATCTGCAACTCCGGCGGCTCGTGAAAAAACCAGTATCCGCCAAACCCGATCAGTGGATCTTCCTCACCGGGGAACACGGCCCAGAGGCCGAGCCCATCCCGGCCAAAGAGCTCGACGCTTTTCTGAACGGCCGATGCGGCCTCATCGCGGGAAATCACCTCATCATCCCAGAGATATTTCCGCACCCCGGGGTCAGTCCAGAGGCGGCGAATATTATCCACGTCATCCGGCGTGAACGGGCGAAGTCGGAGATTTGTGGTTCTGATCTCGGGCACGGCCATGAGCTGAATTCATTATGCCGTTCTGACAGCCATTACGCAAAACTGAAGCAGCATCGCTGGCAGGCTGGGGGAAAGTGTTGAAAGCTGGTTTACTTCAATGGTGCCCAAAAAAATTGGGGCCTGAAGTCGTGAGGAGACATCAGGCCCGCCGAATTCCTGCCCTTTATCCAGAGGAGAAAAGTGCCAGGATCAAGTTAACGAATCACCTCACCCCACACAGTGTGATCACTCACGTTGATTCATGATGAGTGCATCAG
>DASRDU010000050.1:0-12904 GCA_035652435.1 Blastocatellia bacterium
TTACCGCCATTTCTTCCCCAGACTGGGCGACCGGACACTGTTCGCGCGGCAGGCGGCCAACCTCTGCTGGCTCAAGGCCCGGCTCCAGCAACGGCTCGTCCACCTGAGCGGTCAGGATCGCGATCCGGTCCAGCCGATTGATACGGTGCCATTGCCAGTTTGCACTGACACCCGCGCCGGGCGTGATCAATGTTTTGCCGGGGCCGCCGACTTCGGTCACTGCGCGGCGAAGAAATTTGATTACTATGGTTTCAAGCTCGGATTGCGCGTCAGCCGCTGCGGGATGATCACGGCGGCACCCTTGTTAGCTGCGCGCCCGCACGATGTTAATCATACGGGCGCGCCTCAATCAATCGAAGATACCAACGCCTGCAGGCAGGAATCAGTGTTGGCAGTCATCAGTGGTCAGACACATCCTGACCAGCCGCGTTTATGCCGGGACGGCGCGTTACAATCATCGACAACCGGTGATTCCGAAATATCGCAAAACCGGCGGCGTTAAAGCAGGAGAGATCAAGACAGGGCGCAGTTATCGCCCCGAGAGCGAATGGATCTTGAGCGAGGCTCCGGCGAGCATCACACCTGAGATCTTTGAAAAGGCGCAATTGCAACTGGCGCGCAATGCCGAAGCGGCGCGTAGAATGTACGCCCCGAGGTCGCACCGCTACCTGCCGCGCACGTTGGTCAAATGCGGTGACTGCGGGTTAGCCATGAAAGCTGCAATCATGGGAAGTGCGATACCTTTACTACAGATGCAGAGGGCATGATACGTTGGCGGTTGCCCGCGCCAGGCCCTGCACTTCACGACGTGTGTTGGCCAATCGTCTTGATGAAACCGTCCGGCAGGCGCTCTGCCGGCTGTTGCGAGAGCCAGAGCTGATTCCGCAACTGCACCAGACATGGGCCGAGGCCAGACAGGAAAACATTTCGACACTCGATGCACAGCAGTCTCAATTGCTCCAGCGGCGACAACGGATCGAGCGTCAGGACCGACGCTTGCTCGACGCCTGTCAGATCGAAGCGATCAACCTCAACGAACTGCAAACCCGCCGGCAGAAGCTCGCGGTCGAACTGCAGCAGATCGAATCGGAGCTGCTGCAACTGGCCGGCACGCGCCGGCAGGTAATTCATTGGCGACAGGTCATTGATAACGCCGATGCATTTCGCGAGTTGCCCGGCGATAATCTCGAACGGCTGTCGTTCGAGGGGCGTCAGGCTGTAGCGCAGTATCTGATCAGGAAAGTGGTCGTCACCGGAGAAGAGGTTGACATCCACTTCGTACTCCCTTTTGAATCTACCCCTCAGGTCATAAATCGGTCCGCGAAAGGGCCTGAGGGGGTTCCAACTCATTTTTACCGGTTGCGACTGACAGATCATGAGCAGGCACCGCGACCCGAAGACCGTCCGGAAGTACGATCACCACCGCGAGGACTTGGACCAGAGCGCCGTCAACTTCCTCTCGTACGACGAAACACCGGACGGCGGGAAATAATAAAGGTATCAGGATCCGGCCTGCAGGCTGTCTCAGGATGAGTGGAGGATCTCAGGCGAATCGTTGTCAGGGCACATTTTCGGGATCGGCGCCGTGACACAGCGGCGAAGCAAAGGGGGACTCCGATGAAGCCATTTCAATCGTTGCAGATTCGATTTTTCGCCTTCGCGCTGTGCGCGGCCTGGGCCGCCACCTGCTTCGCACAAAGGCCGGAACTCGTCGTCCAGAGAGGTCATTCGACATTCAGCCACATCAGATCCATCGCTTTCAGCCCCGACGGCAAAACCCTGGCCAGCGGCGGCGAGGATAATCAGGTCATCCTCTGGGACGTGGCGACGGGGCGGGAACTCCGAACGCTGCTCGGTCACAGTAACTATGTCGGCTTCCTCGCTTTCAGCGGGGACGGCAGAACTCTGGTCAGCGGGGCCGGCGAACTCATCTTCCGCGACGTCATCACGGGCAGGGACCTCCGCAGGTTGGAAGAGGGCGGCCCGCGGGCCGTCAGTCCCGACGGCAGAATCCTGGCGACGGGTTCCGGCGAAATAAAGTTATACGACCTGGCGACGGGAGAAAAACTCCGCGCGTTCGCGGAGAGCGGGCATTACTGTCAGACTCTGGCCTTCAGCCCTGACGGCAAAACCCTGACCTGTGGCAGCGGGCACAATGATGGGGTGATTGAGTTGTGGGACGTGGCCTCCGGCACGATGCGCCGTTCCATAGCGAGCGGCCACACGCAGCGGGTGACGGCTCTGACCTTCGACCCTGCCGGAGTGGTTCTGATGAGCGGCAGCGACGACGGGACGATCCGGTTTCACGACGTGACAACGGGCCGGCAGGTCCGATCATTTACGGCTGACAAATTCGGCGCCTCGTTCGCCGCCTTAAGCCCTGACGGCAGACTGCTGGCGAGCGCCAGCGCTGAGGGGACGCAGTTGTGGGACGCTGCTGACGGCAGGGTGCTGCGCAAATTCAACCAAGGCTTCAGGCCTGCGCAACTGGTGGCCTTCAGTCCCGACGGGCGGACACTGGCAGCGGTGGATAACGCGATCAGACTCTACGACGTCAGGACCGGGCAGGAACTTCGCGCGCTGGCAGGGCGCTCCAGTAGTGTTGAGGCAGTGGCCTTCAACCCTGACGGGCAGACGCTGGCGAGCGGATTCGGCCCGGCCGACGCAGTGATCAAACTCTGGAATACCGGCGCCGGCCGGGAACTGCGCACACTCAAAGGCTTTTCAGCTGGAAGTACTGCCATCACCTTCAGCCCCGACGGCAAAACTCTGGCGGGGGCGGGTGAGATCAT
Source organism: Blastocatellia bacterium (assembly GCA_035652435.1). Classification (GTDB taxonomy): domain Bacteria; phylum Acidobacteriota; class Blastocatellia; order RBC074; family RBC074; genus DASRDU01. The sequence continues at coordinate 2,793 of DASRDU010000050.1, forward strand.
TGATAAAACGGTCAGGCTCTGGGACGTGCAATCCGGCAGAGAATTCCGGGCTTTCGCCGGCCACCAGGGCTGGATCAAGTCCGCGGCCTTCAGCCCCGACGGCAGCATCCTCGCGACTGCTGCTATTTCTGACAACGATAAAGCCGTCAGACTGTGGGACGTGGCAACCGGGAAGCTGCTCCGCACACTGGCCGGGCATTCTGACAGGGTGGTTCAGGCTGCCTTCAGCCCCGACGGCAAAATCATTGCCAGCGCCGGAGTGGATGGCAGCGGTGCAACCATCAAGCTATGGGACGTCCGGTCCGGCGCGCAGATTCGTCTGCTCCAGGAGGTGGGCGAACCGCTGGCCTTCAGCCCCGACGGGAAACTGCTGGCGGGCGTCGCGGGAAGCAATAACATCAAAATTTTTGACACGGCCACCGGGGCCGAACTGAGGGCATTGCAAAAAAGCTTGGCCCAGATTGAGACCATCGCTTTCAGTCCCGACAGCCGGATTCTGGCGAGCGGGGGCTGGGATGGCGTAATCACGGTCTGGGATGTTTCGGGCGGGGCAGAGCCGCGCACGATGACCGGCCATACGAACGTCGTCAACTCCGTCGCCTTCAGCCCCGACGGCAGGTTTCTGGCGAGCGGCAGCCGGGACACCCGGACGACGCTGTGGGACGTGGCCGCCGGCAGGGAACTGGCCAGCCTGATCGCCATCGACAAGGCCGACTGGATCGTCGTCACGCCGGAAGGGTTATTTGACGGCTCGCCGGCGGCGTGGGGCAGCATCCTCTGGCGCTTCGCGGAAAACACCTTCGACGTCGCGCCGGTCGAGGCGTTCTTCAACGAGTTCTATTACCCGGGCCTGCTCGGCGACATCCTCTCGGGGAAAAAGATCAGTGCGGCGCGTGACATTCAGCAGCTCGACCGCCGGCAGCCCGGCGTGAAACTGTCGCTGGCAGACAAACAGGCCGCGACAGGCGTGGCCACACGCAACGTGACGGTGAGGGTCGATGTCGCCGAAGCGCCGCCCGATAAAGGTCACCCGGCGGGCAGCGGCGCGCGCGACGTCAGGCTGTTCCGCAACGGCTCGCTCGTGCGAGTCTGGCGCGGCGACGTGGTGCCGGGCGGCGGCAAAACCATCCTGGAGGCATCCGTCCCCGTCGTCGCGGGCGAAAATCTGCTGACCGCGTACGCCTTCAACCGCGACAACGTCAAGAGCGCCGACGCGACGCTGCAGCTCGACGGGGCCGCGAGCCTGAAACGCGCGGGCACGGCATACATCGTCGTCGCCGGCGTCAATCAGTACGCCAACCCGCAATTCAATCTGCGCTATGCCGTACCCGACGCGGTGGACTTCGGCGAGGAGTTGAAGGCTCAGCAGACGAGGCTCGGGGCATTCGGCAGAATAGAGGTCGTCCCCCTGCTCGACGAGCAGGCGACCGGGGCAAATCTGCTGGCGGCATTGCACCGGCTGGCGGGTGAAGAGACCAGGTCAGTGCCGGAAGGCGCGCCCGCGGCGTTACAGCGACTCGCCCGCGCCGAACCGGAAGACGCCGTCATCATCTACTTCGCCGGCCACGGCACGGCCGCGGGGAATCAGTTCTATCTGGTGCCGCACGACCTTGGCTACGAGGGGCCGCGTGAAAGGCTCGACGCGTCGGGGCTGCAGGCCATCCTGACGCACAGCATCTCGGACCGTGAGCTGGAGCAGGCCCTGGAGAAAGTGGATGCCGGGCGGCTGCTGCTGGTGATAGACGCCTGCAACTCCGGGCAGGCGCTCGAGGCCGAAGAGAAGCGGCGCGGCCCGATGAATTCCAGGGGGCTCGCCCAGCTCGCGTACGAGAAAGGGATGTACATCCTGACGGCGGCACAGGCCTACCAGGCCGCGCTGGAGGCATCGCAACTGGGTCATGGCTATCTGACCTACGCGCTGGTGGAAGAAGCCCTGAAAACGGGTGCGGTGATGACAGCCGCCGCGGGTAACACGCTGACCGTGCGGGAGTGGATGGAATACGCCGCCGAACGTGTGCCGCAGATGCAGCAGGAACGGTTGAAACAGTCACGGCTGCTGACGCAACAGGGCGGGGGAAAGGGGCAGCAGGATGTCCAGCGCCCGCGGGTTTTCTATCGCCGGGAGCTTGAAGCACGGCCCTTCACCGTCGCCCGAAAAGGGGTGAAGTAGGGGTTTCGGTGATTCTCAGGAAAAATCAGATTTGTCCGGGGCGTGAATCGCGTTTATTCACAGGTATTCGAGAAGCCGGTTCGACCTGGCTTGACGTCATCGCAGGACTGTTTCGAGTGATGTTCCATTGGTCGGTCGCTATTTTGCGGCCCTGGAGGCATGAAATTTCCCGATTGGCAATGAGACGCCACCTGCAGCTATTCGGTGCGTAGCGCGACCATCGGGTCGACGCTCGCGGCGCGCGTTGCGGGAATCCATGACGCCAGGAGCGCAGCGGCACAGAGTAATAATGTAGCGATCGTGAGCATGTACGGATCCCAGGGGGAGACGCCGAAGAGTTGATTCGTCATGAACCAGCCAGCGGCGACGGCGAGCGGGATACCCAGTCCGAGTCCGACCCCGACCTGGAAGAAGGCGCTGCGAAGGACCATACCTACCACGTTAGCGCGATCGGCGCCGAGCGCCATACGCACGCCGATCTCGTGCGTCCGCTGTTCGACGGTGTAGGCCATCACGCCGTACAAGCCCACCGTGACGAGAACAAGGCCGAGCGCGCCGAAGAGCATGGTGAGGGTGGCGATCATGTTCTGCTGCCTGAAAGCGCCAGCCAGAACTTTCGAGTACGAATCCACACTGTAGACCACCAGGTTGGGATCAACGCCGGCGATTGCTTTGCGCACTTCGACTTCAATGCCGGGCGGATTGCCGGGAGCCCAGACGACGATGTTATTGAGGAAGTGGGAGTAGAGGTCGAAGGTGGTGAATTGCGAATCTTCGTATTTGACGCTTTGCGTTTCGGGCAGCCAGAACATCGGGCGGACAGGTTCCTTGTAATCATAGGTCATGTAGCGGAGGTCGCGCACAACGCCGACGATTTCGAAGGTGTTGGCGTACTGAATGCGGTCCATGCCGAAATGCTGACCGATCGGATTCTGGTCTTTGAAGAAGCGTCGCACGAAGGCTTCGTTGACGACGGCGATCGGGCGAGTCGTGGCGGTGTCCTGCTCTTCGAGGGAGCGGCCCTGGACGATGGTTGCGCCGAGCGTTTCAAAGAACCCGGGCATGACGCGGGCCCAGCCGGCGCCGGTGTCGTCCTGGGGCCCGGGTTCGGGGCGGCCTGCGATACGAATGCCTTCGTTCCAGCTATCGCCGCTCATGGGGGCATAGAGTGCGGGAGCAACCATGCGCACTCCGGGGACGCGCAGCAGGCGCTCGTCAATACGACGGTAGACCTGCTCCATCTGTTCGGGTTTGTAATCGCCGAGCGTCGGGTTGATGGAGACGAGATAGCGGTCCTTCGTTTCAAACCCAAAATTCTGGCGCTCGAGATTGCGCAGGCTCTGGCCCAGGAGCGCAGCGGCGGAAAGCAGGACAAGTGACATCGAGGCTTGCGCGATCACCAGCGCTTTTTGCGCGTGGGAGCCGCCGCCGCGCACAGAACGGTTGCTGCCGCGCAATGCTTCGATCGGATCAACATGCGAAGTCATCCAGGCGGGAGCGAGGCCGAAAAGGATTCCAGTGAGCAGCGAGACCGCGAGCGTAAAGAGAAGCACGGGCCAGGAAGGCGATGCATCAACCGGAACATATCTCGTCGGGCCGCCACCACTATAGAACGCGAGATACAGAATCAGCTTACTGCCTCCGTAGGCGATTCCGATTCCGAAAAGGCCGCCGATGACGGCAAGCAACGTGGACTCAACCAGCGCTTTGCGTACCAGCCGACCGCGCGACGCGCCGAGAGCGACGCGCAGAGACGTTTGCGAACGCTCCTTCAAACCGCGGGCGAGCATCAGATTGGCGAGATTGCCGCAAGCGACCAGCAGCACACAGCCGGCGGCGATGAGTAGCAGCTTCAATCCATCCTTGTATTGGTCGCGCATGGCTGCGGTGCCGGCGCCGCCGGGAATGAGATTCAGGGTTTGCTGACGCCAGGTCTGCTTTTCGCCGGGCTCCATATCGGGCTCATGGCTCGCGAGCCAGCTCTGAAGTTCGACGCGCAGCCTGGCTTCGAGCGTCCTGGGATTCACACCGGGGCGAATGCGGCCGATGAGGTCGAGCCAGTTCGCATTAGGGCGTTTAAGGCGATGGCCTTCGCCGCCGAGCAGAGGCTCGATGTTGGTCGGGATCCAGATATCCGGCATGCCATAGCCGGAGAGCCTGGCGCCGTAGAAGCCGGGCGGAGCGACGCCGATCACGGTAAAGAGATGGCCGTTGATTTGATACCCAGCGCCCACAACCGAAGGGTCGGAGCCGTATTTCTCGCTCCAGATGTGATAGCTCATGACAGCGACAGGGGGCGCGCCGGGCTGATCGTCGGCGTCGCTCATCAGGCGGCCGATCCAGGGATTGATGCCGAGGGTGCGGAAGAAATTGCCGGAGACATATTGACCATTGCGCGTGTCGACGGGTCCCTGCGACCCTGCGCGGCGGACGCCGAGCGGCGCATTGCCGGCCTGCAGCGCGGCAAGATCAACGAACTCAGGCGTGTTTTCGCGGAAATACCTGTAAGCTTCATAGGAGAAGAGCGAAAAATTGCCGTCGCTGCCCTGCGTATACCCGCCCCAGTTGCAGCAGCGGACTTTGTCGCCCACGCGCCAGAGTTCCTCGGGCCTGGTGACCGGCAGGGACTTGAGCATCACCTGATGAACGAGGGTGAAGATCGCGGTCGTGGCGCCAATCCCCAGGGCGAGCGTGATCACCGCAGTGGCGGTGAATCCAGGTGTTTTTCTGAGTCGCCGAAGCGCTTCCTTCAAATCCGTCATTTCGTTTCCCCCTGACTCCTGTTTGGTGCCGCCGCCAAGTCTCGTTTCAAACACGGATGAACCGGCATATGGTTACAAATCGCTCGCGGCGCTTCTGGAGTTGCAATATTCAGCAGGACCGGTTTGGTTACAAGCCGACCTCAATTTTGTAATAAACAGAGCGGAATACGCGCAGGCAGGTCTATAAGCTCCAAAAGTTTCGATGATGTCCGCGCGGCACTCGCCTTGGAGATACGATGGTCTTCGTCTCCAGCTCTGTGTGTTAATCGCACGGGAGTACGTGACGTTTCAGGCCAAAACGTTTCAGGTTTCGCTTTAATAATCGGACACCAGGGAAGTCACTTCAGCACCCTCACATTCTGCTTTTACATAATGGCCAGAATCAGACTCGCCTCCGCCAACGTCAGAGACAGGTGCAGATGATGGGCGGACACCGCGACCCGAAGACCGTCAGGAACCACGACCACCACCGCGAGAATATGGATCTGAATGCCGTTAACTTCCTCTCCTGCGATGAGCCGCAGGCCGAGGAGGCGCGGCGTAGCGAAGGAGATGGCAGCCGGGCGTACCCTGGCCGCCGGGCGTGGGAAACGGCCTCCAGCCCGCCGCGTTTCCCTCTCACTGCCATATTGACCAGTCACTCGGGCTTGATCTGCGGCTTGATCCCGGTCGGGGTGGGGGCCGCAAAACCAGTCCCTGCGCCGTGCGTTTCCGGGTAATAGGAATCAATCCTCGTGGCGACGCCACTGACCTGGGTTCCCGGGTCAGTCCCGATCAGATACAGCGTGTTGCCTGCTTCACCGACCGCAAATTTGTAATTGACTACATGGCCCAGGCTGTCGGTATAGCTCCCCGTCCCCGAGCAATCAAACGCCACGTCATAAGTCCCGATGTACGTCCTCGGAATGATCTGACCGTCGGCGTTGAATGTATCAGCCCCGCTCAGCACGAAGTTGCCTGAATCGTCCTGGGAGTGAGTTAACACCCCGACGAGGCGGACAGGCCCCGTCCCGGGCAAAGTGCCTTCCAGTTTGTAGGCGTAGCGCCCGAGCAGCAGCCCCGGCCCGCAATCGGTCCTGAATTGTGACCTGAGCGGCCCGCGGATCTGCGCGAAGGTGTTTCGCTCGGACAGGTTGAAGATCATCGAACCCACCAGTGCCAGCACCACGCCGGCAATCACGTACAAAGTTTTTCTCGTCACTTCGTCTCCTTTGTTCTGATAGAAAACATCCGCGCCGTTAACGGCTTCGTTTGACCAATCTCCCTGAGTTCGGTCGTTAATCGGCCTGAGGAGGGGAACCTTTCTCGCCCTCACCCGGTAACGTGTCATTCGCGCCCGGATTCCCTCACGACGCGGAGATTTTTTATAACCGGGCCGCCCATCATTGGGACGAAGTATGGAGTGGCAATGCACACACGATAAATCCCCCGCCTGCCTCCGGGCTGTAAATTGCCTGCATAATCAGGTGAGGGGAAGAATGTTCTGTCGGCAGACAGGTGAGCTGCTTCAGGAGGGTCGCGGCAAAAATCAGCAGACCGTTTTGGAGATGCCGGAGAAGTCAGAGTGCGGCGCCGAGATATGCCTGATAACACAGCCGTTCTTCCCGAAAGGAAATCGAACAATTGTTAAGGAGGGGAGGAAATGAGGGCTTATTTAATCGCAATCATTCTGATAATCGTAGTGTCAGGCGTCAAAACATTCGCGCAGGTATCGGAGGTCAAAACGCCTGCTTACTCTGCGACACCTCAGGAGCCGCCGGCTCGGGATAATTCAGTGCAACGCGTCGAAAAGTTACGCGCGCAGCTTCGAGACATTCAGGCGCAGGAGTCCGAAGCGCAGGCCCGCCTCAGGCAGATTGAGATCGAATTGGAGCCGGAAAACATCCAGCGCGCGATCAGTCACATCGGCTCCTTCAAGCCTGAGGAATTGCGCGAACAAAGGCGCCTTCAGCTTGAAAGTGAACGGACGAAGGTGCGCCTGCAACTTGAGCAGATAACAGAGAATCGAATGAAGCTGGAAGCGGCAATTCCCGAAGCCATTGCGGCAGGACAACGCGCGAGTGCCGTGCCGCCCCCGTCTGAACAGGCCCCGTCATCCGCTGCCAACGAGAATAAGAAAAGCATCTACACGTCATCATCAGTACGTCCGGCCGAACTGAAGGCGGTTTCCCCTGCACGCCGCCGGGCGGCTCGTCAGACGCGAAAGAGGATGAAGCTGAGATAATCGCATCTTCGCCGTGTGACAGACGGCATCAGAAATGAGAAGGGCCGGCCCCGTTGACCAGTCTCCTGCGGGCGTCCCCTCTTCGGATTTACCCGCCGTGCCCCGGGCGCGTAGACTCCGGGGCAGTTCCTCTCCCCGCAGATAAAACCATCCGGTCGGAAGAAGTCATCCCTCAAGGCCCTTCCCGCTGGCTACGATTAACTGAGGAAAAATGAAGTCAGGACTGACAAGTACGGCGCTCCTGCTGGGACTGATGTCGCCGGGCGCGCTGGGGCAGTACCGCAGAGGAGATCGCGGGAGACATTGCCGCGCGCAGTATAACAACGCCGTTCGTGAAGCCAATCAACTTCGCGGGCAGGAGCGGCGTTTCAGGCTCGCGCAGGCGAGGTGGGAATTCAATCGCTGCGAGCGTTTTGATCGCAGGCGCTGAAACAGGAGGGGCCAGAACCGCCCGGCCTCTTATTTTTACTTCAAGCCACAGGCGAACAGAGATGGTCTGCCACGCGCAGCGGATCGGGAATTCGCATACCGAACCCGCATTCTGAGTTTAGCCAACTGCCGCCTCACATCATCGCTGACAGTTTTACAGGTGGAATCCGCGCTGATCATCACTTTACCGGTCAGGAGGCCGGGTTCGCCGTCCGTCAGGTATTGAATCTCCCAGCCGGGCAGCCCTTGAGTTTCGGCGGAAGAAAAGATAAAGGCGTACCAGAGGATCTTCCACGACGGGGCTTTATCCCTGATCGCCTGATCAACGATTTCATTGATCACATCTTTGACTTCCAGCGTTCCGGTCGAATCCTGATGCATACTTCTTCCCTTCGGTGTGAATGCGAGATAACTGCGTTCAGCTTAAATCCAATCCGGCAGACGACGTAAGGCAGAAAAAAATCAAAAGGGCGAGCCTTGAAAGCCCAACGGCCGATCCCGGGTTGCCTGCGTCTCACCCCGCTTCGATTCGTTCGGCCAGCAACTCGCCCGCGTTTGTAATCTCCCTGTGCATCATCTGATGCCAGTCGGTCACTTCCTCGGCGTAGTCCTTCGGGATGTTTGACGCCACGAGGCTGAGGTGGTCAGGCGCATTGTCAGGCGTCTCCGGCAGTATTATTTAAGACGCTGCGATGGGGTCAATCTTCACCTCAGCACTCCAGGCATCCCACCAGGCCTGAAAGCGTTGGATCAACGCCCGGGGCTGTTCGGCATATACCCGCTCTCCCAGCAGCCTGGCTTCCAGTTGAAGCTCCCCGCGCCGCTGATCAATCAGCGCCACGAGCGCCTCGAGATCAGTCCGCTCATCGTCACCATCCGAGTTCTCCAGAATTCTGTCACGCAGGATGGCGAGATCATGATCGTCACTCAGGTAATCGCCAAGCCGTTCGAGTTCGTCAGCCAGGCGGCCGACCATCTTCGGCCAGAGGGGCCTGAGCAGCCTCGCCTGATACCTGAGGTGTTTGACCTGCTTGCGCCATTCATGGAGATTCCTGACCTTCGGCCGCTCGCAGGCGACCGCAAAACTGCGGCGGCCCTCGCGGTAGACCTGCTTCAGTCCGGGGGCCAGAGCAGTGAAATCGTCATGCCTGACGGGCCACTTCTTAACCCGTCGGCGTGCCGCCCTCAGAGTTCTGGCCACCTCGGCCATTGCCCTGGCTTTATCCTTCTTACTCTCCCTGGCCTCCTGCAGGAGCGGCTTGCGCAGCCCTCTGAACGCGCCCGATGAAAGTTGCTCCGAGAAGTGCTGAGTCAGTTTGTCAATCACCTCGATGACGGCGGCCGTATCACGGACCTCTGACAACTTCCGGCCCGCATCCCGGAAGCGGGCATTCTCGGTCGTGTAGATTTTCTTCCCCAACTCACCGCGGGAGAGCCGCAGCAGGGCGCGGATCTTCTTGATGCACACGCGGGCGTCATGAATGGCATTGTCGGTGTCCCGGGCGGCAGGCTTGAGGGAATCAAGCGCCTTATCTATCTGCTCGACTGCGATCCGTCTGACCCCATCGGGAACTGCCTCATCATTCTTGAAGTGATACGCCATAGCCGTCGTCAAAATCCTATGGGACTATTGGTCCATTTGTCAGGTAAAACCTGATGAGTACGCGAACAATGCTGGCGCGCCAAGGTTGGTGTTCCAGCTGGCTTTGCACAAAAAGCAGGATGAAGGCACTGCATACTGTGTTGCATTGCCCCCGGCACTCAATCATTTGTGGCCACTCGGGACTTTTTGGCAAAGCTCAGATAGGGCACCCCATATCCGTATACATTCTGACGCTTTTTCACGTCGCCCGGATTGGCGCCTGAAGGGCAACGCGAATCACTACTTCACCTGTGAGCGGCTGTGGCTCGTCCATTTCGCCGACGGTCAAAACATCGCGCGGCCCCTTGTTTTTCATACCAGGCTGCTTTCATGAGTAATTTTGTCAGGCGCGCCAGGAAGGCTGTCGGCAAGCTCACTTGCTGCGCAAATCCACGGAAACTACATCTCCCCTGGTGTTTCGCGCATATACCTTCCCCCCGGCGAAGCTCGGGGCCGTGAAGGTCCTCCCCTCGATAATGTGTGCCAGGCCAAGCTCCTTGTAGCCGTCCGGCGACGCTTCAACCAGGACCAGATCTCCCATTTCGGTCAGCACCAGCAGCTTCCCGCCGACCGAAATCAGCCCGTTAAACCCGAGCTTCGGCTCCGTCCACCTGATCTCGCCGGTCTTCCAATCCAGACAACGCAGTGATGTGGGCGAGCGCCCGGCGCCTTCGGAGTTGTTGCCGTCCGGACCGTACAGAAAGCCCTTCAAAAGGACGCTCGTGTGCCAATGGCTGGACAAACCGGTAGTCATGAAAAAGTAATGCTGGCGGCAACCTCCTGATTGTAATGGCAGATGAAGTACTTGATCGCGCCAATGTGGTTGCGCAGGCTCTTTGAAAAACTCAGCGCCTCGCGCACCAGCCGTGACACTCGCTGCCGCAG